>NZ_CP082162.1 GCF_023101665.1 Bradyrhizobium sp. 195 | reverse complement strand
AGTAGCAAAATGGTGCGGAAGTTGGTTTCGGCCTCCGGATAGCTGTAACCTTCGCGCGCGCGAACGTAGCGGGCGAGAAAATACTTGGTGACAGCTTCATCATAGCGCGCCGGCAACGAATTGAGGGCGGAAACCGTGTCCACAATGCCGGTGGCACTATCGACCCGGATCACGAACGGCTCGACCGTCTTTAGCGGCGCAAGTGCTGCGACCGCGCCCACCGACGCGACGGCCAACGCACAGGCGCCCGCGGCAATCACCCATGCCATTCGCCGCGAGCGATGGGCCGATAGCAGGAGATCCTGTTCCCATCGACGCGCATTCTCGAAATACCTTTTCAGCTCATCGTGCCCGACCATCTCACGCCTCCTTGCCGCAAGCGCGGTAAGAGGCTGTTATGTCAGCGCGCTGGTCCGACGCAGCGAGTTGCATGGAAGGCACTGCCGGGCTGGTCTGGCCTTTTCGGATGACTGGTGCCGGCGCGGACGGCGGGATCGGCGGCTCTGGCGTGGCCAGCGGCGTGCCGGTCTCCCAATCCCAAAGCGAACGATTGAGCGGCCGCCGGGCCTGGCCATCACATGACGGCGGTCCCTTTGACCAGATCGCGCAGCCGCCAAGCTGGGATCCGATGACGCAGATGATGAATAGTCGACGCCACATCGTTCTGATGCCCCTGTCTGTCATTCTCGTTCCGACGATGACTGCTTACGCGGCCGTGGTTCCCGGCGATCGGGTGCGCCGCATACTGCCGCCTTGCCGGCTCGCTCTTAGTGCGTCGAGACCGCGGCTGGCCGACCAGCGGGCGCCGGCATAAGCGCCGCTGGCCGCGGCCGTGGCATTGGCAATCATGGGGCTCGTGACCAGCCGGCTTGCGAGCGAGGCACCTCCCCCGGCGAGGCCGCCTGCGATGATCGGCAGTTGAAGCGAGATGTAACCGGACAGGCCGAGCACCGCGCTGATCGCGACCGCGGCCACCACCATCTCGCCGGACGTGCCTGCGTTTGCTGCAAACCTGTCGATGAAGCCCGTAACGGTCGTTAACATTAATCCGACCAGAGCGACCACCAGGACCAGGAGGATCACGAAGTTCGCGACCTGCCGAAGCCAGGCTTCCGTAAACGGCCGCGTCGCCTCAAATAATCCAAGTGCAATGAAGAGCGGCCCGAGTGCGATCACGACGCCCAGACCGACCTTGGCATAGAGCAGGATGGCAAACTGCAAGAAGGAGCCCACCGCCACAAAGATCAGGAGAATGGCGGCAATTAGTGCCGGAGCCACGTCGGTTATTCCGGCTTGATCGTAGATCTTGTTTGCGACGTCGATTCCTTTGGAAAGAAGCTGATCGAACGGAGCTCCGGAATTGGTGTTCAGTCCGGCTCCCGCCAAGGCATTGCCGATCTCCTTCGGCAACGAATCGAAGAACAGGCCCGTGACGTATTGCTGGAATGCGCTCGAGTTGGTCGCGAGCATAACAACGACCACGATTCGCATCGCCCGCCAGGCAAACTCCATGATCGGCTCGGAGATTGCGCCCCGCATCACCGCAAAACCGTAGAGGATGACATAAAGCATCACGGCGGTGCGGAGGGGACCATCAATGTAGGAGGCAAGATTCGATGCCGAAGTCGACACGAATGTCGTGATCGGCTGCTCGAATTCCTTCAGAAAAATGTCGAAGACGTTTATGGCCATCGCGGCGGTCCCTACTTCAGAGCGTCTTTCATCTCTTGGACGGTGATCTTCTTGCGGGCTTCGTTGGCGTTGATGCAGTCGGGCGTGTTCCTGCGTTCACCTGGGTTATCGCGGCAGGCCTTTAGCGTTGCCTGAAGCTCGTCCCGATGATCGAAAAACCAGCCTACGGTCTTCGTCTGCTGCCTCGTCTCGGCTTCATTACAGCCCGTAAGAGCAGCGGTGACGGCGATGACCAGAATGGATGCCTTCATCGTCATTGTAGCGCCGCCTTCATTTCATCGACCAGTTGGCGTTGCTTCTCGCGCTTCCGTTGTCCGTCCATGTCGGTGCGGGCCTGCTGGATCATCGCCAGACCCTGCATCCGCAGCACGTCGTTCTGCAGCAGGACCTGTTCGGCTTGCAGCCGCGCCGACAGATCGAGCGTCTCCTTGACATCGGTCGCGGAGCTGATGCGCGTTCTCAGTTCTTCGAGTGCATCGATACGCTGCGAGGCGGTGTCGTAGACTGCCTGGCCCATGGAGTGCTTGGCGCCGATCTGCCGCGCAATCCGGTCGAGCTCGCTCTGGTAATACGAATTGCCGCTGTTGCCAGCATATGCGCGGTTCTGCGAAAGATAATGGTTCATCGCGTCGGCGAAGTTGCCGCCACCCTGCCCCGCGACGAGACGTTCGATGTCGGAGAACTGTTGGGGCAGGACTTTCCGGAACTGCGGCGTGTTCAAGAGCGCGCCAATTTCGTTAGCGTTGGTCCGTTTGTTGAAACTGTCATAGAGTTGCTTGGCCTGGTTCAGTTGATCCTGAGCCACCCTGAGCTGAGACGTCAGGGTATCGACCTGCTTCTTCAGTTCCGTCAGCTGCTCGAATTGCCGCGCATAGACGCTGGGATCGAACACAATCTCCGCCCCTGCAGGTGAGGCCATCAGGAGGGTCAAGATTGAGACGGATGTGAGAACCGTCGGGATACGCAGAGCCGTCATCGGATTGTCCTCCGTTCCGCGTGAAATGCCGGCAGCCATTGGGCCGGATCGTCGCCGACTTCGGCGCGAACGCGGTCGAGCAGTTCAACCGTCTCCGTCCGTCCGGACAACACGGCGAGTGCATCGTCGAAGCCGCCGAGATCAAGTTCTGCCACCACCGAGTTGTGGCCTTGCTTGATGAGAAACCGTCGGCTTTCGGGCGCCAGCTCCTCCTTGATCAGGCGGAATTCGGTGTCGGTCAGATGGAAGCCGTCGACATAGTCCGAGCGCGTCCCCCGCGCGTTGGGCAGGAAGATTTGCGTGGGGCACTGCTCGACAATGGTGTGTGCGATCGGGGAGGCCAGCGCGTCGCGCGGCGACTGCGTGCCGAACACCATGACGCCGTTCTGCTTGCGGATGGTTTTCAGCTTGTTGTTGGCGAGATCACGAAATGCCTCGTCGCCGAGCGCCTTCCAGAATTCGTCGATGTCGATGATCAGGCGCCGGCCATCGATCAGGCGCTCCACACGATGGAACAGGTACATCATGAGCGGCGTGCGAACGGTCGGATGATCCAGCAGATCGGTCATGTCGAAGCCGATGAACCGGGCGTCGAGGCCGATCGCGTCGTGCTCGCCATCGAGCACCCAGCCGAAAGGAGCGCCTCGGCACCATCGCTCCAAGCGGGCGCCAATGCCTTCGCGGTCCTGCTGGCCGAGAAAGGCCCGCAGCGCCCCGAACGAGCGCTCCGCCTGCCGCAGGTGACCAAGCGCTCGCAATCCCGAATCGATCCGCTCCTCCTCGGATACGGTCAGCGGGCGGTCTTCTGGCGTAACGAGCTTCCGGACAAGGTCGCCCAGGAAGGAAAGATTGGCTGGCGTCAGCTCCAACGCCTTGAGCGGCGCGCAGCCGGTCGCAACGCCGTTGTGGAGTGTCAGATAGGTGCCCCCAGCGGCACGGACGAAAATCTCGGCGCCGCGATCCTTGTCGAAGAAGACGTAAGTGGCGCCGAGCCGCTCGGCTTGCGACAGCAGGAAGTTCTGCACGACGGTCTTGCCGGACCCGGAGGGGCCGCAGATGAACGTGTTGCCGAGGTCGCCATGATGGAAGGAGAAATAGAACGGCGAGCCGGACGCGGTCTTGAGCATCGCTACCGCCGGTCCCCAATGGTTGCCGGCCGGCTTTCCGGTGGAATAGGTGTGAAACGGAGAAAGTGCCGCGAAATTGCGCGAGCTGATCGCCCCAGTTCGCGCCCGATACTTGAACAGTCCCGGGAGTTGGGCCCAATAAGCCGCTTCAAGGCCGAGATCCTCGCGCGCCACCACGGCACCCGCGTCGGCCAATGCGCGCCGCGCCACGCTCATGTGATCCTGTAGCTGCGAAGGCGTCTCGGCGTGGATCAGCAGCGACAGGTGGTGATCTCCAAGCACGAACCTGTTGGATTCGAGATCGTCGAGCGCGTCAGAGAGCTCATCGACCTGCGAGGCCGCCGGATCCTGAGCCGAGACCAGCTGATTCTGCTTGCGCGTCAGGACAGTCTTGGCGTCGGCTTTCGACAAAAACGCCAAGGACTGCGTGAGGATGACCTCGAAAGGTACGGAAAGCAGCGCGTTCAACAGGCCAGGCCTTGTGGACGCCGGATATTCCTTAAGCCCAAACATGCCAGCGAACCGCGACCCACCCGCGCTGCGAATTTCGATGGCCTCACGGCCGAAGATGACGCGGTTTGTATAGAGCGCGGGGCCTATTGGCCCTTGCGGCAATGGCATTGGCATCCACTCGCCGGAGGCGACGGTATGGAGCAGCTCCATTGGCTCTGAGAATACGATGCCATCACGCTCACTCAATCCGAGAGCATGGGCGCCGTAGCGCTCCAATGCCGCGACCATATCGCGGGCGGCATCGTTGAGCCGCTTGATGGCGCCGCCGTCGACCTCGAGGGAAGCCGCAGCACTCCGGCCAAGCCGCTTGAAGAACGCGGCCGCCGCGTCGGCGGGGGTGCGACCGGGATGCCAAACCAGCGTCAGATAGAGATCGTTGCGAAACAGCGCGGCCTTGCGGAGCCGGTCGCGATATTGCGCGTCGAGCGCCTCGGCAAATGTCGATCGGAACGCACCGTCCGGATAGTCTGATGTCCGGCGTCGCACCAGATGGGTCCAGAGCGCCAGCCGCGGGTCCGCAACATTGCGCAGGGTGAGGTTCAGCTTGGCGTGCAGGTCGTTCAGATTCGCCGTCTCGGCGGTCTCGAACGAGGTGCCGTCGAGCCGGATCACCGTCAGCAAGGCCCGCGTCGTGAGACTGATCACCGTATCGGTGACGTGCCGGCCGAACGGTAGGTAAACATCGGGCCCGATCTCCCGGGTTTTGAGCGCTGCGTTACGCATAACCAAGGTCTCGTATTCGATATCGCCGGATGAGCTTGAGCGGCGTGCAGGACGATCCGCCCCAGAATGACGCGTTGCGCGTGCGTCCGCGGGTTTCGATCCAGGCGAGCAGGATCCGGAACATGTTGGGGTCGTGCCGGCAGATGATGCGGCAAAGACCATGGATCGGGATGGCGACCAGACCGTAGATGATGCTCCCAGCCACCAGGAACAGGATGCAGGAAAACATCACGTTGAGCGCCATGGCTTCCATGGTGACGCCGGCGACCATGGCAGGTCGCGTGCAGGCGAGGAACAAAGTGTCCTCCGTGAGACGCACGGCCTCATTCATCAACGCCCCCCGGTCAAGGTCGAGACCACCTCGGAGGCGCCAAACGTGATGGCGACACCGAGCACGACGTAGGCGGCCTTGCGCAGGTCGAGATAGCCGAACATCCAGGCGATGCCGACGATGATGACCGCCAGCGTCGCCAGCAGGCGCGCGACGTTACCGGTTAGCATGTTGACGATGTTCTGCAGCACGCCTTCGATGTTCGCGGTCTGCGCCAAAGCGGGTTCAACCAAGGCGATGCTGAGGACGGCTCCCATGCAAAAGAGGGCAGCGGAGTGTTTAAGAAGAGAAGTCATGCCGATTGGGCTCCGATTGCAGTGCAGCCGGACCATCCCGGACCGCGGTGTTGAATTGAGACAGAACAAAAGAATTCCTCATCGCTCATAGACGAAGGCTGACGTGCCGAGGCCCGAGCGATAGACATCCCAGTTCGGACGCTCCCTGATGGAGGGAGCTGGCGTGTTGATTTTCGGGGTCTCGCGGGTGGAAATGTCAGCATCGCCCGGCGGCGTTCGGGGCTCGGGAGTTGCTTGGGGCGCTTCGGCCGCGAAACTCGCGACGACGCTGGCAATGGCCTGATCGCGGCCCGAGGCGTTCACGTTTGCTGCTTGCAATCGGGCCTCAAACAATCTGCTGAGGCCCGCGATGTGCTTGCAGGCGTCGAAGGTCGTGGTGGTCGTCAGCCCGGCCTGCTTGGTTTCCTTGGCATCCAGTTGAGCAAGACCGGCGCGGACCGGCTGGCCGGTGGCGATGGCCTCAGTCGCGAGCTGAATCGCTTCCTCACGATTACTTGCCTGAATCGGAACGGGTTTGCGCGCCCGAATTGTGATGAGCAGCGGCTCGAACGAGCTCGCCTGCCGCACAATCGTCGTCAGCGGCCGCACCAAGTCCGGCGTCGGGGCGCACTGTTCGACCAGAGCTACGAAAGCAGCTGGATCCATTGCTGAAAAGCCTCTTTAATATTTTGGGGAGCTGGAGACGCGACGCTATGCCGCGAGCGCCGTGCTTGACGGAGCATCAATTGCCAGCTTAGCAATCTTGCCGGCCGCCCGGATCGCCCCGAGCGCGTCATCCGTGACTGGTAGTAGCCCAGCGACAGCCGTGGTGGCTCCGATTTGACGTGGCTCGCCGAGGCGATTGAGTTGCCATCCGGCCCGGCGCAGGATGCGCTCCATGCGAAGATCAGTGACGGTCGCGATCGCCTGCAGGTCGCGCTGCTGGCCCCATTCGATCATTGCGGCAAAGAGCAGGAAGGTCGCTTCCCGCAAGCCGTTCTCGGCTGTCGCCGCAACGTTCTTGGTATCAACGCAAAAACGAGAACGTGTGGGCCAGCATGTTGGCCCCAGTGGTGGGCAGCAAGCGAACACAGCCGACAACTGCGCGCTGCTCGATCACCAAAAGATAAGTCGGGTTGAGTGCGTCGTACTGATCGATCTCCAGTCCGCCTGTGACAGAGACATCCCAGTCAAGCCGCTCCTTAAACACGCGCCCTCGCAGACGGTGCATTCCCATTGTCAGTTCAGAGTCGTGCAGGAGCGCCATACGCGTGCGCGCAATGACCTTCATTCTTAACCTCTCGCTTACGAATCACAGCTTCGAGCTCAACAGAGCAGGCGCGGTCACGGCGTTGCGCTGTCACTTCTGACAGGACGTCATGGTTCTGTTGGGTCGCGAACCGCATTCGCAGGCGTGATCATCATCGCGCGCACTTTGGAAACTGTGTAAGTTTGTGGCCCACAGATCTGACAGTGCAGGGAATGGAATTCCTTAAAGTCGAGAAACGGAGGAAAGTGTTTCTTTGGGCGGCCGCAGTCAGAGGTTGTTCTGCCCCGTCGTAAGTTCGCGTTGATGCTGTAGTTCGGACAGAGCGATATCGAGTTGTTCCTGCCGCAAAGCTGCCGCAAGGCGCCAATACACGCCACACGCAGCGCGCGAATGTTGCGCGGTTGCCGCTTTTGGGTACCAGAAAAGTTCTAAAGGGGGTGCGATGAAAGAAGCCAAACGAGCATGTGATGAATTCGTCGATTGTCTTCACTCTGCCCAAACGGAAGATGATTTTAGACGCGTCGCGGAGCGAACCGCGCATGCATTGGGCTTTCGCTGGTTCGCCTATCTTGGCCACCGCGCGAATGGTCCTAAGCTGATCTCGTCCTATCCGAAGAGTTGGACCCGCCACTACTTTCGGGAAGGATACGACAGCATCGATCCCGTTCTTCAGGAGCCGCGAAACACAAGGCGGATGTTCCTGTGGGATGGGCGTGAGGCGCGAAGCGCAAAGTCGACGAAAGAACGCCGTCTGTTTGACGATGCACTCAGCTTCAAGATCAGGACCGGCCTGACGGTTCGCATTCCCTCAAGTCAAAACCAGTTCGCGGCGTTCACCTTGGCGGTGGACGACCGCAGCCTTGGACTCGACCGTTTCATCGAGACCTCGCAAGACATGTTGGAAACGGTGGCTCTCAACTACCATGCCCATGTGAGTGCCAGGATCGGACGCGCATCAATAGTGGGCGGGATGGAAAGCTCACTCACACAGCGCGAACGGCAGTGTCTCGCTTGGATCTCTGATGGCAAGACGATGCAGGATATTGCGGCGCTTCTCGGTATTAAACCGCGAGGCGTAAAGTTTCATCTGGACAACGCCAGGCGAAATCTTGCTGCGCTAACTCTTTCGCACGCAGTGGCCCTCGCGCTTCGGCAAAAATTGCTCCCTTGATGTCTAGAACAGCCGTTTGGGTCGGCAACCAGCGACCTAAGGTCGGCGGCTTAACCATGAGCTTGCCAAGCCGGGGTCATCGACAATGATCGCATTCTCGATTTTGTCCGCAGGCATGACCACAGTGCGCTCCTATCCAGTGTGCCGTCGAGTCGAAGGGCGACAGAGGACCTCCTCGTGACCTCAGTTGCCGCTATCGATGTGACATGGCGGAGAGAGTTTCAGTCAATCCCCTTTGAAAAATACGGGCTTCCTTCTCGTTCTGGACCCAAACCTACGGTCTGAGCAACGTCCGAAAATGGGATTTCGTCGCCGACCGCGGGTCACTTGCGGCGAAGAACCGTGCTGGCCAGGTTGACCTGCTGCGCCCAGACGAAGTGAGCCGCGAGACTTTCGGCATGCCCTTGATCTTGCGAAGGCATGGCATCGTGCCGTGGCCACGAGTTTGCGAGAGGTCCGAGATGCGGTCCGCTCGGCAGTTGCTCAAGGATCATACGGTGCCAGCCAGCAGTTCGAAACCGCGAACGAGCCAAAGCGGCATCAACGCTTTCATAGGGCCGTACAACTGACCCGGCTGGCTCAGGGTTTTGGTCCCGACCACGGCGGGTACGTCCGGGCAAGCATTCTGAATGGGAGGACCAATCAACGAAGCCGTGGCTGACAGTTCGCCGATGAGTGAATGCGACTCATCGATGCTTGCAAAGTTCTCATTTGTCGGCCAGCGCCGCCTCAACGCAGACTAGCCCCAAAATCAACGCTCTCGAGCGTTTTGGGGAGGAAGCCTACTTCACGAAGCCAAATCGCGACAGGCTGCGACAGAAACCCAGCCCAGCGACTAGCCGCGTACAATTGTCGACACTGATGACTCTGTTTGTTGGTGCCCGTCGGTGCCGGCACGGCTTGTTCCTGCCTGCTGCTGACTGACCGGTAACGGATGACGTGAAAAGCGCTCCGAAGCCGGCTCTCCCGGCCGCCGGGGGCTTAGGAGAGCAGGAGGAAGGCATGAACTTCAGAACCTTTCTCGGCGCGGCCGCAGTCCTAGCGCTCGCCGGCGCCTCGGCACCGGCTGCCGACAAGGATGCGGCCGACACCGCGGTCGAAGCTGCGAAGAAGTACGCAGGTACGACAATCAGCATCGTCTGGGAGGCAGGCCTCCAGTCGCTCGACCCACTCAACTATTCTGGACCGAAGTGGGAGAAGCTCACCGGCATCAAGGTGAAGGTGGTCGAAGTGCCAACCGACCAGATGTTCACAAAGATAATGCAGGATTTCAAATCCGGCGCCGGGGCTTACGACGCGCTGAACGTGATCCCATCCTGGATGCCCGATCTCGCGCGCGCCGGGGCGCTCGAGCCTCTCGACAAATATATCGACAAGTTCGGCTATCGCGACGAGTTGCAGGACATCGCCGCGGCTTATCGCGACAACCAGATGCAGTACGACGGTAAGATTTATGGCTTTCCGGACGACGGCGACGTGATGCTGCTCTACTACCGCAAGGACATCTTCGAGGACCCGAAGATGAAGGATGAGTTCAAGGCCAAGTTCGGCTACGAGCTCGCTCCGCCAAAGGACTGGAAACAATTCGACGAGATCGGCCAGTTCATCACCGACAAGATGGCGCCCAAGGTTTACGGCGCCTATTCTTCCGCACCGCGCCCTATCCGCAGTACATGTTTCAGGAACGCTTCCGCATGGAAGGCGGCAAGTCTCTCAATGCGGATACCATGAAAGCGATGGTGAACAGTGACGTCGGCCTCAAAGTGTTCAAGCAGATGCTGGCGGAAAACAAGTTCATGCCGCCCGGCGTGGAGCAGTGGAATTTCGTCGACAATCTCGCGGCGTTCCTCCAGGGCACCACAGCAATGACGATCTCCTGGCCTCCCTATGGACGTGATTCGCCTCCCGCGCATCTAACCCGCATTGTCACACGGCTGTGCCTCCACCGACGCCGCTCCGCGCGGGCGCGCCCGGAAACCTACGTCGGACCATGGCTGCCGGATCCTCTCGTGGATTCCATGGAGCCGGACGAGACAGTCGCCGACGACGTCACGGTCACGTTGTTGTTGGCCCTCGAGCGTCTGTCCCCTCTGGAGCGGGCCGCTTTCCTTCTCCACGACGTCTTCGACGTGCCGCTGACCGAAGTGGCCATCACCCTCGGCCGCGAGCCGGCCGCGGTTCGTAAGCTCGCGGCGCGCGCTCGTGCTTGGACGAATAGGACGCATCCTGATCGAAGCCCGTGCAACTTCAAAGCGGCCGGGCCTCGATCAGCGATTTCTTCGCCGTCCTTCGATAAGATCGAGAACTGCCATAGCGGCCTCAAGTACGTTGGTACCAGGTCCAAACACGGCTGCCACTCCGCTCCGAAGCAATTCCTCGTAGTCCTGCCGTGGGACGACGCCCCCGCAAACAACAATGATGCCGCCAGCGCCAGCCAGCTTCAACTCCCTGACAACCTGAGGAACGAGCGTCCTGTGACCGGCCGCGAGCGACGAGAGCCCCAGAACATGTACTTTTGCCTGAACGGCCATCGCGGCAGCTTCGGCTGGCGTCTGAAACAAAGGACCGGCAACAACATCGAACCCCATATCGCCGAATGCCGACGCAATAACCTTCGCACCTCGATCATGACCATCTTGTCCTAGCTTGGCGATCATAATCTTTGGCCTCACGCCGATCGCTTGTGACACTTCGTCGAGCCGCGAGACAAGATTGGTGAACTCGGGATCGTTTCCATAAGCAGGGCCATAGACACTCGAAACAACATCGGGTATCGCCTGGTGATCTCCAAAAGCCTGCCGCATTGCGTCAGACATTTCGCCGACGGTTGCTCGAGACCTAGCGGCCTCAATCGCGGCTTCCAGCAGATTTCCCTCACCTGACTGCGCGACCTGGGTCAGTCGAGCCAACGCACTGGAGGCGCTCTTAGAATCTCTCGACCGTTTGATATCGGTCAGGCGACGAATTTGCGAGGCGCGCACAGCCGAATTGTCGATCTCCAGAATGTCGATTGGCTCCTCTTGTTCAAGCCGAAACCGATTAACTCCAACGATGACCTGATCGCCGCGATCGATCGCGGCCTGTTTCCGTGTCGCCGATTCTTCGATCAATCGCTTAGGCCACCCTGTCGCGATCGCGTTCGCCATCCCTCCCCGCTCTTCGACCTCCTCCATGAGTTGCCAGGCAGCCTTGACGAGATCGTCCGTCAGGCGCTCGACATAGTAGGATCCCGCGAGGGGATCGACGACGTCGGCGACGCCGGTCTCATGCTGAAGGATTAGCTGGGTGTTCCGGGCAATCCGAGCCGAAAACTCAGTGGGCAATGCGATGGCTTCGTCGAACGAATTTGTGTGCAGCGATTGCGTGCCGCCCAGAACGGCGGCTAAGGCCTCATAAGCGGTCCGCACGATATTGTTATACGGATCATGCTCCTGGAGCGACACTCCCGACGTCTGACAGTGCGTACGAAGCACTAAGGACGACTGCTTTTTAGGGTTGAATTCCGCCATAACACGCGACCAGATAAGTCGAGCAGCGCGCAACTTCGCCGCTTCCATGAAGAAATTCATTCCGATAGCGAAGAAGAATGAAAGCCGCCCTGCGAAGTCATCGATGTTAAGGCCCTTGGCAAGAGCAGACCGGACGTATTCACGTCCATCAGCGAGCGTAAAGGCCAACTCCTGGACGAGCGTCGCCCCCGCTTCTTGCATATGGTAGCCTGAAATCGAGATGGAGTTGAAGCGCGGCATGTTCTGCGCGGTGAACGCTATAATGTCAGCAACAATGCGCATCGATGGTTCCGGCGGATAAATGTATGTATTGCGGACCATGAACTCCTTCAGAATGTCATTTTGGACAGTTCCCGAGAGAGCTTCGCGCGGAATTCCCTGCTCTTCACCGGCGACAATGAAGGTTGCGAGAATGGGGATTATCGCTCCGTTCATGGTCATCGACACCGACGTTTCCCCGAGGGGAATGCCGTCAAAGAGGATCTTCATGTCTTCGACTGAGTCGATGGCAACGCCCGCCTTCCCGACATCACCTAGGACGCGAGGATGATCAGAATCATAGCCGCGGTGGGTCGCCAAATCGAATGCAACCGACAAGCCCTTCTGTCCTGAGGAAAGGGCGGAACGATAGAATGCGTTTGACGCCTCTGCAGTCGCGAATCCCGCATACTGGCGGATTGTCCACGGTCTGCCAGTATACATCGTCGCCTTAGGACCACGAACGAACGGCGACATGCCAGGTAACGTGTCCAGATGCTCGATCCCATCTAAATCAGACGCCGTATAGATCGGCTTGACTTCAATGCCCTCCGGAACCTTCCGCACGAGCGCGATGGGATCGCCTTTTAGTTCCTTCTCGGCAATCCTCTTCCATTCATCTGGAAATGACATCGACATTCTTGATCTCGCACCGGTTACCGGTCTAATTGTCAACCACGCATCGCGGGCTACATGGCCTGCTTACGCAAATTCCAAGATGAGCGCGTCCACCGCCAGCGTCGCGCCGGCGCTTGCGTGGATCTTTTTGACGGTGCCGTCCTGCTCGGCGCGCAGCACGTTCTGCATCTTCATGGCTTCGACCACCGCGAGCGTCTCGCCGGCCTTGACTTCCTGCCCCTCGGTCACAGCGATGGAGACCACGAGGCCGGGCATCGGGCAGAGCAGCTTCTTGCCGGTGTCGCAGGCCGTCGTCACCGGCAT
This sequence comes from Bradyrhizobium sp. 195, assembly GCF_023101665.1. Taxonomy (NCBI): domain Bacteria; kingdom Pseudomonadati; phylum Pseudomonadota; class Alphaproteobacteria; order Hyphomicrobiales; family Nitrobacteraceae; genus Bradyrhizobium; species Bradyrhizobium sp. 195. The sequence goes on along the minus strand of NZ_CP082162.1, from coordinate 588,863 downwards.
CAGCCGCGCTGAAGTCGCTTCCGCTTCGGTCCAGACATAGACAGGAACCTCTACGCCCTGATGCGCAAGACGAATGCCATTGGCGATCGGGCGCGCCTGCACCGCGACGAGGTGGCCGTCGATGGTGCCCTGCCAGAACGGGTCGCCCGGCTTCCATGGCGATTGCAAGAGATGCGCATTGCCGGCCTTGCCGGCGGCATCGACGAAACGCACCGCGATCGCCTCGCCCTCGCGGCCGACCTCGAGCTGGATCTCCTGGCGGTCGAGCCAGACCGCGCGGCGCCGCTCGCGCTGCACGACGCGGCCGCCCATCTGGCCCGAGATCTGCCGCTTGCGCTCCCCGAGCACGTGATCGATGGCCGCTCCGACCGCGGCGATCCGCCGCGCGATCTCGCCTTCGGGCACGCGCACCGCAAAGCCCTTGGGGAATTCCTCGGCGATGAATCCGGTGGAGAGCCGGCCCTCGCGCCAGCGCGGATGATGCATCAGCGCCGACAGGAACGGGATGTTGTGCCTGATACCGTCGACATAGAACGAATCCAGCGCGGTGGCCTGCGCCTCGATCGCAGCCGCGCGCGAGGGCGCATGCGTGACCAGCTTGGCGATCATCGGATCGTAATGGATCGAGATCTCGCCGCCCTCCTGCACGCCGGTGTCGTTGCGGATCGTGATGCCGTCCTGGCTGGCTTCCGCCGGCGGACGATATTTTACCAGACGCCCGATCGAGGGCAGGAAGTTGCGGAACGGATCCTCGGCATAGAGGCGCGATTCCACCGCCCAGCCCGTGAGCGTGACGTCCTTCTGCGCCAGCGCGAGCTTCTCGCCGGCGGCAACGCGGATCATCTGCTCCACGAGGTCGATGCCGGTGACGAGCTCGGTGACGGGATGCTCGACCTGGAGGCGCGTGTTCATCTCCAGGAAATAGAAGCTCTTGTCTTGTCCTGCGACGAACTCGACGGTGCCGGCGGAGTCGTAATTCACGGCTTTCGCCAGCGCGACCGCCTGCTCGCCCATCTGGCGACGGGTGGCCTCGTCGAGCAGCGGCGATGGCGCCTCCTCGATGACCTTCTGGTTGCGGCGCTGGATCGAGCATTCGCGCTCGCCGAGATAGATGACGTTGCCATGCTTGTCGCCGAGCACCTGAATCTCGATGTGGCGGGGATCGACGATGAACTTCTCGACGAAGACGCGGTCGTCGCCGAACGAGGCCTTGGCCTCGGCCTTGGCGAGGTTAAAACCTTCCGCGACCTCGGCCGTCGAATGCGCGATGCGCATGCCCTTGCCGCCGCCGCCGGCGGAAGCCTTGATCATCACGGGATAACCGATCTCGTCGGCGATCCTGACCGCGTGCCTGTCATCCTCGATGACGCCGAGATAGCCGGGCACGGTCGAGACCTTGGCCTTGGCGGCCGCCTTCTTCGACTCGATCTTGTCGCCCATCGCAGCGATCGCGCCGGGGTTGGGACCGATGAAGACGATGCCGGCGGCTTCCAGCGCGCGCGGAAACGCCTCGCGCTCGGACAGGAAGCCGTAACCGGGATGCACGGCCTCAGCGCCCGTCTTGCGGCAGGCCTCGACGATCTTCTCGATCACCAGATAGCTCTCGGCCGCTGCGGGCGGGCCGATCAGCACGGCCTCGTCGGCCATCTCGACATGGAGGGCGTCGCGATCGGCTTCGGAATAGACGGCAACCGTCTGAATTCCCATCTTGCCGGCGGTCTTGATGACCCTGCAGGCGATTTCGCCGCGGTTGGCGATCAGGATGCGTTTGAACATTGCTCTTCTCACAACGGCATGTTGTCGTGCTTCTTCGCCGGCGTTTCCACCTTCTTGTCCTTCAGCATCGCCAGCGCCCGCGCGATCCGCTTCCGCGTCGAGTGCGGCATGATGACGTCGTCGACGTAGCCGCGCTCGGCGGCGATGAAGGGCGACAGGAAGCGGTCCTCATATTCCTTGGTGCGCGCGGCGATCTTGTCGGGGTCGCCGATGTCACTGCGGAAGATGATCTCGACCGCGCCCTTGGCGCCCATCACCGCGATTTGAGCGGTCGGCCAGGCGTAGTTCATGTCCGCGCCGATCTCCTTGGAGGCCATGACGTCGAAGGCGCCGCCATAGGCCTTGCGGGTGATGATGGTGACCAGCGGCACGGTGCACTGCGAATAGGCAAACAGCAGCTTGGCGCCGTGCTTGATCAGGCCGCCATATTCCTGCGCGGTGCCGGGCAGGAAGCCCGGCACGTCGACGAAGGTGACGATCGGGATGTTGAAGGCGTCGCAGAAGCGCACGAAGCGCGCGGCCTTGCGCGAGGCATCGCTGTCGAGCACGCCGGCCAGCACCATCGGCTGGTTGGCGACGAAGCCCACGGTGCGCCCCGCGATGCGGCCGAAGCCGGTGACGATGTTCTTGGCGAACATGTCGGCGATCTCGAAGAAGTCGCCCTCGTCCACGACCTTCAGGATCAGCTCCTTCATGTCGTAGGGTTTGTTCGGATTGTCGGGGATCAGCGTGTCCAGGGACATGTCGACCCGGCCGATGTCGTCGAAGCTCGGCCATTCCGGAACGCCGTCGGTGTTGTTGGACGGCAGGAAGTCGATCAGGCGCCGCATCTGCAACAGCGTCTCGACGTCGTTCTCGAAGGCGCCATCGGCGATCGAGGAACGCGTGGCGTGCACCGAGGCGCCGCCGAGCTCTTCGGCCGTGACGACCTCGTTGGTGACGGTCTTCACCACATCGGGGCCGGTGACGAACATGTAGCTGGTGTTCTTCACCATGAAGATGAAGTCGGTCATCGCCGGCGAATAAACGTCGCCACCGGCGCAGGGGCCCATGATGACGGAGATCTGCGGGATCACGCCCGAGGCGAGCACGTTGCGGCGGAACACGTAGGAGTAGCCGGCGAGCGCCGCCACGCCTTCCTGGATGCGGGCGCCGCCCGCGTCATAGAGGCCGATGATGGGCGCCCTCGCCTTCATCGCCATGTCCTGCAGCTTCGTGATCTTCAGCGCGTGCGTTTCCGAGAGCGAACCGCCGAAGACCGTAAAATCCTTGGCGAACACGAACACCTTGCGGCCGTTGACGGTGCCCCAGCCGGTGACCACGCCGTCTCCCGGAATTTTGATGTTCTCCATCCCGAATTCGGTCGAGCGGTGCTGGACGAACATGTCCATCTCCTCGAACGAATGCTTGTCGAGCAGCAGGTCGATCCGCTCCCGCGCGGTGAGGCGGCCGCGCGCATGCTGCGCGTCCATGCGCTTCTCGCCGCCGCCGAGTTTGGCACCGGCGCGACGTTGTTCGAGGGCTTCGATAACGGACATCGATTGGGTCAACTGATCTACCGTTTTCTGGCGATTGGAGGCAGGTCGGTGCAAATGCTCTCATAGACTTCGGCAGCCATGCCGATCGTCTCGCCGAGGGTCGGATGCGGGTGAATGGTCTTGCCGATATCGATCGCGTCAGCCCCCATTTCGATCGCGAGACAGATTTCCCCGATCATATCGCCGGCATGCGGTCCGACGATCACGCCTCCGACGATGCGACCAATTTCGACGTCGAACAACAGCTTCGTCATGCCATAGGACGCGCCCGACGCGATGGCCCGGCCGGACGCAGCCCATGGGAATTTTGCCGAGCGGATCTTCCCCCCGGATTCGGCGACATCACGCTCGGACTTGCCGACCCAGGCGATCTCAGGATCGGTGTAGGCGACATTGGGGACGATCTTCGCCGTAAAGGCCGCCGGCTTCCCGGCAGCTACTTCCGCGGCGACGTGCCCCTCGTGAACGGCCTTGTGGGCCAACATCGAACCGCCGACGACGTCGCCGATGGCGAAGACGTTGCGCGCCGTCGTTCTCATCTGCTCGTCGACCGGAATGAAGCCGTTCGTATCGATTGCAACGTCGATCCGTTCGAGGCCGAGTTCGCCGCTGTTAGGAACGCGGCCTGCAGATTGCAGCACGAGATCGTAGGATCGTGTCTGAACTGACGCGCCCGTGATACCAACCGTCACGCCGTCGGGCGTCACCGCGGCAGTTGATACGCTGCTTTCAAGGTCGATATGCTCGAAGCGATGCGCGTTGCGCGAACGCCAGATCTTCACCGCATCGGCATCCACGCCCGCCAGGATAGCGGGAAGCCTTTCGACAAGATCGATCTTGGCGCCGAGCGCGCTGTAGACGGTCGCCATCTCCAGCCCGATGATCCCCGCTCCGATCACCAGCATGCGGCCCGGAATGCTTCGCAGCGCGAGCGCGCCGGTCGAGGTCACGACCCGCTCGTCCTTGGGAAGCACCGCCAACTGCACCGCGCGCGAGCCCGTCGCGATGATACATTGTCCGAAATCGATCTGCTGCGAGCTTGCCCCCTCGCCGGCAATCTCGAGCCGCGTGGCGGAGACGAATTTCGCGGTGCCGCGGATCACCGTGACGCGGCGCGCCGCCGCCATCTGGCTCAGCCCATCCGTCAGCTTCGTGACGGTGCCGTCCTTGAAGGCGCGCAGCGCCTGCAGATCGATCTGCGGCGCGCCGAAGCGAATGCCCATGTCGGCGATCCGCTCGGCTTCCTCCTTGACGGCCGCAACATGAAGCAGCGCCTTCGACGGGATACATCCGACATTCAGGCAAACTCCGCCCAAGGTGCCGTAGCGTTCGACGATCGCGGTCCTCAGTCCAAGATCTGCGGCCCGAAACGCTGCTGAATAGCCGCCCGGCCCGCCTCCGATCACGACAAGATCGTAGCGCGTATGATCTGTTGCGCGCTGGCCAGCATCGGCCTGATCTGCCGAGACCGTCTCGCCTTGCGCGCCGGCTTCGTCCGACGCCGACGCCGTGCCAATCATGGAGCCTTGAGACACCTTGTCTCCAACGCGCAGTGAAATGCTCGTGATCACGCCTGCAATCGGCGACGGAATCTCCAGCGTCGCCTTGTCGGACTCCACGGTGATCAAAGCCTGCTCTCGCGCGACGACGTCGCCCGCCCTGACGTGGACCTCGACGACTTCGACGTCTCGGAAATCCCCGATGTCGGGGACCCGGATCTCCTCTGTCCGCATCTGCGTCCTCACAATGCGAAGCGCTGTAGATCGGAGAGCACCGACGCGACGAAGCCCAGGAAGCGGGCCCCGGCCACGCCGTCGACGACCCGGTGATCCCACGATAGACTCATCGGAAGGACGAGCCGCGGTTCGAATTCGCGCCCATTCCAGACTGCCTCGGTGGCGGCACGACCGGCTCCGAGGATTGCCACCTCGGGCGCGTTGATGATGGGCGTAAATCCCTGACCGCCGACGCCTCCCGGAGACGACACCGAGAAACAGCCGCCCTGCATGTCGCCCGACGCGAGCTGCCCCGCGAGCGCCTGGTCGGCGAGCGAGCGCATCCCCGCGGCGATCTGCCGAAGGCCCTTCTTATCGCAGTCCCGGATCACCGGCACGACCAGACCTTTCGGCGTGTCGACGGCGAATCCGATGTGGACGTAGTGCTTGAGGATCAGCTCATCGCCATCGAGCGACGAATTGAAGCGCGGGTATTTCTGCAGCGCCAAGGCCGCGGCCTTGATCAGCAGCGACACCATGGTGAGCTTCGCCGTGTCCTTCGCGGCCTCGGCATTGGCGAGCTGACGAAAGGCTTCGGCGTCGGTCACATCCGCTTTGTCGAAATTCGTTACATGGGGAATGACGTTCCAGTTGCGCGAGAGATTCGCGCCGGTCAGCTTCTGGATCCGCGTCAGCGGCAGGCGCTCGACCGCGCCGTACCTCTCAAAATCCACCTTGGGCCAATCGACCGGCGCGTCGGGCGCAGGCGCCATCGCCGGTCCCGATCGCACCAGTCCGTTGACGAAGGCCGCCACATCCTCGCGCAGAATCCGGCCCTTGGGCCCGGTGGGCACGACAGAGTCCAGCGCCACGCCGAGCTCACGCGCCAAAGCGCGGACCGACGGCGACGCATGCGCAGCCCCGCTGGGCTGCGGCTGCTGTGCACGTGCTCGCGAGTCATCGACTGGAGCGGCGGGCGCCGGCTGTGACAGCGCCTCCTGCTGCGAGAACCGTTGCTCCACCTGTGGCGCCGACGCAGCCGCCGGCGGAGGCGCGGTGGGTTCACCGCGGCCCTCGAGGATCATCAGAACCGAACCTTGAGAAACCCGCGCCCCGACGTCGATCATCAGTTTGGCCACCGTGCCTGCGGCCGGGGATGGCACCTCCATCGTCGCCTTGTCGGACTCGATCGACAGCAACGGCATGTCGATCGTGACCTTGTCGCCGACCGACACATTGATTTCGACTACCGGAACATCCTTGTAGCCCCCAATATCCGGCAGAACGACTTCAATTGATTGAGACATGCGCGCTCCGCCCTCTGTCAGCGAGACCAAGGCGATGCAACGCCGGTTGGCAATTCGTAGCTGGCGATGGCTTCGGCGACCTGCTCACGCGCCACTTCACCCAATTTTGCCAGCGCCGACAGCGCCGCAACGACGATCTGCTTGCGATCGACCTCGAAGAAAGATCTCAGCGCGGCGCGTGTATCGCTGCGCCCGAAGCCGTCGGTGCCCAGCACCGTATAGGGCGCCTCGATGTAAGAACCGATCAGTTGCGGATACGCCCGAACATAATCCGATGCCGCGACGATCGGCACCTTGCCGCCGAGGCATTGTGCGACGTGGCTCTCGACCGGGGTCGACAGCGGCGAGAGCCGATTAGTTCGCTCCACCTCACGCGCCTCCCGCGCCAGCTCGGAAAAGCTCGTTGCCGACCAGACTTCACTGGGCACTTTCCATTCGCTTTGCAGCATCGCCGCGGCGGCGACCGCCTCCGGAAGAATGGCGCCCGAGCCGACCAGCCTGATCTTCGCCGGCCCGTCAGCGCTCGGCAGAACCCGATAGAGACCCTTGATGATACCGTCGCGCGCATCGCCAGGCATCGAGGGCTGCGCATAGTTCTCGTTCATCGCCGTGAGGTAATAGAACTCGTCGTTGCCCTGCTCGAGCATCGACCGCATGCCGTGATCAACGATGACGGCCACCTCGTAGGAGAATGCCGGATCGTAAGCCCGGCAGTTCGGAACGGTCGCCGCCATCAGATGGCTGGACCCGTCCTGATGCTGCAAGCCTTCGCCGCCGAGCGTCGTCCGGCCGGCCGTCGCCCCGATCAGAAAACCACGCGCGCGCTGGTCCGCCGCCGCCCAGATCAGATCGCCGACCCGCTGAAAGCCGAACATCGAATAGTAGATATAGAACGGCAGCAACGGGAAGTTATGGATGCTGTAGGAGGTCGCCGCCGCGGTCCAGGACGAAATCGCCCCCGCCTCGGTGATCCCTTCCTCCAGCAATTGACCGTCGATCGCTTCCTTGTAGTACAGCATCGAGCCGGCATCTTCCGGCTCGTAGAGCTGCCCCGCCGGCGAGTAGATGCCGACCTGCCTGAACAGGTTCGCCATTCCGAAGGTGCGGGCTTCGTCGGCGACGATCGGAACGATGCGCGGGCCGAGCGTCTTGTCCTTGAGCAAATTGGTGAACAGCCGCACGATCGCCATCGTGGTCGACGTCTCCTTGCCGTCGCCGCGCAGCGCGAACTCCGCGTAGGATTGCAGTGGCGGCACCGGCAGCGCCGCCGAAGCGCGTCGCCGCGCCGGCATGTAGCCGCCGAGTGCCGCGCGACGGGCGCGCAGATACTGAATTTCCGCGCTGTCTTCCGCAGGCCTGAAGAATTCCAGATTCTCGACTTGCTCGTTGTTGAGCGGCAGGGCGAACCGGTCGCGGAACGCATACAGCGCGTCGACGTCGAGCTTCTTGGCCTGGTGCGAAGTCATGCGCGACTCGCCGGCGCCGCCCATGCCGTAACCCTTCTTGGTCTTCGCCAGAATGACGGTCGGCCGACCATTGATGTCCTTAGCGGCGGCAAAGGCCGCGAACAGCTTCTTAAAGTCGTGGCCACCGCGCTTCAGACCGTCGATATCCGCGTCCGACATGTGCGCGACCAGCGCCCGGACCGCGGGGTCCTCGCTGAAGAAGTTGGCGAGGTTGTAGGCCCCATCCTTGGCGCCGAGCGTCTGATATTTGCCATCGACGGTGTCGGCGAATTTGCGCAGCAGCGCATGCTTGCTGTCGCGCGCGAAGATATCGTCCCATTCCGATCCCCACAGCACCTTGATGACGTTCCAACCGGCGCCCTGGAAGAGAGATTCGAGTTCCTGAATCACCTGCCCGTTGCCGCGGACCGGCCCGTCCAGGCGCTGCAGGTTGCAATTGACGACGAAGGTGAGGTTGTCGAGATTTTCCCGCGCCGCCAGGGCGAGCCCGGCGATTGATTCCGGCTCGTCCATCTCGCCGTCGCCGAACACACCCCAGACGTGGCGACCAGCCGTCTGCACCAGGCCGCGATGCTGCAGATACTTCATGAACCGCGCCTGGTAGATCGCGCTGATCGGGCCGAGGCCCATCGACGCCGACGGCACCTGCCAGAACTCCGGCATCAGCCAGGGATGCGGATAGGACGACAGACCGGGGCCGCTCAGTTCCTGGCGATACAGCTTCAGGTTTTCGTCCGACAGTCGGCCTTCGAGATACGCTCGTGCATAGACTCCGGGGGACGAATGCGGCTGGAAATACACCAAGTCCCCCTCCAACTCGGAGCTTGACGCGCGAAAGAAATGATTGAAACCGACTTCGAAAATCTCCGCGGCCGAGGCGTAGCTGGCGACGTGCCCGCCGAGTTCCCCATAGGCCTTGTTGGCACGGACCACCATCGCGAGCGCGTTCCAGCGAATGATCGCCGTCAGACGGGTCTCGATCGCGATGTCGCCGGGGTAGGGCTTCTGCTGCTCGAGCGGAATCGAATTGCGATAGGGCGAAAACGGCGGAGAGTCCGGCAGAACGCCGAGCTCCTTCGCACGCCGATCGAGCGCAGCCAGGATGTATCGCACGCGCTCGGCACCGGCGCTGTGGTGGAGCGATTCAAGCGATGCCAGCCAATCGGCGGTTTCGACCGCGTCCTGATCGGCGTTGACGGCCTTGCGTGGCGGATCGATGTGTGCAGTCATGCGTCGGGTTCCTAGAAAGCCCGCACTTGGTAGCATCGGGTGCTGTGGCACGTGCTGCCGAATACGGCCGCGTTCCGACGGATTGCCCGGGTCCGGAGGGACGCCGATGCTCGCATCGCAGCATTCTCTGCTGTTGGTTTAATCAGGCGAGTGATCGAGCCGTGGGCCGCCTGACAGGTGCTTCCGCTTGGTCACGGCGCAACATGCCGCATCACTAAGCGCTCACGCCGCAGTAGCGGGCATCTTGTCGCAGATCAGCGAACTCGACGGCTCGTCGCGACTAGTGACCTAGCCTTTCAAAGCAGCTAACCTCGGTTAGCAGCAGGATCTGCATCAAGGCTCGACTGACTTGATGAATTGGCAGGATTGAAATGCCGCCCGAGACCGAGTTCGATCGCGATTTTGCGCGAATGGATCTGCCCGATCTTCGGATCAACTATGATCCGGTCGATCCGGATCAGTTCGATCGTCCCATCACGTCATTTTGTCTCGAAACCAGCAAGGACAACGACGACCTGCCGCTGCACTCACACCGCAAAGGCCAATTGGTCGTCGCATCTCATGGCTCGGTGATGTGCCGGGCGCCTGGCGGCTTGTGGATCGTGCCTCCGCAAGGCGCGGTATGGATCCCGGCCGGCGTGCAGCACAGCAATTGCGTGGCCGATTTCGGCAAGCTCTACACCGTGTTCATCGATCCGCAGGTCAGCATGCTGCCGCGGACCTGCTGCACGCTGATGATCACGTCGCTGGTGCGCGAATTGATCCACCGCCTCTCGGTGTTCCCACCGCTCTATCCGCTGGAAGGACCGACCAGCCGTCTCGGCCGGGTTTTGCTCGACGAACTCGTGCAGATGCCGACGACGGATGAAATGTATCTGCCGATCTCCCCCGACGCCCGTCTTCAACACCTTGCGACCTCCTTGTTGAATAATCCGGGCGACCGCAGCACGATGGACGAAGTCGCCTCGCGCTACGCGATGAGCGAGAGTACGTTCGCACGCTTCATCGCCAAGGAAACAGGGATGACCTTCGGGCGCTGGCGCCAGCGTCTCCACATTCTGATCGCCATGCAACGCCTCACGGCGGGCAGTTCGGTCCAGGCCGTGTCGCTGGAACTGGGCTACGAAACGCCCAGCGCGTTCATCACGATGTTCAAGAAGACGATGGGAAAGAGCCCCCGCCGCTTCCTTGCCGAGCGGTCGCGCCTGATCAATTCGGACAGTTTGCCCTAGCTCGCACGTCCCTGCCTCGGCATTTGACGACCGCGACCCCACGACGTTGTCGCGGGGCCGCACGTAACGACGTCAGCGTTTGCTGTAAGGCGCAAGCGGATACTCGAGCGACGCTTCGGCGATGGCCTTTGGAGCCACCACCCGCGGCCTGCCTTTCAAACCCTGCAGCATCACCATCGAACAGTGGATGTTCTGGCCGGTCTCGTCGAACTTGGTGTTGTCGCCGTACATCAGGATCGGCTTCATGTCGGTCGTCTTGAGCGCGCCGTGAATCGCCGCCGACTCCGGCGACGCCGCCCGCGTCACGGCGTCTGCGACGATCTGCACCGCCTCGAACGCGCAGCCCGCATTGGCATCGAACCAGTCGTTCGGGTAATCGGCCGCGAACATCCTCATGATCTTGTCGGTCTCGGCACCCTTGGGATTGAGCCACAACGCCGACAGAACCGGACCGTCACCGTACTTTCCGAGCGCGTCGTGATACGCCTTGTCCGACACGCCGTTGGAGTTGGGCGAAAACACCATCTTGGGATCCCAGCCCTGCTTGATGCATTCGCGCGCGATCATGATGGCGTCGTTGACGCGCGTGACCGAGATCAAAGCATCGGCACCCGACGCTTTCGCCTTGGCGACCTCTACCGACAGATCCTTGGCCTTCTCGTCATAGGCAACGTACTGCGCGATCTTCAGCGGAACACCCACTTCTTTCCAGGCCTGATCGATGCTGGCTGCCGTCGACTGCCCCATCGTGTTGTTGAGATGGAGAACGACGGCGCTGCTCGGAGGATCCTTCAGCGTGCCGAGCACGGACTTCAGCTCGGTCAGCGATTGCCGCACGATGGTCAGCGACGTGGGGTAATAGCGGAACACTTGGGTGAAGCCCTGCGAAGTCACCTGGGTGGCGCTCGCGATGTGGACCACCATCGGCACCTTGGCGGCCTCGCAGGCCTGCAGCGCCGAAATGGTGGCGCCGGAATCCCACGCGCCGATCAGCACGGTGCAGCCCTGCCGGATCAGGCTCTCGGCGGCAATCCGGCCGTTCTCCGGACGGCTTTGCGTATCGGCGTGAACGATCTCGATTTCGAGGCCGAGCTTCTCACGCGCGAATTTGGCGCCCAGATCGATGCCGCGCACGCAGGCCTGACCGGGAAACGCCAGCACGCCGCTGCTGGGCATGATCGCTCCGACCTTCACCTTCGTGTTCGCCGCAAACGATGGCCTTGATACCAGGCCTGCTGCAATTCCCAATCCGCTACCGACAATCGTCCGCCGCGTGATACCGCTTCGCTTGGTCATCTCGATGTCCTGTTGCTGAAGGAGTGAAATCTATCTCGACTAGTAGGTTCGTACGTTTGGGGAGCGACCGCCGACGTCAAAGGCCCATCTCGGCCTTGATTAGTTTCTCCTCGGTTTCGTCGTAGAGGGACGCGATCAGCGACTGATAGCGCTCGTTGATCTGCTTGCGACGCTTCTTCCGCGTCGGCGTCATCACGCCGTTCTCGACCGACAGCTCCTCCGGCAGAATGCGGAACGCCTTGATCTGCTCGGCTCGCGCCAGCCTTCCGTTCGCCTTGCCGATCTCCGCCTCGACCAGCCGGTTGACGATCTCGGAGGCTGCCAGGTCGGCGTAACTCGCGATCTTGTCGTCGCGCGACTTCGCCCAGTCCATTGTGGCGGTGGCATCCACTTCGATCAGGGCGGTGAGATATTTTCGCCCCTCGCCGATGACCGCCGCCTCGGAGATGAACGGGCTGTGCCTCAGCTCGTTTTCGATCTGAGTTGGGCTGATCGATTTGCCGTTCGACGTGTTGATGATCTCCTTCTTCCGATCGACCAGCTTGAAGATTCCTTCCGGCGACACTTCGACGATGTCGCCGGTGTAGAGCCAGCCGTCGCGAAGCGCCGCTTTCGTCTCGTCCGGCTTGTTCCAATAGCCCGCGAACAATCCCGGTCCACGGACGATCATCTCGCCGTCCTGGAGCACGGCGGTTTCCCACGCCGGATCCGGCAACGGGACACCGACGTTGCCGGCCTTCGGCCACTCCGCCATCTGCACCAGATTGGCACCGACCAATTCGGTCTGGCCGTAGCACTCCTTGAGCTGCAAGCCCCACAGCTGCCACAGCGACATCAGCTCGGACGGCATCGCCGCCGACGAGGTGAACGCGACCTTCAGCTCGTCGAAGCCGACCTCCGCGAGCAGCGGCAGGAACACTTGCTCGCGGCAGGCTGCGAACAGTTTCGAGACGAAGGCATCTTCGTGGCCGCGCTGACGGTCTTCGAGCGCCCTGCGCGCGATCGTCATGGCGAGCGCGTAGTTCTGATCTCCCGCACCGCCGGCGGGATGCACCTTGCTGAGAATTTGCGTCGCAAAACGCTGGTAGAACCGCGGGGGCGCCATGTAGTAGGTCGGCTTCACCTCTTTGATCGTCTGGGCGAAGTCCGCGGTCGTCTCGCCGAAATACGGAACTGCGTCGGCGATCAGCGGCAACGTCGTCGCCTGCCCGCGCGCGACGGTATGCGACATCGGCAAATGCACGACCACCCGGTGTTCCTCTTCGCGCATGCTGGGGCCGAACAGGGTGATGCAATGAACGCCGGCGAGAATGGAAAGGTGCGTCAGCATAGCGCCTTTGGGGTTTCCGGTCGTCCCGGACGTATAGCCGATGCTGACGACATCGGACGCCTTTGCTGTCGCGCTCTCCTTCTGCAGATAATCATGCGCATCGACATCGTGTGCTCCGACAAAGTCGGCCAGCGACTTGATCGATGCCGTGGCCTCGCCGGTCCAATCCGGGTCGAGCACGATGATGCCGCGGAGCTGCTCGGCCCGACCGGAGGCGAGCACGATGCGAAGCTGCTGCTCCCCGCCGACCAACGCAAACTTCGCGCCTGAATCCGTGAAGCAGTAAGCCACTTCTTCGGGTGATGAGGTGAAGTACACGCCCACCATAACGCCGCCGGCGCACATCGTGGCCATGTCGGCGATCAGCCATTCCTCGGACGAATCGCCCATGATCGCGACCCGATCGCCGCGCTCGAGACCAGCACGCTGCAGCGCGCTGGCCAGGCTCACGACACGCTGCGCATAGGCGCCCCACGTCATGGCGGTCCAAGCGCCGTGACGCTTTTGTTGCAAGGCGATCTTGTCGGGCCGCTCCGCGAGTCGCGCAGCCAAAAGCTGCGCAATGGTCGTATCGGCCAACTGGGCGCCGGATGTAATCGCAGCGACGTTCATCTCAGCGCTCCGCGAAACGCTTGCGCTTGGCCGCGAATGCGGCAACCGCCTCGGCCCGCTCGGGCGACTTGAAGGTCAACATCTCCAGCGCCGCGGAGGTGTCGAGCAGCAGGTGGGCGTAGTGCTTGATGATCTTGTTAACGCTGTACTTGGTCCACACGATCGATTCCTTCGGCCCGCTTGCCAGCAGCTCGGCGTATTCGATCGCGGCATCGAGAACGTTGCCGTCCGCGACCACCTCGTTGATCATGCCGACAGCAGCCGCTTTCTCGGCGGGGATGAATTCCCCGGTCATCAGATAGTGCTTCGCGCGCACCGGCCCCATCAGCAGCGGCCAGATCACCGCGCCGCCATCGCCCGCGACGACGCCGGCATTGACGTGCGTGTCGGCAAAACGAGCTGTCGAGCTCGCATAGATCACGTCGCAGAACAGCGCGAGCGTGGCACCCAGGCCGACCGCGACACCGTTGACGGCCGCGACGATCGGCACTTCGACTTCCAGCATGTTGCGGATGAGGTGGCGACCGCTGCGCGTCGGGGACGGCAACGTTCCCTTATCCAGCGACTTCTGATCGCCACCGGAACAAAATCCGCGGCCCGCGCCGGTGAGAACGATCGCGTTGACAGAACTGTCGTGATCCAGCTTGACGAAGACGTCTTCGAGCTCCTCGTGCATCTCCCAGTTGATCGCGTTGAGGATCTCCGGGCGGTTCATCGTGACGATCGCGACGCCGGTGGCGCGCTGTTCGACGATCAGGTACTTGTAGCCGTATCGCGACATGGATTTCACCGTTGGATTACTGGTTCTGGGTCCGCATCAGCCGGATCTGCCCGAGGATCTCCTCGGTCGGCCGCACGACGTTGTTTCTGTCGTTGAAATGCGGGATGACGTAGCGACCGACCATGTCGATCGCCTCCATGATCTTTTCGTGCGGGACGGAGTCCATGTGCAGCAGCACCTCGTCGATCCCCATGGCCTCGAACTTCTCGATCTGACGAATGACCGTATCGGGGCTGCCGCACACCGTCGTGGCCGACTCGTTGACCAGATAGTCCCAGTCGTTGGCGGCACGCTGCATCGAGGGCACGCTCTCTCCCATGTATTTGTAGTCGTCGGCAATCGCCGCGAGACGCGGATAGGCATCGGTCGAGATCTTGGCATAGTGCATCAGCGGGCCGGCATAATCCGCCTTGGCCTGCTCGTCGGTCTTCCCGATGCCGATGAACAGCGGAACGCCGATACGCGGACGCTGCAGCGGTCCCTCCTCGTCGCGCTTCCAGTTCTTTTGATAGGCGTCGATCAGCTTCTGCTGAGCGTCCCAGCCCTGGTAGATGTTGCTGCTCATCACGGCGAAGCCCTGCGAGGCGGCCCAGACGTGACTGCGCTCGCTGGTCGCCGCGATCCCGATCACCGGATGCGGCTTCTGCAGCGGCTTCGGAACCAGCTGGCGCGGAGGGATCTGGTAGTACTTGCCGTCAAACGTGAAAATGTCCTGGCGCATCGCCGTTTTCAGCAGCGCCAGTCCTTCTTCCATCTGCGCCAGCGTTTCGTTCGGATCGACGTTGAACGCCCGCATCGCGATGGTGGTGTTGGCGCGGCCGCCATAGAATTCCATGCGGCCGTTGGACAGGATGTCGGTCACCGCAAGCCGCTCGGCCGAACGCAAGGCGTGGTTGATGCGCTGCGGCATCAGCGTCACCGCCGCGCGCAGTTTGACGCGCGACGTCACCGCAGCCAGATAGCCGAACACCACTTCGGGCGCCGAGCTCGAGATCCCGCCCAGTGCCACGTGCTGCTCGGAGAGCGCGACGCAGTCGAAGCCGACCTTCTCGGCCAGACGGACTTCGTCGACCAGTTCGTGAAGCCTGCGCGAGTAACTGTGGCCGACCTGGGTTTCCTGTTCAGACCAGAACCCAAACGTAAGTGCCATGTCTCAATCCTTTTAGCTTTCGAGATGGCACAAGGTTTCATAGGCGGGGCGACATTTTCGCCCGAAAGCCGCGTTGCGTAGTAAAGCTTTCCGAATTTTATGCTGTCAGTATTCGCAACATGGCAGACGCCGCAGGAAGCTTCGCCGCGCAGCGGGCGGGCTGACCGTCAACGGCGGGCGCCGGCGACTCCGGCCTCGCTATCGAAGGTCTTGATCAGCAACTCGGCGACCGCCGCGAGGCACGCTTCGCCGATGTTGTGGCTCGAGCCGAACGGACTTCCGATCACGCCGTTATGCGAAACCGACCGGATGCCGTTCTTCCACATCAGCTCGAGATCCGCCTCCGACAAGCCGCCAAGATGGCCCACCTCGAAGCGGTCCGGTCTGACGCTGTCAGGCCGAATGACCATCATCAGCGATGTCTCGGCGATATCGGCGTGGCCGCCGACGGCCGACACGTCTCCTCCGGCTTCACGCACCGCATCGCGCCACGTGTCGATCCATTTCGTCCAGTCGAAGAACGCCAGGATCGCAACATCCGAGGGGACGGCCGCGCGCAAGCGACCGAGCATGTCCTTCAGGACCGGAAAGTTGCCGATGTGGCCCGAGTGAATCAGGATGCGCTTGAAGCCGTGCCGCGCCAGGCTCGTGCAATAATCGACACAAACTGCCTCCAGCGTCTCCGGCCGTAGCGAGATCGTACCCGGGAATGGCAGATGGTGAGAAGAGCAGCCGACCGTGATGGTCGGCGCGACCAGCGTGTCGCCGCGGCTGCGCGCGATCCGCTCGGCCAGAGCATCGGCATGATCCGCATCCATGCCCAAAGACAAATGCGGTCCATGCTGCTCGACGGCCCCCAGCGGAATCACCACCGTCGTACACCCGTCCGTCAGCGCCGCGGCGACTTCCTCGTGGCTCATCTGCTCCAGATAGATCTGATCGGGATATCCGCGCGCCATCGGCTCAGCCCTTCCTATTCTTTGACAAAAACCTCGCACGCGCGTTGGTCGAGCTCTCGGCTGTGACATAGGCGTCGAGGTCGGCTACGGTCATTTCTTGGAGCGCTTGATCGCTCATTTGCACGGTGAGGTTGAGCGATCGTTTGATGGCGTGGAACAGCTTGCGGTCTTTCTGCCGCAACGCGCCGCACACGTCTCGCGCACGGGACGCGACCTCCTCGGTCGCGACGATCTCGTTCACGGCGCCGATCGCCACGGCGCGCTCCGCGCCGACGAGCTCGCCCCAATACAGCAGCTCTTGTGCCGCCCGCACGCCGAGCTTCTCGACGGCACGGCGCATGCCTTTGGTCACCGGCAGCAGGCCGTGGTTGATTTCCGGAAATCCGATCTTGCACGCCGCATCGGCCACGACGTAGTCCGCATGCAGCAGAAACTCCAGGGCGCCTCCGACCGCATAGCCGCGGACGGCGCAGACGATCGGGCCCGGATAGTTCTCCATCGCCACGAGGAGTTCGTGGAAGGACCGGATGCGCGGCCTCGCGACTTCAATCCCGACGACTTCCTTGATGTCGCCGCCTGCGCTGAAGAAGCGGTCGCCGCTTCCGGTGAGCACGATGCCGGGGGGAGTCTCTTCGTCGGCGAGGCGCCGGATCGCCTCCAGCAACTCGACGATGAGTTGCGCATTCAGCGCATTGGCCGGCGGCCGGTTCATCGTGATCGTGACCAGGTCTTGATCACGCTCGATCAGGAGAGAAGTGGCAGCGTTCATAAGTGAGACCCAAGCAAGAGGCGGCTGCAACAGCCGGGGAGTGGTGGACCAAACGGCGGCGCGACGAGAGCCGCAACGCCCGACGCCTCGCCGAGTCGGCGCGCCTCACAATCCCAGATAGGCGCGCTGGACATCGGGGTTCTCGAGCAGATCGCGGCTCGATCCGTGCAACACCACGGAGCCGTTCTCGAGCACATAGCCGCGGCTGCTCAGCGCGAGCGACTTGGCGACATTCTGCTCGACGAGAAGGACCGTGATGCCCTGCTCGTTGAGGGATTTGACGACGCCGAACATCACGTCGGTCAGCGCCGGCGACAGCCCGATCGACGGCTCGTCGAACATCACGATTTCTGGCTTCGACATGATCGCCCGGCCGATCGCGAGCATCTGTTGCTCGCCGCCGGACAGCGTGCCGGCGAGCTGGTCGCGGCGCTCGCGAAGTCGCCCGAACAGCTGATAGACGGAATCAAGCGTGTTTGCCCGGTCGTGCCTGGCCCGCTTCAGCGAGCCTCCGATCAGCAGATTGTCCTCGACAGAGAGCGCACCGAAGATCTGGCGGCCCTCGGGGACCTGAGCGATGCCCATTTCGCAGATGTCCCACGGCGGTCGTCGCGAGATTTCGGCTCCGTTGATCCTGACGGAACCGCGCGACGACGGCACGATCCCGGCGATTGATCGGATCAGAGAGGTCTTGCCGGCGCCGTTGGCGCCGACCACGCAGATCAGTTCACCCTTGCCGATGCGGAGCGACACGCCGTTCAGCGCATTGGAGCCGTCATAGGCCACGCACAGGTCGTCGATGGCGAGAAGCGCGTCGTCAGGCATGGAAGCCGGCTCCCAGATAACTTTCCAGCACCGCAGGATCCGCCACCACCTCTGACGGCTTGCCCTCGGCGATCTTGGCGCCGTGGTGGAGCACCACAACGGTCGACGCCACCTCCATTACGATCCGCATCACGTGCTCGACCAGCAGGATCGTCAGTCCGCCCTCGGCGAGCCTGTGCAGCACGTCGACGACGCCGGCCGCTTCGGTCGGACGCAGCCCCGCCATCACTTCGTCGAGCAGCAGCAGCTTGGGGCGGGTCGAGAGCGCCTTCGCCATCTCCAGCATCTTGCGATCGGGCAACGTCAACTGATCCGTCCGGGCATTCGCCTTGCCGGCGAGCCCGACATGTTCGAGCGACCCGTACGCCTTGTCCCGCGCCTCCTTGATGTTGGTCGTCCAGCTGAAGGCGCCCACCATGGCATTCTCGAGCACCGACATATCTTTCATCGGCCGGACGATTTGGAAGGTGCGCGCAATGCCCATGCGGCACACCGCTTCGGGCGGCTCGCGCTCGAGCGAACGCCCCTCGAACAGCACCTGCCCGGCGGTCGGTCTCAGCGCCCCGGCGACGAGATTGAAGCAGGTGGTCTTGCCAGCGCCGTTCGGCCCGATTAGGGCGGTGATGCGGCCTGCCTGCAGTGAGAAGCTGACGTCATTGACCGCGACCAATCCAACGAACGCTTTGGTCAGGTTCTTCACTTCGAGCAGCGCGGTCATTCCTCGACCTTCCGCAGTTGTGAGATCCGGCCGCCCGCCGGCAGCTGGATCGCCCCGTAGAGCCGGACGATCGCCGGCCAGATGCCGTCGGGCAGAAGCCACACGACCAGGATCAGCACCGCCCCGTAGGCGACGCTGTTCAGTCCGGGGAGCCCCAGGCTGTCGCCGAGAGCCCCCATGGCGTGATGCAGCGGGATCGCGGCCATCGAGCCGACCAGCGGGCCGAACGCAGTGCCCAATCCGCCGACCACGGGGCCGATCAGTACGTCGACCGAGATCGCCATGCCCATGATCGAATCCGGAAAGATCGCGCCCTGCACGAGGCCCAGCACGCCGCCGCCGATCGCGGCCGTCGCGGCCGATATCGAGACCACCAGCACCTTGTGGCGAAACGTCCGCACCCCCAGCGCGCGGGCGGCCTCGTCGTCATCCCGCATCGCCCGCCAGACGTAGCCCCAATAGGACCGCGAGATCAGCTCCGTTCCCGCGACGCCGATGGCCGCAAGCGCGAGCGCGACGAAGTAGTAGAACCGCGCGTCACCGCGGAGCATCCCGAGGTCCATCGCGCCGCTCGGCGCCTGGTAGAACAGGCCCTGCATGCCGCCGACATAGTCCCACCCGCCGAACATGATCCGGGCGAATTCGGCGGCTGCGATCGTGAGCAGCGCGAAATAGATGCCACGGACCTCGAAGCGGAAGCTCAGCCACGCCAGCACCGCGCCGACGAAGCCCGCAATCACCGCGCCCAGCAGCAGACCGATCCACGGGGTGACGCCGTACTTGATGTTCAGGATCGCCACCGCATACGCACCGATTCCAACGAATAGCGCGTGACCGATGGATAGCTGCCCGCCGATCCCGAGCATCAGGTTCCACGATTGTCCCATGAAGGTGAACAACAGGACGATCGTCAGAACCGAGATGACGTAGGCGTTGGAAATGCCACCCACCACGGCCAGGGCCCCGAAGACCAGAGCGCCGGCGCCCCAACGCTTGCTGTCGCTGGCTTGATCAGATGTCCTTTGCACCGAAAAACCCCCTCGGACGGAAAATCAGGATGATGATCAGGAGCGCGTAAGGGAGTGCTGTTTTCATCGACGGCGTGAACATCAAGGCCGCGATCGCTTCGGCGACCCCGATCGTCAGACCGCCCAGAAGAGCGCCGCCGAAGCTGCCGAGACCGCCGACGATCACCGTCACGAAGGCCAGCAGCGTGAAGTCGACGGCGAGATAGGGCTGCGCATCGAACAGCGGCGAGATCAATGCGCCGGCGACGCCAGCGCAGGCGGTTCCGATGCCAAAGGTCACCGCATAGATCCGAGGGATATTCAGCCCGACCACCAGTCCGCCCAGTCGATTATTGGCGGCGCCCCGCAGCGATCGGCCGAATGCGGAGTACTTCAGATAGGCTCCCAGTGCGGCGATCAGCAGTCCGGCCGTAGCGGCCGCCTGGATGCGGGCCCAATCCAAGGTGAGCGGTCCCACGCTCACGGTCTGGAAGGACAGCTGAGACGCCGTCGGCCGCGGATCCGGACCGAACGACATCAGCAATACGCCGCTGAAAAGCAGCGAGAGGCCGATGAAGACGATGAACTGATAGTGATGCGGCCGATTGACGAACCGCTTTACGACGAGCGTCTCCAGCAGATAGCCGAACACGAACATGACGACCGCAGCGATCGCGGCGGCTAAAACGATCGGGACGTCCCAGATTCGAACGGTCCAGTATCCGATGTAGATCCCGAACACGACCATCTCGCCATGAGCGAAATTGACCACGCGCATGACGCCGAAGATGATCGTGAGACCGAGCGCGACGAGCCCGTAGACCAGCCCGACGAGCACCCCGCCGGCGATTACATTGAGCCAGAGCGACAGCATCAGCGACCGACCGCTGATGGATGCGCGATGGAAAGTCTTCGTCTTCCTTGCATGCTGATCGGTACCATCTTGGCTGTAGCGGAAACGTAGCGGCGTCGGAAGTCGTCCTGTGTTCAAACCGCCTTTGGCGCGGCGAAACATCCGTCGATGTAGACGAGCGACTCACATCCGGCTCTCGTCGTCTGAGCCACAACCTCTCCGGTGAAAATGGTGTGACTACTGTCGCTGTAAGCATTCACCACGCGGCAATCGAAGCTGCAGACCGCGCCGACCAGGCTTGGTGCTCCGGTTTTGAGATCGCACCACAAACCGTCACCGAAGCGGATATCGCCCTTGCTACCGTCCTGTCCGGAAAACTTGCGCGCCAGATCGCGATGCTCGACCCCCAGAATATTCCAGCAGAACGACCCACTGCTGAGAATGGTCTCGTGCGCACCGGCAGATCGATTGACGCAAATCAGCACGCTGGGCGGAGCCGCCGACAGCGAGCAGCCCGCCGTCAGTGTCAGACCATGGCGGTTCGGCGCCCGGCCTGTCGTGACGATCGACACGGTGCCCGGCACGTGGCGCATCGCAGCGCGGAATGCTGCGGCATCGAGTGGGCTCGGTTCGGACAGCGGCGGTGTTGCGGACGACTTGGCTACGACTCTTGGATTCATGGGATGGATGCGCCCTATTTGTCTGGTTGTGAGTCCGGGCATGCACCGCTGCCGCGGTGAACGTCCGAGCTATCCGGCAGCTTGGTAGAACTGGATGACGTTGCCGCCCGGATCCCGCACCTTCACCGTACGGCCGTGACTGGCCATGTCCCGAACCGCGCCGACTTGCGCACCCATGGCTGCGGCACGCGCCATGGCGGCATCGAGGTTGTCGACATCGAAGACGAGAACGGCATCCTTGAGCTGTTCCGCCGCGGACTCCGTCGGGCCGGCGACGCAGAACGCAGCCGGATCGCTCACGAACTGAATCCACTTGCCGGGATCAGCGAAGCGCACCTTCAGACCCAAGCCTTCGTAGAACTCGGCTAGGCATCCAGGATCGTTCGCTGTCAGATAGACTTGCTTCAGTTTCACGCTCGACAATCCAAACCGTCGCTACCCAAGTGCGATCGTGGGTGGATACTCGCCCGAGCCTCTCAGCATTACTGCTTGAACAACGCGTGTCGCAGAAGCTTCATCAGCATTTTATGCTGTAACGACTTGTCGGGTCGCTTGATCCAGCTCTGCATCCGGCCGATCTTTGCCATTTTCTAGTTGTCGAGGGTGAACTGTCGTTCCTGCCGAACCTGTCTCGCGCAACGCCGGCGGTGTGATCAGCGACGTGCGACCACGGCCACGCGCGGCAACAGGCGGTCGTACGAAACAGGGCCGCAGAGTTACACGCTCGACACCGAAGCTCTGCTGCACATCCCGTCAAGTGCTAGGGGGAGCCACTCCATGAAGCGCCGGCCGTTACCTCGTGATCGATCCGTTGGATCAACATCGGCCTGCTTATCGCATGTGCAAACAAGGTATCGAAATTAGGCAACTAACACTCTGATCGCAATGCACAATCCGAAGGTTGACGGTTTTTCGATACAAGTCGGCGATTTGTCGAAATCCCGCAAGCGCAATTGCGGTTAGCCTTTACCACGCGATTGTCATCATCCCGCAAACGATGGTGATAAGCGCAGCAAGAAGACTGCCAGATTTGGGAGACACCTGATGTCGACAACCTCTCTCGACAGAATAGATATCAAGATCCTCAACGAGCTCCAGCAGAACGCGAGCTTGACCAATGTCGAGCTCGCATCACGCGTCAATCTCTCGCCGTCGCCGTGTCTGGCTCGCGTCAGAACACTCGAAAAACTCGGCGTGATCGATCGACGGATCGCCCTTCTCGATCCCGCCGTACTTGGCATTGGTGTGACGGCTTTCATCCAGATCAAGTTGGAAAAGCAGATCCAGACGTCACTCGAGAGTTTCACTCGATCCATCGACCGGCTGGCCCAGGTGATGGAATGCTATCTGATGACCGGTGAGAGCGACTACATGCTCCGCGTCATGGCGGCCGACATCGAAGATCTCGAAGACCTCATCGTCAACAAACTATCCCGTATCCCCGGCGTCAGCAGCATTCGATCAAATCTGGCCCTCAAGCGCATTTCGCACAAGACGGTGCTGCCGATCGACACCAATCGGCCGGTCACCGTGAAGGCTTGCGCCAACCCCTCGCGCCCTCTGGAGCGCTCCCCAAGGCACCGATACGACGCAGCTGGTCCTTTGCTGTCCGACGCGCCGATCGGGCTCGACACCAATTGTCCCAGCTACAACGTGGAAAGACTATGAGGCGCCCCGCCATGGGCTCCGGCCAGCTGGCAATAATGGTGAAGTCAAGATCGGCAGTGTGCTCGAGCGGTAGCCTGACAATCCGCACACGACCCAACGCGAGCACACGTGGGCTCCAACGAGCAGAGCGACCGAGATGATGGCATCAATCGAAGCGGCCCTGCAGACGTTCGCCGACGGCGAAATCGTCGTGGTCACCGACGACGACGATCGCGAGGGCGAAGGCGACCTCGTCGCCGCCGCCTCGCGGTGTACGGCTGAGAAGATGGCCTTCATCATCCGCCATACATCGGGAATCGTCTGCGCTCCGATTACCCTCGAAGGCGCGAGACGCCTGCGGCTTGACCCGATGGTTCTCAACAACGACTCGGCTCACACGACGGCGTTCACCGTGTCGGTGGACTACCGGCCGGATAAAGGAACGGGCATCTCGGCCGAAGAGCGGGCCTCGTGCTGCCGTGCACTCGCCAACCCCAACGCTGGCGCCGGCGATTTTTGCCGGCCGGGACACGTCTTCCCTCTGATCGCAAAGGAGGGGGGCGTACTCATGCGCTCGGGTCACACCGAGGCCGCCGTCGACCTGTGCAGACTGGCAGGTCTCGAGCCGGTCGGTGTCATCAGCGAACTGATGAACGACGATGGCTCGGTGATGAAGGGTCCGCAAGTCGCGGCGTTCGCCGACAAGCACAAGCTGAAACAGGTCACCATCGCTGACCTCATCAGCTTCCGGCAGGCCCGCGAGACACTGATCGAGCGCGTCTCGAGCGTCACGGCGGAGAGCCCGATCGGCCCGCTCCAGGGCTATTCGTATCGCTCGCCGTTCGACCACATTCATCACGTCGCCTATATCTACGGAGAACTGGGCGACGGCACCAACGTCCTCACGCGCTTCTACAAACCAAACATCTTGCGCGATTTGTTCTCGGGTCAGGAACAGGCCAAGATGAACGTCATTCTGCAACGCTTCAAGGATAATGGCAGCGGCGTGCTCGTCTATCTGCGCGACGGCGCGGCGGGCGTTCCGCCTGCGCCGCTAGGCCCGATCGGTTCGCGCGAAGACGACCGCAATCGGCAATGGCGCGAGATCGGCGTCGGCGCCCAGATCCTGCGGGATCTCAAGATCAGCTCCATCCGTCACCTCACGTCGTCGACGCATCACTTCAAGGGACTGTCAGGCTTCGGCATCGAGATCGTCCGAAACGAAGCGCTCTAACTCCAGCCATCTGCGTTGCGAAAGTCCATTGAGCGCGTCCCGCACCTCAGGCATCCGGCGAAGCTTGCAGTTCGTCTCGCGACAGATTTCCCCCGGCCCAGTCTGGCCGGCCTCGCGCTCGGAGAAGTAGCGCGCCGGCGACTTGCCAAGCGCCTTCTTGAACATGGTGATGAACGCCCTCACCGACTCGTAGCCGAGCGCCCCGGACACGGACTGAACCGTGTCGCCAGCAGACAATTTCTGGATGGCGACGATGATCTGAAGCTGCTGACGCCAGCGACTGAAGGTTATGCCGGTCTCGGCGAGCACAATGCGCATCAGCGTCCGCTCGCCGAGCGCGACGGCTTGCGCCCACTCCGCCACGGTCCGGCGGTCGGCCGGATTGTCCATCAAGGCATCGGCGATCATACGCAGTTTCGAGCTCCGCGTGATCGGAAGATGCAGGCGTTCGGTCGGCATGGCGATCAACTCGTTGAGGAGCACCGCGGCGATCTGCGCGGTCGGGCCGTCGGGATCGTAGAGCGGGGCAGCGTCGCCATCCGATGGATCAGCTCGTGCAACAGCGGTGAGATCGACAGCGTGCAGCATTCCTGCGGCACGCTCGCATCCATATCCACATAGAGAAACAGCAGGCTGGCGTTGCCGCTCACGCGATTGCTGTGGGGCATACCGCCGGGAATCCAGACGCCGCAGCGCGGCGGGACCATCCACAGGCCGCTCGGCACTTCGCATGTCACACCGCCGCGCTGGGCGAGGACAGACCACCCCCTCAATCTTCCCGGACGGCGGTCGTTCCTACGGGTTGAAACGTGGCTTGCCTTTGTCACAGCCTATGTCGGCTTCGGGTCAAAGAGCCGCGGTCGACCTGCCACCGCGGAAGTCTGTTGAGGGCCAAGAGCCGACCTCTCCTAAATCGGCAATGCCTGCGCAAACAAAGAAACCCGCTTAGCGTTCTCGCGGGTTTCACTCCTTGTGCCGCTGGCAGATCGCGGCGCGATCTCCTCTTCCCAGGCGGTCGTCGCAAGCTGCTATTTCTTTGGCGCAGAGCCATCCTTCAAGGAAAGGTCGTAGTCGGCCTGCGAACTATTCATGTTTGATTGATTGCCGGACGTACTGCTACCGGTTGTTGTCCCGACCGCATTGCTTGTCTCTCCCGGTGCATGAGAAGCCGCGCCAGGCCGGTCCTGGTTGCCAACGTACCCGGACTCTCCCGAATTGCGGGTTTTGATGCCCTTATCGGCTTCAGTTTGCACGTTTTGATCGACACCGGGTTGAGACGTCGCGCCCTGCTGCTGGCCGGCAGCAGGTATCGATAGGACTGGAAGTGCGACAAGCAATGCCACAGATAGGTATCGCATGGCTGTTTCTCCATCCTAAGCCCCGCCGCCTCATCAACGTGCGCATCCCCCGACATTTCCTCCACACTCATGAAAACTTGCGGCTGCAGGGTTGACACAATCCATAGAGAAACCAGCAGGACGGAACGTGATCCGGTTTTTTATCCGCCGTTACAACCTTTACGGACACGCGGTGCTCGTCTCGCAGAACCGTTGTTCGGCTCGGGGGCCAGCGGAAGTCAACTTGGGTTGAAATGAAAGAGGCCGCCAACCGAGGCGGCCTTAATTCATCTTGCGGAGTAGCTGCTTGATCAACTCCCGAAGATTGGGGCCTGGTTTCCTTGCCGTCAGTCTGCTTGTCGGGGGCGGTCATGACCTGATGGTCCGCCCCGGGGCGCTTGGGAACTTTGATCTAGCTCAAATCTAACTGAGGCGGCCCTACGGCGAGATCGATGAGATGCGTTTTAGTTCTACGATTTCAACGGGGCCGCTCGGGGTCACTGTGCAGCCGGCGTGATGTCTGCAATAAGTATGGAAGAGGACGTGTTGGCCGTCCTGCATTGGCATGCCCTGGCGCCGTCGCCTCAGATCCCAGGCCCCCGATTAACATGCCTGAATCCCCAGACCGGGAAAACTCGGCTAAGATACGACTTTCCCTGACTGGGGGCATTCATGTTCGACATGGCAACCACCGCGCTTTTGCGCGCGGTCTTCGACGAAGTATGCGAGGGTCTTCCGAACCGCGAGATCGGGGCGCGTACGCATGTGGCATCGAAGATCCTAGAGGCCGCCACCAGGGGCGAGCTCTCGCCCGAGGACCTCAGGCAGGTCGGCCGCAAGGCCCTCTCACACGCGCCCACCATGTGGCGCTGATCGGGCGGGGCGGGCGTGAACTTCCAGGTCACTGTTTTGAAGATCTTGGCGGCATATTCGGACGGGTTTGCCGTGATGGAGGACCTCAAGCGTGACATGGCTATCCTGGCGACCAGTGGTCGCGACTGGGCGGACCGGACCAGGCGGCTCGCGGCCAGGGCGCCCGGCCTCGACATCTGGTCACAAGGACTGGTCGAACGTCTAAGCGGAGGATGGAAGATCACCGCCAAAGGGCGTGCGGTGCTCGAGGTCATGGAGGCCCGCCCAGCGGCGGTCGAGACGGCTCTGCCCGCGGTTGAGAGTCCCAGTCCGTTCTTCCCGGAGAGCGTTCCTCCGCTGCGGCAGCCCGCCGATCGTGCCAAGCCGCGTCGCGAGCGCCGGGAGCGTCGCCGTGAGGCCCGTGAACGAGCAAAGGCGAACGCCTCCTGAGACACGGTCGAGCCGAAAAAAAGCCGCCAGCGCAGCTGGGCGGCTTGATAGTCCCGGACCGTCGCTTGCCTCCCAGCGGAAAAGGTACCGCCGTTAACTTGTTTGCGGCCATACCGCTCCGACCTACCGAACGCGCTTCGACTCGGCTATCGGGCCGCCGATTTATGCACGGGGCATTCTACAGAGCCGGCAAGGGACGGGATGAGACGGAAGCCGACCCGGTGGCTATGGCCAGCCGCGACCGTCCCGTTCGCCCGGACCACGCCCAGCACCCCGATTTCGAAGGCGAGGGCTCGTTTCTGCCGACGAGAGCGCGTGCCGTTGAGGCCGGTTTGCAACCGATCGCGGAGATCGCCGTTCTAAAAACTGATCGCGGGACTAGGCGGGAGTCTTCAGAGAATCGAGACGCTTGCGCAGAAATGCCAGCACCATGATCTCGTCAGAAGTGAGCTTGGCGTACTGGCGCTTGAACTTCTGCGCGATCTTGGCTTCGATCATCTTCACGAGATCACCTGACATGTAGGCGTCCAAGACTTCTGGGTGCACATAGCACTTCCGGCAGACGGCCGGTGTGTTGCCGAGCTGCTTCGAGACGTTCTCAATCGCGGCGACCACGTTGCGCTTCGCCTCGGCCTGGCTATCGTACTTCTTGAATTCGGCGAGGGCGAACGCCGCAAGAACCGTCCCGGCCCATGTCCGGAAATCCTTGGCGCTGAAGTCCTCGCCCGTGATGTCCTTGATGTAGGCGTTGACGTCCCCGGAATCGACGGTGCGCGGCTGTCCGTCGTCGTCGAGGTACTTGAAGAGCTCGTGTCCCGGGATCTCCGCGCAGCGCTTCACGATCGCGGCTATTCGTTTGTCCTCGACGCGAAGCTTCCACTGTTTGCCCGACTTGCCCGTGAAGTCGAACCGAAGGACGCCGCGGCCCACGGCGACGTGCTTTCGCCGCATGGTGGTGAGCCCGTAGGATTTGTTCTTCTCGGCATACTCGGCGTTGCCGACCCGGATCAGCGTCTTCTCCAGAAGACTGACGATCGTGGCCAGCACCTTCTCGCGAGGTAGTCCGTCCAGCTTCATGTCGGCTTCGACCCGGGCGCGGAGCGCCGGCAGCGCGGCCGCAAACTGGATGATGTGCTCGTACTTGTTCTGGTCACGAAGTTCCCGCCACTTCGGGTGATAGCGATACTGCTTGCGGCCCCGCGCATCGAGCCCGGTCGCCTGGATGTGGCCGTTGGCCGAGGGGCAGATCCACACGGATTCGTAGGCCGGCGGGATGCCGATTGATTTTATGCGCCGGATGACGGCGGCATCGGTGATGCGCTTTCCGTCCTTGTCGTAATAGCTGAAAGTGGTTCCGGTCCGCTTGCGGGTGTAGCCCGGCGCGGAGTCGCTGACATACCGAAGCCCTTCTTCCGCGATGGTGGCCGCCACTTCGGTGGTGCGGTCCAGAACCTGTTCTTCGTTGCCGGTCTCTCGGAGCATGGGCCTGTCCGTCGGAAGCACCCTGGGATCGAGGCTCCACTCCTCCTAAAGGGTTGAGGACACCGGTTAGTTCCGTTCTGAGATCGGTGGCTGCAATCCATCTCAGGTGAAGGCCGGGCTGGTTCCTTTTGGACAAGGCCCTGCGAGTCGTTGGGCGGCGTAGCTTAACTTCAGACAATCGCCACAAAGTTCGCCGACATGCTTCTCCACAGTAGTCTCCACGAAAGCTTCCATGTCCCAGTATTCACTCGATGTCTTGCGTCGGCGCTATGTCGTCGAGCAAAGACCGCTGGAGGTCAGTGTCGAGCAGATATTGCGGGCCGACACCCGGGCGGGAGCCCGCGCCATCCTTGCTTCGATCCACAAACGGCGTTTCGAAAACAGGTCCGAAGGACAGCGCCTGCGCAAGATCCTCAGTTTCGAAACCTCTCTCTGGGAGAGCGGCGTTCATGCCGTGGCAGGCGTGGACGAGGCTGGAATGAGCCCGCTCGCCGGGCCAGTCTCCGCTGGCGCCGTCATCCTGAAACCCGGCACGCGGATAGTTGGGATCGACGACTCGAAGAAACTCGACGCTGCCGCTCGCGAGGAACTCGCCAAGGAGATCAAGGAGAAGGCAGAGAGCTGGTGTGTGGCGTTCGTCGAGGTCGCGGAGATCGACACGATCAACATCTATTGGGCGGGCATCCAAGCCATGCAGCGTGCGGTTCAGGGACTCGCGTTGACGCCGCAGCACTTGCTGATCGACGCGAAGCAGTTGAAGGAAATCGACCTCCCCCAGCAGGCCATCATCAAGGGCGATACCAAGTCCGCCAGCATCGCTGCTGCCTCGATCCTGGCAAAGGTCGAGCGCGACACGGTCATGCGGACACTCGACATTCGTCACCCCGGCTACGGCTTCGCGGATCACAAGGGCTACCCCGTGCCGGCCCACTACGAAGCTCTTGCCAGGCTTGGTGCATGCGCAGCTCACCGTCGGTCGTTCGGACCCGTACGCACGGCTCTCGGGTTGCCGCCCCTGCCGCCGTGGCCTTCGGCAGCCGAGCGCGAAGCTGGCTGACCGAGTCGGACGTCTCTTCCCGGCGGCCCTATTTTCGCGACGAACTCTTTTCGCGAACCACGTCCTTGGCCTTTTTGTCGGACCGCAGGCCGAGATAGACCGGCTGGCGCAGCTCGCCCTTGCTGGTCCACTCGGCGAACTTCACTTCCGCGACCAACGAAGGATGCACCCAGGTCGTGACTTGCTCATCCTTCACCTTGGCTGGAAACGGGGACTTGCCTGTCTTGAGCCTCACGAGCTTGCCGTGAAGCTCTTCGAGAACCTGGTGGCTGAAGCCCGTGCCGACGTGGCCGATGTACCGCCACCCACCATTTTCCCGCACTGCAAGCACGAGGGCGCCGAAGAAGGGCCGGGTTCGCCTGGGCGCCGTGAAGCCGGCGATTACGACCTCCTGCCGCTGCGCCGTCTTCACCTTCAGCCAATCGGCGGTCCGGCGTCCGGATGCGTACGGGCTGTCGGCGCGCTTGGCCATGATGCCTTCGAGATGCCTTCGTTCGGCTTCCACGAAGAATTTCGTTCCCTTGCCTTTGCGGTGGTTGCTGAACGCGATCAGCTTGTGGCGCGGCAGGATGGCCTTCAGCCGCTTCTTGCGCTCGAGGAGTGGCAGCGCTCGCAGGTCCTCGCCGTCCGCGAACATGAGGTCGAACGCGCAGTACAAGAGTTTCGCCTCATGGCGCAGGGCGTTCTGAAGCAACTGGAAATGGGAGACGCCGTCGTTGCCGATCGCGACGAGCTCGCCATCGATCACCGCGTCCGCCTTCACGCCCTCTAGCGCTTTCGCGACCTCCACGTAGGAGTGGCTGATGATCTTCCCATTACGGCTGTAGAGCGCGACCCGACCACGCCGGATCTCCGCGACCATGCGGAAACCATCGAATTTGTCCTCGAAGACCCAATCGGGATCGTCAAACGGCGCATCCGTCAGCGTGGCCAGCATGGGCTGCAGGCGAAGAGGCAGCGTCGATTTTCGGGCCATGGTCGGGGCTCTCTACAGGGCCGGCAGCGGCCTAAACGAAGAGGAAGGAAGGCGAACACGCGCGCTATCGCCGGCCGCGACCGGTCCCCCGGCCCGGACCACGCCCAGCACTCCGGATTTGAACGCAGGGCCCGTTTCCGCCGACGAGAGCACCTGTTGCTTCAGGCCGGCCCGGAAGCGGTCGATGAGGACACAAGGCGTCCGGAGACCGGTCAGCTCGACGATGGCCGAGGGACCCAACTCGATGAAGGTACCGCACGGCATCCGCTCCAGGTCCAGGCCAGTCGTTGTGATATTCTCACCCATGTCGCCCGCTGCGACCTCGAACCCGGCCTCCGCGAGGAATGTAAAGAGCTCGGCCGGGATCAGGTGGACCTGCCGGAGATTGGGCAGGCGTGGCCGGCGGCGGGCGAGATAACGGTGCCGGACGAAAGGGCCGGCATGGGCGTCGCCTTGGACGCCGTGGCCCTCCACCAGAACGATGCGATCCTGGACCGGTTTGCTGAAGTGGTGCCCAGGGTCGGCGGCGACCGCCGCCACCTTTCCTTCGAGCGAGAGATCGTGCGCCTGCCGCATCAGGCGGCGCGAACGAGCGAGCGCCGCTTCTGGCGGAAGTAGCGCGTAATCTCGGGAAGGTTCATCGCGTTCAGGACTCGGTCGGCAGAGACGCCGCCCTTCCGGGCCATTTGGACGCCCCAGTGCATGTGGTCGAGCTCGGGGATCGAGTGCGCGTCCGGATTGATGCTGAGCATGCAGCCGAACTCGAGCGCAGCCTGGTGCCAGCGCCAGTCTAGGTCGAGCCGCCATGGGTGGGCATTGATCTCGACGACGACGTCGTGCTTGGCGCAGGCCCGCAGCACCTTCTCGACGTCGATCTTGTAGCCGGGTCGCCGCTGGAGCTGCCGGCCGGTCATGTGGCCGATGATGGTGGTATGAGGATCGGAGATGGCCCGAAGCAAGCGCTGCGTCTGCGCTTTGCGGTCCAGTTTGAAGCGGCCGTGGATGCTGGCGACTACGAAATCGAAACGCTCCAGCACGTCATCCGGATAGTCGAGGGAGCCGTCGGCTAGGATGTCCGACTCGATGCCTTTGAGTATCCGGAAATCCTTGCCGAAGCGCTTATTCAAGCGGTCGGCTTCCCGGTGCTGCTGCGCAATCTCCTCGACGGAGAGACCGCCGGCGTAGTGGGCGGACTTGGAATGGTCGGCCACGCCGAAATACTCGAAGCCTCGCTGGCGCGTGGCCTTGGCCATGGTCTCCAGGGTTTCGGTGCCGTCGGAGGCATCTGTGTGGCAATGAAGGATGCCGCGCAGATCCTGGTCGGTGACGAGCTTCGGTAACTTGCCTTTCAGAGCCGCCTCGATCTCGCCGCGCCCCTCCCGGAGCTCAGGATCGATGAAGGGCAGACCGAGGGCGCGGTAGATCTCGGCCTCCTCGCCGGCAATCAGGGTGCGCCCCTTGTGCAAGCCATCGGCTTCCAACCGCATCTGTTTTTCGGCGGCCAGCGTCCGGAGCTGCTCGATGTGGGCGGCGGAGCCGGTCGCGAACAAAAGCGCGGCGCCGAAGTGCTTGCGGTCCGACAGGTGGATCTGGAGGCCGTCCGTCGGCGACGGCTTCGCGGCCTTGCCGGCCTTGGAGGCCTCAGCAACGATCGAGAGATCGCCGACGAGTTCACACCCCCGTCGGAAGTCGCCGGCGATGGTGACGTGCTTCAGCTCGGGTAGAGACTTGCGGATCGACTCCTTCGCGTGCGCCAGCAGGACGGCGGCCCGGTGCAGATGGAGGCGGCCTTCACCGCTCTTCGCAATGGCCAGGTTCTGCAGGATCTTGGTTTGCAAGGCGGCCCCGAGTCCTTTGGCCTTCTTGATGCGCTCGTCCTTCGCCGCCGCCTCCAATTCGGCAAGGGACGTGATGCCGAGATCCTTGTAGAGACGCAGCACCTTCTCGGGGCGGAGACCGGGCACGGAGAGCAGCTCGAGCACGCCCTCAGGAATGTCCTTGCGCAGTTTTTCAAGGCTGGGATGCGTGCCCGTCTTGTGCAGCTTGGTGATGATGTCGGCGATCGCCTCACCGACGCCCGGAATCTCGGTAAGCCGTTCTTCGGCGATGAGGACATGAAGAGGGATGGCAAGGGCCGTCAGGCTATCTGCTGCCCGAGAGTAGGCTTTTGCTCGGTACGGATTGTCGCCGCGCAAGGCGCTGCGCTGCGCATATTCTCGAAGGAGGCTTGCCACGGCGCGGGTGTCGAGGGCTGGCACTCAACGAGCCTCCCGCCCCATGTCCTGCGATCCCGGTGAAGTGACACGACGTTGAGCGGTCGCGGCGACGTCAGGCTCCCGATCGAGCGACTTCTCGAGCTTCTGCGCTGCGCGGAAGTCCTCGAGGTGCTGCATGTTCGGAGCGTAAGCGGCCTCTTTCTTGAGGAGGTTATAAATTCGTCCGGCCACAAGCTGCAGATGCTTCATCCTGCCCTGCCGCATCGAGCGAGCCTTGCAAAGAGCTCGGACCGCGTAGGCCCGGAAGTCGTCAAAGGCGTCTGACATGATCCGATAACGTCCGTTGTCGCCTATGGTTCGGAAGCGGGCCTCCAGCTTGCTGGAGGGGCGCCGAGCCGCTCAAGGGCCGCAACAATTCGCCCGCCCAGACCAGTAGGCGGGAATCGCTCCGGAACCTGCGAATCCTTGCGGCGTTGCACCCGCATCGATCATTCGCGATAGGAGGTGCCGATGGCGGCGACGAAGAAGACCGCGCGAGGGCGCAAACGGGACCGAGCGCGGGTAGCCAAGGGACAGGACTACGAAGTCCGGTATGAAGCGAAGAAAACTGGCCGCTCGGCATCGGCCGTGAAGAAAGCGGTCAAGAAGGTCGGCAATTCCCGCAAGCGGGTCGAGAGGCGTCTCGGCCGGTGAGGGGTCGGGTTCTTCGGCGGGCTTAGCGTGGTGCCAGCGCGTCCTCAGATCCTGCCGGAGAAGCGGGTGAAGGCGGTCAGCGCTTGCAGACGCGGCTCGACGTCGCGCAGGTAGATTTCGGCCCTCAGAAATGCGAGCTCGTCGTCAACAGCGGCCTCGCATACGTCGACGTACCAGCTTTTCGGACGGCCGTCCGTGCCGTCGCTCCAGCGATAACCTCGCCGTTTCAACGAATCCTTCAACTCGAACGGCGACTGCTCGGCCCAGATCCGGACCGTCTTTCGCCGCGCCGTATCGAGCAGGAGCGCGAGGGCCGGCGCGCCGGTCGTCGGCAACGTGAAGTCCAGGATCTCCAGCAACGCATGGCAGTCGTCTACGGCCCTGTGGGCTTGGTGGAAATATCCGGCTCCGTGCAGCAGGTAGGCGAGTTGGGCGCCCGCGAAGCCGTGTGCTCGCCAGTCGATCTCGGTCGCGCTGCAGCCCCAGGCTTTGGTTTCGAAGATAGTCCAGTAGCGCTCCGCGAACCTTCGATCGAAGCCGCTGTTGTGAGCGATGACGATCACCGCATCCGCGATGAAGGCGTTCACGGCGGCCTCGTCGATCTTGTGGCCGGCCACCATTTCATCGGTAATGCCCGTGAGTGCCGCCACTTCCCCGGGAATCGGCTCACTTGGCTCGTTGAAGGCCGAGAAGGTGCCCCTGACGCCGACGATCCGGCCATCCGCCGTGTAGTCGAATTTGACCATCCCGAGCTCGATGATCTCGTCTCGCGCCTGGTCGAGGCCGGTCGTCTCAGTGTCCAGCAGGACGGCGGTTCGGGTCCCGCGGCCGGAGGGGGCCTGGCACGGTGGGCGCGGGACGAGCCGCCGCAGCACCCGGTAGTCCGCCGACCGGCTCAAGGCCTCCGCCATAGCGGCCAAGTTTGTCGTATCCTGAAGCATCGATCTGGTTTGCCACGGCACCTCGCCGGGAGGTACCCAAAAAAACAAACCATTCACGGGCTTTTCGGGCCAGATTGGCCCGTTCGAGTCTGCTGCGGGGTGCAGCGGCGCGCCGGACCGATCAATGCCCACGCGCTTTCGCTCTGCTTACTCCTTCACAGGATACGACCAAGTCCTACGCTGGGGAGCGTTCCGATCGAGCCACTCGTCTGCGGCCTGCTTGGAGGCGAACAGCATGGCCCAGGACACGTCACCGATTGCTCTGGAATTCTCATCTGGGAGATAGATCCAAACGGAAGACTGCCGCTGCCCGCCTTCGATCTCGTATTCCCATGCAACGCCCTCCGGATCGTGCTCATCGAACCATCTATCGGCCGCCTCCGCAGACGCGAACACCTTCACCCATTCCGCCTCGCCCACCTTCCGCTGCGTTCCATGCTGGTAGTCGTTGAGATAAACCCACGCGGTCCTTCCGGACCGACTCAGCTCGGCCCGATGTTCAACCGCGGCGTTGACCTTCTGCCGGTCGGCGCGATGCTCCCGGGAGAGCGCTCTGACACTGGCGTGGATTTCGGACGGCAGCCCTCTCCGTTCCCCGGGCGGTTTCTTGGCCCACTCGATCCAACGGTCGAACGCGTCCGTCATGGGAGCCTCCTCTGCTTCACCCGAAAGGGGCTATCCATCGTGAAGGCGTCCGGCCTCACGCTTTTCTCGATGCGCGCCCAGGTGACGGGCGCAGCGATCGGAAACGCTTGGCGCGCCCGCGGCGAATAGGTGCCGACGGCAGTGGTCCCGCGTCCGTTGCGCAGGTAATCTAGGAAGATCCGCCCGCTGCGCCTCGCCTGCGCCGAAAGGATGTAGCGTTCGGGGTCGCGCGCTGCGAATTCAGCACAGAGTCGGCGGGCCGTCCGATGAGCCTGATCGTGCAGCATCGGTACCCCGAGGGGCGCCATTAGGTGGACGCCCTTGCCGCCGGTCAGCTTCGGCCAAGTCTCCAGTCCTTGGCGGCGCATGAACGCGCGAAGCTCAAGGGCGGTGTCGGCCACCTGCTCCCACCCCACGCCGTCGCCCGGATCCAGGTCGATGACGATCCGGTCGGCGTGCTCGATGTCCTCGACAGTCGAATTCCACGGGTGTAGCTCGACGGCCCCGATCTGCACCAATCCAAGGAAGCCTTCGAGGCTGTCGACCCAGAGGCGCGTGCCTTCGCCGCCCTCGCGCTTCTGGACGCGGAGCTGGTGGACGGCTTCCGGAATTTCCTTCGGAAGCGGCCCCTTGTGGTAGAAGGTGGTGCCGTGAACGTGCCGCACCAGCTTGAGCGGCCGGTGGCCGAGATGCGGCAGCGCCTTCTTCCATACCCGGTGCCAGTAGTCCGCAAGTTCTTCCTTGGAGGGGACGACCGCGTCGGGAAGAAGCTGCAGGATGTTTTCTTTGGGCACGCCTAGCTTCGGCCGTCCGGCTGAGGAGGGCACCAGGCGCGGCGCCTTCACCTTGCGCAGCGCGAGATCGTCCCGCAGTCCCTTGAACACGGCTTCCCGCAGCAGGCCATCGTCGGTCAGCGCGCCATACTCCACCTCGGCATTCACGGTTGGTTCGACCCAGGTGGCCTTCGGCTTCTTGACCTTCGCGTCCAGCGGTGAGGTGCGCCGGATCCGCGGATCCAGCCGCTCGCGCAATTCGCGCGCGGCTGCCTCCGTGTAGCCGGTACGGACTTTGCCCGCGTAGTTCAGCTTGCCGTTCTCGCGACGGCCTACGTATAGGGAAGCGATCTTGCGTGGGTGAGCACCGAGCTTCTCGACGAAAGCGACGATTGGAAACGTCTCGCTTTTCTTGCATTTGAGCTTGATCCAGGTCTCCTGCCGGCCCGAGCGGTAGGGCTGGCCAAGCCGTTTGGCGATCAGACCTTCGAGCCCGAGCTCGCAACCCTTCACGAAGACCTTGTCTCCGTCGGCTTCGAGAGCCTCGACGTAGATGAAGGTCTCGGGTGCCTCCTTCAGAACCTCGTGCAGCAACCGCTTTCGATCTTCGTACGCCGCGCCGCGCAGATCATACCCGTCGAGGTGCAGGAGATCGAAGGCATGATAACGCACACGCTCGCTGCGTTTGCGGCCGAGTTCGCGCCGGAGCTGCTGGAAGTCCGGCAGGCCGCCGCTGCCGTAGACGACAGCCTCGCCGTCGATGATCGCGCTCTTGGCCTTCAGCTTATGAGCCGCGGCTGCAATCGAAGAAAACTGCTCGGTCCAATCGAGCCCCGTGCGTGAATAGACCGTGGCATCGCCCTCTTGAAGATGCAGTTGGGCGCGATAGCCGTCCGCCTTGATCTCGTAGACCCAACCCTCGCCACGCGGCGGATTCTCGCGCAGCGTGGGGTCACACGGCTCGATGTAACCTGCAATAGCAGCTTTGCGGGCGCCGGCAACGCGCGATACTCCTGAACGAGACTGACGCAACGCGACGGCACACATGCGGACTCAACGCGGCCGGCCGGAATCGTTCCGTGCTGCCGCCGTGGCCAGGTGCCTACGGTGCCATTCGGTTGCCGGCGCGGATCTCCGCTGCAGGTCAATGGCTGGGTCGTTCTCACCGTCTACGGCAGAACCGGTCTGCGGTCGCAGCCACCTTCAATTTAATTGAACGCGGGGGTCAGGCGTCTAGTGCGAGGGAGACCTGCACCTGGCAACCCACCGGTAGAGGCCTTCTCACCACGGTCCCCTTCATCTGCGTCGAGAGAAGGCTTACGAGCCGCGTGCCCAGCCCGCTCTTGACTTCGGCCGGACAGCCAGCGCCGTCATCCTGCAACCGTCACGAGGACGCGGCCGTCCTTGGCGCGAACGTCCACCTGCACGGCACCGCGGCGACCCTCGGGAAAAGCGTACTTGAAGCAGTTCGTCACGAGTTCGTTGACGATCAGCCCGATCGAGGCTGCCTGCGAGCTCCGCACCTCGATATCGTCGCAGCGAACGCCGATCGTGATCGTGCGGACGCCGCGATGGAAGTCGGCGAGGCTCCCGCACAGGGATTGGATGTACGGCGCCAGCGCGATGCGGCTGCTGTCGGCGGTATCGCGCAAGCGGTCGTGGACCTTCGCGACCACGTCCACCCGGCTCACTGCGGACGCGATCGCCAGTTGAACGGCCGGATCGCTTTCGGACCGGGCCTGCAGCCGGAGGATCGACATGATGGTGGCGAGATCGTTGCGGGTTCTGTGTGCGAGCTCCTGCAGCAGGACTTCCGAATACAGCTTTGCTTCCGAAAGCTTCCGCAGAGTGTGCCGTAGCAGCTCGGTGACGGCGGCGATGCAGATGCCCGTCAGAACGAAGAGGACGAGCGGGATCACAGCAGATGATGGGGGTCCCGGGACCAAGTAGACGGCGGCGAGCACGGTGCTTGCCGTCGTTGCAACGAGACCGCTGCCGCGATCGAACAGGACGGAGGACAGGAAGATGGCCGGAATGAACAGCAGAACGGGATAGGACCGAAGGTGATCATCCAGCATCACACGGGCGATGAACGCGATGCCCACCAGACCTAGCGTCAACGTGTAGCGTACCCAGACGGGGAAGTTGGAGTTAGCCGTCAGGAGGTGGTGCAGATAGGCTTCCATTCGGGTGCAACGTGCCCTCCGGGCTCGATGTTCCGATCGAGAATCGTGCTCCCCCTTGCCGTCTATGCGTCTCGAGCGGCGTTGGCCGCTCCGCGCGGTTTCGTCAGCTTGTCGGGAAGAACTCGTATTCGCTTGAACTCGGTTTCGACGTCGTCGACGCCCTCGCAACCTGGACACACGAAGCGATGTATCACCGTTCTTGCGGACGCTTGGCGCACCAGCGTCGACATGATCCATTTCATCTCGACCTTGCAATTCACGCAGGCAGGCGGCTCCAATCCGGCGAGTGAATCCTTCAGGCGATCTACCATGCGAGCCGAGCCCCCTCCGGCCACCATAGCACCGCCACGCCAGGCCTTTATACATTTGGTACCTTTATATCATTTGGTACCGAAGGGAGGGGCTCGGCCGGCTCGAGCTCCCGGCTATTCAGTCCTGCGCAAGGCGCAGGGAACGGGGGAATTCTCTGGTCGTTGGCGGAGCTGTGGGGCGTAGGCGATGTTGGAAACGAACGATCTGCTGGTGAAGTGTCCGAGGTGCGGAGCCTGGCCGATGGCCGTCAGTGCGCAGAGAAGCATGGTCGCACCGCCCGAGGTTTCATTCCGTTGCTCGCGGTGCGGCAGCGAAGAACTCGGCCGCTTGCGCAACGCCGCACGTCCGGATCTCGGCACGCGCGGACTGGACGCTGCCTGATCCCCCGGCGCCACCGACTTTTGTTCTCCGGAACGTGTCTCGCTCGGGCGACTTGATGGACACAAGTCCAACCGGAGAATGGAGACGAACCATGAAGCCGATTCTTGCCGCCGTGTGCCTTCTCGCGCTTGCCTCGGTCTCGCCTGCGGAAGCGAAGGGCTGCATCAAGGGCGCCATCGTCGGAGGCGTAGCGGGCCACATGGCCGGATACGGCAAGCTCGGCGCCGCCGCAGGATGCGTCATCGGGCACCATGAGGCCAACAAGCAGAAGAGCCCTAACGACGCCAATGCCCAGGCGCCGTCGGGCCGGAAGTAGCGAGAGCCGCGGTGGGCCTCAGGGACGCGCTCGATGAAGATCCGCTCCCACTCCGAGAGCCACATCGTCGAGCTCGAAGACGGCTCGCGCTGGCAGATCTTTCCAGGTGATCTCGATCTGACGCTCGGCTGGCAGCCCGAGACCGAGCTGACCGTGGTCCAAGCCGAAGACGACGTCGCGACCCACGAACTGGTCGGCGGCGGCGGGACGGTGCGCGCGAGGCATGCCGGTGAGAGCTGGCCCGCGAGGGACGTCAAGGACGCGCT
The DNA here is from genome assembly GCF_023101665.1 of Bradyrhizobium sp. 195. Lineage (NCBI taxonomy): Bacteria > Pseudomonadati > Pseudomonadota > Alphaproteobacteria > Hyphomicrobiales > Nitrobacteraceae > Bradyrhizobium > Bradyrhizobium sp. 195. The sequence continues at coordinate 549,855 of NZ_CP082162.1, read as the reverse complement.
GAAGGGCGGCTGAAGTGTGGCCGCTGCGCGCGACGTGGCAACCTGCTCGTTGGAAGCGGCATGGAAGACGAGAAGACCCGATTGCTCGCCGAGGCTCGGGGGTGCCGGCGTGCGTTTGGCGGCCTCGACCGCAGCGGCAGCCACTCCGCGCCGTCAGCGCTCCGCCTGATCCGTATCCGACCGCCGCAGCGCAGAGGGAGGACTGGCAAGTTCTTCGCCGAGGCACCAAGTGGTTTGAAGGTGTCCCACGCGGGGGAGGAGCGATGTCGACCGTGGCGAATCTGCTTGCGCGCAAGCAGGTGCTCTTGGAGCGGCTGGAGAGCGATCTTGGACCGAACGAACGCGAGGACATCGAGCGGCTGCTGGGGCAGGTCGAGACCGCGCTCAGCCTGCTCCGGCCGGGAGATGCTGCCGCCCGGCCGGGTGAGGAATGATATCGGGCCATCCGGCCCAGAACTGGCGGCTTTCGGAGACGTCGGGCGGCCAATCATGAAGGAAATGAAGATCGGCCCCGGCAGCCGAATTGCTGCCAGGGCCGATCGAGCTCTCAAACTATCAAATGCGTCCGCACTCCAACCCGCAGTCTCGGGCTTCGTTCCATCGAACGTGCCCGCGCGGGTCGCTCTCGGAGCCGACGCCGTATCTGTGGTCGCAAACTAGGAGGCGGAGCCCGGAGTGGAGTCCGGGTCTCCGCAACCGTAACAGCACCTGAGCGCGTGCTCGTGCCGCTCGGTACGCTTTCAACTCTACGCCACTCGGTCAGGTTCGCTTTGAGCCAGCTCAACTTTGCGTGGCTGCGGCTCCCGTCGTCAGGGCGTCGCGCTCACGGCAAAGAATCTTCGACCTTCCCCCTCATCCGGCTGAGCAGCAGCTCGGCCAATGCCGTCGGGACGCCGGCGCGCTGCAGCATCCAGATTTCGCGCTCCTGCGCGCGGAGCTGGCGACGCATGCGCTCGATCTCGTTGCGCACCCCGTCGAGCTTCAGAGCGCGCTCAGATCGTCCGGCACGTCGCCGAACTTCCGGATCAGCCTGGCGTCGCTGAAGTCGCCGCTGGACGGGTCGCCCGTCCGCGAGAACGCGACGGCGCCGGCGTGCCCCGGTTTCCGGGAGAGGGCCTCGGCCCGCATCACTGCGGCGTTGGCGCTCAGGCACTCGGCCGCCTCGCCGGCGGCCACGCCGTCGTCGGAGAAAACGAAGGGCAGAGCGACATAGTAGGTCACTTCATACATCTGCTTCATCCTTGCGTTCGCGCGCCCTTGAGAGCCGCCCTCGGGCGTACCCGGTCGACACCTTCCTCCTGAGCTCGTCGAGCTGCGTCTCGAGAAAGTCGTTGGCGACGATGAGCGCCTTCACGGCTTCCCGGGCGTCGCCCCCGCAGGTCGCGATGGCCTGGTCGGCGGCGGTGTCGAGATCATCGGGTGCCGGCCTGGGTTGCCCGGGGGTGGCGTTCATCCGATTATGTTCCCGTTTTGTTCACAAGAGTCAAGACCCTTTTCCCGGACTCCCAATAGTGCATCGAGGGCCCCTGGATGAATCTCGGTGACAGGCGGCCGACGTGTCGGAACCGGCGGTCCCCGTTCGTCTTGAGTCCAAGTCCCGTACCTGGAGCGTTGCGTAACCATGGCCCCGCGAGCGAACTGGAAAGGCTTCTTGCGTCTGTCCCTCGTCACCTGCCCCGTGGCGCTTTTTCCCGCCACGTCCGAGAGCGAGAAGATCTCGTTCAACCAGCTCAACCGGCAGACCGGCCATCGTATCAAGTACCTGAAGGTTGACGCCGACACCGGCGACGAGGTGGCCAACGAAGACATCGTCAAGGGCTACCAGCTCGAGAAGGACCAGTTCATTGAGATGACCAAGGAGGAGCTCGAGGAGATCGCGCTCGAGTCCACGCGCACCATCGAGATCGACGAGTTCGTCGATAAGTCCGACATCGACCCGCGCTACCTGATCCGTCCCTACTACATCCGCCCCGACGGCAAGGTCGGCCACGACGCGTTCGCCGTGATCCGCGAGACCATCCGCGAAATGAACAAAGTCGCGATCGGGCGGGTGGTGCTCACCAACCGCGAGCACATCATCGGGTTGGAGCCGATGGGCAAGGGTCTGGTCGGCACGCTGTTGCGCTACCCCTATGAGGTGCGCAGCGAACAGGAGTATTTCGATGAGATCCAGGACGTGAAGGTGACCAAGGATATGCTCGATCTCGCCAAGCACATCGTGAAACAGAAGGCGGGGCAGTTCGATCCGGAGAAGTTCGAGGACCATTACGAGAGCGCGCTGGTCGAGCTCATCAACCAGAAACGGGCCGGCAAGCCGATCGTGCCGAAGGATCGGCCGAAAGGCGAGAACGTCGTCGATCTGATGGACGCACTGCGCAAGAGCGTTGGGAGCGCAGCGGCCGAGACCGAGGCTGCAAGAAAACCTGCCAAGAAGGCGAAAAAAACGACCGCGGGTCAGAAGGAGATGCTGATGCCGATCGCCGGCAAGAAGCCTGCGAAGGACGCGGCGAAGAAGCCTGCAGCAGGGGTGCGGCGGAAGTCGGCTTGAGGTTCGGAATCCGGTGACGCCCGATGACGGTTGCGGACTGACACGGGGGGAAGAGGATGCCCATGTCAAGGCTGTGCTTCGGATCGGCACAGCGGGGTGGAATGTTCCCCAAAGCTGCAAGGAAAGGGTTGGCGGTGCAGGTAGTCACCTTGAGCGCTACGCACGGGTGTTGAACGCGACCGAGATCAACTCATCCTTTCACAAGCCGCATCGGCGCTCGACGTACGAGAAGTGGGCGAGCGCGACACCGGATGACTTCCGATTTTCCGTCAAGGTACCGAAGTCCGTCACTCATTCGTCCCAGCTTGCGCGGGCTGAACTCGATCGGTTCATCGAAGAGAGCGCCGGACTCGGTGCGAAGCTCGGGGTTTTGCTTGTTCAGTTTGCCCCGCGCAAAATGTTCGTGGAGCCCGATGCTGAATTGCTGTTCGGCGCACTGCGGGAAAGGACGTCAGCCGCTCTCGCTTGCGAGCCGCGTCATGCCAGTTGGTTCACGCCCGAGGTCGGTGCTTGGCTTAGGCAGCGTCGGATTGGCCGCGTCGGTGCGGATCCCGCGCGGGTGCCCGATGCCGACCTGCCGGGCGGGTGGCCAGGCCTGCGCTATTTTCGACTGCATGGAGCGCCGCGCATTTACTACTCCGCCTACGACGGAGCGTTCCTTCGAAGGCTGAAGCCGCGGCTCGGTGCTGGGCCGTCGTCTACTGAGACCTGGTGCATCTTCGACAACACCGCCGCCGGCGCAGCGCTCGAGAACGCACTCGACTTGCTCGCTTGAGGGGCTTTCGGTCTTTGCCAAAGGTCTTGGCTCGCGGGCCTGCACCTTCCCGATTTCGCCGCGTCTTCCTGCCAGCCATCATGCTTTTCACCAGTGCTTCTTGCACGTCGAATACCGCGCAGCTGGGAGGAGGTGCGGGGCGCTCCACGGCGGTGAGAATAGGAGGAACGCGGGTGGCAACTGCACGTTCGAACTGATGGGAGCCGCGAAACGCGATTCCAAAGCATCAAAAAGGAGGATCGGTCATGAGGTCTATCGCGAGCGCACTTGCTTTCGCTCTGACGCTTTCGGCGCCGGCCGCAATTGCCCAAACCACAACGCCCGACGTCTCGACCGCGCCCAGCGCCCAGAACTCCGGCGCCGGCATCGCGAGTCAACCCGGCAACAAAAGTGGTCCTGCGGCCAAGCCCAGCGAGACGGTCGGCTCCAGCACCACGCTGAACCAACAGAATCCGTCTGTGCAGCAGCAGGACACTTCCAACATCAAAGGTCTGCCGGGCAACAAGAGCGGCCCGCCGGCCAAGAAGCCCGATAGCAAGTGACGCCCGGTCGGCTTAGAGGCGCGTACAATCCGGACGATCTCGCCCGATGGTCGCGATACGCTGCCGCGCACAGGACACCCCGCAGGGCAGTGCCGGAGGCGGCGGCGTGCGGGGCCACCTCCCCCGGATTCGTACGGAGCTGAGCGCCACTGGCCGTTTACCTTAGTAGGCTACGACGTCCGCATGGGTGACGACTTCGATCCTAAGGACCGTGCGGAAGAGGCGGTGAAGGAAGCCCTCCTGGCGGATGGCTCTGAGCGGCAGCGCTGGCTCCAGCTCGCGCAGGCTTGGGTCGAACTCGCCCGAATCCGTTGCCACCCGAGCGGCGCGACAGCGCAGCCGAACTAATCGGGACTTGGGGGGCACTCCGGGCACGTATCGCCGATAGTATCCAAGACCTCGCACAATTCCTCGGCGGCCTGGTCGGGAGATAAGCCCTCGGGCGGCTCCTGCCTGGCGATGTCCAATGCGTGCTCGCGCGCATGAGGGTCGGCGCGGTCCTTCGCCCAACCGTGCTCCTCGCATTCGTGGATCGCACCTGTTTCCTGCAGCACGCTGATCGCCCAGCCGCGTAGCGTCCGGATCGCCGGTCGTCTTTCCTTCGTCATCAACATCGACGTCGCTCCTGAAGGACGAATCCTTCCGCCCTCCTACTCGTTCCGGGCGGGTAGCACGGGTCAGGGATTCGCAATCGGCAGGGCTGGGGCTTGTCCCCTTGTTCCGCGGAGCTGTGCACAACGGCGTAAGGCGCAGAACGGCCCGAGGGGCAGGCCGTCTCCTGTTTGATAGGCCTTGTCATTTTAAACGCGAAAGGTGTATCGCGGGGCGTGATACCTCTGACGTAGCAGGAGGGGGTGCATGGGAAACTGGCTTGTTGTTCCCAAGGGGACAAGCCCGGCGAGGCGGACCCGGGTGCGCCGGGCAGCGCAATACGTGCGGATGTCGAGGGAGCTCCAGCGCTACTCGATCAAGAATCAGATGGCGGCCATCGCCGCCTATGCCGACGCGAACGCTCTCACGATCGTTCGCACTTATTCCGACGAGGGCCGCAGCGGCCTCCGGATCAAGGGGCGGCCTGGTCTCATCGAACTGATCGAGGACGTACAGTCGGAGCAGGCCGACTTCGACCACATCCTCGTTTACGACGTCAGTCGCTGGGGCCGCTTCCAGGACGTCGACGAGAGCGCGTACTACGAATTCCTGTGCAAGCGGAGCGGCGTCCAGGTCGAATACTGCGCGGAGCTCTTCAAGAACGACGGTACATTCGTCTCGGGTATCGCAAAAAGTCTGAAGCGAGGCATGGCCGCCGAGTGGAGCCGAGAGCTCTCGGTCAAGGTGCACGCGGGACACTGCCGGGTCGCGAGCCTAGGGTACCGCGTCGGCGCTCCCGTCGGCTACGGCCTCCGGCGCTTGATGGTTGACGAAAGCGAGCATCCGAAAGGCTTCCTCGAAAAGGGCCAGTTCAAGGCTCTGCAATCGGATCGCGTTCGACTGCAGCCCGGCTCCGCCGAGGAGAAAGCCGTGATCCGGACCATTTTCGATCAGTTCGTCAACGGCCGGAAATCGTACAGCGACATCAGGCGTCAATTGAACGACGCCGGCATCGCCAATCACAACGGCCGGCCCTGGACCGACGGCATGATCCCGACCATCCTCGCGAACGAGAACTACATCGGCAAGACCATCTACAATCGCACCTCGCGACGCTTGGGACAGAGGCTGGTCAAGAATCCGGATCACGCCTGGGTCCGGGGCGCCGCGGCGATCGAGCCCATCGTGGACCCGGGAGTCTTTGCTCGCGCCCAGAAACTGCTGGCCGAACGGCGCGTGGAGGTTTCCGAAGATCAGATGTTGTTGCGCCTGCGCCTCACGCTGCGCCGGCGCGGAAAGCTCAACTCGCACATCATCAACGGAACGCTGGGTCTCAATCACGTCTCCTCCTACGTGAAACACTTCGGTTCGCTGCGGAAGGCCTACGCACTGATCGGATACGTCTCCCCGCGCGACTGCAACTGGATCGATACCCGAGATTTTTGGGCTGCTGAACAGGCGAGGCATGCCACCGAGCTCGCGGAAGTGCTGCGAACCGACCTTGGCCTCCAGGCTGATCTTGTTCCGGACGGCATAGGGCTCGATGTCGGAGGCGAGCGCATTGTTTCGTTTCTCGTCGCGCGAAGATTGGCGCAGCGCGGCGAGGACCATGCGCCGCAATGGAAGGCCTACCGGCGGCAAATCTCGGCCGGCCTGCTTGCCGTGATGCGGTTGGATGCGGCGAATCGGGCGATCGAGGACTATGTGCTGTTGCCCGCGCCCCTGAGGGCGGGACGCTACGTCTGGCTTTCTTCCGAGTCCCTTAGTCGACATCGCGGGGCGCTTTACGGGGAAAAGGGGGCATTGTTCGGTGCGATCAAGGCAGGGCTGGCAAAAACCATCCGTGCCGCCCCAGCCAGCTCAGGACCGTCGAAAAAGCGATCGAGATCAGACCGGCCCAGAGCCAAGGGCTCCGGCGCGCGGCGCTTACCGTGCGCAAATACAAGATAGCTCCGATGAGAGTGCCATAGTTCCGTCGGAAGTCACCGTTCAGTTTCGCGATCTTGGAAAGCTCCGAGGAAGTGTCGACGTCTTGGGCCACCGGGCTGGCTCCTTCATCTGCTAGGACCAGCGCCCTATGAACCACTGTTTTGCCCGACGGAGCAAGTGATATTTCTCTTTATCAGAATATGCTTGCCCACCAGAATTTTTCACTAACTGGCAGGCGGGTGGGAAACTGGGCGTCGCCTTGCGGGCCGGCTGTTGGCTGCGCTGAAGCCCCGCACGCGGGTCTTCCCCCTTTGCGGGCTGCCATCCCTGACGCAAACGGCCCCATGCCCGAACAAAACCTGCTGATCCGATCGAAAGCACCTTCACGTACTCGGACCGGGATTTTTATCCATGCATGCGCGCGATGCCGACGACCTCGAGTGCACTAAATGGGACAATTCGCAAGGCAGCCTCAGCTTGGTTATGCGCGGGACATGTGCGTTTTGGCAGACCCTGCTTCCGGTGGAGGGCCAACGCCGCTCTCGAATGGGCTTTCCTTGGTTCTGGTGCGGCCTTCCACGATCAACCCGCAAGGGGTTCGCTAGGCAAGCGTGCGACCTCTTCGGCTCGCCTCTCGAGGTGACCGCGGCCGCCCCCGAACACGTCGGCGCCTGTCGAGCGGGGATGGTCCCCGCCGCAAGACGGGAGCCTTCAATGTCGCACAATCTCACTCTCGCTCAGAACCACGCCTTCGATCTCGCCCGCACGCTGATGGTGCCCGTCATCCTTTTTCAGGCTGATAGCGAATTCGGCGTGATGGTCTCCAGCGAGTACGACGGCGATCAGGACGCCATCGTTCACGAATACGACCCCTGGTGCCCGGCTCATTGAGCCGGGTGACCGGCTGCCGCTGGCGCCATGCCGGCTGCAAGGGAGGCTTCGCCGCGCCCGAATGACGCGGCGACTGACGGTTGGTCAGCGCGCCCTTGCATTCGGCAGGCTTCGCGGCCGGTCGGGGATGCTCCGCAAGGCTGGGAGCAAGAGAGGTCAACAGAAGAAAGGGGCGGACTCGCTTGCGCGAGACCGGTGTAGACAAATGGACAAGAGCGAAATCGAGGAGCTGCGCCAAAAGGTCGGCTGCGCGGCCCTGCTGGAGAAAGCCGGCTGGAAGGTCGACGTCAAGGAAAGCACCCGACGCGCGATCAAGTATCGGCGTGACAGCAACATCATCATCGTTATCCACGAAGGCCGCGGCTGGTTCGATCCGTTGTCGCCGGCGAAGGGGGACGTGTTTTCGCTCGCCGAACATCTTGGCGCCGATGGTTTCGTCGAAGCGTGCGACCGTGTTGCAGATATGGTTGGTTTCCTTCCGAAAGCACCAGCGTGGCGGCGGCCAGCAAGGCGGAAGGTGCCTGGGTCTATCGCTGAGCGGTGGGAAAATCGCCTCAAGCCGCGCCCAGGCTCGCCAGCTTGGCGCTATCTCACGGACGAGCGCGGGGTGCCGGCCGAGATCGTGAAGCAGGTGATCGCCTTCGATCGGTTGCGAGAAGGCCCCCGAGGCAGCATATGGGCCGCCCATAGCGATTCTGCCGGAGCGATCACGGGGTGGGAGGAGCGTGGACCGCAATGGCGCGGCTTCGCCACTGAGGGCGCGAAAGAACTTTTTCGCTGCGGGCCGCCCGGGTCCGAGCGGATCTGCATTACAGAAGCGGCGATCGATGCCATGAGCCTTGCGGCGATCGAGGTCCGACGCTCCGATACACTTTATGTCAGTACCGGAGGCGGCTGGTCCCGGGCGACAGATCATGCCATCCGCAATCTGGCTGAGCGAGCCAACGTCTGCCTCGTGGCAGCGACCGATAACAATCGGCAGGGTGACATCTACGCCGATCGCGTTCGGGCCATTGCCAGAGAAGCGAGTGCGGAATATGCGCGATTACGACCGCGCACCGATGATTGGAATGAGGATCTGAAGCCCCCGACGGCGACCGCTTGATGCGGCTCGCGAATGGGCCGCGTGGTGACGTAACGAATACCGCCGCATGATTGCGGTGCCTTATGTTGTCGGGCGGCAGGATAAAGGAGATCGAACAATGAGAAAGATGAAATGGGAATGAGGCGCTGCCGCATGCGCGGCCCGCGCGTCAAGGGTGAAGCTTCGGCCGCGTTCCGCGGCCCTTGACCCGCCGGACCTTCGATGCGGCCGGCGAGGATGCGTGAAGAAGGACTGAAGTGACAAAGAGATCAGGCGGATCGCTCGCGCTTCAGTCCGGCAGGCCAAGAGGAGCCGTCCATGCACACCTCACCCACCACCCGCAAAGTCTTCGAAGGCGTCGCGACGCGCCACGAGATGCACCGTATGTTCAACCGCCATCGTGGCCATCCGGCAGTCGCTGAAGGCGCCGCCGCCCACCTCTTTGCCGGCGAATGGTTCGAGATTGCCGAGTCCGAGCATGACTACATGTTCGAAATCCTGCCGCCGCTATGGATGCGCCCGGACATGTTCGCGATGCGCGAATTCATGACGGCAAGCGTGACAAGCGTCTTTCTGTCCCTGTCTATTGACGGCCAGATGCGCTGGTTCCACGGCTATTGCGACCTGTCGGACAGAGCGTCGCCGGAGCGGATGAGTGCCGCGATCATCGAAGCGCGAGTCTCGTCCTGTCCGCGCGATGACGCGCGAAGAGCGGCTCGAGCACATCTGGTCGAGCACGCATGACGACTACCGCCGCTACGCCGGCGAGCGCTGGCCCGCGGCCGTGCGCGGCCGCCGCAACGTGCTCGTCTATGCCGGCCGGCATGGCACCGCGCTGAAGCTGCTGGACGACCTTACCGAAATGGAGATCGCAGCGAAACTGCCCGTGCAGCTCCGCCACCTGCCGGAAGCGGCAGCGGCCTAGCCGAGCCGCCCGCCCTCCTCGACGTGCGAACAGCCCGGCCCTGCCGGGCTTCGCTATTTGAGCACACGGCCTTGCGGCGGCTCTCCCGTCAATCTCGCAAGAACGTGCCGTCCGCCGCAGCCGCGGCGGCGACGCGGTCGCGCGCGCCCAGCAGAAGGACATCTCCAATGGCGCAGGACGACCCTTTCACGATCGACCTCTTCGGCAACACCGCCCTTTCGTCGGGGCTCGGTCTCGGCGTCACCGCCTTCGCCGCTGACTTGGACGGCGACGACCATGACCGCGATCCGCCGCAGTCGGCCCCGGCCCCCGCCGCGCCGGCGTTCGCCCCCGCACGGGCTCGCGAGCCGAATGCCGTAAAGCGCGGCGACAACTTCCACCTCGCCGGCGACCGCGGTCTGGCAAAGGGTTGGAAGCAGCGCGCCCGCGAAAGCGTCGCCGCCATTCGGCTCGCCGTGCGGATCGAGGCGGAGCAGCGGCCCGCCTCGCCGGACGAGCAGCGGCAGTTGATCCGCTTCACGGGCTTCGGCGCTTCCGAGCTCGCCAACGGCGTCTTCCGTAAGCCGGGCGAATCCGAGTTCGCGAGTGGCTGGGGGGAGATCGGCGCCGATCTCGAGGACGCCGTCGACGACGCCGGCTACGCCTCGCTCGCGCGGTGCACCCAGTACGCCCACTTCACGCCCGAGTTTATCGTCAGCGCGATCTGGTCGGGCCTGCAGCGCCTCGGCTGGCGCGGCGGCCGCGTGCTCGAGCCGGGCATCGGCACCGGGCTGTTTCCGGCGCTGATGCCGGACGAACTACGCGAGACTGGCCACGTCACGGGCGTCGAGCTCGATCCCGTTACCGCGCGCATCGTCCGGCTGCTGCAGCCGCGGGCGCGGATCGTCACAGGCGATTTCGCGCGCACCGAGCTGCCGGCGAGTTTTGACCTCGCCGTCGGCAATCCGCCGTTCTCGGACCCGACCGTGCGCTCGGATCGCGTGTACCGGCCGATGGGCCTTCGGATGCACGACTATTTCATCGCGAGGGCAATCGACCTCCTGAAGCCCGGCGGCCTCGCCGCCTTCGTCACGAACTCCGGCACGATGGACAAGGTGGACGCCTCGGCGCGTCAGCACATCGCGAAGTCGGCCGACCTGATCGCAGCCATTCGCCTGCCCGAGGGCAGCTTCCGCGCCAGCGCCGGCACCGACGTCGTCGTCGACATCCTGTTCTTCCGCAAGCGCAAGGTCGGCGACGCGGAAGGCGACCTGTCATGGCTCGCCCTCGACGAGGTTCGGCCAGCGGCGGAAGACGAGAGCGCGATCCGCGTGGACCGATGGTTCGTGCAGCACACGAATTTCGTGCTCGGCGCGCATGCGCTCGCGTCTGGTCGCCTTCGGCGAGGCCTACACCTGCCTGCCGCGCGAGGACGAGGATCTCGAAGCGACGCTCAAAGCCGCGATCGGCCTCCTCCGCAAGCCGTCTACGACGGCGAGCCGGAGGTGATCGATCCCGACCTCGAAGAAGCCGGTGATCCATCTGACGCCAATTGGGCCGCCGATCGCCACGTGCGCGAGGGCAGCTACTTTTTCGACAAGGCCCACGGCTTGATGCAGGTCGTCGACGGGGGCCCGGTCGCGGTGAATGCGCGCAAGGGCCGCAGCGCCGACGGCATCCCAAAAAAGCACGTGCGCATCATCCGGAGGCTGATCCCGGTCCGCGACGCCGTGCGCGAGGTGTTGAAGGCGCAGGAGCTCGACCGGCCGTGGAAAGACGCGCAGGTCAGGCTGCGCATCGCCTGGTCGAATTTCGTCCGCGACTTCGGCCCGATCAACTTTACGACCGTCTCGACCGTCGAAGACGAGGAGACCGGCGAGGTACACGAGATGCATCGCCGGCCGAACATTCAGCCCTTCCTCGACGATCCCGATTGCTGGCTGGTCGCCTCGATCGAGGATTACGATCTCGAGACCAACACCGCGAAGCCCGGGCCGATCTTCACCGAGCGGGTGATCGCGCCGCCCGCGGCCCCGGAAATCACCAGCGCGGCAGACGCGCTCGCCGTCGTGCTCAACGAGCGCGGCCGCGTGGACATTGACCACATCGCCGAGCTGCTTCACCGCAACCGCGACGACGTCGTCGCCGAACTCGGCAGCGCGATCTTCCGCGACCTGGCGGACGGCTCCTGGCAGACGGCCGAAGCCTATCTGTCGGGACACGTGCGGGACAAGCTCTTCACGGCGTTCGAACGGCGTTGCGCCGAGAGAACCATCAAGGACAGTTGGCCCGACATCTGGGAGGCGATTTCCGGCATGATCCTCCAGGCGGGCGAGTCCCGCGAAAAGGATCGCCGCGCCTTCGACCAGCGCACGGGCGTGACTGGGTCGTCGTCTCTGCCATCACTTCCAAGCACGAGAGCGGCTTCGTCCAGGTCGTTGCGACGCTCGGCGGAAAGCGCGGGCCCGGGACTGAGGAGCGCCGCTTCCTCGTGCCGTCCGGCGAGTATCAGGTCGGACGCTTCGGCATCGTGATCGACGAGGCCCGCCACCAGGTCTACGGCGGCCCCTCCGACTTCGTCGGCTGGAGGTGACCCATGCCCTGGCGCCTCATTGCCAAAGCCTTCGGCTGGCGCATGGCCACTGACGAGCACGGCGAAACGCCGGTCCTCGTCGTCTGGCATCCGCGACTTCGACGGCATTTCACCGGCACCGACGCTTGGAGGTGCGCCGTGCGCGTATCCATCCATGCGCCGAAGCCCTGCCCGGCTGACGTCGACAGAAAGGAGACTCAGCCATGAATGCCTTGCCGCCGTCGATCTCCTCATGCACGTGCACCATTATCCCGAGAGCGCCATCGCCTACGCACTCGACGGCATCCTTACGCCAGGCATGCGCAAGCACGCTGGCATCGATTCGGCGCGGGGCATCGCTGGCGACGACGTCGCTTCATCCATCGTCGCGGGGTCCCTCCCGGACGACAACACTCCTGACGAGTCCGCCTTTCCTCTATGGCCTGTGAGGACGGAGCGATGACTGAGCCTCAAGACCAATGCCTCCTACTCGCGCGCATGAAAGCCGCGCAAGCCGAGACGCAGCGCCGTCTCGGCCTCATCGAACGCCAGATCGCGTCACGGGCCGAACGGCTGACGATCACCGACCGAACGAAGCGCAGGCAGCGCGGCCGTAACGCATCGAGCTGGACGAGCGCGGACGAGCGGCTGTTTCAGCAGCATGTCGCGGAGCTCGGCCTTGGCTCTCGCGGCGATATCGACGCCCTCACGCGAAAGCTCGATCGGCAGGAGACGGCGATCGCCGAGTTTCGGACGCACCACTGCGTTTCCGCTGCGTGGCGGTGAGAGACGAAGGACGCACCAATTGGAGTGCGAGCGGAGCGCGGACACTTGATGTCGAGACGGAGAGTTCAGCAGGTTTGGCCCAACCTCTCCGGTTTCGGCGGCTCGCTGCCCCTTGGCCGGCGCTCCCTCGGTTTGTGCTGCGGTCTGAACCTGCCGCGGTCCGCTTCAAGGGCAAGTCGCGAGGCGATCGGCGGCCGCCGTCTCGCGATGAGGGGCCGCGTCCTTCGCAGGCCTGAGGGCCCGCTCGCCCGCGACCCACTCACGCTCACCTTGGCAGCCGCCACCCCCTGAAGCGGCCCGTTGAAGCCGGTTCTGGTCGACCGCACCCGAGGGAGCGACGGCAAAGGGCGATCGCTCCCAAGGCGAAACCGAGAAAGGATCTCACCATGACCAAAACTGCTCGCTCCTCTCGCGCCAGCGCCCGTGTCATCCCGCTTCGCAAGGGCACCACTCTCGAGATGGTCCGGCTCGCCTGTCCAGACTCGGCGCAGGCACAGCGCATCTCTGAAAGCTTCGGCCTCGCAATCCTGGACAGCGACGGTATCCGAGATCTGCATGAGCGGCTCATCGTCGAAACCGCCGACGCGCTCAAGGATGGCCTGAGCGAACGCGCCATGCAAATCCACCTTCAACGGATCGTCGGTGCTTATGTCGGATCGGCGCACGGCGCCGGCCAGTTCTACACCCGAGCAGTCACTGAAGCGCGAGATGCCACCGCCAAGCTCGCCAACGACAGCCGCGATGAGGACCTCGATGGTCCGGTCGGCTTCGATAGCCAGGCACGGCGCAAGCGTGAATTCGCCGCCGACATGGGCGCGCAGGCTCACGCGCTTCGCATGGCCGCTGAGGGGGCCGTCGGCGCCTACGAGCAGGTTATCGGCGAGCCTTGGAAGCCCTTCGAGCGGCAGGTCGAGCACGCCGGCGAAACTGTCACCAAGAAGGCCGCCGCGGCTCAGATGGCGGTCTTCGAGTAGACCTCAAGGCGGGGCCTCGGACCCGCCTTCCACATGTTGATGCCGCGAGGGCTGGTCGCGAGACCGGCCCTTTTTCCTGTCGCCGGCAAATCCAACAAGAAAAACGGCGCGTCGCGCCAGTGTGGCCCCTCCCGCTCGGTGGTCTTGCGGCGGATACGGCGCCCGCGCAACGGCTGCGCCGTCCTCCGCTGCGCTGCGGCCCGGCCGGGTGCGCGAGCGCCTTAGTGCCGCCGCGGCAGACCTCGCGAGGGGCCGCGGCAGGCGCGGCCTCCGAGACGGAGGTCATCGAAATGAGCAGGAACGAAGAAAAACCGCGCGCCGACATCTACGCGCGTATCACCGATCGCATCGTCGCGGACCTGGAGCGCGGCGTGCGGCCGTGGGTCAGGCCGTGGAATGCGGTCAACGCGGCTGGGCGAATTACGCGGCCACTGCGCCACAACGGGATGCCCTACCAAGGCATCAACGTCGTGCTGCTCTGGTCGGAAGCCGTATCGCGCGGCTTCACATCGCCGATTTGGATGACATTCAAGCAATCTCTCGAGCTCGGCGGCCACGTCCGCAAAGGCGAGAGCGGAACCATGGTCGTCTACGCAAACCGGATCACTAAGATCGAGACGGACGACAACGGCGACGACGTCGAGCGGACCGTGCCGTTCCTGCGGGCCTACACCGTGTTCTGCGTCGATCAGATCGACGGCCTGCCCGACCACTACTACTCGCGCCCTGCTCCGAGCACGCCGCCGGCGCAGCGCATCGCGCACGTGGACGCGTTCTTCGCGAACACCGGCGCGACCATTCGGCACGGCGGCGACAAGGCGTTCTTCGCGCCATCGCTCGATCTCATCCAGATGCCACCGTTCGAGACCTTCCGCGACGCGGAGAGTTATGCGGCCACGCTCGCGCATGAGTGCGTGCACTGGACCGCGCCGGCGCACCGCGTCAATCGCGATCTTAGCCGCTACGCAAAGGATAGCAGCGAGCGCGCCCGCGAGGAGCTTGTGGCCGAACTCGGAAGCTGTTTCCTTAGCGCCGATCTCGCCATCGTGCCGGAGCTTGAGCCGCGCGCCGACCACGCGAGTTACCTTGCGTCGTGGCTGGAAGTGCTGGCCAACGACAAGCACTTCATTTTTTCAGCGGCGGCGCACGCGCAGCGCGCCGTGACCTATTTGCACGATCTTCAGCCGAAGCCGGCCGAAATCGACCAGGCGGCATGAGCGCGACGCCATCGCGTCTCGCCCTTGCTCTTCAGCCTTCATGAGCTCACCAAGGCCCTCGCCTAGCGGCGAGGTCCTTCTTGGGCACAGTCGTGTGCTTCTGTCTTCCGGAGGCGGAGGCACTTCCCCTCACCTCCTCCAGCGCGGCTAGGGGTTTTCCGCGTGGGGGCCGCTAGGATCCCGAGATATCCGTCTGTTCCTCAACGGGGGTCTTCCCGCAGAAGCTCAAGGGGGATGCAGCACGAAATACGTTCGTCCGACATCGTCCTCGCGGTGGCCGTACCTCGAAAAGACTCAGCAGGGGCGCGGGCGAGTCTCTTAGTCAGCGTGGCCCTGCGGTTGTCGTGCGGTGCGCCTGCTTCTCACCAGACATATCCCCTCGGTCGGCCTGACGCGCCCAGTGCGTCCTCGATTTGGCATGTCTAACCGAAGGCCGTCGTCGCTGCGCTCCGCCTCGATTCCATGACCGCAACGGCCGTTCGCGGCTTTCTTCCCTTGGCCGCTGCGCGCCCATTCCTCGCGAGACAAGAAAGCCTCGCCCTGGCCGCCCTCCACTGGGTTGCGGCCCTTCGGGTGCGGTCCAATCGCCTCCGGTCAACGACAGCCATCGAAGTCGCGGTGGTCGCGGCCCGAGAACCGAAGAGGATACGAACATGGCTACCATCGGCAACTTCATCGTGAACGGCAACGGCTTCGTGGGCACCGTCAAGACTCTCGCCCTCGGTACCGTGAAGGCCAAGATCGTCGCGGCCGACCGCACCTCGGAGAAAGCGCCGGACTACCGCATCTTCGCCGGCACCGTCGAATTCGGCGCCGCGTGGAAGAAGAAGTCTCAGGAGCAGAACCGCGACTACCTCTCGGTCAAGCTCGACGACCCGAGCTTCGCGGCGCCGATCTACGCCACGCTGGTCGAGGTCGAAGGCGAGGAAGGTCACTCGCTCATCTGGTCTCGCCCGAACCGCGACTGAAACAGCGCGCAAGAAGGCCTCGTCAGTGGCGAGGCATTCGCCTGCTGAAAGGCAGAGACAACGACGAGAACGCGCGTATGCCGGCCAAGCGCTCGAGCACGGTGCAATCCGGATTGGCCACCTCAGCAAAGGATATTTTGTTCCGCCGAGGTCTCTTAGAGGATTCCCCACGCCCGGTACCGCCCTCGCCCGGTGGCCTCGCGCAAGCCAAGCTCGATTACCAGGCTCAATGCTGCGCGTGACGTGATCCCCAATTCTTCAGCGATCATGCCGGCAGAGACGACCGGGCGGGTCAACACGTAATCGACGAGCGCAGGCAGTTTGGAAGTCGACCGGCGGCCGGTTAGTTTCCGAAGTAGTAGCGTGCGTTGGTTGAGCCAGCGATCGTGCGCCTTCACTCCGGCTTCGGCTGCAGCCGTGATCGCATCTAGCTCCGCGACAAGCCGTGTCGCGGTGTCGCGCGACCGGCGCCGCTCGCGCGGGATGGTTTTGAGCCCATCGAACAGGCAGGCGAGGTGCGAGCGTGTTTTACCGCGTTGACGCAACAGTGCCGCCGCTAGCAATTGGCCGAGCCATGGCCTGTGCTGTAGCGGTTCGATGCTGCGCCATGCATCGGCGGCAACGGCCGCCGCGAGCGTCGGCGGCAGGCTGCGGGCTTCATCAAGGCTGTCGCGCCAGGCGGCAAGGCGCGCGTCCTCGTCCCAGTCGATGTCGTAGACCAGTGGATCGCGCTCGGTCGCGCGGCGCATCTGAGTTCGGGTATCGCTGGCGAGGGCGCGATCGGCCTTGGCGATCGCTGCATCGACCGCGGCGAACGCCTCCGACAGCCGATCGTCCGTTGCGGCTAGTGCAAGGGGCTCGTCTGCCTCCAACACATCGCCGGCCTCCTTCGCATTGCGCCCCCCTCCCCGATTCCCTTCCTGCTCGCCGCCTACCCCGTCCAGGTCGTCCATCCCGTCTTGGCCGCGCAAGATGGTAAGTCCGGCCGGCGACAAAGCCCAGTCGGACTTTTCCCGGTCGATGCGACGGCGGGCGCGCAGCACGGCGCGTGCCCGAGTCAGCTCATGGGTCGGTGCTCGGATATCCATGCCGGCGTCATGGAGAACCAGATCTTCGAGGTGGACGAGCTCGCCCTCCAGCCATAGACTGGCGCAGGCATCGGTGAAGTGGTTTCGGCTGATCCACCCATCCCGAATTGGGCTTTTTGCGAGGCGTTCGTCGAGGCGGGCAAGCGCGTCCTCCGCGGTCGCAAGCGGGCGGGCGATAGCGGCCCAAGGCAACGGATCTGGCGTTTTGTAGCCGAAGAGCAAGGCCTTGATAACCTTAACAGGTGCTGCTGAAACGGAATCTATCAGGCGGATAGCTTCCGTCATAGCGAGGGCTGCTTTCCCTTGCCTTGCTAGCCCCTCTTATCGACAACAATCCACGTCAGAACTCAAATTCAGTGGCTCTCGCGGCCCAAGGGCCTGAAAATCAAGCCAACGGGCTTCCCCGCCAAAGGAGCGTCGACCCCAGCCGACCGCGGCCATCCGACACGGCCCGTGCCGCCATCGATTTGGTGGTTTGAGACAGCCCCGCCTTCTTCGGAAGGCCCCTGCCCTCCCAATCGCTGGCCGGTTATCGACTGGGATTTGTATCTCCTGGTCCTGGTCTACACTTGCCGTGAGCACTCCTGCGCCGACGGCGTCATGCCGCTTCGATGTCAGTCTGCGGGAAATCGGTGCCTTTGAACATCAAAGGCTCGCCGAAATGGCGGGCGCATGCATAGGCAAAACAGTCCCCGAAATTGAGCCGTGCCGGGTGCCGGCCCTTGCCGTAACGGTCAAAGGCGTCGAGCGCTATCCGGGCCGTTTCGGGTGGCACTTGCGCCATCTTGATCTCCATCAGCGCCAGATAACTCTCGACCGCTTCGCTAGCCTCAGAGATAGGGAGACCAAGCACTCGGGCTACGGCAATCGCTGCCTCCCACACTGCCAGCGGCGAGGTCAGTCGCGTGGCCGCTTGGTGAAGGCGCGCCAAAAGCTCCCGCGCTTCGTCTTCGTCGGTCAGCATGGCGGTCAGCGCCGAGGCATCGATAAACATCAATCGTCCCCGTAAAGGCCGTCGCGGAACGCCTTGTCTGCGGGCTTGCCCTTTTGCGGATTGCTCCTGGCCCGGAGATCGCGACAGAACTGTACGCCCAGATCGACCAAGGACGGCTTGCCCTGCTCGCGCTCCAACTCGTGGGCAAGCGCCGTATGCACGGCCTCGGTGAGTCCGATCTTCTTGAGCGCGGCGACCTTGCGAGCCAACGCGTCGGTCTCGGGATTCTTGATATGGAAGGCCATTGGGCGCTCCGGTATCCGCCGCCGTGTATCCTTAATATCATGTCGGATACACCGCACGAAGGCCAGCCCCAAATTGATCGCCAAGGCCTCCTTGGCGGTGTTAGGGGAATCTGTTGGTTAACATCGCGTGAAGTTCCTCCCCCTCGAACTTTTAGGGAACTGGAATCTGAACCAGGACGCTCCTCCTAGAAGTATGTTCCGAATGCCAGCAGCCGTTGTGACGCGTCCAACCCAGCCGTTAGTAGAGCCGGTGGGCTCGCTATTTCCTGTTTCCGACAGCTCCGCGCTGCCTGTCGGCACATGCGACCGAAACGGACGCTCAAACGGGTGCAATTGCAGAGGCCCCTAGAGCTGGGAGGTCCGCGCCTCTTTTTTGCCGGGGCACGGCACCAGGGCCGATGCAACCTGAAGATTCGCGGGTCGGATCGCGTTATCTCGATCGCCCCAGGTGGGCGGAATGAATCTTCGTTCAGCGGAGCGCCTGACGCTCAGATTTCCGGACGTGAGGCAAGCGAGTATAGTTCTCCAGCTTGTTGACCGCGGTCAACTTTCGAATTCGGAGCGTGCAAGGTGTTGGTTGATGGTGTAGAGGTGTCATAACACCTCCCTGAGACAAGGCCATGGCGGGAGGTCCTAGCGCAAGAGCGACCGACATTTCACTCAAAGCACAACTAAGGGAGCGGTCCGGCCTCAGAAACTGCGCCCTTGGAAAAGTTGACCGCGGTCAACTTTCTATAGCTCCGCACGAAGCCCCCGACCCCCCTGTTCGATGTCAGCGGGCAGGTTTGGTAAACGCTTGCCGGCCCTTCCGCTGAGGTCCGTCGGAATTCGACCGTCATAGCTGCCTCGGCCGCGGGCAGGTCGACGATGTGTGAGAGCTCGCTTCAGCGGTCCAGATGAGCTTCCTCGAAAATCCGCCGATAAGAAGGAGTTCGGCTCGCGGTCATCATCCAGTTTCCGGCTGGTGCGAGGCTAGATCGAAAGGCACCCTTCTCCGGTCCGACCGACCGTTTATGGCGATGAGGTTCTGCGCTGTTGCGCCGTCGGCATGGGGCATCGTCTCGCAGTTGGCGCAGATGACGCGGGAGTCGAGCTGTTCGAAAGGTCGTAAAGCCGGCTCAGCCCACGAAGAAAGGTGGTGACGCCCTGTGCGCACTTTTCCTCTGCAACGGATGGTTCGGAAGTCTTAGAGAGAAGGGCTCCGTTGAGATCCTAAGCTCCTTCATCTCGTCATGGGACGAGATTCTTCACCACACGCGGTCCAATAGGGGGCGCGATGTTGTAGCTGATAGCGCCGAGCGGCCCCGGCGGGCAGGGTGATCGAGGTGTTCGACGCCGACCAGTCAGGCCGAGACCACCTGTCAGATAGGCGACGGTGATCGCGGTTGAACTTCATCGAGCGGGGATCGCTTCTCGCCCGCATGTTGCTGCTGTTGAAATCGCGATCCATGAAGAGAGCTCGGTCTTTGCACGACTGGTTCGGCTCAGCCCGAGCCGTCCTGCAGCCCTTAATCTCTCGTTAACCCTTTCTTCATTGCCGAACGGTAGAGAATCGGAGTTACTAACGCCGAATGTAGAGTTTTCGGCAAAATGTCGTAACCACGAGATGCCGCCGTGTCTTTGACAGAACGAAAAGTCGCCGGTCATTCGGCGTTAAATGAGCCTCGCGCGATCCATGAACTGATCGCTGCGGACGCTCGCGAGCTGTCGGCGAAGCTTGTCGCCCACAGACTTAAGCTCTTCCCCCCGAAAGCGGCCAAAACCTTACGTCGATTCTCGTCCGGCGAAGCGGCCAAGTTGATCGGCGTGAACGACTCCTATTTGCGGCAGTTGTCGCTCGAGAAGAAGGGGCCCGAGCCCGAGATCGGCCCGGCCGGCCGACGTCTCTATTCCTTGGGCGACATCCAGGCCCTTCGGACCTATCTCGATGAGACCGGAAAGGCCTCGCGCCGATATCTGCCGACGCGCAGGGAAGGGGAGCATCTGCAGGTCATAGCCGTCGTCAACTTTAAGGGCGGTAGCGGCAAGACCACCAGCGCGGCGCACCTGGCCCAGCACCTCGCCTTGCAGGGATATCGAGTTCTTGCCGTCGACCTCGATCCTCAGGCGTCCTTGTCGGCTCTGCATGGATACCAGCCCGAATTCGACGTCGAAGAGAACGGCACCTTGTATGGTGCCATCCGCTACGACGACAGCCGCCGCGAACTGAGCGACATCATCCGACGGACCTACTTCCCGCTCCTGGATATCGTACCAGCGAACATCGAACTGATGGAATTCGAGCACGAGACGCCCAAGGCTCTGGCCCAACGGCAGTCCGGAGACCCACTCTTCTTCGCAAGGGTGGCGACGGTGCTCGGGTCGGTGGAAGCGAACTACGACGCCGTTGTCATCGATTGTCCGCCCCAGCTGGGATTTCTCACGCTGTCGGCGCTATGCGCCGCAACCGCAGTCCTCATCCCGGTGCACCCCCAAATGCTCGACGTGATGTCGATGTCGCAGTTTCTCCTGATGACCTCGGACTTGCTGGAAGTCGTCGCGAAAGCCGGCGGCAACATGAACTACGATTGGATGAGATATCTCGTCACCCGCTACGAACCCGGCGACGGTCCGCAGGCGCAGATGGTCGGCTTCATGAGATCGCTTTTCGGCGATCGCATGATCACAAACATGATGCTGAAAAGCACCGCTATCAGTGACGCCGGCATCACCAAGCAAACCCTCTACGAGGTGCCGCGCGAACAGTTCACGCGATCGACCTACGACCGCGCGATGGAATCGCTCGACGGCGTCAATGGCGAGATCCAGAATCTCATGCAAGCGGCCTGGGGGAGAGCCTGATGGGACGCAAGAACCTACTCAGCGATCTGCTGAGCGATGCCACGCAAGCCGCTCCGAGCGCGCCGCCGGCGGAAGAGGGGAGGGCACCGCAGCCGACCCTCGGCGGGCGTGGAGTTGTCGGAGCGATGAGTCGATCGCTTGAGCGATTGTCGGCCGAGAGCGAAGCGGCGAGAGCGCTGGCCGATCGGTTCGCCAATGGCGAGACAGTGCTCGAAATCGATCCCTCGCTGATCGACGCATCAATCGTACCAGACCGGATGCCTGGTGCGGACGAGGAGCATGAGGCGCTGGTCCAATCGATCTCCGCCAACGGCCAGCTCGTCCCCGTTTTACTGCGTCCTCATCCGAGTCAGCCGGCCCGCTACCAGACGGCTTACGGTCATCGCCGGGTGAGGGCGCTGAAGGCGCTCGGAAAGCCAGTTCGTGCGGTCATCAGGAAGATGACTGACGAAGAGCTCGTGGTGGCGCAAGGCAAGGAGAACGGCGAACGGAAGGATCTTTCGTTCATCGAGAGGGCAATCTACGCCGTCGCTCTTGAGGACCGCGAGTTCAAGCGCGACACGATCGGCTCCGCCCTTAGCGTCGACAAGACCGAACTCTCCCGCCTGATCTCGGTCGGCCGAGCCATTCCGCGTGCGTTGATCGAGGCGATCGGCCCAGCGCCGAAGACGGGCCGGAGACGCTGGATGGAGCTCGAAGCCTTGCTCCAGGGCAGGGATGCAATCGGCGACTTGGCACAGCTGGTATCGAGCCAGACCTTTCGCAGTAAAGATTCCGATGCGCGCTTCCTTGCCGTATGTGCAGCGCTTGCGCCCAGGCCGCAGCGAACGGAACCAGAGTCTTGGACGTCCGCTGACGGCAAGGCGGTCGCCTCGATCGAACGCAAAACGGAAAAGACCACCCTCGCAGTAAACGAGAAGGTCGCCCCGGGGTTCGGTGAATTCGTCGTCGGGCGGCTAGGTGAACTCTACTTGGAGTACCTCAAGGGAACCGCGTAAGCGCGCTTCCCGAGGCTCCTGCAGAACATGGCGCAGCCAGCCGAGAGGGCTTGCCGCGCGATCAGTAGGCGTATCGATTTTCAACAGAGGAGTAGAACGCAAAGAAAAAGGCCCCCGAAACGTCTCCGCCCGGAAGCCTTCTCTAACGTGTAAGCAGCCTTAGAGAATCACGGACGCGAATCCCAGTCAAGCGTATTTGCTGCGGTATCGATTCGCCGAGCGCTTTTTCTTTGCCTGGAAAGGCGAAGAACATGACCGACAGTCACCCAACGACGCCCTTCGGGCGGCGAACGCTAACGCTTGCCATGGTGACGAGCCAGGCGGCCGCAAAGGCATGCCCTGAAGGCAGAGTAGTTCACAAGTGGAAGATCTTCCGCGCGATCACCGATGCGAGGGAGCGGCTCGATATCTCGGATCGTGCGTTGACCGTGCTCAACGCCTTGCTGACGTGTCTGCCAGAGACGGCTCTCACCCCTGGCAACCTCGTTGTCTTCCCCTCTAACGCGTCTCTGAGCGAGCGCGCGCATGGCATGGCAGGGACCACGCTCCGCCGGCATCTGTTCGCGCTGGTCAACGCGGGACTCATCATCCGCCGCGATAGCCCCAACGGAAAGCGATACGCTCGGCGATCCGGCGATGGCACAATCGAGCAGGCGTTCGGGTTCGATCTGACGCCGATCGTTGCGCGGGCCGAGGAGTTCGATCGTCTGGCCGACGAGGTGAGGATCGAGCGCCGCACCATCGCCCTGGCGCGGGAGCGTGTCTCGATACTCCGGCGGGATATCGCCAAGATCATTGCCGTTGCGGCGGAGGAGGGGGCCCTGGGCGACTGGGGGGATATTCGGAGGCGCTTTGCCGGTCTCAGTGGCCGCTTGCCGCGCGCGGTCGGGCTAGGCCTGCTCGAGCCTCTGGCCGAAAACCTGGAGCGTCTCGCCGCAGAGGCAGGCAAGCTGTTGGATTCTCATCTCTCTGCACAGAAAACGGACGGCAATGACAGCCATTCCGGCGCGCACTATCAGAATTCAAATCCAGACCCCTCTATTGAACTTGAACCAGCCTCCCAAAAAGGCGGGGGGGCGATCAGTGAAATCCAACCGGTACCGGAGAGGAGGAGCCAACAGGCGACGGGATTCCCGTTGGGGCTGATCCTCAAGGCTTGCCCCGACATTGCGATGTACTCGCGGACCGGAATCGGAAGCTGGCCGGAATTCATCGCCACGGCCGCGGTCGTTCGATCGGCGCTGGGGGTCAGCCCGAGCGCTTGGGAAGACGCCGTGGACGCGATGGGCGAGGGCGATGCAGCGGTTACGGTCGCCGCGATCCTGCAACGCTCGGCGGAAGTCAAAAGCCCGGGCGGCTACCTGCGGGGTCTTACGGCGAAAGCTAGGGCCGGCAATTATTCCATCGGACCGCAGATCATGGCGCTCTGGAAGAAGCAAAAGACTGCGAATGATAAACAGGCTTCCTAGCAGCGAGCGGGCATTCCGACGCCCTGCGACTGCGTCTCCAGAACCGCGGGACGCGAACTGCACTGCGGGCGTGATTGAAGTGTTCGATGGTTCGATAGAAGCGATGCCACCGCCGGAAGGCGCGGGAGGCACCGTGGCGCGATGTAAAGGAAGGAGAAGGGGAGTGGCAGAACACAGACTAAGAGCGCGCCCACGATGTGGCGGTGAAGCGGCCCACGATCTGCACCGCGACCTTTTCGTCAGTCGCCAGAGCCGGAGAACAGCACGGTCGGTGGCGTTGCGCGCGGGGGCAGGATGGACCGTCCGCCGGGTGATCCTGGTCTGCTCTTGAGGTCGTATCGCTTGGCCAGGTCCAGGAGCCGCCGCCGGGTGAATGGGTCCGCGTTCTCGGCTAGATCGCGCGCCCGCTGCGCGAAACTCCTGTAAAATTCTTCCACGACGCCACCCCCGCAACATCACTGAAAGCCGGATTTCAATGCTAGATGCGCTCCACGTCAAGCGGTCTGGTGCATACGGACAAGTTTCGGCGATCTACTTGTGCTCGCGGCGCACCGGGAACTAAGCTGGTCCCGGCAGGGAAAAACCATGACTCCGCTCTACCTGAGCCGGACGCTGTGCCCGAAGTGCGGGAAGCCGATGACGGCTGTGCCCGATGACGTCGCGCCGGGCCGGCCGCGCTACGTCTGCCTGGCCTGCGAAGACGATCCGCTGCGCGATCCCGCCGCCCGGAAATGGGCGGAAAGTCCGCTGCGGCCCCCGGCCAAGTAACGTTCGAACCGAAATCGAGCCCGGCAGCCGGATCTGCTGTTGACGTCGATCGTGCTCACAACCCGCACCAATGCTGTGCGGCCTTGCAACCGGCACGCCGAGCTTCGTCCCATCGCGCGTGCCGGCGGAATCGTCCCGGACTCGGCGGCCGGCACGTCCACCGACGCTAGCATCTGTTTCACGCCTCGCGGCGTGTCGGTCGCACGGATGCGGAGGACCGGGTTGCATCCGCATGGCGAGAACGTGGGCAGCCTCGTTATCGATCTTGCGATGGCCGCTTCGACAGGTCCGCCGACGTTGCTGACAGCGATAGTTTCCCTGGTAGGTGATGACCCGGCTCTTATGTGGCCTGCTTACGGTGAACGACGTTCCACTGCGACGCTCGTTGCCTTGATCCGAATGGCGCATAGGGCCGTCTGTCTTCATTCCATGTGTTTTCGCGACGGGCGCACCCATCTGCGTCCTCGATAGAGGCTGGTCTGACCGAAGGGCGATCCCGCTTTGCGGGCTCTCGATCTTATCCCTGCAACGCCCGTCCTCGACTTTCTTCCCCTGGCGCTGCGCGCCATTCCTCGCGGTCCAAGAAAGTCGCTGCCGGCCGCCCTCCATTTCATTTCGGCCCTTTGGGTGCAAGTCGATCGCCTCCGGTCTCACGACCGCCATCGAGGTCGCGATAGGCGCGGCCCGAGAAAACCAAGGGAATGAGACAATGGCTACCATCGGCACCTTCACCTCCACGGGCAACGGCTTCTCCGGCGCCATCAAGACGCTCAACCTCAACGTCAAGGCCAAGCTGATCCGCGTCGAGAATCCTTCCGATAAGGGACCGCACTTCCGCATCTACTCGGGCAACGTCGAGTTGGGTGCGGCCTGGCAGAAGACCGCGAAGGACACCGAGCGCGACTACCTCTCCGTCAAGCTGGACGATCCGAGCTTCCCCGCTCCGATCTACGCCACCCTGACCGAGGTCGAAGGTGCGGAAGGCCTCCAGCTGATCTGGTCCCGGCCGAACCGGGACTGAAGCTCAGCCAGTGGGCTCCGCCGCACGGCGGGGCCTGCTTCCTTCGACCGGAGATGCGATCATGACCATCGACATCATTGAAGAATTGCGCGCCGAGCTGCGCGACTGCGTATTCACGCCGGCGGAACGCAAGGCGCTCGAAATCGAACTCGCCGAACTCATCCGCCAACGCCACGAGGCGCTCGCAGCCGAGGAGGGGGCATAAGCCCCCTCGTGTTACGATGCACCCTCGTTAGGGGCCGCCCCTCCGTTCAGAGCATCTTTCATGGCTTTGGCAGGCGTGAAAGTCAGCTTCCTGGAAGCTGCGATCGCAATCGTTGCGCCGGTCGACGGATTGCGGCCCTCACGAGCGGGGCTATCCTTGACCTTGAACTTGCCGAACCCGGGAAGGCTCGTCTCGGCTCCGCTTGCGGCCGCATCAGCGATCGCCTTGAACACGCCATCGACGATCGTTTTCGCCTGAGCCTTTGTCAGCTCGTTCTCGGCTGCAATCTTTTCGGCAATCTCATTGGTAGTCGTCATGGGACGGGCTCCGTCTTGTTTCGATTTTGCTCGTCTGACATTAAGGCCTTGGAACTGATAGAGCCGGCATCGCAGGCGGAGCCGTAATCCCCGAACCGCCGCATATTGCGCGCGGCATCGATGCGGTGCAGATGAAGCGGATTTGGTTCCGATTTCGGCATGGGCGGATTCTTGCTTCTCTCGCAAGCTCCGTCCAATGAGTATCGTGAATCGGACTGGGCAGATCGATTCATCTTCGATCGGTCAATTGCGCCGGAAATTGACTCCACCCTTGCCGGATTAAATCTTTCCTCAACGGCGACTTCGCTGTCAGGATGCCCGTTGCGATGCCTGGCTTGCAATTGCGCCGGTCTTTATCGCAACAGCCGGCAGTGGTCGAGCTTGAACCGACGGTACGACTCTCGCTCGCGGTAGGCAGAATGTATTCTCATCGATGCACATAGCCGTCGCATAGAAGAATTCGTATCCAGGGGTCCACTCTTGCAGCAGGGACGCTTGGGCGAGCCCCTTAGGGGACGGCTCTACTCGCGCCGCGCTGCGACGCTCCCGGAGCCCGCAAGCGGTCTCCGCGCATTCGCGTGACGATCCTCTCGCGGCCGTGTCGACAGCGGTGGTCCAGCAACGAGCACGATCTCAGCCGCCCTAGCCAGAATTTGCTCCTCCCGATGGTTATGGACCGACCTGACTCTTCTGGCAGGGGATTCGCCGGATGAATTTCGGGATCGTTCCGGTGATCGGATTCGCGATCGTCTGTTGGTTCAAACCAACATCTCCCACGACATGATGGACGAAGATATGCCCCCCGCGCCGTTAGACCCGTTTCGGACCTCAAGATGAAGACCATTGTCATCAACAATCAAAAGGGCGGGGTCGGCAAGACGACGCTTGCTGTGCATTTGGCTTGGTTCATGGCGGAAGCGAATCTCCGCGTTCTCGTGATCGACGTTGATGCGCAGAGCAATGCGTCGGACACGCTGAGGAAATATGCCGGTTCAACATTAGCCGCGGATTTGTTCAAGCCGGGGATCCGGATCGCACCTCGAGAGGACGAAGGCTTAACGCTAGCGCCGGCCGATAGCTCGCTGACTGATCTCGATCGCAGCAATGCCGCTGCCATAACGACTCTGCAAGAAAACCTCGCCATTGCGTCGGATCAGTTCGATGCCTGCGTCATCGATACACCGCCATCGCTTGGATTGCGCAGTGTCGGGTGTTTGGTTGCGGCGTCGCACGTGCTGGCTCCCATCTATCTGGAAGACTATTCGATCAAGGGCGTCAAAGGGCTGATGCAAACTGTGATCGGCGTGCAGAGGCGCTATGGCCGCCAGGATACGAAGTTCCTCGGGTTGCTGCCTTCGAACTTCAACACGAAGTCGCCCCGCCAAAGGACGCATCTTGAACAACTATTGCGGGAGGCCGGCAAATATGTGTTCCCGGGTCAGATCGTTGCAAGGGACGGCTACGCTGAGGCCGTGGCGGAACGCCTGCCGGTCTGGAAGTTGAAGCGCCGCTCTGCGCAGGAAGCTGGTCGCGAAATCCGTGACGTTCTCGCCAAGATCGTCGCGCAGATGAACGAGACGGCACATGGCGCTTGATCTTAGCTTTAAGCAGCTCATCGACGCCGCGGAAGAAGTGGCTGCCCCTACCGGGCAGCCGATTTCCATCCCCATCAATCAAGTTGACGAAGATCCGGATCAGCCCCGCCGCAGCTTCGACGAACAGAAGCTCGAGGAGCTTGCGGAATCGGTCCTTCAGCATGGCGTGCTGCAACCGATTGTGCTGCGGCAAGGGACCGACGAAGGCCGGTACGTGATCGTCATGGGCGCGAGGCGGTATCGTGCTGCCAAGCGCGCCGGCCTCCGCGACATCCCGGCTTTCATTCATGCCGTTGGTTCTGCGGATCGCTACGTTCAGATGATCGAGAATATCCAGCGCGAAGACCTCAATGCCCCCGAAATTGCGGCATTCATCGCGGACCGCTTGGAGCAGGGTGACAACCAAGCGGACATCTCGCGCAAGCTCGGCAAGCCTAGGGACTGGGTGTCTCGCTACGCCTCGGTCCAGAGCATGCCGGAATTCCTCCGGTCGAAGCTTGCCGGCTCATCAATCCGCGCTGTGTATGAACTCTACCAGGCTTGGCGCGAGCAGCCCAACACCGTCGAGACCTTATGCGCAGCGCAGGAGAGCTTCACCAACGCACATGCCCGTCAGCTGGCACGCAAAATTCGCAGCGAAGTTGGTGGCTCCCATGCTGATGGTGAAGGTGCCGCTGGAGCTCAATCGGCACGAGGCCCGATCGCACCGCAAGTAGCATTGCGACCCATAGAGAGAGACCGTGTAACGGCGGCCGCGGAGAAGGGCTCCAAGTCTTCCGTCCATCGAAATGAGCGAATGAGTTCGTCAGTGACGATCAGAGTGCGCCATCAAAATCGCGCCGGCTGTCTTCTCGTCGATCGGCTCGCGTCTCAAGGCTCACGCCATGCCGTGCTATTGGTCGATGGCGCAGAAGAAGCGGAAGAGGTGCCGGCATCGACCATCACGATCGAAGAGATCATTTTCGCATGAAGCTGGCCTTAGACTGTCTCCTCAGAAAAACTGCTGCGCTTGGTACGCCGGCGGAGCGGATTTCCCATCCGAAGGATGGCGCGTTAGCGCAGCAGCCGGAGGCCGAACGCGCCCCCCACAGCGCTGTAGAGAGGCCGGAGGCTGCTGGAAAGCCGCGGTCCACATGCTCGGTGCCAATGTTGCCGATCTCTACGCGCGGTGTTCGTGGAGTAGAAGCACTGAGGGCGACGGCTGCGTCATTCCCAGAGGAAGTCCCCGCATCGATCGTCGGCTGGGTTGCATCTCGCCTGCAGCAACACCCGAGCTTTGATTGCCGAGCCTGTTGGTCTGGACCAACATGGAGGGGGTGGAAGGATTCGCACTTTCTAGTGCAGGATAGGCTTCGCACCAGCGATGTATTACATCGCGATTGGGATTGGAGAGCATGGCTTTGATCTCGCTTCGTGTCTCCGATGAAGTCGCGGCGGAGTTCTCAGTTCTTGCAGCGACCCAGGGCGGCAAATCCGCGATGCTGCGGCGTCTCATTGCTGATGCACTAGCCGCACCAGCGCCCCGCATCTTGGCGTTGCCTGTCGGACGGCCGGAAAAGGTGACAGTGCGATTTCGCGAGAGCGAGATGCGGCAGCTCGCGGAAGCTTCACATCAGCGCGGCATGACCCGCACAGGCTGGATTGTTGCGCTGGTGCGCTCACGATTGGCGTCGCCCGTGCAGCATTCCCCGAACGAGCATGAGGCGCTCCGTGCGATCATTCGCGAGCTCAACCGGATTGGCGGCAACATCAATCAGATCGCGCGTGCCGTAAACACCAGCGTGCTGCAGAGCAGCGCGGTTGAGCCCGATCTATCCGCAATTCAAGAGGCCAAATTGGTCATTGAAAGAGAGCTCGCGCAATTGCGTAGCGCGCTGCACGGCAATGCCGACTATTGGAATGGACAGTCATGAGCCGGCGCAAACCGCCGCGGCCGACAGACCTGGCCTCCGGGCTTCCGCCGATCTCTTATGTCTGGGAAACGCCCAATCGGCGCCCGCGGCGGGCCGAGTGGGACATCCCAGATCCGGCCGCTCCCGGCCGCCTGACCCCGGCGATGCGTGCGAAGCTCGAACGCATCGTGCGCCGAGCACCAGAGGTGATGGTCAAGATCACCGGCCGCACCAAGGACGTGGCGCATCTCAAGTCACACCTGGCATACATCACGCGAAACGGCGAGCTCGATGCGGAAACAGAGCAGGGCACGTCGCTGACGGGTCGTGCCGGATTGAAAGACCTGCAGCAACGCTGGGAGGATGATGCCGGTCTCGACGACAAGCGCCGCCGCGATGGATCGCTTTCGATCAACATCATTCTGTCAATGCCGGCTGGCACCGATGCGGTCGGCGTTAAGGATTCGGCTCGTGCACTTGCCGTCGAGACGTTTGGCGATAATTACGATTACGTCTTTGTGCAGCACCTCGACGACAAGCATCCCCACGTGCACTTGACCGTCCGCTCACTCGGCCATGACGGCAAGCGCCTCAACCCCCGCAAGGCGGATCTTCAGGCATGGCGAGAGCGATTTGCCGGTGAACTCCGGCTTCGCGGGATCGCGGCTGAGGCAACGCCGCGGCGCACCCGTGGACGGGTTCGAAAGGCCGATCGCGGGGCGGTCCTCGCTTTGCGCAAGCGAAGAATCACGCCCGATGTTGATCGGCTCGCTCGTAAGGAGGTGCTTTCCGAGGTGAGGGGTGGCAACGCTGCCAAGCATCCTTGGGACGAACAGATTAAGTCCCGTCAGGACGTGATCCGGCGTCGATATCTCGATTATGCCGCCGAGCTACAGCGCTGTGAGGCGCGAGCAGATCACGCGCTCGCGCGCGAGATACGGCAATTCGTCGGCGATATGCCTACGATCGAAACCCGCCGGCATGTGCTGAAGAACGAGCCTTCCGCGCTGGCTAGTAGCCGGCGCCTAGGCGCGAATAAGAGCGTCGATGCCGACAGGCGCGACGAAACACGAGGCGATGAGCGGACGAGATAGGCGGATCTGGTTGTTGCGTTCCACAAAACAATCCAACGCGCGAAGTAAGACGTACAAACGGACGTTTCTTTTCGACAACTGATAAGGATTTGAGAGAAAGCTTATTAGTAAAGGCGAGTTGATGCTCTAGGCAGCACCCGAACTGGTGACAAGCGCATCCGGGTTGTGAAAGTTTTGTACACCAAGTTGGCGTGCGCAGACGCTCTTGCCTGCGGCCGATGTATGCATGGAAGGGCAATCCTGAGAAGGATCAAATCCCGCCCGACCGTCCGGATATCGACCTGGAGAAATGGCAGGAGAGCAACACCCATTAGTCGAGAGCAGTATCATGTATCGTACCCGCGAATACCTTGAGTCCGCCGAGAACTGCGCCCAGCTCGCGGAGCAGGCCCAGACTGCCCCCGCGGCGCGCCGCTATCAGCGCATGGAGGGGCGTGGCGCGCGCTCGCCGAGGAGCAGCAGTGGCTCGACGGGGAAGTGCCGCCAATAGGCAAACCAAATTCATCCGCGCTACATTCACCACGCACAATCGCGCTTCCTGCCACCAGAACTTCAGGCAGCCGACTCCGATTTCAACGTGCGTGAGTAGAGACCGACGCTCAGCCAGGGCAGGAACCATCCCGTTGGGGCAGCTTGGTATCCGAGACGAAAGGATATCATATGTCCACAAAGATACCGATCACAGAAGCCGATACGGGCCATCAAGTCCAGCCACGTCGTCACGATGCCGGGAGCGGCGCGAACGAAACTGCTGATGGATTGGATGCAAGCACCGAAGCGACGCGCCAAGCTGCGGAAGACACGCCATCGGGTGCCATACCGGAAGACATTGAGGTTGTCCCGGTGTTTGACCGCGCAGACTTAGCGCCAAAAATTTAGGTGCACTCATGACGAGGAAAAAGCACGGCATCATTATCGAAACACCGACTGAAGCGCGTCAAGCCGAACCCGGGCCATCAATCCTCGTACTGCTTGTCATCAGCGTAAGTGTCGCGGTCGTCGGTATGGCCGTTGTCTGGTTCGTGTTTTTTCGCACCTAGTGCCGTTGCCTTTAACTCGACTGATCTTCGGTCCTTGGGCCGGACTGCCTCACAATCTGGACCTCCATGACACGACCCGTGACTTCTAACGGACACGTACGCCTACGGGCGGCCTACTTGCCCTCGTTCCATATGTCGGTGGCGAGCTTCCAGTCATTTCCGACCTTTTCCCAAACAACGACGTACTTCCCAGTCACTTCCTGCGGTGTCGGCCCTTTGGTCTTCAGAGCAAACGTGCCGATCTCGCGTGCCGCCGAAGGGCCGAGCGACTTCACGTCAACAGTTGTGAGCTTCGGGTCGCCGATTTGATCCGCCATGCCTTTCCACATCACTTCGATGGCTGCTCGGCCCTGCACCATCGAGGAGCCGGGCGGCATCGCGATCGCATCAGCGCTATAGAGCGAGCCGATACCAGAGAAATCGCCCTTGTTGAAGAATTCAATAAACTTGGTGTTGATCGCCTCAATCTCGGGCTTCTGAGCCAAAGCCGGAGCCGCCAGCGAGACCACGAATACCATCACCAGTACGATGTTGCGCATGATCATCTCCAACTCAATGTACAATTCGATTGCAGCGCGGGTGTTGCCCACAGCGGAGGCGTCGAATGCCACATCCCAGACCGGGTTCAACAAAACAGCAACTCCGGGGAATTACCGTAAGAAATATTGACGAACTGAGTGAGACGTGGCGCCCTCGCCAACTCACTCGGTCCCGGGAGCGACGAGAGTGATTGCTCCTTGCCATGGCGGCCCGCCCGGACGAACTGACGCGCCGTATCGCCAGCGTCGAGATGAGGAGCGAACAGCTTTCCCATCTTGATTGACGTCCGAGTTGGGTCAAAAGGCGACTTGGGGGGAGGGCAGTTCTTGGCGCAAAGCGGACTATTCTGGTCGGCGCACGATCACAAGACGCCCTAGCTAGGTGTTCTTCACCTCTGACGGTATTTGAAACGACGCGGCGCTGGATCGGGTATCGCTTTCTTGTCTACGCAGATGACCCGATCAGTCGATTGACTCCGATAGGTATCGAAATCGCTGGCATTGCGGACAGCTCGAATTTTTCTGTGAATTCAAGGTCAAAAAAATCCGGCGGGTATGCCGCCGGCGTTTGTCCGTCAGAGTGACAAATTGTGCTTGCAGATCAATTACGAAGAGTCGTTTGAAATGATAGAGTGGGAGTAGTGCCGCAGGCAGCTATCGCGTATTCTGGCGTAGCCTTGGCTATGTCTCCCGCCTTCACGGCGGCCGAAGGACAGTGAACAGGTTAGCCTGTTTGGAGCCGATAATCCACACCACCCCTGAATAAGGAGCGAAGCAGCGCATTTGAGCGTACGGAAAGGATGGTCGTTTTCACCGCGGTGCTCAATACATGCTTGGTACGTTAGCAGATCAATCGACCGGAGCTGGTTGCACCCGTGACGTGTGCAGTGCGAACTCCGAGTCTCTCGACCCCCTCGGCTCTAGGCGATCGTCTTCGAATACAGGCTCGGATCGAAGTATTTGCGCGCGGGCGTGAAGTACTCGATGCCGGCCTTGGTCATGAAGAAGTCGGTCGGCTGCTGCAGCCAGTTGGTGACCGTACCGACCGAGTACATCCGCTTACAGTCCTTGGACGTGAAGATGTTCTGGCCTTGAAGGATTTGTTGATGTCCGACAACGGCGTCCGGCTGTAATGACCTTTCTGCAGCTTCTCCTTCGCCTCGTTGCTGTTCGCGATGATGTAGTCGTTGGCATTAGCCCAGCCGCGGATCAGCTTGGCCAGGGCCTCCTTGTTGGATTTATAATAGTCGTTCGGCGGCTCAGTCGCCAATGATGGCGCGTGACCGATATCGAAACCATCGGGGCTGAGGGCGTCAATCTAGGCACGAAGCAGCGCGAAAAGGTCATTGGCACCGGTCTTCACGCGGCAGAGGTTTTGGGGGCGGCGTAATCCAAACCTCCTTCCGGAGCGTCAGTTCGGCAGTTCGAGTAAACGCTCATTTTTGGGGAAGCCAGAATTCCGGGCTTCCGGTTCGAAGGGGAGATCGCAGGTTAATGGCGTTCCGCTTGACCATCTACTATGCTTCCCGTGTGGTGAGCGCGATCGCGAAATCGAGAGCGACGGCCAGCACCACAGCGGCGGCCCCCAACCCGAACAGCACCAGATAGTCTCCGCCAGTCTGTGCATAGATCCAGGAAAAGCCGTAAGCCGCCACAGCCTGGAACAGCGCAAAACTCGTCGTGGCGTGGCTCCATGCCGCCCGCTGCTGTTCGGTCGAGTGCGGGACGAGTTCATGGATGCGTCCGAGCACCAGGGGCACGATGCCGGGCGTGAAGCCGCCGACCACTACGCTCGATACGATCAGCGAAATCGGAGCGGTGCTGACGCTCGGGAGCAGAACGGCAACTGCCTCGATCAGGAACGCTGCGCGCAGCGCCGGACCGAAGCCCGACCGGTCGCCGAGAAGGCCGGTGACGAGCGGGCCGACGATTGCGCCGAGGCCGTACAGCACCCAGTAGCGCGAGCCGGCCGCGATGCCCTGGCCGAGGCCGCGCGCGACGAAATCGACAATGAAGACCATGTGCGGCACCAGGGCCACCGCGTTGAGGCCGTATTGAACCAGCAGAGCGCGGACAGCGGGCGAAGCATGGTCGTGCTTCGAATGATGCGAAGGTGCCGCAGCGGGCTTAGACTCAGCCGGCCAGTTCCACCAGCTCGCGAGCGTCAGCACGGCGGAGAGCACGCCCAGACCATACCAGCTATGCTGCAAGCCCTGCTGGAGCAGCAGCGGCACCAGGGAGCCCGACGCGGCGACGCCGAGCCCGACGCCCGCAAAGATCACGCCGCCGATGATGCCGCGCCGCCCGGGTGAGGTGTGCGGCAGAATGACGGAGGCTGCCAGCACCATGATGACTCCTCCGGTCAGGCCGGACAGCGTCCGCCAGGCAAAAAACCAGGTGAACGAGACTGGTGCCGAGCTGGCGAAGAAGGAGAGTGTTGCGAGCAGCATCATCGCCCTCAGCCCGCAGACTGCGCCGATGTGAGCGGCCACGGTCCTGGCCACTAACGCGCCGGCGAGATAGCCAGCAAGATTGGCAGCTCCGAGATAGACGACGTCGGATGCGCTGAACCACTTCGCGGCGATCAGGGCCGGGATCAGCGGCGTGTAGGAAAACCGGGCGAGGCCAAGTCCAACCAGTGACGCGGACAATCCCGCCACGGCATATCGCCACGTTCGCGTTGTAGTTTGCTGTGATGTCGATCCCGGCCGCGGATGCTGCCGGGTGTCGACGTGTTGCTTCGTATCCGCGTTGGTCATGTCATCCTCCCGCGCACGATGGCCCGCGGATTATCCGGTCTGGGCTGCGCGCCGGCGCCGGAATTCCTGCACGGGGAGGCCGCCCCAGCCCCAGTTATCGATGTCGACTTCTTCGATCACGACGAAGGTGGAATCGAGCGGCTTGCCGAGCACGTTGAGCATGAGCTGGCTCGATCCCTCGATCAGTGCGGCCTTCTCATCCGCCGTGATCGACGCCGTACCCGGCGTTGTTCCCTCGCGGGTCACTTGAATGGTGACGATGGGCATCGTGTTTCTCCGTGCTCAGTGACCGGCGCTCTGGCCGCCGTCGACATGCAGGATCTCGCCGGTCACGAAGGAGGCCCCCTCGAGATAGAGCACGGCCTCAACGATATCGGACATCTCGCCCATGTGGCCGACCGGGTGCAGCGCGCTGAGCTGGGCATGCGTTTCGGCCGGATGCATTGGGGACTTGATGATGCCGGGAGACACGGCGTTCACGCGGATCCCGCGCTTCGCGTATTCGATCGCGAGCGACTTCGTCGCGGCGCTTAACCCGCCCTTGCTGAGCGAAGCCAGCACCGAGGGAACGTTCGAGTTGGCCTGCTCCACGAGGGTCGTCGTGATCTGCACGACATGGCCGGACCGCTGCTTCTCCATCTCGGCGATGGCGAGCTGGGTGATGTTGAAGAAGCCCGCCACGTTGGTGCCCATCACCGCCGCATAGTCCTGGGCGGTGTACTGCGTGAACGGCTTTGCGACGAAGATACCGGCATTGTTCACCAGCGTGTCGACGCGGCCAAACCGGGCGACGGCTTCCGCGACCACGCGTTCGGCCGTGCCCCGCTCGGCGATGTCGCCGGCAACGGCGTGAACCTTATCGTCACCCGACGGCTTAATCGTGCGCGCTGTGGCAACAATCCTGTAGTTGCGGTCGCGAAAACCCTGGACTAAAGCGGCACCGATGCCCTGCGATGCACCGGTGATGATGGCGACCTTCTGTTCGATACCCATGATGGGCTCCTGTAGTTGGCTTTGAGAACCTTCGCCAGCAGCGGCTGGCTTGGGCATTCCAGTTAGGCTCCGATAGCCCGGATGCGAATACATACAGACACCGTTACGCGGCGAACGAACGCCGGATGGGGCCTTTATGCGGACGGATCGAGCGCCGGCGCATGCGTGATTGACAGTGCTTCGACGATCTCCTTCGTGGTCACAATCGCGCTTGCATAATTCGGCAGGTTGATTTCGAGTGCGGCGTGCATCATCTCGTCCGAGTAATCGGCAACCGCATCCTTGACGACTGTGACGTCATATCCGAGCTCCGCGGCGAAACGCACGGTCGCTTCAACGCACGTATGCGCCACCAATCCAATGACGATGAGTTGTTGGATGCCGTGCTTCTTGAGCTGCAGATCCAGATCGGTGTTGGCAAAGCCGCTGGAGCACCAGTGTTCGTCGGCAACGATCTCGCCTGGAGCTGGAACGAATTCAGCGCGGAACTCGCCGCCCCAGGTGTTGAATTCAAAGCTACGGCGTTTCCATGCAGCTCGCTGGATGGGTGCGATGTACTTCCAGGAGGCATAATCCCCGGCACGGTACCGGTGATGCATGGCATAGAAGACGCGAACCTTCGCATCGCGTGCCGCATGCAGGACTTGCTGCATGTGCGGAACACAATTGTTCGCTTCGGCGACGGCTTTGATCCGCGGCCAGATCTTGCCGCCCTCGGAAATGAAGTCGTTGTAAGGGTCGATAACCAGCAGTCCGGTGACGTTCTTGTCGAAGGAAGGGTAAGTCATGGAAGCTCTCCATAGCGGCCGCGCCCTTGCACCGACGCAGCTGCGGTTTGTGTTCAGCTCGTCTTGAGCGCGGCCCGCTCGATGCTGGCTGCAAAAAGAGGCGTTTCGCTCTGATTGTGAGCAATCGAAGCAGGCTGGCGTTGAGCGCGGAACAGGTCGAACGGAATTCCCTGCTTGCCGATGAACGTCATGAACTCGTCCGTGGCGTTCGATCGCACCCTGTTGGTGAATTCGCACTTCCCGGGCTCGATTTCCCGGGCGCTTAATTCCCAGGTGACGTGGATGGTGGTCCGCCCGGTCGGCGTGAAGACGTCCGAGGTCGAATCGAGGACAAGATGGTTCTTCTCGCCCAGCGTCTCGACGTAGTGCTGAACCATCAGACTTCCGCCGATGATTTCGACGTTGATGGACATTCTTCGCCCGTCGGGTGCGGTGGTGAAACCGGCCGCGATGTGTGCCGGCGAACAACCCTGATAATCGGTCTCGGAGAGGTTGAAGCACCAGGAGGGAATGTCGATCTTCTCGATCGGTGCGTTGATGATGGCCGTGAAGCTGGAATCGACGATCTGGTTGGTGGTCATATTTCGGTCTCCTGGTTGCTCTGCGCGTTATAGGCTCGTCTTGTTCGAGGGCCTGACGACCCATTCGGCTACCCGCGGTGAGGCTTTCACGGGTCGTCGTCATGGGCGCCGTCGACTTGTCTCAAACCGACAATGCAGCGGGCGGACGGATTTTGCTCGTTATGGGTTGTTATGGATCGTTAGCCCTTGCATGGCTGGGGGGCGCGGGCGGCGAATGTGTCGCCCTCGGCCAGGAAGCCGCCGGATAGCCGCTGGCAACAGCTAACAGCGTCTAACAACCCATAACGAGCTAATTCCCTGCGGCTGCGCGAGGGTCATGACGGAGCAATCAGCCGGTTTCGATCTCGGGTCGGCACAACGCGAAAATGGAGAAGATCGTCATGACCATGCCGGAAGTGCCCCGGAATACGACGATGATTGTGCCTGTGCGGACGATAGGTCTTGTGAAGACGCTAAGATCTTTGACGACGGCCGTACTGATCGTCGGAAGCAGTTATGTGTACTACGTGGCGAACGGCCAACCGCACAGAAGCGGGGAAGGCGTGCCGCATCGTATCAGCAGTCTTGGCAGCGAGTTTGGTCGGCCACCGGCTGAGTAGCCGCAATCGGCAACAGCATGCGAAAACACATTCGCAGAAATGAGAGGACACACCATGGCCTTTACCGTCAGCATCAATGGAAGCAGGCACAGCGTCGATGTAGATGGCGACACGCCGTTACTGTGGGTCTTGCGTGACGTGCTCGGTATGACCGGCACGAAATTCGGCTGTGGCGAAGCGCTATGTGGCGCCTGTACGGTGCATATCGATGGCGTCGCGACAAGGTCATGCGTCACTCCGATCGATAGCATCGGAAAGTCCACTGTCACGACGATTGAAGCCGTCGGGGCGACGGCGCCTGGCGCAAGCATTCAGAAAGCCTGGCTCAACCACGAGGTCGTCCAGTGCGGCTACTGCCAATCAGGGCAGATCATGTCGGCTTCGGCGTTACTAGCCAGTAATCCGCATCCCACCGATGCTGACATCGACGAAGCCATGAGTGGAAACATCTGCCGATGCGGGACCTATGTGCGCATCCGTGAGGCGATCAAGCTTGCCGCGCAAGCGAACGCAAAGGGAGACTGACATGATCTTTGATGGCATTACATCGCGTTCCAACGGCACCAAGCTGTCGCGTCGCGGCTTCCTCTACAGTGGCGCCGCGGCTGGCGGTGGTCTGTTACTAAGTCTGAGCTTGCCATTCGGCCAAACCAAGGCTGCGGCGCTGGAAGACTTCACGCCGAACGCATTCATCCGTATCGCCGGCGATGGTCGGGTCGTCCTGACGATGCCTTATGTCGAAATGGGGCAGGGCACCTACACCTCGATCCCGATGCTGCTCGCCGAAGAACTCGAGGTGAGCCTGTCCCAAGTGCATCTGGAGCACGCGCCGCCGAATGAAAAACTCTATGCCAATCCGATGTTGGGCGTGCAGGCCACGGGAAACTCAAATGCCATCCGCGGGGGGTGGCAACCGCTGCGAGAGGCCGGCGCGACTGCGCGGGTCATGCTGGTCGCCGCGGCCGCGCGGCGTTGGGCCGTTGACCCGACTGCCTGCCGCGCGCGCGACGGCGAGGTGATCCATGAGCCGACAGGTCGTCGACTGAAATATGGGGAGCTTGTCGCTGATGCGGCGCTACTGCCTGTCCCGGAAAAGGTGACGCTGAAGCGGCCAGAAGACTTCCAGCTGATCGGCACGTCCGCCAAGCGGCTCGACGCGCCTGGTAAGGTCAACGGGACGGCCCGCTACGGCATCGACGCGCGCCCGCCGAACGTGAAGATAGCGACGCTGGCGCAATCACCGGTGTTTGGCGGCCGATTGAGGAGTCTGGACGATAGCGCCGCAAGAGCCGTCCGCGGCGTCCGCCAGATCGTCCGGCTCGACGATGCCGTCGCTGTCGTGGCCGATCATATGTGGGCGGCGAAGAAGGGTCTGAAGGCCCTCGTTATAGAATGGGACGATGGTCCTCACTCTGGGTTGGACACGACGCAGATCGCTCGCGAGCTGGAGCAGGCTACCCTTGGTTCTGGCGCGGTCGCCCAGAACGTTGGTGACGTGGACAAGGCGCTGGCGGGTGCAGTCACCAAGGTGGACGCGATGTACCAGGTTCCGTTCCTGGCGCACGCGACGATGGAACCCATGAATTGCACGGTGCACCTTCGTAAAGACGAGTGCGAGATCTGGATCGGCAGCCAAGCTGTGGCGCGCGTGCAGGGGATGGCGGCGAAGGCCGCAGGTCTTCCGCCCGAGAAGGTCATTGTCCACAATCATCTAATCGGCGGCGGGTTTGGCCGGCGGCTGGAGGCCGATGGTGCGGTCCGCGCTGTCGAGATTGCAAAGCATGTCGATGGTCCCGTGAAGGTCGTGTGGACGCGCGAGGAAGACATCCAGCATGACATGTATCGGCCGTATTGGTTCGACCGAATTTCCGCCGGGCTCGACAAGCAGGGCAAGCCCGTGGCCTGGAAGAACCGCTTCGCCGGCCCTTCGGTGATTGCGCGTTGGCTACCTCCCGCCTTCAAGAACGGCCTTGATCCCGATTCCACCGAAGGCGCAATCGATCTCGTGTACGAGCTGCCGAACTTCCATGTAGAGTTCGTGCGCGTGGAACCTCCTGGTATTCCGACGGCGTTCTGGCGCAGCGTCGGCCCGTCGCACAATGTTTTTGTGACTGAAAGCTTCGTCGACGAGCTTGCATCGGCAGCACGGCAGGACCCTGTTGCGTACCGGCGGATGCTCCTGGATCGCAATCCGCGCGCCAGGGCCGTGCTCGATCTGGCCGCGGAAAAGTCCAGCTGGGGAGAGCCTTTGCCCACAGGCCGGGGCCGAGGCGTTGCATTGCAATTTGTATTCGGCAGCTACATGGCACAGGTTGTCGAGGTCGAGGTGTCCAAAGACGGAAATGTGCGGGTTGTGCGGGTGGTGTGCGCGATCGATTGCGGCACGGTCGTCAACCCCGACACGGTGCAGGCGCAAGTCCGGAGTGGCATCGTTTTCGGAGCGACGGCAGCGCTTTATGGTGAGATCACGCTGAAGAATGGGCGCGTCGAACAGACCAACTTTGACACTTACCAGATGATGCGCATGAACGAAGTGCCGGCCATCGATGTCCATATCGTCAAGAGCTTCGCAGCTCCAGGCGGGATGGGAGAAACCGGCACGTCGTTGATCGTACCGGCCATTGCCAACGCGATCTTCGCTGCCACTGGCAAGCGCCTGCGCAAGATGCCGGCCGACAGCAACATCCTAAAGCGGTCGGTGTAACCGGACCTCTAGGATTCAAGATCGGAAATTTTCTATTCATCCGGGAGGCAAGGTTCCCGCCTGGCGACCGCGGGCCGTGCCTGTCTCGCCGGCGGGGCTGAGAACAATTATCCGGTGGTTCACCGGTTGGAC
Organism: Bradyrhizobium sp. 195; assembly: GCF_023101665.1. Classification (NCBI taxonomy): domain Bacteria; kingdom Pseudomonadati; phylum Pseudomonadota; class Alphaproteobacteria; order Hyphomicrobiales; family Nitrobacteraceae; genus Bradyrhizobium; species Bradyrhizobium sp. 195. The sequence goes on along the minus strand of NZ_CP082162.1, from coordinate 509,412 downwards.
GCAGCAATTACCCCGGCGCGCCTGCAGTTCCAGCGCGTGCTGGCAGAAGGGGTACGGGGCGAGGCATAGCGGCGCACGCCCTTTCGCTCTTTGGGCAGCATGCTGGGAGATTGGCCTCTGACGCGCTTGAAGACCGGTAGAGATTTCACGCGCCCGCCAAAATCAAGGCAAATCCTTCCGTGCTCTGGAAATAGCCGACAGCCGGACAAAAAGCCCCTGCGTGATGTTTTGGACGGGGCAGACGGTGTGCGAGCTCAAAATGAGCGCCGCGCGTCGCAGAGATTTGATTTTCTCCAGCTTTTCAATTATTTGCGTAGAACGGTAGCATATGAGGAGAGGGCTTCGATCGCTTTTCGATCGATAAGCTTTATATGCTGCAGGCGTAGAGAATGGGCGCCTCTCGCATTGGGATGCAGGGGTCGCCAAGATGGGGCAGATGTGAACGAGCTCTCGGCTGCAAATGGCTCCTCCGGCAAGGGCGCCCCACTGAATCTGGATATCGACGCCGTTTCGTTCGGACCGTTTTCGCTGAGGTCCCGGTTGCTCGAGAGAGATGGCGCGCCGGTCAAGCTCGGCAGCCGCGCGATGGATATTTTGCGCCTGCTCGTCAGCCGTGCCGGCGAAGTGGTGCCCAAGAACGAAATTTTGGCCTACGCTTGGGCGGGCCTGGCGGTCGAGGAGATCAGCCTGCGGGTGCATGTCGCTGAACTGCGCAAGGTTCTCGGCGACGGCAAGGACGGTGCCCGCTTCATCACCAACATTCCGAGTCGGGGTTATTGCTTCGTCGCTCCCGTGCAGCGCCGCGAACCCAACGTTGATCCGGTGCCCGCATCGCGTGCCCTCGAAGCAGCACCCCCGCCCAACCTGCCATCTCGGCTAGAACGGATGATCGGGCGCGACGACGTGGTGGCCGAACTGTCGGCCCGTCTGCTCAGCGACCGCTTCGTCACGCTTCGAGGGCCCGGCGGCATCGGCAAGACGACCGTCGCGACCGCGCTCGCCCATGACATGTGGCGAACGTTCGAAGGCCGCGTCCATTTTCTCGAATTCGGTCCATTGAAGGACGCCGCGCTGGTCTCGAGCACCGTCGCGGCCGCATTGGGACTCGTGGTGCATCACGATGATCCCTCGGACAGCATCATCAATTCCCTGCGGGGACGGCGGCTGCTTCTGATCTTTGACAGTTGTGAGCACGTGATCGACGAGGTCGCGCGCCTGGCGGAAAACATCTACCGCGAGGCGCCCGACATCGCAATTCTCGCCACCAGTCGCGAGTCGCTGCTGGTCGAAGGCGAGCAGATCTTCGAACTCGTTCCGCTGCCGGGGCCGCCGCAAGGCGTTAGCCTCAGCGCCGGTGAAGTGCTGGACTATCCTGCCGCGCGGTTGTTCGTCGACCGTGCTGCCGCGGCGGGGCATCGGGCAAATATCACGGATGAGGACGCGGAGGTGCTTGCTGAAGTCTGCGGCAAGCTCGACGGCATCGCGCTGGCGATCGAGCTGGCTGCCGCGCGCCTCGGCGTCCACGGATTGCGCGAGCTGGCCGCGCTGCTGGACAGCCGGCTCAAGCTCGAATGGCGCGGACGGCGAACGGCGCCACCCCGGCAACAGACGCTCGGTGCAACGCTTGACTGGAGCTTCGGCCTGATCGGCGAAAGCGAGCGCATCGTGTTTCAGCGGCTTGCCATTTTCGCAGGCCCTTTCACGCTCAAGGCTGCGATGGCGGTCGCGACCGAGGAGGGCGCGCCGGGCGATCGAGTGGTCGACGCACTGGAGCAGCTCGTCGCCAAGTCGCTGGTGTCGGCGCAGCCGGACGGTGCCTCGCGGCGCTATCGCCTGCTCGATGCCACGCGCGCCTACGCGATGCAGAAGCTGGCCGACGGCGGCGAGGCGGACGTGATTGCGCGCCGTCACGCCTTCTATGTCCAGCGGACGCTCGAAGCCGGCATGGCGGAGCAGGGCCGCGATCAGGGCTCCCGCCTCCAGGAGCGCGCCAGCCTGCTCGCCGATGCCCGCGCGGCGCTGCAATGGAGCTATGCCAACGATGAAGGCGCCGCCTTGCGCGTGCCGCTTGCCGGCAGCTGCGCAAGGCTGTTCATCGAGCTCAATCTGCTGAACGAGGCGCGCATCTGGTCGGGCCGCGCGCTCGCAATGCTTGATGACGCCGATAAGGGCGGGAAATGGGAGCTCGAGCTCCAGTCGACGCTCGGTCATGCCTTCATGTTCACCGAGCGCAACAGCGAGCAGGCCGAGGGGGCGCTCCGGCGCGGGTTGGAGATCGCTGAAGCGATGGACGACCACGCAAACGGGTTCAGACTGCTGTCGCGACTGAACATGTTCTATCGCCGTACGGGAGACTACCGGCATCTGGTGCCGACCGCACTCCACGCCGAGCGGATTGCCCGGCTGATCGGCGACAGCGCGGGCATCGCCGGCAGCAAGGCGCTTCTTGGAGTGTCCCATCATCTTGCCGGGAATCAGGCCGAGGCACAGGCCCATCTCGAGGAAGGCGTGCGGGATGATGCCGCGCTGCGCGGAACGCAGCCCGGGCATTTCGCCTATTCACGCACCCCGCAGATTCCGCTCGCGCGGGTGTTGTGGCTCCGCGGCTTTCCCGATCGGGCGCTCGACTGCGTCCGCCCGCTCGTCGGCGCGGCGGTGCCGCGCGACGTAGTGATGCATTGCATCGCGCTGTGCTGGTCGGCTTCCGTGTTCGGTTGGGTCGGGGACTGGGCCTCCGTCGAGACGATGACGGGGCGCCTGGCAACGCATGCGAATGTGCACGGGCTCGCGCCCTATGAAGCCGTAGCCTCGGGATTTCGCGCCCAGACCATGATCGCCCGCGGCGACGTGACTGGCGGCGTCGATTTGATGCGGGCCGCGCTTCTGCGCCTGCATGCAGATCGTTACGAGCTCTACGCCTCGGCGTTCGCTGCCGACCTGTCGCAAGGATTGGCGGCCCTCGGCCGGGCGACGGAAGGGCTGCAAGTTCTGCACGAGACGATCGCCCGGGTCGAACAAGGCGGCGGAAGTTTTGACATGCCGGAGCTGCTGCGGCGGCGCGGCGACCTCGAAGCACGTACCGGTGCTGTCGATGCTGCGGAAGGCAGCTTTGTCGCATCGCTCGCACTGGCGGAGCACCAGGGCGCATTGTCCTGGCGATTGCGGACGGAAATGTCGCTGGTGCGGTTGGCGCAGCAACGGGGCGGCAAGAAGTCGCTTGGCGATCTCGCGGCCACCCACGCCCGGTTCTCGGAAGGGTTTGAGACCGCCGATCTCAAGGCGGCGCGGCTCATGCTGGACGAGGCTTCCTGAGAACGCTCAGTCAAATCGCAGTTCCGAGAGGTCGATTGACACCATCAGCTCGTCGCGCATCGGCGCCAAATCCTCGCCGCGCAGATAGGCGCGCCGCCGCGTCGGGATCATGATGCCGTCGATGCTGACGGGATCCGATACGTAATGAGCCGCCGGGAAATTGCCAGCGATCTCGACTCGGTAGTCATGCCGGCGGATCAGCATATCAGGACCGAAATAGAAGTCCTGCTCGTCGCTATGGCTGGCGATAGCCGCCGGAAAAGTGGCCCGCAATCCGCGCCAGACTTCAGGGCCCTCGCGCCACGGTTCGATCTCGCGCACCTCGAATCCGTCCATCGCGAGCAGAAAAGGCGCGGTCATGTAGGTCCAGAGCGCGTAGCCGTTAAAATAGGCGCGATGCAGCGGATCCCAGTGCGTCCGCATGTCGTGTCCCGCGAACGCAGCGCGCGGGTTGTTGCGCTCTGCCACGATTCGTCCTCCCGCAGCGACAATGGCGATCCGTTCCGGGCTGAAGTCGGTGCGCTGACCGGGCTTGCCGAATGGCTCGACCGACGCGCGCTCGCGATGCAGCTCGATGCGCATCGTTCGCGGCGCCTGGTCCTGGTCGAGACCCTTCAAGGCCCAGAAATCGCCGCCCGTCACGATCGTGGCGGTGAGAAGACTGTGGGCATTCCATCGATCGAGGCCGCCATGGGCTTCGATCGCATTCGCCAGCAGCGGAATCATCCGACTCTCCCTCTCACATCCGCGGTGTTGCCGAATGGAGATAGCCCGGCGCGCACCAGCCCGCCCGTTAAGCGTTGTTAAGTGCCGTTGTCGAAGCGCGGCGCCTAGGCTTCGGACATGATGTCCAGCACCGCATCGGCAAAGGCCTTCGGCGCCTCCTGCGGCAGATTGTGCCCGATGCCGCCCTTGATGGTCCGGTGCGAATAGCGTCCGGAGAACTTTTTGGCGTAGGCCGAAGGCTCCGGATGCGGCGCGCCGTTGGCGTCGCCCTCCATGGTGATGGTGGGTACGGCGATCACGGGCGCCTGCGCCAGTCGCGCCTCGTACGCGTCGTATTTCGACTCGCCGTCGGCGAGGCCGAGCCGCCAGCGGTAATTGTGAACCACGATCGCCACATGATCCGGATTGTCGAAGGCCGCGGCGCTGCGCTCGAAGGTGGCATCGTCGAAGTGCCACTGGGGTGATGCGAGTTGCCAGATCAGCTTGGAGAAATCGTGGCGATACTTGTCGTACCCCTCGCGGCCGCGCTCCGTTGCGAAATAGAATTGGTACCACCATTGTAGCTCGGCCTTGGGAGGCAGCGGCATCTTGCCGGCCTGCTGGCTGCCGATCAGATAGCCGCTCACGGAGACCATCGCCTTGACCCGCTCCGGCCACAGGGCGGCGATGATGTTGGCTGTGCGTGCACCCCAGTCGAACCCGGCAATGGTCGCCTTGTCGATTTTGAGCGCATCCATCAGCGCGACGATGTCGGCCGCGATGGCCGAGGGCTGTCCGTTCCGCATCGTCGCCTCCGACAGGAAGCGGGTGGTGCCGTAGCCACGCAGATAGGGGACGATCACGCGATGCCCGGCGGCAGCGAGCAGCGGGGCGACGTCGGCGAAAGCGTAGATGTCGTAGGGCCAGCCGTGCAGCAGGATCACGGGCGGACCGTCGGCGGGGCCCGCCTCGGCATAACCGATGCTGAGGAGGCCGGCCTCGATCTGCTTCAGGGGCGCGAACGAGGTGTTGGTCCCGGTCTTGATCGGCGCGGCAGACTTCGCCGGCTTGGCGACGGCCGCCGCGGTCAGCGAAAACTGGGCTGCCGCAAGGGTCATGGCGGCGCCTCCGAAGAAGCGGCGGCGTTCACGATTGATGTTGTCGGACATGTGTTTGGCTCCTGTTGTCGTCGTCTGGTGTGCGGTGTTGTGCGGGCGCCACTCCTGTCACGTTTCAGCGGGTGCGCCCGTCGATCCGAGCAAGGAAGTTGCGGAGAAGGGAGGCGATCTCGTCTGTCGCCTCGTCCAGTGCGAAATGGCCGGCCTCCAGGAGATGAACCTCGGCGTCGGGCACATCGTCGCGGTAGGCTGCAGCGCCGGCGACGGCGAAGGATGGATCGTATTTGCCCCAGACCACCAGAGTTGGCGGACGCGCTGTGCGCAGCCACTCCTGCCACTTGGGATACGACGCGACGTTGGTGCGGTAATCCAGGAACAGGGTGGTTTGAATCTCGGGCTGCCCAGGACGCGTCAAAAACGCGTATTCATCCGTCCATGTATCAGGGTCGTATCGCTCCGGATGCGGGCTGGTGCCGAGGTGCCGTTGGCGTGTCGCCTCCAAGGAGGTGAAGTTGGCCTTGAGTGCCTCGAGCTCGTGCGTTGGGTCGGCCCAATACTTCCGCCGGGCCGCCCAGAGTGGACCCAGTCCCTGCTCATGCGAAACAGCGTTCTGAACGATGATGCCGCGGACGCGCTCGGGATGCGCGAGTGCCATGCGGAAGCCAACAGGGCCGCCGTAGTCTTGCATCAGTAGGACGTAGCTGGTGAGGCCGAGCTTGTTCGTAAGCTCGCCCATCGCGCTGGCGATATTGTCAAATGTATAATTGAAATCGGACGGCGTCGGTGCGCTGCTGTTGCCGAAACCGGGATAGTCCGGCGCGAGCAGGTGATACTTGTCCGCGAGCAGGGGCAGCAGCGGCTCCCACATCCGCGACGAGGACGGGAAGCCGTGAAGCAGGATCACGGTGGGGGCGTCGGCGGGTCCGGCCTCACGATAGAAGATCTTGAGGCCTTGGATATCGACGCTGTGATAGGTGATCGAGCGTCGGCTCGACGGTAAAGTTTCCGCCGACGCCTGCATTGTTGTGCAGGCCAGGGCGGCCGAGAGGGCTACGGTGGCTGGGAAGTTCATGTGATCGCTCCTGTTTTAAGCCACTGTCAGATCATCAGACCCGGCGCCCTTACGGGCGGCAGCTGCCGCACGGCAGACGACGTTCGTAAGCTGCACTGAAAGGCGCAATCACGAGCGCCTCTCAGGTGAAAGCGTGTCCGAATCTACGAAGCGCGCACCAGCGGCTTGCCCTGCAGGCTGGCGAGGAGCGTCTGCGCCGCCGCACCCGACGAATGCGGGTTCTGCCCCGTGATGAGCTGGCCGTCGCTGACGACGTGCACGCCCCAGTTAGCGGTCTTCGAAAACACGGCGCCGAGTTTGAGCATCTCGTCCTCGACAAGGAACGGCACCACCTTGGTGAGGCCGACGGCCTCTTCCTCGCCATTGGTGAAGCCGGTGACTTCCTTGCCCTGAACCAGCGGCTTGCCATCGGGTGTCTTGACGTGACGCAGCGCTCCCGTCGAATGACAGACCACGGCAATGGTCTTGCCGGCGGCCAGGAAGGATTCGATCAGCTTGACCGAACCCTTGTCCTCGGCCAGGTCCCACATGGGGCCATGACCGCCGGGATAGAAGACGCTGTCGAAGTCCTCCTGCTTGATGCTGTCGAGGCGAACCGTCTCGTTCAGCTGGGCTTGCGCGGCGGCATCCGCTTCAAAGCGCAGCGTGAGGTCGGTGCGGAATTCGGGTTCGTTGCTCTTGGGGTCCAGCGGCGGACGGCCGCCCTGCGGCGAGGCGAGCGTGATTTCCGCGCCCGCATCCTTGAATACGAAATAAGGAGCCGCAAGCTCTTCGAGCCAAAAGCCCGTCTTGCGTCCAGTGTTGCCGAGCTGGTCGTGAGAGGTGATGACCATCAAAATCTTCATGATACGTTCCCTTGATTGCATGTGCTGGATGACGCGCTCCTCGCTGTGGAGACGCGTCGAGCTAACTCTCGTCGAGCACGTGACGTCGTCCGCCGCTCGTGAGTGCAATCTGGACTGAACCGGGCCTATTAGCTCGTTATGTGGTGTTAGGCGTTGGGAGAGAGTGTTATCCGACTCTCGGGCATCTCCAGGCGCTCCTCGAAGAGGATCGACGATCAACGTCCGCGCCTGATCCACCATGAACTGCCAACACCAAGGGGGAAAGTGCGGCCTGGCGTGTTAATCGTTGTTATGGGTTCCGAGCGCGCAGAATGGTGATATCCCATTCAAGATGCTCTGAAACTAAGGCATCAGCATCCCCTTGCAGCGACCGGATCGCCCGTCTGCGAGTCCTCCGCGTAGCGACAGGAGCGGCGAGCGCGGCGCGCGTCGGCAGGTCGCCTGCGGTCGCTGAAAATCGCCTCAACGCGATCGCGGCGAGCCATAACATCTCATAACTTCCAACGGTCCCCGGTCTGCGCAAGGTTGATTGTGCAAACCGCGGGATCGGTCCGAGCCCGGGTCTCACATCAGGGAGTTCGAGATGGTCAGTACAGAAGTCGACCGCAAGGCGGCCGCCAAGTCTTCAAAGAAGCCTCCTCCATCGCGTAGCAATGATATGAAGCTCGAAGTCGTGGTTATCCCCGTGTCCGATGTCGACCGCGCCAAGGCGTTCTACACGGGCCTCGGCTGGCGATTGGACGCGGATTTTGCCTCCGGCGACAACTGGCGCGTGATCCAATACACGCCCCCTGGTTCTGCCTGCTCGGTGATCTTCGGCAGGAATGTGACGTCCGCAACGCCCGGTTCGGCACAAGGTCTGTACCTGATCGTCTCCGATCTGGAGGTGGCACGAAAAGACCTGCTCGACCGTGGCATCGCGGTGAGCGAACCATTCCATGGTGGCGGCGACGTTCATGCCGGGCCGGACGAGCCGTATCTATCGGGCACCCTTCGGGTCAGCGGCGTGGACCCGAAGCGGGGCAGCTATAGTTCATTCGCCTCGTTCAACGATCCAGACGGCAATGGCTGGTTGTTCCAGGAGGTCACTGCGCGGCTGCCCGGACGCATCGCAGGCGGGGCCACTAACTTCGCTTCGCAGACAGAACTCGCAGCCGCAGTGCGGCGTGCGGCGGCGGCACATGGCGAGCATGACAAGCGGATCGGCGGACATGACGACGACTGGGCCGATTGGTACGCCGACTACATCGTCCGCGAGCAGGCCGGCCAGCCTCTGCCGTCCTGAGTAAAAGCTGACACATCTGTGGACCTCGCTCGACACGGCGCGCGACGACTTGGTCGTCGCGCGCCGTGTCGCACTGTATCGCCTGCATTGTCATCGTTGGCCGCGCTCTTCTCATCGCTCAGACTTTCAACGGCTAACGCAGCCTAACAATCCATAACGAGCAAATGTTCGGCGCCTGCGCCAATCTCTGTGCATGACGATCCCGGCACCTTGATTTCGAGCCGGTGGGCGCCACGAACAAAAAGCACAGGAGAGCCAAAGTGAATACGGAAGCACGGACCGGCATTCTCAACCCCGACCGGCGTCAACTGCTGAGCCAGGCCGCGATGGCCGCCGTTGCGGCGAGCGTCGCCAGCGTTCTGCCGCTGCGCAGCGCAGAAGCCGCTGCCACCGGCGCCATCCGCGCGTTCCACGTGGACGTGCCCGAGCAGGATCTGCTCGACCTCCGTCGCCGCCTCGCCGCGACGCGATGGCCGGATCGCGAAATTGTCGCGGACCAGTCGCAGGGTGTGCAGCTGACGACGATGCAGCAGCTCGTCCATTACTGGCAGCACGACTACGACTGGCGCAAGATGGAAGCGCGGCTGAATGCCCTTCCTCAATTCGTCACCGAGATCGATGGCGTCGACATCCACTTCATTCATATCCGCTCCCGCCACGAGAACGCGCTGCCGATGATCGTCACGCATGGCTGGCCCGGTTCGATCATCGAGCAGCTGAAAATCATCGGCCCGCTAACCGATCCCACCGCCCACGGGGCGAAGGCGACGGATGCGTTCGATCTCGTGATTCCCTCGCTCCCGGGCCATGGCTTCTCCGGCAAGCCGACGGTACTGGGCTGGGATCCGCAGCGCATCGCGCGCGCCTGGATCGTGCTGATGAAGCGGCTCGGATACAGCCGCTATGTCGCGCAAGGCGGTGATTGGGGCAATGCCGTCACCGAGCAGATGGCGGTGATCGCGCCGCCGGAGCTGCTAGGCATTCACACCAACATGCCCGCCACGGTCCCCGAAGATATCGCCAAGGCGCTCCAGCCCGGCGGGTCGCGGCCGTCTGGCCTCTCGGCCGACGAGCGCGCCGCCTACGACCAACTCGACGATTTCTACAAGCACGGCCTGGGCTATGCGATCGAGATGTCGAACCGCCCGCAGACGCTCTACGCACTCGTGGACTCGCCGGCAGGTCTCGCCTCCTGGATGCTTGATCACGATGCACGCAGCGCCGCACTGATCGCACGGGTGTTCGCCGGCAAAACGGAAGGGCTGTCGCGGGACGATGTCCTCGACAACATCACGCTCTACTGGCTCACGAACACCGCGGTCTCGTCGGCTCGGCTCTACTGGGAGAACAAGCTGGTCTTCTTCGAGCCCAAGCATATCAAGATCCCCGTCGCTGTCAGCGTGTTTCCCGACGAGATCTACGCTGCGCCGCGGAGCTGGGCCGAGAAGGCATATCCGAGGCTGTTGCACTACAACCGATTGGAGAAGGGCGGCCACTTTGCGGCTTGGGAGCAGCCTGCTCTGTTCTCTACGGAAGTGCGTACGGCGTTCAGGCCGCTGCGGCAGTCGATCTGAATCAAACGGGTTGACCGCTTCAGCGCCTCCCTGTTCCTTCACGCATCAGGAGTCCTATCATGAACCGCCCCGAACGTACGTTCACAAGCGACCAGATTCGCCTTGACCGGCGCCTGCCGACCTACTGGCGTGTCACCTTCGACATGCCGCCGGTCAACATCTTCGGCCCAAAACAGCTTCCGCTGCTGGGTGACATCGTTACGGCGATCGAGACCGATCCCGACGTGAAAGTCGTGGTGTTCGACAGCGCGATCGAAGGCTTCTTCATCACGCACTACGACTTCCTCGCCCCGCTGGAGGAGTCCCTGAGCATCCCGCCTGGGGCGACCGGGCTCCAAGCGCTGCCGGATATGCTGGTGCGTCTCAGCCGCGCGCCGGTCGTGTCGATTGCCTCGATCCGCGGCCGTGCGACGGGCGTCGGCAGCGAGCTCGCGCTGGCGAGCGACATGCGCTTTGCCAGCCGCGAAAAGGCGATCCTGTCGCAATGGGAAGTCGGAGCGGGCCTCGTGCCCGGCGGCGGACCGATGGCGCGATTGCCGCGCCTGATGTGTCGCGGACGCGCGCTGGAGGTGTTGATCGGAGCCGACGACATCGGCGGCGATCTCGCCGAACGCTACGGCTACGTGAATCGGTCGTTGCCGGATGCCGGGCTCGACGGCTTCGTCGAGGCTCTCGCCATGCGCATCGCTTCGTTCGACAAGGAGGCCATCGCGGAAACGAAGCGTCTTGTGGACATCGCAAGCCTGCCGCCGGATGACGAAATCAAGCCGGAGTGGGACGCGTTCCTGGCCGCGCTCGGCCGTCCCGCAAGCCAAACCCGCATCAAGGCGCTGATGGCCCGCGGCTTCCACCGCGCCGGCGACGTCGAGAACCGGCTGGGCTTCCACGTCGGACAGATCGGTAGTTGACAGAATCGCTGCGGCGCAACCGGGTGGAAGGGGGACAGGCGGTGGTGCCGATCTGACATTCCTTCGATACCGTGCGCCGGTGCTGAAATCAAACATGGAGAACTGAGATGATCCGCAAGGCAACAGCAGTCTGGAAGGGCACCGGACGAGATGGCGCCGGTCAACTGTCGAGCGAATCCGGAGTGCTCGCCGCAACGCGTATTCGTTCAAGACCCGCTTCGAAAACGAGAAGGGCACCAATCCCGAGGAATTGATCGCGGCGGCACATGCTGGCTGCTTCACCATGGCGCTGGCGTTTGGCCTTCAGCTCGCGGGCTTCACGCCAGAAGAGCTCTCGACCGAAGCGGCCGTCACGCTCGAGCCCGAAGGCAAAGGCTTCAAGATCGGCAAGTCGGCCCTGACGCTGCGCGCGAAAGTGCCAAACCTCGGCGAGGTCGACTTCGCCCGCATCGCCGGCGAGGCCGAGAAGAATTGTCCGGTCTCGAAGGTGCTCAACGCCGCCATCACGCTCGACGCCAAGCTAATCTAACCGAGCACAGGGAGTGTTGCCATGACCCGTCAAGATCCGCCTCGCCAACATCAGCCTGATGAAGAGAGGTTTCGGGCGATCCTTCCCGAGGATATCGCATGGCAGCCGTTCCCTGCGTTTCCACCAGGCGCGAAGCTCGCCGTGATGGTCGGTCACCCCAGTGAACCCGGACCCTACTTGGTCCGGGTGAAGGTCCCCGGTGGCACCAAGCTGATGCCGCACAAGCATCCGGAAGACCGCATCTACACGGTCATGTCAGGTGTATTCTACATCGGGCTTGGCGAGAGTTTCGATGGCGACAAGGTGAAGGCCTATCCGCCTGGTAGCGTCGTAGTGCTGCCCGGCGAGACCTGGCATTTTCATTGGGCCAAGTCGGGCGAATACGTCACGCAGGTTTCCGCTATCGGCCCCTTGGGTCTAGAGTATCACGATCAGCATGATGACCCCCGTCTTTTTGGAACGGCACGGTAGGGTCTCGGGCATCATGATGGAATCCTTGTTTTTCGCTGGCACGTTTTTTGTCGGTTGCTTCGGAGAATGGGCTTGCTGGAAAGCCTTGTTGGCGGACTTCTGAAGCGTGCGACAGTATCCGCCCACAACTCATTCGGAGCGAGCAGTGGGACAGTCAGCAGCGCAGTTGAGCGTGCGGGAGGGACAGGTGTTCGCTTCGGTGCTCAATACATGCTTGGTACGCCAGCAAATCATCGGCCGGATTGAAAACAACTGGATCGCGAGCACAGATGAAGCGTCCGGCGCGAACACCCAGTCCCTCAGTGCTTTGGTATCTAAGCGATCGTCTTCAAATACAGGCCCGGATCAAAGTATTTGCTCGCCGGCGTGAAGTCCTTGATGCCCGCATTAGCCATGAAGAAGTCTGTCGACTGCTGCAGCCAGTTGGTGACGGTCCCGTCCGAGTACATCCGCTTCCAGTCTTTGGACGTGAACATCTTTTGCGCTTTGAATGACTCGTTGATGTCGGACAGTGGCGTCTGGCTGTAATGCCCCTTTTGCAGCTTCTCCATCGCCTCGGTGCTGTTCGCGACGATATAGTCGTTGGCATCCGCCCAGCCACGGATCAGTTTGGCCAGAGTCTCTTTGTTGGGTTCATAATAGTCGTTCGCCGCAGCCCAGCCGCCAATGATGGCCGCCTTTGGATAATAGGCTGACGCATCGGCCAGCATGGTCGCGCCGGGAACCTTGTCGCGGACCGTGACGTTGAAAGGCACCCAGAGCGCTACGGCTGGCACTGCGCCGGAGATGAAGGCGGTCACGGCCGCCGGCATGGTCTGGTTGACGAGCTCGACCTCCTTTGGATCGACCTTGTTGGCCCGGAGCGCGGTGTCGAGGAACACGTGCGCCGTCGTGCCGGCCGCCGTCGCGATGCGCTTGCCTTTCAGGTCCGCGAACGACTTGATGCCCTGATCGCCGCGAACCCAGAGCTGCGCCGTCGCGACCTCGATGTCGTTGATGAGAAATACCTTGCCCTGGCCGCGCGCCGGGAAGTTCGAGAGGACAGCGCCGGTCGCCAGCACGTCGAGGCTGCCGCCGATCAAGGCCTGGAAAATTTCCAGGCCAGTGTTGAACTGCCGCAGCTCGAGATCGAGGCCCTGCTTTTCGAAGGAGCCGCGGTCCATGCCGGTCCAGATCTGGCCGTCGACAGCGACGGTGTGGAGGTAGCCAACGCGGACTTTTGTTTTGGCTTGCGCGATCGCCGGTGCCGAGGCTGTGAAGGTGCCGAGCGCGAGGCCCGCCGTCGTGGTCAGAAATTGCCGCCGATCCATGATGTGTCCTCCGTTTTGCTTGTTATTCCGAGAATGAGACCGGACGCATCTGCGCCTGCTGGGCGCGATATTCGTCCATCACCAGTTGCCTGATATGGCTGCGCAGCTCCGCGAACTCCGGACGCTCCTGGATCGACTCGTCGCGCGGGTAAGCGAAGGGAACGTCGATGATCTCCTTGATCCGCGCTGGCCGCGCCGTCACCACCACGATGCGGGAGGCGAGATAGATCGCCTCCTCGACGGAATGGGTGATCAGCATGACGGTCTTGCCTTCAGTCTCCAGCACCTTGAGCAGCAAGTTCTGCATGTTGGAGCGGGTCTGTGCGTCGAGCGCCCCAAACGGCTCGTCCATCAGGAGAAACTGGGGCTTCACCGCATAGGCGCGCGCGATCGCGAGGCGTTGTCGCATGCCGCCGGAAAGATGCTTCGGATAGGAATTGGCGAAGTCGGACAGGCCCATCAGGCCGAGATAGTGATCGCAGATCGTGTCGCGCTCGGCGGTCGGAACGTGGTTGGCGTTGAGCGTCAGGCCGAAGGCGATGTTCTGCTTCACCGTCAACCAGGGGAAGACGCCATATTCCTGGAAGATGACACCGCGCTCGGGGCCGGGACCGGCGACGGGACGGCCGTCGAACAGGACCTTGCCGGTTGTCGGCTTCTGGAAGCCGGCGAGCATGCTCATCATCGTGGTCTTGCCGCAGCCGGACGGCCCGATCACCGCGATGAAGTCGCCGTCGTTGATGTCGTAGCTGACGTTCTCGACGACGTTGAGACGACCCTTCGGCGTCTCGAAGGACAGCGACACCTTGTCGAACTGCGCGCGCTTGTTCATGCGATGGCCCGATCCTGCCAGACCAACAGCCGCGCGGTTATCTTGCGCAGGATCAAATCCATGATCAGCGCGATCAGGCCGATGCAGATGATGCCGACATAGATGACGTCGAGCAGGAAGTAGGTCGAGGCATTCTGGATCATGGCGCCGAGCCCGCGCTGCGCCGCGATCAGCTCGGATGCGACCAGCGTCGCCCAGGCTACGCCCAACGCCACGCGCAGCGCCGTGAGAATGTGCGGGACGGTGAGGGGAATGATGACCTTGCGAAAGATCTCGGCCTGGTTGGCTCCCAGCGTCTGCGCCACGCGGATGTAGAGCGGTGTGATCTGCGACACGCCCTCGTACATCACGATCACGCCGGAGAAGAACGAGGCGTAAAACAGGATGACGAGCTTTGCGAGCTCGTCGACGCCGAAATAGACGATCACCAGCGGGATCAGTGCGATCGGCGGCAGCGCGCGAAAGAAGTTGATCATAGGGTCGGCGAAGGTGCGCGCGGGGCGATACCACCCGAGCAGAAATCCAACCGGCACGGCCACGAGGATGCCGAGCGCGACGCCTAGAAAGACGCGCCGGGTCGAAGCAAAGATGTCGATCAGCAGGCCTTCCTTGGTCAGAAGCTCGAAGAATTTTGCGGCGACATGGTGCGGCGCAGGGATCAGCGAGACGTTGACGAAGCCGCTCCAGCGCACGGCGTACCAGAGCAGGATTGCACCGATCCACGGTGTCAATCCGAGACCGAGGCGTCTCAGGCCAGCTCCGTTCATTCGACGCGTCCACCCAGATTGCGGTTGATGTTTTCAAGGGTCATATTATAAATAGGATGACCATACAAGTGGCGCCTTTTGTCGTAGGCGTCGCAGGCTTTTCGCATGACACTGCCGCCTTTCACCATCCGAAGCGTTCAGGCTTTTGGCTATCGCTATCCACTGACGACGCCGGTTATTACGTCCTTCGGACGGATGCAGGACCGGCCTGCCGTCTTCGTCCGCGTTGAAGACACTGACGGAGATGTCGGCTGGGGCGAAGTGTGGTGCAATTTTCCCGCACCAGGTGCCGAACATCGTGTTCGACTCGCCAACGAGGTGCTTGCGCCGGCTCTTGTCGGATCTACCGTGCCGGAGCCATCTGTGGCGTTCGAGCGTTTGACGCAAGGAATCTCAGTGCTCGCGCTGCAATCAGGAGAAGCCGGCCCGTTTGCGCAGTCGATCGCCGGCATCGATCTCGCTATCTGGGATCTCCACGCCCGCCGCCAGAACCTCGCACTGTGGCGGCTGCTCGGTGGTGCCAAGCAGAAGATCAAGGTCTACGCCAGCGGCATCAACCCGGTCGGCTCCGAGCGGACGGCTGAAGCTGCGCTCGGCCGCGGTTACCGCGCGTTGAAGCTGAAGGTCGGCTTCGATCCGGCAACCGACCACGCCAATCTCGCCGCGCTGCGCCGTCTTGTGGGCGAAGGTCTGCTGGCCGCCGACGTCAATCAGGGTTGGACCATTGCGCAGGCATTGGAGCTCGCGCCGCAACTGGAGCACTTCGGTCTCGCGTGGCTCGAGGAGCCGATCCGCGCCGATCGTCCCCGGCGGGAATGGGCCCAATTGCGCGAGGCCATCCGCTTTCCGCTTGCGGCCGGCGAGAACATCGCGAGCCATGCCGGCTTTGCCGAGGTGCTGCGTGAGCTGGTGCTCGGTGTCGTCCAGCCGGACATCGCCAAATGGGGCGGGCTGTCGGCTTGCGCTGGCATCGCGCGCGATATCCTTGCGTCGGGAAAGATGTTCTGCCCGCACTATCTCGGCGCCGGCATCGGCCTCCTGGCATCCGCGCATCTTCTCGCTGGCGTCGGCGGCGACGGGCTGCTCGAAGTCGACTGCAATGAAAACCCGCTGCGCGACCGCTTCTGTGGTCCGGTGCTCGACGTCCGCGACGGCACGATCGCGCTCAGTGACGAGGCAGGCCTCGGCATCACGCCCGATCTCGCCTCAATTGAAGAATACCGGACGATCTGATGCCAGCTCGGGGTTATGACTACATCATCGTTGGCGCGGGCTCGGCCGGCTGCATCGTTGCGAACCGATTGTCGGCTGATCCGTCCTGCCGCGTGCTGCTGCTGGAAGCCGGCGGATCGGATCGAAATTTCTGGCTCAAACTTCCGGTCGGGTACTACCGGACCATCTATAACGAGCGCTTCTCGCGGCTGTTCAGGACGGAGCCCTCGGAAGGGAGCGGCGGCCGTGGCATCGTGTGGCCGCGGGGCCGCGTGCTCGGCGGTTCCTCGTCGATCAACGGGTTGATCTTCATCCGGGGCCAGCACGAAGACTTCGACGATTGGGAGCGCCTCGGCGCCGATGGCTGGAGCTATCGCGAACTCCTGCCGTATTTTCGGCGCTACGAACGCTACCGCGGCGGCGAGAGCCAGTTTCACGGCGGGCTCGGGGAGTTCGAGGTCTCCGATCTCCGCAACGACAACGAGGCATCGAAGGCTTGGGTCGAGGCGGGTGTAGAGTTCGGCCTGCCGCGCAATCCCGACTTCAACGGTGCCACAACGCTGGGCGTCGGTACCTACCAGCTCGGCATCGGGCGGCACTGGCGGACCAGTGCTGCCTCTGCGTTTCTGCGCCCCGTAGCCAGCCGTCCCAATCTCACCATCATCACCCATGCGCACGTCAGCAGGGTCGTTTTCAACGGTCGCGTCGCCACCGGCGTCGAGTGGATCAGCAAGGGGCAGGTCCACAGTGCGGCGGCTGATCGTGAGATCATCCTGTCCGGCGGCGCGCTGCAGTCGCCGCAAATCCTCCAGCTCTCCGGCGTTGGTCCAGCCGATCTGCTGCGCAAGCTCGGCATTCCCGTTATTGCCGAGTCTCCGGAGGTCGGCGCCAATCTCCAGGACCATTATCAGGCCCGGCTGATCGTCCGCCTCAAGAATCGCATCTCGCTGAACGACCAGGTCCGCAATCCCGTTGAGCTTGCCAAGATGGGTCTGCAGTGGATGCTGGCGGGCACCGGCCCGCTGACGGTCGGGGCGGGGCAGGTAGGCGGCGCAGCCTGTACGGAATACGCGGTCGGCGGACGGCCGGACGTGCAGTTCAACGTGATGCCGCTATCGGTCGACAAGCCCGGTGAGCCCCTGCACGGCTATTCCGGCTTCACCGCCTCCGTCTGGCAGTGCCACGCAAAGTCGCGCGGACGGCTTGCGATCAGCTCAACCGATCCGTTCGAGCAGCCGCGTATCGTACCAAACTATTTTGCCGAGGAGATCGACCGCAAGACCATTGTTGCAGGTCTGAAGATTCTCCGCGAGATCTATCAGCAGAGGGCGTTTCGCCCGCTCTGGGACATCGAGATGGTGCCGGGTGAGGCAGCAAGGGATGATGCCGGGCTGTGGGATTTTACACGCAATACGGGGGGCACGGTATTTCACTGCGTCGGGACATGTCGCATGGGCGGCGACGCGCAGGCCGTGCTCGATCCGCAGCTGCGCGTGCGCGGCGTCGAGCGGCTGCGGGTGATCGACGCCTCTGTGATGCCGCAGATCACGTCGGCCAACACCAACGCGACCAGCCTGATGATTGGCGAACGCGGTGCCGCACTGGTCATGGCTTGATCGCGCGGCCTGAATTGTGGAGGGCGAGATGGAATTGAGTTCCGATAGTCACGTCCCCAAATACGCGCAGATCGCCGACATCTTTAGGCAGCGCATCGCACGCGGCGTCTGGACCCAGGGGTTTCGCCTGCCGGCCAACGAGGAACTGGCAGCCGAGTTTGGCGTGTCGCGCGTCACGATCAGGCAGGCAGTGGAGCTGCTCGCCCGCGACGGCGTGATCGAGGCCCAGCAGGGCCGCGGCACCTTCGTCACGGGGACCGTGCGGCAGGATCGCTGGCTCAAGGTCGAGACGACGCTCTCCGATCTCGCCGACATGTACCGCGACACTTCGCCCGAGATCATCAATATCTCGGAAAGCCGCACCAACGCGCCGCTGCTTCCCGGCGACGGCAAGCCGGCCGAAAAATATGTCTTCATGCGTCGGCTGCATTCGCGGGAGAAGCAGCCGTATTGCGTCATTTCCATCTATCTCGACGAGAAGATCTTCCGCAGGTCACCGAAGCGTTTTCGCAACGAGACCGTGATTCCGATCCTGAACGATCTCAGGGATCCCGCCATCGCCAGCGCGCGCCAGACCCTGACGATAGGTGCCGCGGACATCGAAGCCGCGCGGCTGCTGCGCGTGCCGCTGAATTCGCCGGTGGCAGAAGTCCGCCGCATCTTCACGACCGCGGACCGCACCGTGATCTATCTCGGCGAAGTCACCTATCGCGGCGACTTCGTGCGGATCGACATGGATCTGCGGCCATAGCCCTCAACGCGAGAACAGTTCCTGGTTCCGGCGCTCGAGCTCCTCCCCGTAGGTACGGAGGACGTGGGCTTCGCTCAAGGTGCCGATTGTCGCGCGATGATCGGTGCGATCGACGACCGCGAGCACATCGGCCTCGCTGCGTTCGAAGGCCTTCAGGATCTCGCGCACCGGCGTGGTCGGGAGCAGGCACTCATCCTGTTGCTGGGCCAGTGACCCCAGCTGCTCGTCGACCTGGTTGGCAGCGGAATGCAGCGTCGCGGCGGGCACGATGCCCGCATAGATGCCGCTGGGATCGCGGAGCACGATCTGGCGAACCTGTGCCGGCGAGAACAGCTTTTGCGCCTCGCCGATCGGCATCGTCGTCAGCGCGTTCTCGAAGTCGGTGCGCATCAGCGAAGCCGCGCTCATCTGCCGGACCCAGCCGATGTCTTGCGGGCCGCGGATTACCTCGCCGCGCAGATGGAAGCGCCATGTGGCGAAGCTGTAGCCGAACAGCTCGCGCACGATCAGCGCGCAGACCGACGACGCGACCACCGCTCCAACGGTGACGGAGAAATCGCCGGTGATCTCGAGCGCAAGACACACCATGCTGAACGGGGCGCCAAGGACGCCCGTCCCGAGTGCGGCCAGCGCCGCGATGGCGGCCGTGCCGGGTTGAAGCGCCAGCGTGGGAAGAGGGCCCGTCAGCACGATGCTGTAGAGCTGCCCGATCAGCGCGCCCAGCAACAGCGAGGCGAAGAACAGGCCGCCGCGGAAGCCGGAGCCGAGCGAGATGGCGGAGGCCAGGATCTTGAACACGATCGTGGTCGTGAGCAGAAGCCAGGTCGGATTGCTGACCAGCAGGATCTGCATCGCGCCGTGACCGGCGCCGAGCACAGTGGGCGTCAGCAAGGCTAGGCCGCCGAGGAGGAGGCCGCCGAGAATTGGGCGCAGGAAGCCCTTGAACACCGTGATGCGCTGAAAGCAGCGCTCGGAGAATGCGACGGCGAGCATCACGAGGATGCTGACGAAAGCGCAGATGATGCCGATCAGCACGGTTTGACCGATCATCTCGACGGAGACCGGCGAGGGGAAGCCGGGCACCATCAGGAAGGACTGGTGCGTCAATTGCCGCGCGACGAGCCATGCGGTGACGGCGCTGGCGATGACCGGCACGAGACCGGCGGACGTATAGGCGCCGAGCACGACCTCGAAGGCGTAGAAGGCGCCCGCGAGCGGCGCGGAAAACGCGGCGCTGATCGCCCCCGCGGCGCCGCAGGCTACCAGCAGCCGCATGTCGTTGCGACGGGCAACCAGGCGCTGGCCGAAATGGGAGCCGAACATCGAGCAAATCTGGGTATAGCCGGCCTCCAGACCGACCGATCCGCCGAACCCGTTGGACAACAGCGTCTGGATCGAGATCAGCAGGCTGCCGCGAAAGGACACCCGGCCGCCATAGAGCGCATTGGCCTCGATTGCGTCGGCGAGCTGCTGTCCCTTCACACGCCTTGCGAAGTAAAGCCCGATCAGCGCAAGCACCAGGCCGCCGAGC
Source organism: Bradyrhizobium sp. 195 (assembly GCF_023101665.1). Classification (NCBI taxonomy): domain Bacteria; kingdom Pseudomonadati; phylum Pseudomonadota; class Alphaproteobacteria; order Hyphomicrobiales; family Nitrobacteraceae; genus Bradyrhizobium; species Bradyrhizobium sp. 195. The sequence goes on along the minus strand of NZ_CP082162.1, from coordinate 489,574 downwards.
GTCGGGATCAGCAGCGTGCGCTGCCAGGAGATCACGCCGGTGGCGCTGAGATGTGCATCGAAAGGAATGTCGAACAGCAGGGCGTGAGAACCCTGGCTGAGGCTCGAGATCGCAGCCACCAGCACGCCACTGAGCAGTCCGACAACGATCGCGACCAGCACAAGGCCGGTCTCGCGATTGCGCACGAAGTTGCGCAGGGACAACGGCAGCAGGCGGATGCCGGGAGCCGCGGCCGGCTTCGCAGGATGTGATGCCGACGCCATCCTAGGCCGGATCCCGCGGCGATTCGGCGCGCACGACGCGGAAGCCGATGTTGCTGGACGCGGAGTCGGGCGTGTTGGAGCTTCGCGCCGCGACGCGGTAGCGATTGCAGTAGGATTCGTGGCAGAGGAAGGATCCGCCGCGCATCGACCGGTTGGGAGCAGGCTCGCGGTTCAGGGGGTCTCGTGATGGCGTGAGGCGGTGATAGCTCGGGGATAAATAGTCCTCGCACCATTCCCAGACGTTTCCGGCGACATTGTGCAGGCCATATCCGTTCGGCGCGAAACTGTGAACCGGCGCCGTACCGAAATAGCCATCATCCACGGTGTTGCGGTCGGGGAAGTTGCCCTGCCAGATGTTGCAGCGATGCTCACCGCCCGGGTGCAGCTCGTTCCCCCAGGGGTAGGTAGCCTGGTCCAATCCGCCGCGCGCGGCCATCTCCCATTCCGCTTCGGTCGGAAGGCGCGTGCCGGACCATTCGCAATAAGCCTGTGCGTCGTTCCAGGAGACGTGGACGACGGGGTGATCGAGCCTGTCGAGAATGCAGCTCGATGGTCCTTCCGGCTGCGCCCAATAAGCGCGCGTCACCGGGACCCACCATGGCGTTTCCTGAACGCGCGTCGTGCGGGCCGCACGTGTCTCTTCCGGCAATAGCCCGTCGAAGACAAAGCTCCAGCCGTGGCGTTCGGCATCCGTCGTGTAGCCCGTGGCCCGGACGAAGTCGCCGAATTGCAGATTGCTCACGGCGTGGCAGGCAATGGCAAACGGCGACAACGTCACCAGCCGTACCGGGCCTTCGCCGTCCTCGACGAAGCCGATACCGGCGGATCCCATGTGGAAGCTTCCGCCGATCAGCGAGCTCCAGCGGCGCAGGATCGGAGTTGAACTGGGAGTGATCGCCGCTTGCGCATCCTCGCCCGTCGCCGGCCCGCTGCCGGCGGCGCGCTGGGTGCAACAGTGTGAGCGATCTCCGGTCATGTCCTATTTCTGCTTCTCTTCCTCCCAGAAGGCTGTGCCGCCTTCCGCCTTCATCAACTCCAGAATCTTCTCGCGCGGGATCACGCCGCAGCGATTGGCCCATTGCTGATATTGCGCCGTCATCTCGCGGACGCGATCCGGATGCTGCGCGGCGAGATCGTTCATCTCGGTGCGGTCCGTCTCCATGTCGTAGAGCTCCCAAGGGCCGGGATACTTCCGCACCAGCTTCCACTTGCCGACGCGGACGGCCGCGTTGCCCTCGTGCTCCCAGAACAGCGGGCCACGGTTGCCATAGGCCGAGGCGAATGACGGTACCAGGCTCTCGCCTTCGCAGGGCAGGATGGCGTTGCCGTTATACTCCTTGGGATAGGTGGCGCCGGTGACGTCGAGGATGGTCGCCATCACGTCGGTGAGCTGGCTCGGATTGTGCCGCAGGCCGCCTCTCTCGGAAATGCCGCGCGGCCAGTGCACGATGAACGGGGTTGCGATGCCGCCTTCGTGGATCCAGTGCTTGTAGAGACGGAACGGTGTGTTGGAGAGGTTGGCCCAGGCGGTGCCGTAGCTCTGGTAGGTGTCCTCGGCGCCGGGCATCAGGGTCGGGTCATTGCCGAAGCGCACCGGTCTGCCGTCGCGCGTCTTCGCCTGCGCGATCATGAGCTGGTCGACAAGCTCCTTTGCCGTGACGCCTTCCGGAATGTCCTCGGCGCAGGCGCCATTGTCGGAGAGGAAGATGATCAGCGTGTTGTCCATCTGGCCGGTCTCTTCCAGCGCCTTCAGGATGCGGCCGATGCCCTGGTCCATGCGGTCGATCTGGGCCGCGTAGACCTCCATGCAGCGCAGCGTCCATTCGCGCTGCTCCGCGTCGGTCCACGGCGGCTGGGTCGGATCGCGATCGGTCAGGCGCCAGTTCGGATGGATGATGCCGTCGTCGACCAGGCGCTTGAGGCGCTCCTCCCGCAGCCTGTCCCAGCCCGCATCGAAGCGGCCCTTGTACTTGGCGATATCCTCGTCATGGGCGTGGAGCGGCCAGTGCGGCGCCGTATAGGCGACGTACTGGAAGAACGGCGCGTCGGGCTTCTGCGCCTTGTGCTGGCGGATGAAGGCGGCAGCCTGATCGCTGATCGCATCGGTGTAAAAGAACGAGGGATCCTTCACCGCCTCGTGCTCGATATTGTCGTTGCCGCGGGTGAGCGTGTTGGGATGGTAAAAGGAGCCGGCGCCGATGATGGTGCCGTAGAAGTGGTCGAAGCCGCGCTGCATCGGCCATGCGTCGGTCGGCTCCGTCAGGCTGCTGGCGATGTGCCATTTGCCGCTGAGGTAGGACGTGTAGTTCTTGCTCTTCAGGGCCTCGGCGATCGTCACGCAGCTCTTGTTCAGATTGCCGGCATAGCCTTCCGGCCCGTTGCTGTAGGTAAGGATGCCGATGCCGGTCTGGTGCGGATGCAGGCCGGTGAGCAGCGAGGCGCGTGACGGGCTGCAGCGGGCGGTGTTGTAGAACTGCGAATAGCGCAAGCCATTGGCCGCGAGGCGATCGAGGTTCGGCGTCTGGATCTCGCCGCCGTAACAGCCGATGTCCGAAAAGCCCATGTCGTCGTTGAGGATAAGCAGGATGTTGGGGTTGTCAGGGGTCTTTGCGCCATTCGGCATGTTCTTGTCCTCGTGATTGACGTGTGGCGTTGCTAGTGGCGGCGCGTCAGGCTGATGCTAAGGCGGAAATATTTCGGCAAGTAGACGGCGCGCAGCAGCTCAAGCGCCCGTCCGTCCTTGCCGAAGGTGACGCGCTCGATGGAGAGCAGGGGCGAGCCGACCTTCACCCCCAGCAGCTTGGCGCTGCCGGCGTCGGCGAGGTCGGCGCTGATGGTCTGCTGGGCGTCCTTGATGGCGAGACTAAGCTCGTCCTCGAAGACGCGGTACATGATGATCGAGATCAGGTCGCGCTTCTCGAGCTCGAGACCGATATCCGGGGGATAGAAGGCGTGCTCGATGGCGATTGGCGTGTCGTCCGCCAGCCGCAAGCGCCGGAGCTGCCAGACGGCGCGTTCGCGCAGTTGCTCGCGAACGGCGGCATCGTGCCGGTTGGTCATGCCCTGCTGCAGGATCGTGGCGCCGGCCTGGTAGCCGGCATCGCGGATGGTTTCCGAAAAGCCCATGAGGTGGCCGACCCAGTTCTCGGGCTGGTTCGAGCGCAGGAAGGTGCCACGGCCGCGCGAGCGGTCGAACATGCCTTCGTTCACGAGGGGGGCTATGGCGTTGCGGATGGTGATGCGGCTGACGCCGAAATGGCGACCGAGTTCGGCCTCGGTCATCAGGCGGCCGGTCTCGTCGATCAACTTGCCGTCGCGCACCTGGCTGCGAATGGATTCACGGATCTGGATATGCAGGGGCGTCGATCCCTCCGCAACGACATCGCTGCCGAGCGGCGCGGGCTTCTTCTTGCGTGTTTGAATAGCCATGGTGTCAGAGCCGCATGCGTGTTGCTGGATCGAACAGATGAATGTCTTGCGGCCGGGCCGTGATCGAGATCGTGTCGCCCTCGCCGGGAATGTTGCCGTCGGCGACGCGCATGCGGATCATGGTGCCGGCGCAGTCGAGGTCGAGCACGGCGGTATCGCCGAGATCCTCGATCAGGTCGACGCGCGCGCCGAGGCCACCCTCCGTCATGCGCAGGGCGCCGGGGCGAAGGCCGACCACCACGTCCCGCTCACCCGCAGTCGTGGTCGTCGTCTTCAAACGGTGGCCGGCGATGATGACGTCGCCGTCCACGTAGCGGGCGGGAACGAGGTTCATCGGGGGATTGCCGATGAAGCCGGCAATGTCGATAGAGTTCGGACGGGCGAAGACCTCTGCGGGCGTACCGACCTGCTGGATCTCGCCCGACATGAACACCGCCATGCGGTCCGCAAGCGTCATGGCCTCTTCCTGGTCGTGGGTGACGTAGACCGCGGTGACGCCGAGCGAGCGCTGCAGCTTCTTCAACTCGGCGCGGGTTTCCAGCCGCAGCTTTGCATCGAGGTTCGAGAGCGGCTCGTCGAGCAGAAACAGGCGAGCCTTGCGCACGATGGCGCGGGCCAGCGCACAACGCTGCTGCTGGCCGCCCGAGAGCTGGCCCGGCTTGCGGTCGAGCAAATGGTCGATCTTCACCTTGCGCGCGGCGTCTTTGACCGCGGGCGCGATCTCGGACTTCGGCAGCTTCGCCATCTCCAGCGGAAAGGCGATGTTCTCGGCAACCGTCATGTGCGGGTAGAGCGCGTAGCTCTGGAATACCATGGCGATGTCGCGGTCCCGCGCATCGGTCGAGGTGACGTCCTTGTCGTCGATCAGAACGCGGCCGGCGGTCGGCGCATCGAGGCCTGCGAGGATGCGCAGCGTCGTGCTCTTGCCCGAGCCGGACGGGCCGAGCAGCGCGAAGAACTCGCCCGGCTTGATGTCGAAATTGACGCCCTTCAGAGCGGCGAACTCGCCGTGCATCTTGACGATGTTGCGAAAACTGACCTGACCCTGGCCGCTCATCGGCGTCCTCCGCCCTTGACTGCACCGACCGTCAGGCCCTTCACGATATGCTTCTGCGCGACCACGCCGAGGACGACGACAGGCAGCATGGCGAGAACCGAGACCGCGGCGAGCTTGGCCCACAGCGTCTGCTCGACGGAGACGAAATTGAACATGGCGACCGTGACCGGGCGTACCGTGTTGCCGCTGAGTACGACGGCGAACAAAAATTCGTTCCACGCATTGAGAAATACGAACACGACCGTCACGGCGATGCCGCCACGGACCTGCGGAATGATGATCCGCCACAATGTCTTCAATCGGCTGGCGCCATCGAGATAGGCGGCTTCCTCCATCTCGAAAGGAATGTCCTCGAAATAGGAGACCAGAAGCCAGATCGCAAAGGGCAGGGAGAACGACAGATAGATCAGGATGATGCCCTGATAGGTGTCGATCCAGCCGATGTTCCGCAACACAAGGAAGTACGGGATGATGATGCCGACCGGCGGCAGCATCTGCGTGGCCAGCACGTAGAAGCCCGCGAACTTCTTGCCGCGAAAGCGCAGGCGCGCCAGTGCATAGGCCGCCGGCACCGCCATCAGCATGGTCACGATTGTGGTGCCGACCGAGATGATAACACTGGAGAGAAGGTTCGGCAGGATCGATCCCGAGCCGAACAACACGTCGCGATAGGCTTCCCACGTCGGCGTGAACACCAGCTTGGGCGGATAGGCCAGCACGTCGGAATCGGTCTTGAGCGAATTCATGGCGCTCCAGACGATCGGAAACGCCCAGGCGAGCAGGAAGACCGTGGAAATCGCGAGTAGGGCGATGATGCGGAGGCGCTTTGCGGTCATTTCGCCCTCCGCATCGTAAAAAGGATGCCGGAGATGATGATGGTCACGATCAGCAGCGCGACCGCGAGCGCCGAGCCGTAGCCGATCGACAGCTCGGTGAATGACTTGCGATAGGCATAGAGATTGAGGATCTCCGTCGCCGTGCCGGGGCCTCCGGCGGTGACGGTGAAGATCGCCGCGAACGCGGTCAGCGCCACCATGGTCCGCATGATGATGACCATGACGATCGCCGGGCGCAGCAAGGGCAGGGTGATGCGGCGAAAGCGTTGCCAGGCGGAGGCACGGTCGAGCCGCGCCGCCTCGTAGATGTCCTCTGGCAACGAGGCGAGTGAGGCCAGCAGCACCATGAACGCAAACGGCGTCCACTGCCAGGTATGGATCGCGATCACCGAGACCATCGCAAGCGTGGGATCGCCGAGCCAGTTCTTGCTGCCGAGGCCGGCGTTGATGGCGAGGAAGTCGACGATGCCGAATTCCGGCGCCAGCATGAAGGTGCGCCAGATCATGCCGACCACGGCCGGCGATAGCACCACGGGAAGGATGGCGATGACCCTGAACCAGCCCTGGCCACGCTTCATGTCCATGACCAGCAAGGCGAGCGCGAGGCCAATGATGACCTGCAGCGCGACGGTCGAGCCGGTATAGACGAGGCTCACCAGCAGCGAGGTCCAGAAGCGCTCGTCGGAGAGCAGCACCTGGTAGTTCTCGAAGCCGACGAAGCCGTTGCTGAACGGCATCGCCAGATCCATCCGGAATGTGCTGGTGTAGACCAGGAAGAGCAGCGGAAACGTCGTCGTGGCGAGCAGTGCAAGAAACGCCGGTGCAAGCAGGGCTGCTGCAAACCGGCGCTCGCGCTGTGCAAGGACGCGGCCGAGATCGCTGCGGGGCGCCTCGCTCGCGATCCCGGCCGATGTCACCGCTGTCGTCGCCATGGCTCAGCCGCGCATCATCGGTTCGATGCGGCGCTGCGCATCGTCCAATGCGGCCTTGATCATGGCCTGGCCCGAGAGGGCCGACTGGATCGCTGTCGCCATGGTGTCGCCGATCGCCGGCCATTGCGGCACGCGCGGACGCCAGTCGACGTCGGTGTCCTCCTGCAGGGCACCCATCGTGGCCTCGACGAAGTTCTCGCCAAAGCCGTTCATCAGCTTGATGTAGTCGGGATCCTTCCACACCGAGGTGCGGTTGACGCCCGAGCGTTTGGTGGGGCCGGCGAACTTATGCGCGGTGCGCGCCTGGGTCTCGGCGCTCGCGGCCCACTGGATGAATAGCCAGGTGGCCTTCCGCTTCTTCTCCGGCAGCGCGGAATTGATCGGGAAGCCCCAGTTCCAGATTGAGGTGGTGCGCTTGCCCGAGGGGCCCTTGGGCCAGCGGGCATAAGCGACCTTGCCGATCACCTTGGACTTATCAGGGTTGTTGATGACCGAGGCTGACGAATGTGCGTCGATGTAGCTGGCGACAGCACCTTGCGAGAAGGCGTCGGCGATATCGGGCCAGTTCCAGTTGGCCGCCGCTGTCGGCGCGTATTTCTTCATGATGTCCACGTACCAGGCGAGTGCCGCCTCGGCCTCGGGGCCGTTCACGGTGAGCTTGCCGCCTTTCATCCAGTCGCCGCCGAACTCGCGGAAGATCGACGGATAGATGTACATGTTCTGGCCGGCACCGGCGACGCCGCGCAACGCTGCGCCCCAGACGCGATCGTTCGGCGTGTTCAACGCCGCGGCGTTGGACATGTAGGCCTCTAGCGTGTCGGCCGGCTTCAAACCTTTCGCGTCATAGAGGTCCTTGCGATAGACCTGAATGGTGACTTCGCCGTCATAGGGCATGCCATAGAGCTTGCCGTCGATGCCGTTGGCGCTGCGCCAGGCTGGAATGATGTCGTCGAGCTTGAACCAGGCCTGATCGGTCAGCGACTTGTCGGCGAGGTACGTGTCGAGCGGCTCGACCCATTTGTTCGCGGCATACAGCGCGTAATACATGGGATCCGCGGCATGGGTCGCGTAGGTGCCGGTCTTCGAGGTCAGATCAATGACGCTTTTCTGCCGGATCTGCGCCGGTGGAATCTTCTCGAAGCGAACGTCGATGCCGGTGAGCGCCTTGAACTGCGGCGCCAGCGTGATGAGGTTTTCGAAATAGCTGGCCGGGATCACGGCGACCGTGATGGTCTCGCCGGACACCTGCTGCCAGTGTATCTGAGCGGATTTGTAAGGCGCGAGGTCCGCGTCCTGCGCGGCAGCTTGCCGGAGGAAGGCCGGACCAAAGGTCGCGAAAGCGGCGGCGGCGGTTCCAGTCTTGAGTAGCGTTCGTCGCGTCGGCGTGAATGACGGCATGCGATCCTCCCGAAAATCCGGATTTATACTTCCGGTTAGTTAGGACATTTGTCCAAAAGTTATAACAAGTCAACCGCGACAAATTGGGTCCTCCGGCCGTTTGGCGCGGAGCGTGGAACGACCGCGGACCTCGCCTCCGGGAGACGCGATCGGGCCGAGCAGCGATGAGATGCAGTTGACGGCTAGATGTCGCCGAGGAGCTCGAAATCTGCGCGAGCGTCGCCGGCCGTATGGATCTGGCCGCTATATCGCTGTGCGCTCAGCTCGAACGCTGCCGGCAATCGGTCGTCGATAACGAGATGGTGGCACTCGTCGAGGTGGCCGCCGCGAACCGTTGCATTGCGCCCGAATTTGGTGATGTCGGCCACGAGCACGGACGTTCGTGAATTGGCGGCGATGGATTGGCGTGCCTTGACTTCATCGACATGGAAGTCGAGCAGCGAGCCGTCCGCATCGACGCCGCCGACGCCGAAGATTCCGAAGTCGGCGCGAAATCCCGAGAAGAAATGCACGGCGGCCTCGCCAATGATGTCGCGGTCGAGCGGCCGCAGCGTGCCGCCGGCGATGGTGATCTCCACGTCCGGATTATGCGAGAAGGCTGCGGCCACGTTCAGGCTGTTGGTGATCACCCGCAGATCCCGTCGACGGGAAAGTGCCTGCGCGACATATTCGGGCGTGGTGCCGAGCCCGATCATCAGCGACGTCCCGTCGGGAATGAGTTTGGCGGTCGCATGCGCGATCCGCCGCTTGGCTTCGGCGTTCAGCCTGTGTCTGCTGCTGTAGGCGAGGTTCTGATTCTGGACGGGGAGGCTGACCCCACCATGCACGCGCCGAAGTAAACCCTGGTCGCAAAGCGCATTCACAAGGCGGCGGATGGTCTGCTGGGTCACCTCGAAACGCGCCGCAAGCTGCTCGATGGAAGCGAAGCCTTGCTCGCGCACGATCTCCAGTATGTGGACCTGACGTGTCGTGGCGCTCCTGGCCATGAGCCCTCCGTTCGCGACAAAAGTATCATTCGAACGGCCAAGACGCAATTTTCTGTTTCATATGGTGTCACACTATGTTCATATGAACATAATAGTCGCTACGCCGATGAATGAGCGTGGCTCGAGGGAGGACGCATGAGCTGGTTTTTGACCGGCACTGTGCTGCTCCGTTGGAGCGAGCCGCCATCAGCGTAGCTGCATCATGCTGAGAGCGAACCGGCCATGTCGGCGATTACGCTGAATCATGTCTCCAAGTCGTGGGGCGCGATGCGCGCCGTCGATGACATCAATCTGACGGCGGACGAGGGCTCGCTGCTGGTGCTGCTGGGGCCATCCGGCTGCGGCAAGTCGACCACGTTGCGGCTGATCGCCGGGCTCGAGGAGGCCGATGCCGGCACGATCGCCATCGGCGGCGTGGACGTGACCCGCCTGTCGCCGGCGGACCGGAAGATCTCCATGGTGTTCCAGTCCTATGCGCTGTTCCCGCATTTGAGCGTGGCCGAGAACATCATTTTCGGCCTGCGCGTGCGGCGGGTGTCGCGCGCCGAACGCGACGCCCGGCTTCGTCGCGTCGCCGACATCGTTGGTCTCGCGCATCTGCTCGATCGCAAGCCGTCGCAATTGTCGGGAGGGCAGCGCCAGCGCGTCGCGCTGGCACGCGCCATCATCGCCGAGGCGCGGGTCTGTCTCATGGACGAGCCGCTTTCCAACCTGGACGCCAAGCTGCGGCACGAGATGCGAACGGAAATCCGCGCGTTGCAGCAGCGCCTTGCCATGACGATGGTCTACGTGACCCACGATCAGACCGAAGCCATGACGATGGCGGACCGCGTCGTCCTGATGCGCGATGGCCGTATCGAGCAGAACGGCTCGCCGGAAGAGCTCTACAACAGGCCGGCGACGGCGTTTACGGCGCGTTTCATCGGCACACCGCCGATGAATCTGGTGCGTCAGGGCGATCATCTGATCGGCATCCGGCCAGAGCACATTCGCATCGTGCCCGGTGGCGATCATGCCGCGCGGGTCAAGGCCGTCGAGCATCTCGGAGCCGACAGCATCGTGCTGTGCGACATCGACAGTCAGCCGATCTCGGTGCGGCTCGACGGGTTCAGCAAGGTTCAGCCCGGCGAGGATGTCCGGCTGGCCTGGGAGGCCGGTCACGAGCATCGGTTCGATCCGGCTACGGAATGCCGAATGGAAACTTCTGCCAGGGAGGGCCGGGTGGCGACCTCTGCTGGATAGCAGCGGTGGCTTCAGGCGCTCGGCGGATTACAGAGGGAGAGAGAGATGTTTGCGCGACGAACGATGTTGATGGCAGCCGCACTTGCGGTGCTCTCGTTGGGGGCACGTCCCGCTGCCGCGGTGGATCTGACCATGTACTATCCGGTCGCGGTAGGCGGTCCCGTCACCAAGATCATCGACGACATGGTCTCGCGCTTCGAGAAGGACAATCCGGACGTCAAGGTGACGGCAGTCTATGCCGGCAACTACACGGACACGATGACCAAGGCGATGACCGCCATGAAGGGCGGGCAGCCGCCGCAACTGTCGGTGCTGTTGTCGACCGACGTGTTCACGTTGATGGACGAAAACGCGATCGTGCCGTTTGACGACCTCGTCGGCGACAAGGCCTGGTTCAAGGAATTCTATTCCGCGTTCATGGCCAACGGCCAGGTGGACGGCAAGACCTGGAGCATCCCGTTCCAGCGTTCGACCATCGTGCTGTACTGGAACAAGGACGCCTTCAAGGAAGCCGGCCTCGATCCCGAGAAGGCGCCGGCGTCCTGGGACGAAATGGTCGAGATGTCGAAGAAGCTGGTCAAGAAGGAGGGCGCCAACACTCCCGACGACCGGCTACGGCTACTGGATGCTGCAGGCGCTCGCCATCGAGAACGGCCAGAAGATGATGAACGAGGCCGGCACCGAGGTGTACCTCACCGCGCCGAAGACGGTCGGCGCGCTCGACTACTGGGTCGACCTGTCGCGCAAGCACAACGTCATGCCGACCGGGAGTATCGACTGGGCGACGCTCCGCACCGACTTCCTCGAAGGCAAGACGGCGATGATGTGGCACACGACGGGTAACCTCACGGCAGTCAAGGACGCCGCGAAATTCCAGTTCGGCGTGGCCATGCTGCCGGCCAAGGAGCGGCGGGGATCGCCGACCGGCGGCGGCAGCTTCTACATCTTCAAGAACGCTTCGGCCGAGCAGCAGAAGGCCGCCGTCAAGTTCATCCAGTGGATGACGGCGCCCGAGCGTGCGGCGGAATGGAGCATGAAGACCGGCTACGTCGCGGTGTCGCCGGCCGCCTACAAAACCAAGTCGATGGAAGACTACACCAAGGGCTTCCCGCAGGCGACCGTCGCGCGCGATCAGCTCGAGCATGCCGTGCCGGAGCTGTCCGTCCACGAAAACGGCCGCATCTACAAGTTCGTGAATGATGCCGTGCAGGCCGCGGTCACGGGCTCGCAGAAGCCGCAGGAAGCGCTGGCCGCCGCGCAGGCGCAGTCCGATCGCGTGCTGCGCGCCGCCAAGTAATCGCAAAGTAAGGGACGTGGCGGGGTGGCGGTTCGCCGCCATTCCGCCGGCTCCAGGATGACCGATCTCGCTGCCTCATCGCCAATCCCCGAACGCCGCGCCCGGTCGCAGGCGTGGTGGAATGCCGTGAATGCGTGGCTGCTGCTGTTGCCGGCGGCGGTCCTGCTGGTTGCCTTCACGCACTGGCCGATCCTGGCGACGATCCGGCATTCGCTGTTCATAACCAAGCGGAACGGCAGCGAGGTCTTCGTCGGGACGGACAGCTACCGGGCCATGGCGGCCGATCCGATCTTCTGGAAGGCGCTGGTCAACAATTTCTGGTTCGCACTCGGCACGATCCCGACGTCGATCGCGCTCGCCCTGATCATGGCGGTCTGGGTCAATCGCAACATGCGCGGCCGCGGCTTTCTGCGGCTGGCGTACTTCACGCCGACGGTGCTGCCGATGATCGCCGTCGCCAACATCTGGCTGTTCTTCTACACGCCGGATTACGGCGCGCTCGATCAGCTGCGCGGGCTGTTCGGCCTCGGCGGCTGGAACTGGCTCGGCGATCCCTCGACGGTGATGGGCTGCCTGATCGTCATGGTGATCTGGAAGGAAGCCGGTTTCTTCATGATTTTCTATCTGGCGGCGCTGCAACAGCTCTCGCCGGACCTCGATGAAGCCGCTTCCATTGAGGGCGCGAGCCGGTGGTACACGTTCCGCCGCATCACGTTCCCGCTGCTGATGCCGACCACGCTGTTCGTGGCCATCAACGCCGTCATCAACTCGTTCAAGCTGGTGGACCATCTGGTCATCATGACAAAGGGCGGTCCGAACAACGCCAGCACGCTGCTGCTCTATTACATTTACGAGGTCGCCTTCACGTTTCAGGACTCCTCTTACGCGGCAACGCTGACAGTCGTGCTTCTGACGCTGCTGAGCGCGATTGCGCTGCTCAAGTTCGGCTATCTCGATCGCAGGATCCACTACCAATGAGAGGCCGGACACACCCCGTCGAGGCCGTCGCAGCATGGCTCCTGGCTTTGATCTGGCTCGCCCCCTTGGCCTATGCCTTCTGGAGCGCGCTGCATCCGGCGGCCTATGCCACGTCGTTCAGCCTGTCCGCGCCCTGGACGCTGGAGAATTTTGCCCGGGCCTGGAAGCAGGCGCCGTTCGGCCGGTACTACCTCAACACGGTCGTGCTGGTGACGTTCATCCTGGTCGGCCAGCTGATCCTGTCGACGCTGGCCGCCTATGCCTTTGCGCGCTTCAGATTCAGGGGCAGCGGCATTGCGTTTGCCCTCGTGCTGCTCCAGCTCATGATCATGCCCGACGTCCTCATCGTCGAGAACTACCGCGCGATCGCAAAGCTTGGCTTGCTCGATACGATTCCTGCCATCGCGCTGCCCTATCTGGCGAGCGCCTTTGGTATCTTCCTGTTGCGGCAGACTTTCAAGAGCGTGCCTCGGGAGCTGGTCGAAGCCGCCCGGGTCGAGGGAGCAGGCCCGCTGGTCATCCTTTGGCGGGTCTATGTGCCCTTGGCCCGGCCCACCTACGTCGCCTTCGGTCTCGTCTCCGTCAGTTATCACTGGAACAACTTCCTGTGGCCGCTGATCGTCACGAATTCGGTGGAGGCGCGGCCGCTCACGGTCGGGCTCGCCGTTTTCGGCGCTCCTGAGACCGGTGTGGATTGGTCGGTGATCACGGCCGCGACCGTGATGACGATGGCGCCGCTGCTGATCGCGTTCCTGCTGTTCCAGCGTCAGTTCGTTCAGTCATTCATGCGCGCGGGTATCCGGTAATGCGGCTTCTCACTTGGAACATTCAGTGCGGCAAGGGGTGCGACGGTGTCACCGATCTTTCCAGGATCGTTGCCGTCGCCAGGCAGTCGCTTGATGCGGACGTGTTCTGCTTCCAGGAGGTAAGCGCCAATTTTTCGAGATTTGGCGATGGCGCGGATCAGAGCGCCCAGCTCGCAGCCCTGCTGCCCGGCTACACCGCGATATTCCGCCCGGCGATCGAGACGATAGATCGCTCGGGCAGCATCCACTGCTTCGGCAACATGACACTGTCGCGATTGCCGGTGTTGCAGATCGCCAATCACCTCCTGCCGTTTCCGGGCGCAGGTGGGGTGCGCAGCATGCGACGGCACGCCCTGGAGGTCACCGTGCAGGCTTCCTTCGGCGCGATCCGCATTGTCAACACGCATCTCGAGTTTCATTCCGCCGTCCAGCGCGAGGCGCAGATCGCGCGGCTGCTGGATCTGCAACAGGACGCCTCGGAGAGCCCCCGGCAGGCCGGCTCCCAGCACGAGGAGCCATATGGAAGCCAGACGCAGGCGGCGTCGAGCCTGCTGTGCGGCGATTTCAATTTCGACGTTGCCGATCCCCAGCATGCCCTGATCGACCGCGCCAGCCGGCCGGGTCTGAATTATCGGGATGCGTGGACCGCCAATCGTTCCGGGCGCTGGCGGGCGCCAACGTGCGGCATCTACGACCGCGCGCAATGGGCCGACGGGCCGGACTGTCGCGACTTCATCTTCGTCACAGAAGATCTGGTCAGTCGCGTGTGCAGCATCGAGGTCAACGAAGCAACCGATGCTTCGGACCACCAACCTCTCGCGATCGAGCTGGCGGACTAGAGAATGGCCAAGTCATCAAAGCTTGTCGTTGCAAGGAAGGGCAGGGTACTCCTAGTCAGGCGGCGGCGCGACAAGCGCTGGATGTTTCCGGGCGGCCGCAGGCGGGCCGGCGAGAGCGAAAGAAAATGCCTCCATCGCGAGATCATGGAGGAGCTGCCCAAGCTCAGGTTTGGCGAGTTGAGGCTGTGGAAGGAAGTCAACGGCAAGAACCGCAGGTCCGGCCGGAGGATGAGCGATGCGATCTTTTTGAGCAAGAAAGCCTCGGGCCCTCTTAAGATCGGCGACAAGAAGGAGCTCGACCGGGCGGAATGGCGAAAGCCGCGCGGGCTGAAATTAACTCCGACCTCGCGCTACATTCGCGACAAGCTGTTTCCGAAATAGATTTCGCCGGTGGATTATAGCGTAGTGCCGTATGCAGAAAAGACCTGAGCTTGGTGGGCCCAAGCCTCAGGTCAAGGGGAAGCCGCTCTTGGCGCAGACCGGACGTTCGGCCGGCACCACATGTCCGAGAAGGGCCACTTCCGGACGCAAGCATTGCAACAAGAAAGCCTATGCGGTCCTTACCGGTGCGGGGAGCGCCAGCGCTGCCACGGCATCCGCTATTCCCGGCGTATCTGCATAGGTAACCATGTGACCGGCATCCTCGACCAGATGTAGCAGGGAGCGGGGCAACGCCTCGTGCAGGCGACGCGACTGGTCGGCCTCGATGAGCCGGTCAGCCTTTCCATGCACGATCCTAACCGGACACCGGATGCCCCGATATTGAAGCTGCAACTGCGCAGCAGCTGGAATAAGGAACGCGCTCTCCTCGGCGGCCGCCCTCAACTGCTTGGGCCGGAGAGCCAACGAGATCGGAAATTCGTTCTTGAATTCCGGCGGAATGGGACGCGGCGCGAACAAGGTGCGCATCAGCTTCGGCATAATGGCCGACGATATGATCGGCGAGATAGTGTACCGCATCAGATCACCGAGCAGCGGCAGTGCCGGAGCTGACATGAGCCAAAAGTCCATCCGAGAGGTTGGAAAATAGTAGCCGGACACAAGCACGAGCCCACTCACGGCATAACCGCTTCGCAGCGCCAGCGCGATCGCCACCAGCGTTCCCCAGGAGTGGCCCAGCACCACGGGATTGCGCACCCCAAGCTGATCAAGAGCCTTCGCGAACAAGGCAGCTTGCGTTGTGGCTGTCCAGATGCGCGTGCGCGGACGGTCGCTGTAGCCAAACCCTGGCCGGTCGAAGCAAACGACGCGATAGTTCTGGGCCAGGCGGTCGACCAAACCGCTTAGGACGAGATCCTGAATCATGGTGCCGTTCCCGTGAAACAGGACCACGCAAGGCGCGGCGGCATCGCCCCGTTCGATATAGTGAAGGCGCACTCCGTCGCACACGGTGAAGACGCCGATCGGCGGATTCTTTCGCTCGGCTGCCACCTGAAAGGCGATGTTGCCGAGTATCAGAACGACGAGTCCGACCAAAATGATCAGCAGGACGGTTTCAGTTATGGACATCGGGTCAACCTAATATTCCGCGCTGGCGGACTCCCAATCGGCGGCCCTGAGCCCGCTAAGGGCCAATGCGGATGCTGATTCCTCTCCCTTGTTGTGAGCCGCGGTCTCCAGCCGAAAGCAACCGTGGTCGGCGCGTGCGTGATCCGCATTGCGTTCATCTATTTGCCGCAGCGGGTACGGCTTGCAGTTATCGTCCTCTCAGAGCCGTGAGCTCCCGGACGGCTCGATGCGCCAGAACGGATATGCCGCCAATTCTTTCGAATGCTGCCCGAACATATCGACCCTTCTGCTTGTAAACTCGGTAATGACGGCGAAAAATTCAGTTGGTGACCTGATCGTCGCAAGTCTCAGGCCGAAATCAAAAGCAAATTGCACGTTGGCCTGGGCCATCTCAAGAAGCTTTGCTTGGTACGCCTGCGTGTTTGCCGTGGCTAAACCAAAGCCCTTCATTGGATCGCTAACAATCATTCTCTGGCTGAGGTCATCTGGCAAGGCATCCACCCGAGGCTCAACCATAGGAACCTCGTGTTTAGAATCATCCTGAAACCTAAGAGGTGGTTCAATCGAGGCTGCTGCAACAGAGCGAAGTAGATTCTCCTTCGGGCTTCTAACGGTGGCCTGCTTGTTCAGTTGGGCCCGCGCGGCCATTTTCGGTTTGCGAGCGCGCTTTGACGCTGGTGCCGGTTTGCGTTTACTCATCTGACGCTCCAAGAATATGGGGTGCGACCACACGGTCATTTCTGAACGGACAACAGGCTTTGTGATGTAGCGTTCCAAACCCGCGCATTGTTGGAGTCCCGCATGAACTGAGATCAATCGCACGTTCTGCGATGTGGACGATGATTTCAGGTAGCAACTCTAACCAACAAACGTCTAGCTGGCGATCTTCCAGACCTATGCTCAACGGGCCGTCGGCCTGAGAACAATTCGCTCTCCGCTCGTTGTGCCTTGCGGCGAATACGCAAGCATTCATGACTTGATCGCGAGCGAATGCTCGAGGAAGAAGCGCAGCATTTCCCTCGTCGCATCCGGCCCCTGCGGATACTTCCAAGCGCCCTTCAAGGCGTGGCGAGGACGGCTTTGGCTGAAAAGCGGCGGTCGGGGCAAGTGAGGCCGCCTCCGGTCTACTACCAACCAACAGCAGACACTCAAATCGGCTCAGCCTTATTCAGCTAAGGGGCAGAGGCGGACGTCGCCTAACGCTGCCCTTCTGGGTGGCCTTACTCCGCATCGAGCCTGTAAACGTCGCCGGGTTCGAGCTTGAGTGCCTCGAACATCCTTTGCTGCTTCTCAGTGAGAACCGCTGGTACAACTTCCGCCGTCCAGCCCTAAGGGACAGCCGCCAGGACCAGCATCAACGCCTGATTGGGCTTGACCAGGGCTAACCACATCTGCCTCGTTGGCCGCGGCGCGTCGTCTGAGGTCACCTCAACGAGAGTGAACGAATTGCCGAACGACTCTGCCATCACCGGCTAATGCCGCAGCGCGTCGCTAGTTGCTAGTTCGGGGCAGTCGGACGGGGCCGGCAATCAACCTATAGGTGGGCACCCAAGCGGTGTTCCACGATTCTATGGTCGCGCCGCAGACCGAGCATTCGAAGCTGGCGATCTGCCGACCCGGGGCCATCGCCTCGGTTCGGCTATAGACCGCGCCACACCGACAGGATCGATTATGAGAATCGAGCATGCCCATTTATGCGCCCAAAAGGCGAACCAGGCCACTGCGAAAATCGAACTAGGCCGCTGAGGCTGGGAATAGCCTGGAACCGCTGTGTGGGGTGTCCGCCTTGCTCCCAGCTCTGCATGTGGTTACGCTCTACTGTGAAGCTCAATTCGGTACTGGCAGAGACTTTGCTCGGTAACGACACGTGAGTACATTGATTTTTGGATCGAGAATAGCGTTCACGCTGCGGAGCAATACGGGACACCGGGCGCTTCACAAAGCGTGGACGTATTGGTTGAGCGCCTTGTTGACGGGGCCAAGAATCAAAACATCACGCGAGAGGCCATCGAGAATGAGGTTGGTGATCTAAAGCAGTACATCGAGGGAAAGCTCGCGGTTGCCAACCGGATTGAGCAGGATCGCCGCAAATAACATCGACTTGCATCTGAGATCCAGGGCCGCGAGTTGGCGCCTGTCTTAGCTCCGATCGCGAAGGCACTGCGAGAACAACCATGGCAATGCGGGAAGAAATAAAGCGAGTGATACATGCTGCAACACCCGGTATGTCGCAGCAGCTCTACTCAACACTGCTGTGTTGGGCGAGCTCTTAAGCAGCACACTCGACAGAATCGATGAGCTTGAGAAGAAAGCCGACAGACAGACGACAGATAAACGCTGATCGAGCGCCAAGGGGAAAGGACATTCCTGAATGGCACTTCAAGACGCCTCACCTGCCGGGCTTGCCCACGACCTCTCGCGCTAACCGCTCCGCTCTGAGACGTCTGTGGTTTTCTTGAAACTCTGGATCGGCCTGACTGTCCGCAATCGTTTGCCTCGCTCCGTTTGGGTTTTGCGCCTTGCGGTCCGCCTCGTCGGCTACCTGTTCCTGGGCGGAGCGTTTCCGTTCGGTCATTGCTAGATCCTTGCACTCATCAGGAAGGAGTCATCAAGTCACTTCGCGTAACCCTGGGATCGGAGCCACGCGATCCGACGCTCTCCATTCATCCAATCGTCAATCTCGGTCTTGCTTGTGAAACCCGTGATTTCTCGGGGTTCTGCGCCTGGGTATTCGGCCATGATAGCCCAGTCGCCTTCAGACTTACGGAGTGGTTTGAAGCTCACTTTTACTTTTGCCATGCCGAACTATGCAGGAAAGTGCGCAAAAAGTGAAGCTCGCGGAATCATTTCGAGCCGCCGGCTCCCGGCCGACGCCATGTCCTTTTGTGAGTAGGCGGGAGCCGCTATATTTCCGAGCACCTAAGGTCTTCCCAATCAATCACCAGGTTTGGAACAACCACCACCCGTGCTGAGAAGCACTGGCTTTCTTGTTGAAGTTTCTCAACTGCTGGTGTATTGTTTCGAACATCGATACTGGCCGAACAACTGTTCCGCTTTCGCCGCAGCTCCTGACGGCGCGCACGTTTCAGACAATCTCCAACATCGACTAACCGGAACACTGGCCGCAACTCCGCGCGCCAGATCCTGCGCGTATACGAAAGGACGACCTGATGAACACAGGCACAGTGAAGTGGTTTAATACCCAAAAGGGCTTCGGCTTTATCCAGCCGACAAACGGCAGCAACGACGTTTTTGTTCATATCAGCGCGGTCGAACGCGCCGGCATGGGCACTCTTAGCGAAGGTCAGACGGTGTCTTATGACGTCGTCGCAGACCGTCACACGGGCAAGTCCGCCGCCGAAAATCTTCGTGCTGCTGCTTAAGTAAGAGCACGACAGACCTGTCGCTCTCGCCACGGATGTACTGGCAGAGCTTGTGGTCATGCCCCGTTCCCAAATCATTGGGAGCGGGGTTTTTGATTGAACCCGGTCAAGCGATGCATCAGCAAGCTCGCGGTGGCTGCGCTTCAAAATCACCGCGCGTGGTTGCCAAGAGAAGAGCCGACAAAGCAGTTTGGATTGCGTTCGCGAAGACCCCCGATCGCTGATCGGCTGACTCGTGGTTCGATCCCTGGCCAAAGAGCAGCAAAGGCTGTTCGGTGAGATTATTTTCATTTTGTCACGCTCGCTCCCTCGGCCTGAGGCGGCCTATTTTAATCACTCTTAGAAGCGATTCGTGTGTGCCTTGGGCGGCGTGCAGTTCGACAAACGTGGTAGGGTTAGTCGCAAAGCAGGAGATCAAATGAGCATTGTAAAGCGGCATCTGGCCGAGCAGGAAGAGCGCCTGGTCTTAGTCGAGGAAATCTGCATCGATAAAGGAGCGCTCGTCTTGGATACCGCCACAGACGAAGTCTACTTTTCTGCAGATGAAGAGGCTTACAGGAATGACTACGTCGCCGTGTTTCAAGCGTGGGCTAAGGGCACCATCAAGGGCACAGCGGAACAGATATTCGACGCTACAAAATCAATACTGGAGGATTAGAAACCCGCCAAGGCAAGAATGGTCCGCGCGTGAGCGCGTCAGGATCCGGAAGCAACAGGATGCATTCCGGCCCCGCTGGAGCAGCCGCAACCGTAAGGTAAACACATGTCCTATGCTTATAAGCTCAATGAAGACGTCCGCCACCAACCCCAAGGCCCACAGGAACTGAACGGCCAGCGATTTACACCATCGTACAGCATATGCCCATCGAGTCCGATGGACG
Source organism: Bradyrhizobium sp. 195 (assembly GCF_023101665.1). Taxonomy (NCBI): domain Bacteria; kingdom Pseudomonadati; phylum Pseudomonadota; class Alphaproteobacteria; order Hyphomicrobiales; family Nitrobacteraceae; genus Bradyrhizobium; species Bradyrhizobium sp. 195. The sequence continues at coordinate 469,738 of NZ_CP082162.1, read as the reverse complement.
GGTTAGGTACCGCATCAAGTGCAAGTCCGAGAGGATCGAGCGAGTCGTTACGGAGGATCAGCTTTCGTACCTTCAGTGACCTGCAGCGATTGATCGATCGCGAAAATGTCCTGAGAGCGCGAGCCCTGCTACGCAAAAGGTGATACCTCGACCAGCGTTCCGATCAACCGCAACAATGCGTGCTGTTCGGGCCCACTTCCGAGACGCAGGAACTCACCCAATTCGACGTGAGATAGGCGGCCGCCAGAGGGCGCATTGGGCTGGTGGATGATGAAAGCGTGACCGCTTGCGGGTTCGCGAGCGATGAACCATGCGTCGCCATTCGGGCTCCGATAGAGCTCTCGCCGGTCTGACATATCTCCTCCTAGCTAGCCCCCCGACAATATAAGGGGCGATGGCCGGTTGCGAGAGAGGTATCCGAAACGCCAACATCTTCTGGTCGGGCGCTTGGGAACCTACATGGACTGCCAACGACATCGCGCTAGGAAACGGGACAGTCTTACCGCCGAACTTGAACGCGGAGAGAGCCAAACGAGCGGCGCCATGTCGGCTTCGGGTCAAAAGGCGACTTGGGGGGAAGGCAGTTCTTGGCGAAAAGCGGACTATTCTGGTCGGCGCACGATCACAAGACGCCCTAGCAAGGTGTTCTTCACCTCTGACGGTATTTGAAACGACGCTGCGCTGGATCGGGTATCGCTTTCTTGTCTACGCAGATGACCCGATCAGTCGATTGACTCCGATAGGTATCGAAATCGCTGGCATTGCGGACAGCTCGGTATACCGCCGGCGTTTGTCCGTCAGACGTTACAAATTGTGCTTGCAGATCAATGACGAAGAGTCGTTTGAAATGATAGAGTGGGAGTAGTGCTGCCGGCTGGCATCGCGCAGTTTAGCGTAGTGTGGTCGAGTGTTCTCGCTTCCTTCGCGTTAAAAATTCTGACCGAAGTAGTGAGCTTGGCTTATCCTAGCAGAGGTCCGATATCCATCGCGTCTTCACTGACGGAGTATCACAGCGCGCTCGATCGTACAGGAGGGCCGGGCGCTTAGAGCCTGGCTTGGAGCACCGACAGGTTCTAGTGCAAAGCGCACACTCATTATTCGCCTCGATCGCATTGGCACGACCTAGCTCAAATTGAGCCCATGATGGATTGAGCGAAAGCGAAAACTTTTCAGTTGATTAGAGGCGGCTTGTGCATGACCTGTGCACCCGGCACATCAAAAAAATCTCGTCACAGCCAACATGAGCATCTTATGGCGCATGTGCAGGTCCGGATTTCCGAGGGCAGGAGGCCGGCGAGTGCTTACGAGCAGTGTCAGTTGTTCGAAGGGGGACAATCGCGAATCGTGGGTTTGACTCCCACTCTCTCCGCCATTTGCGCGAGTTTGCACGCCAAACTGCGATTTCGTGCGATTTCGTAAAGGGAAATGCTCGGGAAATTGAGGCGAGTGCCGATACGTATGTTCAAGCGCAAAGAGGTCATCCCAGCTGCGTTGGGCACGATCATCCGCTCTCATGCTTACTCGATCGAATGAACCGGCCGCCGTAGTCACGTCATAGCGCAGCCATCTGGCTGCAACTGGGGGAGCAATACGATTCGTCGCGAGGCCGAGCGCGACGACATCGCTTCTATTCCCATAAAGCAATACTCCCTATAGCCCTGCCCCCAATGGCGCGGTGTTTCCGGCCGCGACAAACTCGTCCCAACAACAAGAAAACATCTTGGCCGACGCGTCGGAATTCCGGCGTCGCGGGAAAACACCATGGAGACAAAAAATGCTTGTGCAGACAGATGCTCCGTCTTTGCCCGGCAGTGCGCTTAGGAACGGGCACTTCCAAGCCTCCGTTCAAAATAATCTTGGGCGAGCAAGTGCAGGCGAGTTCCGTGAAGCTATGTCCCGCATTGCTTCATCCGTTTCCATCGTCTGCACTGATGGCCCTCAAGGCATCGCAGGCTTTACCTGCTCGGCCGTGTGCTCCGTGACGGACGAGCCCCGCACGATCATGGTGTGCGTCAACCGCAAGAGTGCGGCCAACGCGATCATCAAGGCGAACGGTGTGCTCTGCGTCAGCAGCCCTGGCGCCGATCAGATTGGGCTGTCGCAGATGTTCGCAGGCGTCGGTCGGGTCCCAATGACCGAGGGGTTTGCCGGCCCGAACTGGGCCGTGCTCGCCACCGGCTCACCGTACTGCGTGACCTCACGCGTCGCTCTCGATTGTCGAGTGGCCGATATCCGCGAAATTGGCACGCACAGCGTCATCTTTGCCGAAGTGCTCTCCACCGCGCATGCCTAAGCGGACTTATAGGCGCTCCCAATCGAATCAGCGGATTGAAGGACCTCCGATCATCTTGGACAATCGCTCCACTGCCCGAAGACCTGCGAGTCCATTCAAGGCCGTTCTTGCTCGATCCGTCTGTGAACATTACCCTAGGTCGACAGACGCCGGGTCGGTTGGGGTGCGCAAGGCACGCGAGTTCATCGACTTCTGGGTTGAAAACAGCGTTAGCCCCGCAGAGCAGTTCCGGGCTCCTGGAGCCTTTCAGGACGAGGCCGAGCTTACCAGCCGTCTTGTCGCGGCAGCAAAGGAGCAGGGCACCTCGGAACCGACTTGCAGACCGAGCTCGGGGAAGTTCGCAGCTACGTGAGAGACAAGCTCTCGGAGGCCAACCAGGCCGAGAGCGCTCGACTCGGCCGACGTGTAAATTAGCGTCTGGCTTCTGACAGGAACGACTCGGCGCTCCGTTGATTGAGATATCGGTCTGTGGCGCGATACCTGGACCCCGCTAGGTTTTTCGTCATCCACTCGGAACGGCCCATCGTCCGACGCGCGTTTGGCGATGGGCCGGTTCTCGTAATGCCACCTCGTCGGCATCGTCACAACGCATTCGTGCAGCACCGTGTGTGCACCGCTGGCTTTCTTCTTGAAGTCTCTCAACTGCTAGTGTATTGCCTCATATATCGATACTGGCCGAACAACTGTTCCGCTTTCGCCTCAGATCCTGACGGCGCGCACGTTTCAGACATTCTCCAACATCGACTAACCGGACGACTGGCCGCAACTCCGTGCGCCAGGTCCTGCGCGCATACGAAAGGAAGACCTGATGAACACAGGTACAGTGAAGTGGTTTAACACCCAAAAGGGCTTCGGCTTTATCCAGCCATCAAACGGCAGCAACGATGTTTTTGTTCACATCAGCGCGGTCGAACGTGCCGGTATGGGTACTCTGAGCGAAGGTCAGACGCTGTCTTATGACGTCGTCGCAGACCGTCGCACGGGCAAGTCCGCTGCCGAAAACCTTCGTGCTGCTTAGTTAAGAGCGCGACAGACCTGTCGCTCTAGCCACGGATGTACTGGTAGCGCTTGTGGTCCTGCCCCGCTCCCGAGCTATCGGGGCGGGGTTTTTCATTCAAGCAGGTAAAAAGATCGAAAAGCGGGCGCCACTGTGGCTTCCTTGCCTGTGCCCGGTGACTACGTCAGCGTGTTCACCAGCCGCATCGGGAACGTGATTCCTCAGTGCCACGCAGGAGACTCAATGAGCATAGTTAAACGTCATCTAGCCGAGCAAGAAGAACGCCTGGTCCTGATCGAGGAAATTTGTATCGATACAGGAGCGCTTGTCTTGGATACTGCCACAGACGAAGTCTACTTCTCCGCGGACGAAGCGGCTTACAAGAACGCATACGTCACAGTGTTCCAAGCTTGGGCAAAGGGCACGATTAAGGGCACTGCGGAACAGATATTCGAGGCTACAAAATCCATTCTTGAAGACTAGCAAGACCGCTCGATAGAGCCGTAAACGTCGAGGAAAATATGTCATACGCCTATAAGCTAAATGAAGAGGTTCGGCACCACGCTCAAGGTCCCCAAGGACGCGCCGCAACTGAACTGCCAAGGATCTACACGATCGTACAGTGCATGCCGATCGAGTCCGATGGACGAGTAAGATATCGCATCAAGTGCAGGTCCGAGAACATTGAGCGCGTCGTTACGGAAGATCAGCTTTCGTATCTTCACTGATCTCCGCGAGAATGGCGCCTTGGTTGAGGAGCTGGAATAGTACCAGTGAGTCCGGACCTTCAGCCACGCCAAAAGCACCGGACTCGCACCTGAAGGGGTCATCGAGTCACTTCGCGTAACCCTGTGATCGGAGCCAAGCGATCCGACGCTCTCCGTTCATCCAATCGTCAATATCGGCTTTGCTCGTGAAGCCCGTAATCTCTCGCGCTTCTGCGCCCGGGTACTCGGCGATGATAGCCCAGTCGCCCTCGGATTTACGAACTGGTTTGAAGTTCACTTTTATTTTCGCCATGCCGAATTATGTAGGAAGGCGGCCGAAAAGGGAACCCGGTTGTGCCATGTTCGGCCTAGGTAAATAGCAGACGTTGCCCCCCTCCGAGGATGCCTTAATCTGGAGCGATCCTGTAAACATCGCCGGGTTCGAGGTTGAGTTCCTCGAACATCCTTTGCTGCTTTTCAGTGAGAACCGCCGTCACAACTTCCGCTGTCCAGCCTTCGGGAACGGCAGCGAGAACCAGCGTCAACGCCTGACTGGGCTTGGCTAGGGCCAGCCACATCTGCCTCGTTGGCTGGGGCGAGTCGTCTGAGGTCACCTCAACGATAGTGAACGAATTGCCGAACGACTCTGCCATCAATGGCTAATCCGGGGACATGCCGAGAGTTGCAATAACTAGCTGGGTCGAGGAAGTCGGACGGGGCCGGCAATCAACCTGTACGTGGGCACGCAAGCGGTGTTCCATGATTCCATGGTCGCGCCGCAAACCGAGCACTCGAAGCTGGCGATCTGCCGGCCCGGGGCCATCGCCTCAGTTCGGCTATAGACCGCGCCACACCGACAGGTTCGGTAATGAGAATCGGACATGTCCGTTTATGCGCCCGAAAGGCAAAACAGGCCACTACGAAAACGAACTAGGCCGTCGAGGCCGGAAATTGGCTGCTGCCCGTGAAGCTGAAGGTACAGGCCGCAACCGGAACGTCTGATAGCAAAGCCTGGGACGCTGTGCGGGGTGCCACCTTGCCCCGAGCCCTGCATCTAGTTACGCTCCAGGCGAAGCTCAATTCGATGCTGGCAGAGACTTCACATGCTTACGACGGCACGCGAGTACATTGATTTTTGGATTGAGAACAGCGTTCACGCCGCGGGGCAATACGGGACGCCGGGCGCTTCACAAAGTGTGGACGTATTGGTTGACCGCCTCGTTAGAGGCGCCAAGAACCAAAACATCACGCGAGCGGCCATTGAGAAAGAGGTTGGTGATCTAAAGCAGTACATCAGGGAAAAACTAGCGACTGCCAACCGGACTGAGCAGGATCGCCGCTAGTGACTTCGACGTGCGCCTTAGTTCCAGAGCCGATGAAGTCGCGTCTGTCTTAGCTCCGATCACGAAGGGCAGTGCGGGCACAACCATGGCAATGCGAGAGGAAATAAAGCGAGTGATACATGCTGCGACGCCAGGTATGTCGCAGCAGCTCTACTCAACACTGCTGGTGTTAGGCGAGCTCCTAAGCAACACACTCGACCGAATTGATGAACTCGAGAAGAAAGCCAACGGTCAAACGGCAGCTCTCGGCCACTCTTCCTGCTCTGAAATGTAACCCTCGCCGTGGGGCCGCCTTACCGCGGGTCCATCTGTTTAGACGCAATCTCGGCAATGGCGAGGGCGTTCAAGGGACCGGACGTGCCGATCTCAACGACTCTCTGCGCAACGATCTCGCAGACCGGATCGCTGCGATCCACCAAATTCAACTTGCGCAAGGTGAGATTGAAGGCCAGTTCAATAACGTGACGTTGCTCTGGCGTAAGATTGTCCGAAATTAGGCGAGTGATCGGCATGTTGCCGCCCCCATTGTTTGAGAAGGGCGGGAGCGCTACCGGCGGTCTCATCACCGATAAATACCACGGGCTGTTCGGTGATGACGACAGACTGCGCTGAATTTAGGTGTGGCGTTGTATCATTTGATATTGCAGATGCGATTTTTTAACTCATGACGCGGACAACCGCCCACGAGATACAGGCGTATCCTGCCAGCAGGCGATCCAAACAAGGATCGCAATGAGAACCAGTCGCGCTTCTCAATTTGAGGCGCCATTTCGAAAATCGAGAATGGCACGCACGCAGTCCAGAACCAATTCAGTTCAATCAGCACCGTCTCCTCTCGTTGTCTGCTTGGTCAGAAATCCTTCTGCAACTTGTCGTTGGTCTGTTTGGATAATCCAATACCACGACTATCGCCACAGGGCACGACAATGTCGGTGATGGGTCAAAATCGGCGATGCAGACCGCTGCAATCAGTTTCCGCTCCACAGCCGACAGCTGACGCCCCAACGAGCATTCCGCTGGGCAGCGATGGGCCAATTGCCGAAATAATCGAAGCTCATTGATAAGCCTATCAGCTTGAAGGAGGACCGCTTCTGGTCTGGACAAGTTCAGCAACTTTGCAGTCTTGAGGTTAAGCACCAGTTCAGACATGGTCGGTTGTTCGACTGGGCATTTCAGCGGGAACGGCGCCTTTGAATATTCTATCCACATACTGCGCCGAGCGCCGGAAATATGATCGATAGGCTGGGACCGTAACTTGGCAGCGCACCCGCTTCAACAAACTCGCTGATCTGATAGATTGGGGATCGGAGCTGCGTTGGCCAGATCGACAATTTTCAGCCGAATTGGATCGGCTAGGACGAACAGTGCATCGCACCGTTCCTTCCATATAACCTGAAACGCGCGCTCCAGGCCGGCTGGAGTCTCCGCAACAATGGGAGTCCAACAGTATGCGCGGCCGCGTGTGATACCCTCATAAAGTCGTGGGTGGGTGGGATTTGACGACATCAAGATCGCGATCTTTCTGGCAGATGGAAGAATGGTGCTGATCACGTCAACGATCTGGGTAGTGGTGTCGCCGTACATGTTCGCTAAGCCGATTATATTGCCTCCAGGACGAGCGAAGCTTTTCACAAAGCCGGACCCGATCGGATCAGTCGCAGGGTCATCACAATGGGGATGGTCGATGTTGCTCGGTGCGGCGGCAATCGCCGCCCTCGCCACGGTAACAAGCACATCGGGATGGAGTGCGATGAGCTCGCTGACCAACGCGGGCAAGCGGTAGTTTCTTCCCTCAGCCTGCCGCTTGTCGATGATCAGGTTCTTGCCCTCGACATAGCCGAGCGCGTTCAGCTCCTTTCTGAATACTTCAAACAGCTTGAGGTCGGAGCCCATGATGAAGCCGGGCATCTTCTGCCCAATTCGTGCAGTTAGCCGAGCTTGCAAAATTGAGCACACGCGCTCGGCGAAAGTAATGTTCCGCGCAAATCCACCCAGCGCCAGCTCGGGGTTTTACGCTAGAAAATTCAGGGTGATATCGAGATTCGGCGAAGCGGCGACAATTTCAGGCCGGTATTCGCTGACTTCGCTCAGCCGTCAAGAAGGCGAGCGCCCTCCATCTAATTGACGGCGCCGCAGAGCCGAACGTGAGTTCAGTTGGTCCACGATACCTTCAAGCTCAAGACACATGGCATCGCGGCATCCCCGAGCCACTGCCACGAGCCACGATTGATCTCGATTGACTTGACGAAGGATCTCACTAGTGAGGGCGCCTCGGAGCTTGATGCGTCAAGAATCGGGTCGCGAAGCGCTGCACAATTGCAATCCCCCATAGCCGTTCGAGCTGGTAAGCTGGTCGAACAGAATGGCCGGAAACATACTTCGTGTTTACTTGGACAGTTAGCGAGGGCCGACAATGTTTGATGTCTATCGCAATGGAACGCGCGACTTGCTCGTTCTAATCTCAGGCTCCGCGGTACCTGGCGGTTACTCCGCAAGCAAGTGGGCCCAAGAGCAGAAGGTGAATTCTCAAAGGAAAGCGACGAGATTAAGTTAATCGTTCAGCAACAGGGGTATTACATTCGAAGGTTGGGCCTCATGGGTCAGCTAGTCGAGCGTAGCGAAAGGCACCGCGAGGCGACAGCGGGCCAGATCCGAAAGTCTGAATAGGAGCCGCAGTCAAACGGCGCCCGACTCCATAGCCGTAGGAGCAGGTCGGTCGCGGCTTAGCGCGACCAAGGCCACGCGAATGACGGTTGCGGTTTTATAGCTTGCGGCCTGGCAATTGGCGCCGGCTTCGGCGGCTGGGCAACATTGGCCGACTGCCGCGGACGTGGCAATGGTACTTCCTGCATGACCTTTGGCTTTTCTGGGATCGCGTTCGTAACTTCAGGCATCATCTCCTTTGGCGCCGAGGCGTTGGCCGTGGCGCGGGCGAGTTGCTCCTGGTTTGCGTTGAGGCGATCGGTGAGCGTTTGACTTTCGCGTGCCATCTGGATCTGGATCCCTTTGACGTCGTCGATGACACGGTTGTTACGTGCGAGTTCTTCCCGGCCTGTCTTGAGTTGGCGCGCGACATTTTCATTGTCGTGGACCAATTTCTCTTGCGTCACGTTAAGCTGTTCGACTGCTTGCCTCAAGCCAGCGAGATCGCGCGTCATCGACTGCAGCTGCTGCGTCAAGTCGGAAACCAGAGCGATTGCAGACGGCGCAGCGTCTTTCGGCGCCGCAGCTTCTCGGGGGCCCCGCGTCAGAGGTGCAGAATCCGAAGGGGCTCTCATCGCCGGTTGAGCGGAGGACGACCACCACCACCAAGCAGCAAAGGATACAGCCAACAGAGAGCAGACGAAAGCCACGGGGGGCTGTTTCGTCGATAGATGGTTCGTTGCCGGTGCCCGAGACGTCTCCATGGTCGGCTGGACCGAGGGACCGTCTTCCGCTTTGCGCGCCAGGTGCGAAAGCTCCTCCGCGATCTGCCGTTCCGCGACGCTGTCGTCCCGCGTGGAAGCCATTTGGTGCTCCATATGAACCCTTGACGAGGGTGCTGAGTTTCGTTGTTTAGCACAGTTTTAACCTGTGCACTCGGGCCCGGCGCTGCGCGCGAAGGCGCCATCGGCAAATGAGTCCGATCGCCGAAAGTTCGAGGCTGATCGAGGCAGGAAAAAGCGCCTAAACTGAGCCCAAATCTTTCGCGCTCGCCGGTCTATCGCTCTGTTCAGGGCGCGTTGCTCGCGCAGTCTACGACTTTGATTGTCCACGGACGACGATGCCGAGGTTCGAGCCAAGAAGCTTTTAGGTGCACATCCTTCTGTTGAGGTCTGGGCGAGGCCTCGCAGAGTCATCTCCGGTTAGTATTTGAGAATTCGGATAGCTTAATGAGCCAAGCCTCGTCGGCAGCAAAGGGGCTCGGTACCTTACCTCGCAAATTCGGAAGCACATTTGGGCTCTTCGGCGTCAGCCATATAGGTCCCGCTTTCGTGACGCTTGAGTCAGCCTTGCTGGACTGCGTACTTGATGCCGGCCCGAACTCTGGGCCGCTGCCTTTCAGGGGTGGAGGAACGGCGCGTTGGTAAGCGACGAGATTAGGTCAACCGTTCAGCGGCAAGGGTATTACGTTCGTCGCTTGCAGGTCACGAAGAATGGTTCGATTTAGTTCGAACTCATCGGGCCGAATCTGCTGATTTGTGGAGCTGTACTGGGTCCGCTCCGGAACGCCAAATCGGCCAGCGCCGAGGCCGCTTTGGGTTGATTGCGTCATCCCGCGGCTTTGACTTCCGGTCGGCCGCGCCGAGCGGACATTTTCAGCGTCCAGTGGAGGGTCTCAAATGGGTCACAGGTGCTCTTGGCAGGCTGGGCGAAGGTCAGCAACGGGCCATGTGTGGACGGCTCCGGGTTGGCAAGAAGAATCTTCACGTCGCAGTATTGGTCGGAGCAGCCATGTGTTCGGCCTTTTCGCGCGGTACACGTGACCGCTGGCCATAATGCCCTCCGCGGATCAGGTCCCGGTCAACAGCACGCATTCGATGATGCCCTGGCCCGTGTGGGTTGTCCTGATCGCCGGATCGACCGGCACTGCATTACGTGCTGTTCGCCTCCCAACCGTTACGTCACGCCGGCGATGTCGGCGCGATCTCGTTTAGGCGCGCCAGCGCGGCCGGCTCCTGATAGCGTTCGTTCCTGGCCATCATTGCCCAAGCCATCCTGGCGAGCTTATTGGCGAGCGCAATGGCGGCAACCTTGGTCGGCCGCCGCGCCAGCAGTCCAGTGAGCCAAGGCCGGTGGCCAGTACCATGGATCTTGGCATAGCGGATCACGGCGAGTGCGCCAGCCGTGAACAGGCTGCGCAAATAACGGTCGCCTTGCTTACTGATGCTGCCGAGCTTGTCCTTGCCCCCGCTCGAGTTCTGCTTTGGTACGAGCCCGACCCACGCTGAGAAGTCCCGCCCCGATCGAAAGGCCTTGGGATCAGCAATACTGGCAACCAGCGCTGTTGCCAGCGCCGGCCCGACGCCCGGGATCGCATCCAGCCGTTTGCTCGTCGCATTTGAACGATGCCAGGCGATGATGCGGCGGTCAAACTCAACGATCTGAACTTTCAGGGCGCGCAATTGACCACCGAGAGCAGTAAGACATGCTCGGGCCACCTCGGGCAGACGATCGTCGGCTGGATCAGCGACAACTTCCAGCAATTGCTCGACACCTCGGCGCCCGACAGGGGCAACGATCCCGAACTCGGCAAGATAGGCACGGATCGAGTTGATCACTGCTGTCTGTTGACGGATGAAAAGATGGCGCCCTCGATGCAGCATCAGGCAGCTCTGCTGCTCGACTGTCTTGGTCGGCACAAATCGCATGTTGGGTCGCGTGACCGCTTCACAGATCGCCTCCGCGTCCATCGCGTCGTTCTTCTGCCGCTTGACGTAGGGCTTCACATAGGCCGGAGGCATCAATCGAACCGTGTGCCCCAACGCCTGCAGCTCGCGCGACCAATAGTGCGATGATGCGCAAGCCTCGATCCCCACCAGGCATGGCGGCAACTTCTGGAAAAACGCCAAGACGTGGCGGCGCCTCAACTGACGGCGTACGACCACTTGGCCGGCTGCATCAACGCCGTGCACTTGGAAGACCGACTTCGCAATATCAAGACCAATCGTCGAAATTGACTGCATAGGCTGCTCCTCCGAATCGTGGGAGCCTCAAAACAGCACCCACTCCTTGGCACTCTCGTGCCGGTGGAGGAGCCGTCCACAGCATCACTTGCGGACATTGCGTCACCCAGCGCCTGCACCAATAAAGGAGCGAGCGGAACCACTTTAGCGTTTCTCTCCGCTGCGATCTGAGGTCGTTCCGAATCTCGGAGGCCTGCCTTAAGGGGCCCTTTTCAAAAATCGGCCATTTGTGGACATGTGAAGATGAACGGTTGCCAACAGAGCCAACCTGGCCCCCGCCTCATGATTGGGTTGCGGCTCGGTGCCGCCGCCGCAGCGAGTATCCGCCTCCGTTCTTCCGCCTTCAAACGGGATCAGAATGATCCGCCCGTCCTGAAGTCGCCGTCCCCAAAGGACCCTCCGGTCTCAAAACCATCCGGGGGCGGGATCGGCAACCCTCCGCCAAAGCCCGAGTCCCATGGGCTTGGCCCATGATGGAAGCCATCACGTAGAACCTGGCCCAGTATCGCACCTCCAACGGCGCCGGTCAGGATGCCTCCAAGCACGTTTCCGAGCGATGCCTCGTTGCCGAACGTACCGTAAGGCGTGTCGTAGCCTTGATGCCTTAGTTGCTCCCATTGTTGTTCGACTGTCGCGCGGCGCTGAGCAAGCTCCTTGAGCTTCTTGTGAGTCTCTACCGCCTGGCGAAGCGCTGAGTTCATCAACTTGTCTGTAGACTGAATCCGCCGGACGATCTCCTCGTCCTTGGGGGTGGGCGTGCGAGTAGCCTCCTCGTAGAGTTTGTGCAGGTCTTCGCGCTGGTCGGCGGTTGCCAGCAGCTCGACCGCATCACGGTAGGGAGCATCCCCCTCGAGGATCGATGCATCATAAGTTCGGTCCTGAGTAGCGAGAGCCTCCCGCGCTTTGGCAAGCTGGGCTTCGCGGTGGGTGACCAAGTCGCGTGCCTTTGCGACTTTAGCTTCAGCGCCCTCGGAGCCTGCTTCTACGAGCGCCTTGCGCTCCAAGGCCTTCAGGTTAAATCGTTCTTCTTGCAGCTTCTCGATAATCCTCCTGGAATGGTCGCGTAGCCGCTCAGGGATTTCGTTAAGAAGAGCGTAATTAGGTCGCGCCTTGTCATACCGGACTACGCCGTCCACCAGGCGGTCCATGTAGCGGGTGAACGGGTTCGCCTTGTAGGCGGCGGTCCCGAACTTCCGGCTCCACAGGTACATGAAAAGAGGATCGGATTCGTAGGGACGGCGCTTCTCCTCCCGGTCGGCTTCCGCCTGTATAGCCTTCTTCTCGGCTTGCTGGGCTTGTCCGGTGATCTCGTCAACTCGCGCCCGCACAGAAATCCACTCGGCGTTGATGCTGATCTTGGCCTCGACGCTCCTACGAATCGTCTCGGCGTCGGCCAGGGCCCGTTGCAGATCATCCAAGGCAGCCTGCCGCTCGGCCTCCGCTTGCCGCACCCGTTGCTCGGCTTGGTGCCGCCGCTCGGTCAAGCGCTGCAAGGCTTGCTGTCGGCTCTGGAGCAGGCTGATGGCCTCGCGCTCCGCGCTATCCAGTTCGCCGACGACTTGGTTCTGTCTGATTGCGTCGAGCTTCAGCCGTGCGAGTTCGCGGAACGCTTCCGTGCGCTGGAGTCGGAGGCGGCCCACGTCCTCAGTCGCCTTCGCATATGCCCGCTCAACCTGCGCCTCCTGCTGGCGGGCCTTCTGAATGAACTGTTCGATCTCGGCAAGCGCCTGTCTTCCGGATATCATTGCCTTACCATTGCGTGATCGCCCCGCCGAGAACCGGCAACTTGTAATCCACGTCGAGTTGGCCGCGGCGCTTCTCGCCAAGATTATTCTGCTGCACGATTCCGTCGTCGTTCTTGTCCCGCTGCACCTGCATGGCCGTCGCCTCGCTCACACGCACGCCCCACTTTGAGACCTCCACAGTGCGGCCGTCCTCTTCGCTCGTCACCGGGAGCTTGAGAACGCGCCCGTCGGGCGTGACCGGTTCAACGATCAAATAGTAATTTCGGCTAGTCGGACTGCGTTGCGGTATGCGCCAGACGCCGGTCGCATCGCCTGGTCGCGAAACGATACGCAGAACATATTCCCGGCGCAGCTCCGTGCGCAGCATGTCGAGATCGTTGGCGGCCTTGCGTGCTCCATCGGCGTCGCCGCGGGCAATGGCGGCTTTTCCGTCCGCAAGAAGGCCGTCGGCCCTTTCCCGTGCTGCCGGCACCTTCGCTTCCCGCAGGAGATCCTCATGCTTCTGCTCCAGGGCCGCCGGCAGTTTCTCGGCCAGATCGACCCTGGTACGCTCCGCTTGGGCCTGCTCCTGCGCTGCCCGTCGTTGTGCCGGCTCGACTACGCCGAAATGGTAGGCGCCCCAGCCGAACGCCAGCAGCGCCAGGAGAGACAGTACACGGCGACCGATGCGGCCACGATTGACCCAGGAGAGCGCGATCGTGCGGGAGAAGCTGGCTGGAGGCGGGGTGTAGACGAAGCGCTGCTCCTTGAGGGCCTGCACACCCTCGACCAGAATACGGTCGGGCACTTCGATACCCTGTCCGTGATAGATCTCGCGCAATCGCTTCAGGAGCTGGGCGTCCCGCTGCTCTTCGCCCAGCTCTCGACCGACGAGATTCTCCTGGTGACGCAGCGTGTCGACGACGTCCATCGCGAGCATCACGTCATTGAGGCTCGACGGAGCCTTCAAGGGCTCCCGCCCGATCGATGCAGCTTGATCAGCCATTGGCCGGCAATGCCTGTCCTTCCGCTACGAGGCGTGCGATGCGGCGCTTGCCTTCTTCGACCGCGTCACGGATTTCGGCCGAGTTCCGAGTCGCAAGCTGTCGCATTTCCCCAATGATCTCCTGCGAGCGCTCCTGAAACGTGATCACGGAGTCTACGAGCTTCTTGACCGCATCCGCGCGGATCGTCGGGCCGTAGCCCGCCTTGATTGCCGCTTCTCCGACCTGATCGCCAATTTCGGCGAGCACTTCGAGACTGCGGGACACGCCCTCTTTCATTTCATTCAGGGTCTGGGTCGACTCATTGAGGCCGAACATGCCCGTGAACGAGGCTTTCAAAGCCGTGAAGACGGAATCGTTGGTCGAGAAGAAGGTCACGGCTTGCGCGTAGACGCGCTCCTTGGCGTTGGTCATCTGCATCAGTCGCGCCATGACCACCTCAGACGTGTTGTAGCCAATCGTCAGGTTGTCCGAGAGGTCCTTGGCGATCTGGTAGCGTTTCTCCTCGTCCTGGGTGCGCCGGAGTTGCTCGTCACGGGCGAGTTCGAGCCGTGCGCGTTCAGAGACCTCCTGTCCTGTGAAGTTGGCCACGGCATCAGACGCCTTCTGCAACTGGGCTTGAGCGCCCTCCAGCCCCTGCTGGGCGATCTTGAGCACCTCCAGCGCCATGACCTCGGCATGCTTGAGCGCGCCGCGGAAGTCGCGGTAGGCGTCGAGGATGACCTGCTCGCGCTGGATCTGGTCTTTCGTTGAGCGTGTGACGTCAAGATAAACTTGCCTGATCTCGTCGAAGCGATCGGCGACATCGCCGCGAGACAGCTTCATCCAAACGTTGTTGATGCGTTCGAAAAGATCGATCTTCTGGTCTTCCAGCTGGTCGACCATTTTCTTGGTGTCGTCGCGAATGGAATTGAAGGACTCGGTGATCTGACGGTAACGGTCACCAATCTCCATCGCCTGGACCTGCTCGCGGACGACCTCGTTGAAGACGCTGGTCTGGCCCAGAGTGCGCGCGATGATCACGATCCGATCCTCATCGAGAGCGGAGATTTTCTCCAGCAACCCGGCAATCGGAGCCTCTATAGCCTGAGGCGGCGCAATTCCAATTGCCTGCAAAGCTCGGGTGGCTCTGTCAAGATACTGCATCGGCGACGTTGCTACGACGTCAGACATTGGCGCCTCCCGTGGAATTCTTTGAATGGGTTCCTGAACGCGCTCCAGAAAATCGACGCCTACAACAAAGGGAAGCGCTTCCATGGAGAATTGCATTCCCGTCGTCTTAGTTCCTATTGCCCGTCCGGCAGCTGTGGCCGCGTTCAGGGGAACGAGGCGTCCGCTGCACCGCACGAAAGCTCTCGTGGGTCAGAAGCCCCGTCTAGGAATCGCGGGTAGGTGGTGAAGCTGATCCGCCTTGGGTCAGAAGCGGCTCTTGGCAGGCTTCTTCACCTTGGTCGGCCCATCTCCGGAAAGCAGACATTGCGCGAAGGTGAGCAACGGGCCACCAGCGGCAGCGGATAATCTTCGCTAAGAGATGTCAGCCGACGCCGCCCCCACTGCTAAAGTATTGAGAAGCGGGTAAGGGAACGACTCGCGAGCTTTGCGCCTATCTCGGCCGCAAAAACATTCAGCGCATCGTTAAGACACGGCACTTTCCCCCCGCGGTTCAAAAATGTTTGGAGGAAGTGAGGGCGGGACTGCTGCCGCCCCCACGCGTTGCTGCCAAAACATGACTCGCGTGCAGCCAGGGAGGCGGAACCTAACGTCCAGATTTGTCGATGTCGGCTTTGGTCTTCTTCACCGTATCCGCGATCCTTTCGGTACGCTCGGTCGCTTCTTTGCTAACGACCAGTTCTTCCCCGGCTCGAACGTCTTTTTGGACCACGGGCTCCTCATGCATTTCTCGAACTTCGTATTCGCGTTCGGTCGGCTGCCCTGTCGGAGCTCCCGTGGCTGGACGGCGCCCGATGACCGTCCGTTCATCGCGCAGCCGCACGTCCTTTTGCACGGGCTCCTCGACCACGTAAGTTCGTATATGCTTGACCGTCTCAGTGGCTCGCTTGCCGACCTTCAGTTCTTCTTCGGGTAGAGGTATGACTTTCTCGCGTTCTGCGTCTTGAGCACCATATCCTGTTTGTCCCGTCGCGCTTCCTGGTAGGCCGCTTCCGACTGCCGTGGAGCTATCGCTATTTTCTTCGTGGATCTCCACAGGACTGTACTGCTGTAGCATCCCTTCGATACGGTCGAGGTCAGCCATCGAAGGAGAGTCCACCAACACTGACAAGGCCGCACCACCTTTTGCCATATGGCCCTCGTAAACACGACGGTCGGCCTCCGGCACATCACTTCCAAACAGCCAGTCCCAGATGCTCTCTTCACCAGAGCTGGCGTTCATTCGTTCAGTGCTTGTTGCCTGCGAAGGCTCCTGATTGCTCAGCCTAACATGGTCTGCTGGAACTCCTGAACCGACCACAGCACGATACGCTTGCTCCGCATTGTTGCGGGAGCTGTATACTGCTACTACGCATTGTCCTTGCATGATTGCCTCCTTTATGGACGTGCGCTCAACGCGAGCTCCGGCGCATCGTTCTTAAATTTTTGGCACACAGTAGTCGCGCACAGAGCCTTCACTGCACTCGGGCATAAGTGGTGCGATCACAAAGGTGGCGTGTGAGGCGTTGGTTTGCACCCGTGTTGCTCGGGGCCAATACGGCCGACACTTTGCTTTCTCGTTACGGTAATTCGTCGGCTTCAGAACCCTATGCACGCCAGCATGCAAAACGCGTTGTATCGCTTACTAAGGTGGCGGGAAAATTTCGCGGCTTAAATTAGGAACGTCATGATGAAACGCCGGCTTAGCGCTTGAACCTCTCATTCCTAGGTATGGACACCATGGCTTACCCGACCGAAGCGCCTCGCCAGAATCATCGATCTCCTCCGCAGAGGAGTGAAGTGGCTCCTGCCGACGACATACGGACGATCATGCTGAATCAGGTGGCTTGGGGAGCTGTTTTCGCAGGGGCCGTAATCGGGCTAGTCATGCAGGTTATCCTCAATATGGTCGGGCTGGGCGTAGGTCTATCGACGATGGATATCGCTCAAGGCGACGCGCCTAGCGCGGGCTCAATGTCGGTCGGTGCTGGGATTTGGTTTGTCGTCTCGGGAATAGTCGCTGCTGCGCTCGGCGGGTACATTGCTGGCAGGCTTTCCGGCAAAGCCTCGCAATCGACGACAGCTTATCACGGTCTAATTTCTTGGGCGGTCTCGACTCTCACTGTCGTCTATCTTCTCTCGTCCGCTGCCTCCGGCATGATCGGTGGCGCTGTCAGCACGGCGTCCTCGGCTCTTGGTGGAGCAGGCAAGGCCCTTGGCGGAACAGTCCAGACCGCGGTTCAGACCGCATCGCCCTCTCTGAATAACGTTGCCGATCCGATGGCAGCCATCGAAAGCAAAGTACGGAGCGCGTCCGGCGGCCAGGATCCTGCAGCACTTCGCGACGCCGCAATGACAGCTGTTCGAGCGGCACTAAATGGCGACCCAGCGCAACAGGCTGCTGCGAACGATAAGGCGGCGGACGCCTTGGCCAAAGCGCAGAACATTTCTCAAGACGAGGCGAAAGGGCAGATCGCTCAGTATCAGCAGCAGTACAAGGAGACGGCAGCGAAGACCAAAGAGCAGGCAAAGCAGGCTGCCGACACCGCGGCGAAGCGTGTATCGCAGGGCGCATTGTTCGGTGCCCTTGCCCTCCTTCTGGGCGCGCTGGCTGCATTCTTCGGTGGTCGAGCGAGCGCTGTGACTCCGGCCGTTTCCGTCAGAGCCACTTGAGGGGGAGAATAAACAGCGCCCATGTACAACACGCGCAGCTGCCGCAAACCCAAAGCGTCTTACTGCGGCGGTGAACTCGGATTGCCGGCACTCAGGCGATCCAATGGCCGGGTTGCCGCTCGGCCAACACACCGTCTGGTACCTGTTCGCTAAAGAAGCCCAGTCGTGGTCGCAATCAAAGCCAGCTCTGGTTTTGACGAATGTTGGACCTCTCCTTAGAACTCCGGGCGGCGAGGTGTGTGCCACCCCGATCGGCGGCCACATCGGACGTTAGGCTCGGACGTGATGGCTGATCCATAGCCCCGCAGGAGAGTTCTTCCCGAGCCTGCCTTTCATTGCAACTTTTTCCCATCTTTCCCATTAGAGGATCTGGAACGATCAGGGGCCCCACGGGCGCTCGGTTCTACTGTTGGAGAACGGAATACATGAAGTGGGTCAGCTTATCCGTTTTGTCGCGTTGGCCGTTGCATCGATTGCCACACCCTCGGCTTCGGCGATGCCCGCGGCAACACCGGATGCGATTGGCGCCGTTGAATCGAGCGCGATGCAAGTCAAAGGGGGCCACGGTCACGGCGGAGGTCATCGCTGGAGCCGCCGCGGGGGTCGTGGGCATCACTACGGCTGGGGCAGAGGCCGTGGCCACCACTACGGCTGGAGGCACCACCTTCGCTGGTAAAGAAGGACATCATTCATTTGATCGGACAGCGGACATCCACGAGCACAGCTTTTGGGCGCCATTGCAAGATCGCGACTGGTCCATCTCGCTGCGCGTTCTACGTGCTTGTGACTAGCGGGCTTGAATATGCCCGGGGCAAGGTTGGGAGTCAGTTAGATGCTGCGTTCGAGACTGCGACATTCGATCCGCACAACGCTCGATCTAGCGAACGGAGCGCAGGTGAGATCCGCTAGGAGGCGGCTCAACATATCACAGGTTGACCTAGCCAGAATCGTCCGGAAGATCGGCAACTCCCTGACCGCCATCCGGAAGCAAGTTGAGCTGGAAAAGGCAAGGGAAGTTGAAAAATGTGAAGCTGCGGCGAAAGACGTAGTTGCCGTTCAGTGACTCGATCCGCCTAAAGTTCACCTAGTGGATGGAGTATTGCTCACAGGAGTGTTTGCCGCTTTTTTACCTTGCATATCAAATCACGAGCCTGCAGAGCCAACGTTTTTGGGTGCATCCAATGCATGACACGCACCAAGTCAACGCCATGATCGCAACAACGGTTTGCGAGTTTTTCAAAGATCATTCCACCATTCGGATCGCGAGTGAGGAAGCTAAACTGCTGGGTAAGTTGATTGTTGAGGCGCTGAATGGGGCGGGGCTGGAAATCGCCCCCAGTCGTGGAGCGGGCACACCCGACCATCAGACTTCGCAGGATTGACGGTTAGGACTTCGACCGCGGGGCAAGTTCCTTGTACGAAAGCGTGCAGCAGGAACGAAGTGTAGAGCAGCTCCGGCTAAGGCGCCTAATTCTCCTGCTTGGATCATCCTTCTAAAGCAGATTCGAAGGCAGCCGTTGGCCGATAGGAGGCACATCGAGTACGCCGCG
The DNA here is from genome assembly GCF_023101665.1 of Bradyrhizobium sp. 195. Lineage (NCBI taxonomy): Bacteria > Pseudomonadati > Pseudomonadota > Alphaproteobacteria > Hyphomicrobiales > Nitrobacteraceae > Bradyrhizobium > Bradyrhizobium sp. 195. The sequence goes on along the minus strand of NZ_CP082162.1, from coordinate 450,632 downwards.
TTGCTACGTATTTCAGCTTTGGGTCAAAATGCGAAGAACTCAGGTTGAGCAAATCTAGTCCATTCTGCCGCGATGAGCGGACATCCGCCTGACGAGGTGCAACTTTGCAGACGGACCATAACCGGACTCAAGCGCGGCGCTTGCAGCGCCGCTGGCGCATCGTCTCGTCAAAATCGGATTGCTATTCGGGTAACCCCGATTTCCGGAGCCCCTCGATCAGCAGCTTCGCGTTCGATTGCCCGCCTCGGGCTATCCACCCTGATATGTTAAAAGCAGCGTCGAGTTCAAGGAGATGTGCCGCCGCTTCGCGTGACTCCGGATTCCGTCCGAGATGGGCGTATGCGGACGCGAGGCAGCGGTAAGTCGATGAATAGGAGGGATTCTGACGTAGGGCCTTCTTTCCTGCTTGGACGGCCTCCTCAAAGCGACCAAGTTCAATCAAGGCCATTCCTATCCCGGCAAACACCGCGTGCAACACCGGGTCTACCGGGCTCATGCGTACGGCATGTTCAAAGCTGCGGATTGCTTCCTCAGGCAACCCCGCAATCCTGTAGACATGACCTTTGCAGCTCAAGGTGTGGAATGCATTAGGGTTAAGTGCGACCGCCCGGTTCGCCATTTCGATCTCTGTTTGCCCAGGGCCGGTCACGATCGCCGAGATAAAGCTGGCGGATGCTAACGTGTCTGCGTCACTGTCGTCGATGCTCAACGCCAGGCGAGCAAGTCGAAGTGCTTCCCGGCGCTCGAATTGAGGATCGACAGCAAAGCCGAAGGCGACGTTGAGCGCGTGACAGTTGCCTGCCAGGCCGGCAGCCAGACCGAGCCGAGGGTCGAGCTCCAAGGCGCGATGAGCCAGCCTTATCGCCTCGGCAAAGCCTTCGCGGGTCATCGAACGGAACTCGCGCACGGCCCGGAGGTGAAAATCATAGGCGGTGAGATTCTCCGGTCGCCGCCGCGTCGCCATTGCAATCTCCGTTTGGAGCAGCTTCGGCTGAATGGCGGAGACGACAGCTAGCGTGATTTCATCTTGCAGAGCGAAGACGTCTGTCAGGTCACGTTCGTATCTGTCCGCCCAGATATGCGCCCCTGTAGCTGCATCGATCAATTGTCCTGCGATGCGAACTTTTCCTGCTGCCTTACGCACAGACCCTTCAAGCACATAGCGCACGCCGAGCCCGCGCCCGACCTCTTTGATGTCTACAGCTCTGCCTTTGAAGGTGAAACGCGAATTTCGCGCGATAACGAACAGTGTCTTGAACCGCGAAAGCGCCGTGATGATCTCCTCCACCATTCCGTCGGCAAAATACTCCTGCTCGGCATCACCGCTCATGTTCTCGAATGGCAACACGGCGATCGAGGGCGTCTCGGGTATTGGAAAGGGAGCTGACGTCAATTCCATATCGCGGCTCAAGGTCGCCGCCGCGCCCGGAGGCTGGTTCACCTCGCGGACCGTGCCGATAAAACGAAAACCCTTGCGTGGTAACGTCTTGATCAGGCGCTGTTCCTCACAGGAATCGCCGATCGCGCTTCGCGCGGCATTCAGGCGGGTCGTCAACGCCGCATCGGAGACAACGCGTCCGCTCCAGACAGCGCTGATGAGGTCGTCTTTGCTGACGACGCGCTGCCTGTTCCGGATCAAATAATCGAGCAGGTCGAAAACCTGGGGCGTGATCGACACCGCGACAGCCCCGCGATGCAGTTCACGTCTTTCGGTATCAAGCGTGGAATCCTCGAAAAGATAGCGCAAGCGACCATTCCTTCTCGAGGGCGCCTCCGCAGCACCCTAGTTCACGAAGAATAAGCCGCCGGTAAGGGAAATGTAAGCCACCAGTTTAGCGAGCCGGCGCATCTTGCGGCAACTTCAGCCTAGTGAACAGTCCAGATAGGACACACGCTAAATGAGCACGACGCAGCAGACCACCGCGCGGGGACCGCTAATCGATGGGGGGCACGCTACAGTCCTCTCGAACCATACTGGAACGCCACTTGTGGCGGTAAGAGCCCGCGTTCTTCCACACCTTCCAGCAGTGGCGCAAACGCCAGAAGTTATTGGCCAGCTTGTACGACCTAAGTGACAGGGAGCTGATGGATGTCGGTATCACGCGCGGCGAAATCGATTACGTCGCCACGCACCGAGGCGGCGACCCGAGAGGTATCTTATCCGGCAAATAGCCCCCGGCAGCAGTGGACAGTCGAATTGGGCCCACCAGGCGGGTCGTTGCGCAGGTGCTGACATGCGCTTACGGGTCACAAGCGGCGGTCCGGCGCTCGCATACGGCAGGGCCGATCTTCCCTTAATACCAGACCTCCTGCGCCAGCGACACCGGTCTGATCCCCAAGAGCTCGCGCGATAATCGGGGCGCCGCGCACCCCCCATCTTGCGCGTCCAAAGCCGCCGCACCGCCGAGCCTCGTGACGGCAGGCACCACTCGTAAATTTCCCAAGTGTCGGCTAGTAGGCTCGCTGGTTAACTAGGGCGGGTTGAGCGCCGCACCATGAAAACGCCGAAGCCAAAACAATGGGACGAGCAGGAAGTCCGACGATTGGTCAGGCTCGCCCGGGCCCGGGCTGGCGTATCGAAGATAGCAGCCGAGCTGGGCCGTCACGCAGGATCAGTGAGGCGAATGGCGCGAACACTAGGGATACTGTTGAAGAAGTAGCCGTCTCTGCTGCGGCGTGGGCGCTGGCCCGATGAACGAAGGGCACCGTCCTACAGCCCAAACCCGCGGCCAATCTCCCGCGCAAACCTAAGCGCCGCGTCGGTATTGCGGCCATAGTAGAACGCTCGATCAAGCTGCGAAAAGGTACCCATTCCAAATAGCGCGATAGCAATGCCTCTAAGCATGGTCGTGGACCGGGTTGAACGATACAGCTAAAAGTTCAAAACGGCCCCAGCCGCAGGTTGGGAGAACAGCCGGAGCCGACATTCCCATTCCATGTGCCGTAATCAGCGGTAATCAGCACGCTCCCAGCAAGCCACAAGAAAGCTATTGAACTCTTTCGTCCCCACCCCGGGCGCCCCGCGCCATTGACGCTGGGTCGATGTGAAGCGCAGCGTGGACACTCCCCGTCCGCTGCTACGTTGAGCTGCCATCCGATTGTTTGCCTGAGGTCTTGCGCCTTACAATTCATGCCATCGCTCCTAACGATCCTCTTGGCGCGCTCTAAGGCGTGGCTTTCGGCTGTATCATCACCTACGTGGAGTCTGACTGCAGCATGGAAGACGCAGACGGCGACGGCACGGGGTATCTCTCTCAGCAATAGACGATTTGCTGAGATTAAATGGCGTCGCGAAAGCGATAGACGGGCGACCCCTACATGGCTGTCGGGCGATCAATGGCAAGTCCATTGGGCGATCGACGGGCACAATGGAACGCTGACAGGAAACTCCGCAGCCGGTAGTCCCCACACGTCTGACTACCAGTCTTTCGCTTAGCTGGGATTCGAATTGCACGCGGTAGAGCTGAAAGTCATGTTCCGCTTCCGCGCAAGTGCCGAATTCGTGGCGAATTGTACGAGGCTCGAGATAGGTCAGAGCAGCTCCGCGTGTGCGCTGAGCGGGCATTGTCGACTCACATTGACGTAGCGGACATCCGCTCCTCCACACGAACAAGGACAGGATGCTGAAAAGACAGCGACTTCTTTAGATAAATAGGGACGTCGCGCAAATTGCTACGGTGAGTAGCTACGAAGTTGGGCCCGCGGCTTACCCCGATGGCCTGACTTCGAATATCCGCTGACGACAGATGATGTATTGCTGGCCAGCAAATTCGACAGCTTCACGAGCTCGCGACGCGCGCCAATGCCGAAGACCGGCTCAGCCTGAGTGCGAGTTGCATATGGTTGAGCGTGTCGACCGCCACGTGCTAGATGAAATGCTTCCTTAAAGCGCTCCGCTGGCGAACGCAGGACGAGATCAGCGACAGCGTCTTGGCCTTCCTGGATGCTTCACCCCCGAAATGTGGCACGCACTTAAGCTGCTCGAGGAGGAGCGTAGAAGAGGCGTGATGTTCAGGCACCTTCCGGGGTCGCCTGGTAAAGCATCAGCATCAAACACGGTACGCGCGACCTAAAGTGAGTCGTCTTTTCGGGCACACCTACGAGTGTCGGCAGTGCTGCTTGCCTGAGTGGCGCTCCCGCGTGCTGGTCGAACGGCCAGGGAGCTCTTGCGGATGTGAACGTGAGCGCCTGGGGGTACACGGTGCATACGAACAACATCGACATCGCCGCCTCAGATTGGAGCGATGACTAAACGCCTCTTCATCCCGATCCGACAGTCCCGAGTTCACGCAATCCGCGTCGACGGATTGAAATCCAGCAATCGAATGTAGCGGGCGTCTGCACACCGCGGGCGATGAATCTCGAACGGCGCCGCCTTGGCGCCAACTCCGGCGGTGACAGCTACCAGACCATCGGCATCACCGTTGGTCCAGCGTGCACGGCGGTCGCTCTATTCGACGGTAATGCTCCTGTTCGGCTCGCAGCCAGAATTCCAGGTCGCGTCCTTCGGGCCGACCGGCTTCCTGCCAAAGCCCAAAAGCCCGCGTCCTGATCTCCTCGTGCAGAGCGACGGCCTGTAGTTCATCGAGCTTGCCCTTAATCTTCTTTGCGAAACTTTCCAAATTCTTCACCGTGGTCCTATCGCCGATTCGGGCGATTGCGCGACTAGCCAGGTCGACCTGATGTTGCAGCCTTAGAAGTTCAGCGCGGTAATCCATAACGTCGCTCCAACTGGCTATAAGACGCTGGAGCGCCAGGAATGTTCGATCGAAGCGCGGGGGGCGACGGGCCAGGGCTACCAAGGTCCTCGCGCCGATAGCGGCGGCCCGAACGAAGAGGCTTATTTCGGGAGGTTTCCTCCGCGCAGACGCTCTGGGGTGGGGCGGCGCTTCCAGCATCGCCCGATCATTCTGCCGCTCGCAGACCCCGCTCTGTCGGCTCATAGCGCTCCCCGTGCTTCACCAGCCAGCCACCTTCAACCATCTTCCGCGCTGATGTTGTCCAGCATATCGGCTGGCAGCCGCCCGGGTGATAGACGCGGCCTCCGCGCTCGACCAAAAAGCCGTAGATGCGGGCCAGCCGTAGCGGCTTGAGCATGCCGGAATGAGAACGATGGAGCTGGTCATGGCTTCCCAAGCACCGGCGCCAGGGAACGTTCCGGAGCGTAGCCTTTTGGAACGAGTACTTTTGCCGCCGGAGCGCGCTGTTAGACCTGCTCCACGCGTTGTGATGAACATTGAGGAAGCCGTGTGAAGTAGTTCACAAGCGGCAGGTATCACCAAGCGTAGCGTCCTCGCTTCAACTGAGGACGCGCCATGAAGTTCAATTGGAAACCCTCTCGAATGCTCGCTCTGACGGCAGTTCTTCTGGTGGCGGCCGGTACCACTATGGCAATCGGTACTCCTCGCGGAGTCTTTGAACCAATGTTAGGACCCGATTGGCAATGCAGCCGAACTCTGCTGGTCGTGACGGCTTGTACTTACTCGACCGTCAGACCGGAATAGAGCGGGGTGCCACGGGCGATCGCGGAAGATCGCCGAACTCGGATGCGGCGTAGTCTCTGCCTTCCGGGGTGACAATGTGGACCTCGTAGCAGCCCGTCCGCGCAAGTTCACGTGCCTTCTCGAGGGCCGCTTCGGCGGTCTTCCTGCGGTGTGCAAGCTCTCCGTGTCTGCATATCCCTTTGACGATGAAGCTCATTTTCTCTTCTTTTTCTTCTTCTTCTCTTTCTTCAAGGTGGCGGCCTGGGCCCGGAATGCCTCAGCCAATGTTTTCATCTGATCCGCGACAAAGACGTCAGCCGTGCGGGCGGCCACCTTTTCGGCCGCCGCTGCCTGCTCGCGAATGTCCTTCACAGCTCCCATGGCGGGTCAATTTCGCGACTACAGGGTTGTTCCCGCTCAAGGTTCAATTCTAGTGCTGCCCCGTGTTCACGTTCTAATGGCCTAAGTTGGACAGGGCCTGTTCCGACTCCAGTGGCCAGTTCGAAATCGGGCGGTGCTCTTTGAGCGGCGCGCTAGTCACGATACCCGACTTGCGGTCGATGTTCTGGCGAAGGCCGCAGGTCGTCGTCGCCCACAGCGAGAATATCGAAGGCGTAGAGCTGAACTTCGTGGTCGTGCTTGCGAGAGTGCAGGGCATTGAAATTAGAGATGCCGTCGACGCCCAAGTTCACGGCTTCGCCATCGATAACGAAGTGCTTCTGGCGATTCTTCAGCCCGGCCTCGGCGATCCAGGGATAACGCATTGTCCAATCAGTGCCGTTGCGAGACAGCAGGCGCAGGCAGTCATTCACCGAATGGCTAGCATTCGATAGTCGTCGTGCTTCACTTCATGAATCCAGCCCGGCCCGTCCGAGACCTGCTTGCCGGGGGTGGCCAGGCAGAGCTCGTACGCCATTCGCATGGTGGGAGATAGGCGCTTGCCGAGGATTTTTACGAATTTGGAACCCGGCTCTGGCGACGCCTTGAGGCGAGTCTGCGTCGTGAATCGAACAGTCAGGAGGGCTGCGCTTAGGCTATTCTATACTTGGGATACGGTCTTTGATTGGGAGATATCAACTTGGCGATAGGTAAAGTGAAGTGGTTTAACGCTACCAAAGGCTACGGCTTTATTGCTCCTGATGATGGTGGCCCAGACGTGTTCGTGCACATCAGGGCGGTCGAGAAAGCCGGCTACACGGGCTTGGCCGAGGGTGCGCATGTTAGCTATGAGGTGAGGGCCGGGAGCTCCGGTAAGATGTCCGCGGAAAACCTCCGGATTGGCTGACCCGCAGGTATCGTATCCTAGCGGCCCGGAGCGCGCCGTGTTTCGGAGTGCTCTAGCCGCTCGTCACCCTTCTGGATCTAATCACTTCACCAGCGTTTCGCCGCGTTGGGCTCTCTTCGAAGCTTTGCCGCGATTGATGAATTGAACGCCAACGAACTCTCCGTTGACCCAGGAGAGCTCGCAGTGTCGGTAGGCTAATCCGATTGGCGACAGTACGAGGAAAAACTCCTTCTGGCCGATAGCACCATCAATCACCAGCTTGGCCCCCAATTCGGAAACATCGTGAATTTTGCAGGCGCGCTGCCATGTGCCGTCGATCGCCATCAACCGTGCTTCGATTGGACGTTCGAAAACGACGCGCCTATCGGATCGTTGTTCCGCCTCACTCATGAATCGCCCCGCGTGGCCTTCGCGCAGCCGCTTAGAGTAAGGCCAGAGCGTTGACCGTCTGTGAACGAACGGAAGGACCGCGAGGGCCCAAGACGCGCTTCTGGGTTGCTCGCTATCGGTGATTGCCCGGCTCGGTTGATGCCTACGAGCCGTCGGCTCAACGCGCCAAGTTGATCGCGAAGCGGAGGACCGGCCTATGAGGCCCTTCCGCCCAAACTACGCTGCGGATCGCGCTTCGTCGCACGGCCGCCATCAATCCTAGCACTGGGCGGGGCCGCCGGCCGAAGGGCCGGCGACCCCTCGCCGCGAAGGCTCCAGTACGCGAAACAAAGGCGACTTCGCGACTGCATCCAGGATCGGCGGCCCCGGCAACAAGCGCAATGAGATACGATCGTAAGTGTTACTTGGATGGCTTAGTGGTTACTGGTCGCTTCGCTGATGGCTTGCGCGAGGTGATCGCCTCCACCTTCTTCAGCGTCTGTGCAAACTCAGATCGGAGATGCTGTTCGTGCTTCGGGTCGATAGGCTCCGAGAGGAATGCGACCTTCACGAGGAAGCGGTTCAGTAGTGATGCTATCGCAAGGTTGTCCGAATGCTGCGAGCGCACGGTCGTGAGTTGCCGACGCATCTCGATAAGGTCAAGTTTTCCGCTGTCTGACTGCTGTTTCAAATAGAACGGGCCTGCAATCAAGCGAAGCCGCCGCGTCGAGTATATTGGCGCGACGGCTTCCCATTGGGGACCCGGACCAAGGGCAATGTGGCCGTGTGAAGCTAGCGCCCCGCAGCTTTGCTGCAATCAATGTCTGGAATTAAGCTTGATGTCGCGGTTGCGGGTTAATTCTGGAACCCGAGGGGAAGAGCGATCAAGGTGATCCGTTGGGTAACTCTCACGACCTACGGACCCGTGCTCGCTCCCGCTCGACGTCCTCAGCGTCCTTGTCGTCGATGGTCATAAACGAGTTCTTGGCATCGCCGTGAACCTTCAGGAGTTAGTCGAGCTTCGCATGAATGGCCTGCGTGTCGCGGTGCTCGGCGCGCTGGATCACGAGGGTCATTCTCATGTTGCGAGACTGGCAAGCGAATGCCACTCTAGGTCATTGCCGAAGACGATCCAAAGCGCGGCATAAATGAGAAAGACGACGAACGCGGCTGGCCGGGAGGCAAGCACGCCGATGTTGGTCAACCAGCCTCGAACTTCCTTCAGGGCCATGACGATCAACTTGGCACTGCTTTGGTCGGTTCCACGAGCATCTACAACTCGCGATCCATCGCCCGATGGCCGCGGTTCTTCACCTTGATCCAGTGCTTCTGCCGCCCGCACGATGCGGTCGATCGCGATGCTTTGAGACCAGCCCCTCAAAGGTCCATGCGGTAGGCCGCGCGGAATAGATCGGGTCCAATCTCGCCGCGCTCAAAGGGCGCAACGGTTATGCCCTCCGGCCTGCGCGCGAACAACCGCTCGAGGTTCATCTTTCGCAGATGCAGCAGCAGATCGCGCAAGTCGCCGCCGCCCATGGCGAGGACGTCGAAGGCATAGAGCTGCACTTGGTGATCGCGCGACCGGCAGCGGCTGATGACGCACCGCCGAAGACTTAGGCGTGACCAGCCGTCAACGGGTCCCGCGCTACGATTGACGATCTCGGTTTTGTGACGAGCACCGTGATACGTATTGGCATTGAGAACTCGTCGGCTCCCAGCTCGGCGGGTTTTTCAATGGACTAGCCGTCCTGTGAGGTAATGCCGAGGCTGTCGCAGGTAATTGCGAACAACTCCTTTGATTTGGAATCTTCAAAGCAGAACTTGGTGCCGATCTCCGCGCGGTCGGTCCACCAGCGAACGTTAGCTCCTTGCGCGATGCGGGCAGCTTCGCCTCGTAAAAGGTCCAGTCGTTTCCCGGCAGCACGGACAATCAGGCAATTCTCCTTAGGCATAAAACGTCCTCCCATTGGCAATTTGGACCCGCAAAATTGCTGGTGCCCACAAAGCTTGCTGGTGATCGAAACGCAGCCCTTCTGCAGGAAGGCCGCAGCGAGAACATCGCCGCGGCCCGCGGGTCAAGATGAAACCGGTGAAAAGATTTAAGTGAAATATGCAGCCAGCCCCGGTGGCATGATCCTATCGCGGCATTTTTGGCTCGCAATATGATCTATTTCACAATCGGCAGCAGGCTTAACGTGCATCGGGATGAGGGAGGACCCGCCGGGGCTGGCTGAATTGGCGGGCCCTCAACCCACAAGCACAAGCCGCGTATGTCCCCACGACCCCGTCCCAGAGCACCCTGGGCTGATTGGTTACCAAAATGCTATATGATGGCGCTTGCGGGTTAGCTCGAAATGGTTGCTATACAACCTATTTTAGAATCTTGCATTTGGATCTGCCCGTTTGGCTTCAAGCATTGGATCGATCGTTTCGGCTTATGCGTCAACCGGCAGCCTTGGAGAATATGAGGGACCTTCGGCGCCACTTGCTCGAACAGCCACAGTCCACATCAGGCGTGAACCACCCACTCTCGGGATGTTCTACTTAAGAATCCCCGAGTGATGGAGGATGGACTGAAGCAGCTGATACTGCCCCGAAACGGCTGAGGTAGTGACAATCGGTCCGTCGGTTCACGCTGGCGGGCCTCTGTCGGATTCAGAGGACGGCTTCTCCGCAGGCGAAGAAGTAAGCGACCGTAACACTTGGTCAGCTTGCTCCTTGGTCAGGCTGGCCGCCCAGGCGGTCCCGATCAATGCTGGGCCTTTGCGTTCTCGATCGTAGACCATCCAACCCTTGCCTCCGATTCGAATGAAAAATCGGCGCGGCGATGGAACTTCGTCAGTCAATGAAGCATGCTCCCGAATTGCCCAGCACCTAGCAGGGAGCGCATTCATCTTTACAGCTTCATTCACGTATGTGAATCACGTCGGGAAAACATGGCAACGCACCCAAGTTTCCCGGGTACGGGCCACGCCAGTACAGTGGTGGCATAGTTCGAATTTTGGCCCGCGGCCGGCAAAAAATGGCCCCAGCTCCCGGGGGGCATTGGGGAGAGCTGGGGCGCATCGGGGTCACCCTTGGGGAAGGGCAACGGGAAAACTTAGCAATCGGCAAAGCGTTCCCGGCCTTGCCTCAGGTCACCGATCCTTATCGGGTTTGCCGTTGGGGCTGCCGTCACCGCCGCCGTTCCCATAACCGTTGTTGCCCCGAGGATGCACCAAGCCGCCGCCGGACTGGGCGATGGCCGTACTGGTCAGGGACGTCGATAGCAACGCCGTGATGGTGGGGGGAGTTACAACGGCAAACTTACCGCAGGTCTTCAGGAATTCCCGCCGATCGTCATCTTCTCGTTCTGTCATTGCACTCTCCGAGAGCCGCGCGACTGAATCATATGATTAAGGCGTGAATTAAATAAATTAAATCGCTAGTAGTTCAATCACGATAAGTGACAGAGGCCATCGCAGCGGCACCCTTCTTCGGCAGGCCCACGGCTTGTCTAGGAACTAGTAGCAAGCGACCAGATTGTGCTCTGCTCCGGCTCCAAGCCCCCCTGCGATGCCGGAGTAAGTCCCAACGGCCCCAGCCGCCGCCAAAGCTGGGGCCGTTTGTTTGGAGGTGAAAGGTCGATCCTCCGCCGAAGGAGCACGCGGAGAATCGTAGTGGCAGCTTTCCGGACGTGGAAAAGGCCATGCGATACCTTGCGGTTGATTGAGACGTGTTGAGGACTTGCGCCAACGTCTCGAGCCCTTGGTAAGCTTTCCGAATTGGAAGAGATTCGGCAAAAAGCGGCCGATGCGCGTTGCTTTGAGCTGCGATGGACACCCGTGCGATCACTCTTGAGCGGCTCCGCGGTGCCTAAGGTAGCTCCTCGGAAGCGTCAGATCTGCGAATTTAGGAACGACGTCTCGGCTTCCACATTCCTTTTGAGGTGCAATCGGGAGCCTCAGCAATGGCCACGCAAATCGTGATGGATCACAGCGGCGACAGCCGGCACTTCTTTGACAATTCCAGTGCGGATGCCCTGGCAGAGGCGGAGAGGCTGTTTTTGGAATTCACCGCCAAAGGATATACTGCAACGGTGCGGAAGGGGCCGGGTGAGGTGACTAAGATCACCACGTTCGATCCAAGCGCCGAAGAAACATTGTTCTTCCCGCGCCTTGTTGGTGGGTGACAAGTGAAGAACAAATATGGGCCTCTCGGCCGCTGGAGCCTTCGAGGCCTGGCGGTGACCAAGCTGTACCAAGCAGCTAAGGATGAGAAAACCATACACGCACGGTCAATGCGGCTTCTGCGGTCTTGGCTTTCGCCTCAGCAGAGGGTCGAATTCGACACGAAAGGATACTTCGACGTCACAGGGTGCGATACCGGAAAGCGCTATCGCATCCGGCGCGGAACGTCGGCCAACGTAAACGAGATCGACGAACACGGGCGGCTCGGAACTGGGCAGTGCTTCGTTCCTTTGGGCGGCCTGGCTCAGGGTGACGTCATGCTTGCTCAGAAGCTAGCTCTCGAAACCGACGAGAAGCGCGCCTTGAGCGTCGCGAACAGCTTCCCGGGGCCGATTGGGTGGCGCCTACTCGATAGTCGTTCCTCAGAGGGAAGAAGTTCACGCGTACGACTCTATCCCAGCTAGAGCTTGGTTGAGAATCTCGCATTCAAGCAGGTCTTCGTCTTGGTGCATCTGCTCGTTAGGCTACGGAGATCCGACCCTACACCCCAGGCGGGCCTTGAGCCACATCGATCACGTGGCGGTCAGGCCCAACAGTGATGACGATCGTGTAGCTCTTTTGAGCTCCGCCCTGGTCGGTTGGCGTTGTCAGGTGCAGTTGGCCGCCGTACCATTCGCCGGGGAGTAGCCTATTGTCCTTGATCACGGACTGCTCGAGCACGGCCATGTTGCGCTGGCCTGTTTCGATCGTGGCAGAAATCATCGCTTCGTTCTGAGCGGTCGCGTTGCCTTGCGCAATTGCCGCGGCCGTCGGGCTGTAGAACGTGCCGGTTCGTCCGCTCCGGTCGTGTAGCTACCGTAACCGGCTCGAGAGGCGCTGTATGCGTTGGCCCCGGCGGCGACGCCTGTGAGGAGGGCAGCGGCAACCTGCCGGTTCTTCTCCTCCTCAAGTCTATCGGGTGGGCGGCACCTTCCATCCATAGGACTGGCGCGGGATCTGGCCAGTAATGTCGACGTCCTTTTCGTCAGAGAGGCGCCAGGCCGCCACTCCGAAGCAGACGGTCAGAACCACGGCTGTTGTTAGCAGCAGCATTGATAGAAACTGGCTCACATCTACACCCCTGAACGCGACGCATGGGCGAGCGACCATGGAACGTCGATTCGGAAAATGCAGATGCGTTGACCTAACGGCGGAATGTCCCCAAGCTTCTGCGCGAAGGCACAAGTACCCTTGGGTGCAGTTGTGTTATCCGTTCAAGCTCGCGCGCCGGCCGCGGTAATCTGGTATTAAGTTTCGCCCGATGTTTGCAAGCAGTGTATCGGTCGCAACGAGCTCTGATCCAACATCGGAGTGGCGATTCATGGTTCGGAAAGCAGCCGGTCGAGAACGCACGCTCGAACCGGGCAGCGGCCCGGTGCCAAAGTGCAGGTGGGAGCGTTTGCTGCTGGCAAGAACCGCGCTGAGAACGTTGCGGACTTCGCATCTCGCGTTGCAGAAAGAGCGGCCGAAACAAATGAGGAAAATCCGATCGTTGCTAACGCTACGAGGACTACCCCGAAAATTAGACTACGCATTTAAACCTCCTTCACTGATCTCAGCATCGGACCGCATTGTTTCAGAACCGCTCCGTTTGACCGCGCCAAAATGGCTTCGTGCACGCGACCTTGAAGGGTGGATTGCTGTTTTGCTCTGGCCCAAAAAGCTCCCTAAGCCCGGCCGGCCTCAGCCGCGTAGCCTGCTATGGCGGGCGATCGAACACCCCGGCACCCAGTCGATTGAGGTAGGCGACACAACCTTTTCACAAAGGCAGTGGCGGACTCGCGGGCAAATCCGTTTTGGCTATGACTTAGACAGGTGAGCTGGAGAAAGGCCGGCAGCAATGATCCAGACGCCGAAGAGAACGATGAGAGGCGAAATTGCAAACCAACCGCTGTCCATGGGCGAAGCGCTGGTTTGGCCGCCGCGGCCCCGCGGGCCAAGGCTAAACGTTCCTTGCAACAGCTAGTCGAACGGGCGCCCGGCCGCTTTTGTTGCTCGGCAAACGGAACGACTTCGAATCGAATCCAAGCTCCCGACCAGTCCCAAGCCAAAAGCCCCGGTCGGGAGCAAAACTTCCCCAAGGGTTGGCGACCTCGGCCCCCAAACTGAGGTCGTTTGTCATTAAACGTGGAAAACGGCGTCGGCCGGCGAGCGCAGATCGCGACGTTGCAAAGCTCAGTTTGAATGCGGTGGTTTGCAAGCCCGCAGTCGCGTGAGAGCGGAATTAAATCGGATTTGCAATTCCGTGCCAAAATCTTTTTGTTCAGTCGTTTAAAGTTGGAGGGTCGCGAGCGGCAGACTACTTCCGGGCTTCGAGCCGTGATTGCCGCAGCCGAAAGGTTACAGGGCATATCAACTGTTTCTGGAGAGCTTGGGCTTGACCGGTTCATAATGCGAGTTCCCATTAAATCCCTAGTTCAGGATGAGTCGGGGTAGCCGTGGGTATTTACTTGCTCTCACTCGCGGCGTGCGTTGTCGGGGTTCTTCTGTTCATGGCATTCCATAGATAGGGCCGACAGCGGACGCAAGAGTCACATTGAATCCTCATCCCAAGCCGAAATTAATGTTTTGGCCGGTTGTTTTTGACTGTGCACCATTGCGCGCGTTCAATTCCAAAGATCGGAGGCGAACGTGTTTTTAAACCTTGTCCTCGCTATTATTATCGGCGTCAGCATAGCGATATTAATCGCCCACGCGATTGACGCGATGCGTTCCTGAGGTTGCGCCGGCGATTCATGTAATCCGCGTCTTCAATTCATTCGGAGCGCACGTTCTGATCATACGCGCCCTGCGCAGCCGCGCGCCAATTCTTCCCAGCGGAATTCTATGTAGGGGCGGGAACCGTCCAGCCGATCCTCGGCTAGCGCGTCCGGTCGCCTCTGAAGACCGGAACTGGACCCGCGTTGAGGGAAGCCAACCGGGCATCCCAATTATGAAGTGATCCTTCAACAAAACGAGGAGGGCGAGACGGCGCGGAAGCCAGGGCGCGTTCGACACGAGGTTAAGAAGGGCTTGGTGCCGGAGGGGATCCCCCGCACTTCTAATGCAATACCCGGGCTGCCTTGCTCGCCTCGGCAAGCCGGACCCTTTCTCTCAACTCCTCGAGCTCCTCGATCGCGTCGAGCAGTCTCACTAGCTCGCGGGCGGATTGCTTCAGATCGGGGCTCGGGCATCTAAGAATACGGGCTCGCTGTCCCATCGGTGCACGCCTCCTTGCTAAAGGAGCTCCAATTGGCAAGGAGCGTGCCACCCCAACGAAGGGTAGCCTTTTCAAGCAAATCAGCGGATGAGGGTTTGATCAACCGGACCGCCGCGGCCGGAGGCGGTGACAACGCAAACGGCTGACATTGCGGCGAGGTGCGCTCAGCTCTCGCCCGAGGATCAGATGATGGTAAAGGCCGTACTCCGCGGCATAATGGTAGAGCGCGACCTGTTAAGCGTCGCCGCAGAACCCATCGAAAGCGCGATCGGCAGCGGCTGACGCACCAGGCGTAGGCTCAGTCGGTAACCTGACGTCAACGGGAGTCGTCCTAGGATATGCCATCGCGGATTGGTGACGAGTACCGCGGTACGCATGGGCATTGTGGAAACCCGCTGGCTGCCGGAGCTGGCGGGCTTCCTCTTTCTAGTGTGACGCAACCACGCCGCCATGAAAGCGACTACGCATGCGGCTGCCAAGGAGCAGAAAGCAATACGATCTGTTTGCGCATTGGCCTCCTGACGAGAGCCGCCTCTAGCCTCACTGACGTACGAGCGTGGATCTCATTCCGATCAGCATCGTGTAGGCCAGGCGTCGCAAATCAGGTTCATAAGGGTTAACATGGTGGCATCCCCGTGTCTGATGCCGCCAATCTACAGCCTTGCCTGTTTCCGGACGACTTCGCCGGTGGCGTTAAATGGTTTCGTGCATCGTCCGGTGGCCGGGCCAGGTTTGGGCCCTCCGTATGATCCAAAATTCGTTTCTCGCGCTTTGTACCGGCCTGTTGGTGACAGCCGGTTTCCTAGCAGCCGTGCTGGCTGATACTCTCACCCGTGAGGTGAAGAAGAAGCGGACCTCGCTAGGCCGGTTCATGCCTGCTAGGGGAGGGTGCCGCGCCGATCGTGCGGAACGTCCGGCGCCGGCCGCAGGAGCTGCAACCGGAGCGGAGGCTGCGGCCGAACAGCGGCTCAAGCGGCTCCGCGCAGCGGTAGTGCGAGCTGTAAGGGCTGGCGTTGCCCCGGATGAATGCCTCAAGCGCCGGCGAGAGATCAAATCGTTCTTGTGCGGCAATTTCGGGTCGGCGATGTCCTCGGTGGCGTCGCCGGACCAACCTTCGATGGGGTTGAATGCCACGATCCTGAGCAGGTAGGCATATTGGCCGGAGAGCAGATCGTGCAGCACCGTTTCCCGATCGCTGTCCTGCTCGTCGGTTTCTCGCCAGGCGCAGCCCGCGCGCGCGCCGAAGTGCTCCAGCACCAAATAGATGTCGCGATCCAGACGATCGAGCGGGACAATCGAAGGCGACTGACGCATACGCTTACTTCGATACTACCGACCCCGGAGATACGGCCCGGCTTCAGGGACTATTGAGGGTGGGGCCGGGGCCTGCTCCGCCAGCTCGAGATCGAGCTGGCGACGATTCAAGCATCAGTCCGCCCAGGTGTTCCTTTTGAAGACTGGAGCCAACCGGCGGGACGCGCTGCCCAAGAATTCGCCTTGCAATTGTGCCCGTCTACTGGCGTAATGCTGAGATTGTTGAGATATTTTTCAGCCCTGTTGTGTTTGAGGCCGTGATGAGTATTTCCAATCGAACTTTCGACGCCGCTGTTGCTTTGCACCAACGTATCGTATTTCTCGAATGTCAAATTGCTGAATTAGGCGTCCTGCGAAACCGATTAGCGCAAGCGCAGATGCGCCGTTCTCGGTCGAGGTCGGGTCGTTCAGGTTCCAGTAAACTAGGCCGGCGTCGCAGGTGTAGATAACCTTCCACGCAACCGACTACTAATTGCCAGCTTCCGCTTGTAATTCCAAGCTATCGGCAGTTCGTGAGTCGGGATTCATGGAAGGAAGGCCGTTTGATAGCATGTCGGTGGCAGCTCCACACTCTCGTCCATGACGTTCTTGCCGTGAGGCTCGTGGCGGTCGAGCTGGTGGGGATGCCTGCCAGTTCGATCGCATCGGGGGCTAACGCGGACGCGCGCCGCCTCAGCAACATACATGGGCTGAATGCACTGGCGCGACGGTCGGAATAGAACATGAGCAGGCGCGACCATCAAATGGCGCCGGCGGCAGTAACTCAAGGCTGTCCACTCAGGAGAGCTTTCTGCTTCTCCCGATCGGTATTGCCGCGGCCACTTCAACATCGCCTACACCGTCATGATCGTGGCTTCGTTCGTTCTTACGTGGACGGACAGCTTCTCGGATAGGTCTGAAGGACTGTGGTCTCGGGTCCCCTCGGCCAAGTATCTCATCGCAGCGTCCCGCGCGCCCGCAAAATTTTTGGCGGACGTGACTGGCCGAACGCACGGAGCAATTGGCAGCTTCGGCATGCCCGACCTGGATATCTTCTCCCAAGGTCTCATTAAGCGGATGAAGCGGCGGTAAAGAGGTGCTAATTTACTTAGTATGGCTGAGCAAAAGGACAGGAAGCTAAACAGGCTCGAAAGGACCGTTCCGCAGGGACTTCTGGTCGATGCTGCCTGGATGGAACAGCATGGATATTCCACCAGCCTGCGCAGCCAATACGTATCGGCCGGCTGGCTGGTTCAGCCGGCGCGGGGAGCCTTTAAGCGCCCGCTCGGTGAACTCTCCTGGCAAGGCGTTGTCGTGTCACTCCAGCGACTGCTCGGCTCCGATCTCGTCGTCGGCGGACGTATCGCGATCGAAGCGCAAGGCCTCGGCCACTACTTGAGCCAGACGGGTCCTTCGACCGTACATCTATACGGAACGCGGCCTGCTCCCGGCTGGCTCGGCAAACTCCCGCTCAAACAGAAATTCCGCGTTCACCGCACGCAAAGTCTATTCAAAACGCACGGGAGCCTGCCCGGATCAAAGTCGGGAACGACGCGGGAAATACCGGGACCATTCGACTGGCCTCTCACGGTATCGACGCCCGAACGTGCGTTCCTCGAACTGCTCGACGAATTGCCCCGCCACGAAAGCTTCCATCAGGTCGATGCCCTGGCGGAAGGCTTGAGGAGCCTCAGTCCCCGGCGGCTGCAAACGCTTCTGGACGACTGCAAGAGCGTCAAGGTCAAACGACTGTTCTTCTGGTTCGCGGAGCGGCATCAGCACGCCTGGCTCAAACAGATCGACAAGTCGAAAGTTAATCTCGGTACCGGAAAGCGTATGCTCGTCAAGGGCGGCAAACTCGACACCAAATACCTCATAACTATCCCACACGATCTCAACGCCCCTGTCTGAAAAATATCGGCATCAAGTGGTCTTGTTGATCGAGACGATTCCGTTCGTCGCGGCGGAGCCTGATTTTGCGCTCAAGGGCGGCACCGCGATCAATCTCTTCCACCGCGACATGCCGCGCCTGTCGGTCGATATCGACCTCACCTATCTGCCGGTGGCTCCGCGCCCCGAATCTCTTGCCGCGATCGATGCGGCGATGAAGCGCATCGTAGCGGCCACCAGGAAGGGATTGCCGGGCGCACGGGTGACGGAAGTCGTCAACGCCCGTGAAAAGATCGTCACCAAGCTGACCGTCCAGAAAGGCGACGCGCAAATCAAGATCGAGGTCACGCCGGTGATCAGAGGCTGCTTTTTTGAGCCGGAGCTGCGCGACGTGTCGGCGCGCGTCGAAGAAACGTTCGGCTTCGCACAGATGAAAGTTGTTTCCCTCGCCGATCTATACGCCGGCAAGCTCGTCGCGGCTCTCGACCGGCAGCATCCGCGCGACCTCTTCGACGTCCGCGATCTGCTCGCCAACGAAGGCATCACGGACGATCTCCGCAAGGCGTTCATCGTCTACCTCATCAGCCATGACAGGCCGATTTCCGAGGTCGTGGTTCCTCCTACAGCACGAATTCACGCACGGCTTTGAGGGCATGACCGCCAGTGACGTAAGCTTGGACGAGTTACTCGAAGCCCGGGAAACGCTGATCGCCGAAATCGCGGGAAAAATGCCGCAAGCTCACAGGGATTTCCTCATGGGGTTCAAGCGCGGCGAGCCCGATTGGAGCCTGCTAGGCGTCCCTGGCGCGGCGGAGCTGCCGGCGGTGCGCTGGAAGCAGATCAATCTGGACAAGCTCCCTGCCGAGCAGAGGTCGAAGCTCGTTGCGCAGCTTGAGAAAGTCTTGCGCAATGCCTGAGGTCGGAGGAGGGGGATCTCCGTCGAACTCGCGCGGGCCAACTTGGTTCAGACGCGCTCCAAGGAGTACGGCGCTACCCAGCGAGACCGGAGCTTGCCTGCTCAGCTCAGCCGCCTAGCGAGCCCGGCCTCGACTGTCACGTTGCCTGCATAAAATTTCTGAATCTTCGGCTCAGATCGATTCATTTATTTAATTGGACGCTCGATTCGGGAATTGCGATTCTGGCGCATGTCCGAACTCACCGTGCAATATCTCGTGCTCGAGCGGCGCGATCCGGCCCGCAACATGGCGCGGTTTTATGTGCTCACGATCGAGCCGACGCTGTTTGGCGATACGGCCTTGGTGCGCGAATGGGGCCGCCTCGGTGGGCGCGGTCGACGGCGGCTCGATCTGTTCGATGGTCAGGTGCAGGCCGTCGAGGCCCTTGAGTCCTGGCTCAGGCGCAAAACCCGTCGTGGTTACGTCCAGCGGCATTTTTCGCGCGCGGAATCCGTGTGCGACGCGCCGCAAGCTGGCTGATCTAGACAAATGTCCCCGCAAGTCTATCAAAGTAATCCGAAGTCATCTTCAGCCATATTCCAAGAATTGCAAAAGTATTCCATGATCTTTCATTGCACAAACCAACATACTAAGGTTTATCGCTCCGTTAATACTAGTTGAGCAGAGCGGCCGAGGCCCGATCCAATCACCAGGCGGGTAACTCAACTGAAACTAGGAGTAGCTTATTCAGGCCCATCAACGAGCAGACTTATCAGCCGCAAGTCCCGGAGGACTTTCTCAGGAACTGCTAGAGAAGGGACACTGCGGTGTGGTTCCCATGGTCAGGAGAATGCCAAGGTGGAAACGGGTCGCTAAGGCTACGCCAGCTCTGCGGATCGAACCCCTGTTCGGAATGGGTTAGGCAGGCATCCAGCGAAGCTTGGATGAACGCTTCATCCATATCTGAACCGATGAACACGAGTTCCTGACGTCGGTCGCCCCAAACGCCGTCCCATCGGCTGTTGAGATGTTCTTGAAACTGAGGATGGCTTGGCCAGCTTGGTTTTGGGATTGTTGCCCACCAAAAGCCCATCGGCTCGCACCGACGTTGCATCCCAGCAACGGAGAGGAGACCGACCCAATCCGGACGGGTGGCGAGCCAGAAATGTCCCTTGGCGCGAATCACACCCGGCCAGGGCTTGTTGAGAAAAGACAAAAGCCTGTGAGGATCGAAGGGACGCCTTTCCTTGTAGACGAAACTGGATATGCCGTACTCATCGGTCTCCGGCACATGTGAATCGGGGCTGTATAGCTCCTTGTGCCAGAGGGGATGTGTCGCAGCCTTCGCTTCGTTGAAAAGGCCGGTATTGAGAATGACCTTGAGAGGAACTTCGCCGAAGTCGGTCTCGACTTGGCGCGCTTCGGGATTGATTGCAGCAACCACCTTGCGAATTGCCACACGGGTCGCCTCTGTCGCTTCTGATACCTTGTTGATCACCACTACGTCGGCGAACTCGATCTGCTCAACCAGGAGATCGACGAGCGTCCGCTGGTCATGCGTACCGCGCGACTCGCCGCGATCACGTAACAGGTCACGACTGCTATAGTTGGCGAGCAGGCTCAAGGCGTCGACGACGGTGACCATTGTGTCGAGTCTCGCAAAATCAGAAAGGGAGGCGCCAGCTTCGTCGCGAAAGGAGAATGTTGCCGCAATGGGAAGAGGTTCAGAAACCCCGGTTCCTTCGATCAGCAGATAATCGAAACGCCGTTCTTGTGCCAATCGCCGGACCTCCAGCAGAAGGTCGTCGCGCAACGTGCAGCATATGCAACCATTGCTGAGCTCTACGAGCGTCTCCGTCGTGTGTGACAGGTTGGCACCGCCGTTCTGGACCAGATTCGCGTCTATGTTTAGCTGACTCATGTCATTGACGATGACCGCGACGCGCAGACCCTCGCGATTCCGCAGCACGTGGTTGAGCATCGTTGTCTTCCCTGCACCGAGGAATCCGCTGAGCACTGTGACTGGCAGCCGATTAGCCTTGTCCGCTCTCTCCATCAGTCCTCCTAGCTGGTGAGCTGGGGACGGAACAGCACGTCAACACCATAGCTCGTCGAGTTGTAGGTGTTCGTCGGGAATAGGCTCCCGCTTCCGTACGTATACACGCCGTTGCCGCCGCTGGAGCTGGACGACGGAGCCGTCAGCGGCCCGTTGGTGACGGCGTTGGCAAACAGGTTCGGATCGGCCGCGTAGTTTCCGGCGGTGTGATAGGACGCGATGTAAGTGGTTCCCGGGTTGATCGTCACCGGGGTCGCGAAATTCACCTGTTGCCAGCCGCTGGCGGTTTCGTTGGTGAAGGTGGCGGTGGCGAGCAGGGTGCCGGTGCTGCTCCAGAGATCCGCGACGTGGCTGCCGGTGTTCGATGCGCCTTTGTAGAAGCGGAGTCCGGTGATGTCGCCGGCACTGGAGGCTTGGAACTTCATCCCAAGCTCCACCGAGTTCGGATCGTTGACCGACACAATGCTCGGCGTGGGATTCGAACTGAACAGGCTCACAATGGTAGAAGACGCGGCGTTCACGGTGAGAGCGACCGACGCACTGGCGGTGCCGCCCCGGCCGTCGGCGATGGCATAGTTGAAGGACGCTGGCCCGGTATAGCCCGCCGTCGGCGTGAAGGTCACGGTATTGGTCTGGGCATTCAAGCTCGCGGTGCCGTTGACGTCGCCACTGACGCCCGTGATCGTCAATGCATCGCCGTCCGGATCGGTATCGTTAGCGAGCAGCGCCGAAGCAGCAATCGTGAGCGAACTGTTCTGGGAAGCGTTGAAACCGCTGTCGTTCGCCGCAGCCGGCGACTGGTTGGCGCCGCCGCCTGTGGTGAACACCACATCCACCCAGTAATTGGTTGCACCGAATGTGCTGGTGGGGAACAGAGTGCCCGTGCCGTAGGTGTAAACGCCGTTGCCACTCGCGGGTGCCGTCAGCGGGCCGTTGACATGAGCGGTGGTGAAATAGTTACCGGTTGCCGTGTAACGGCCGTTGCTGTGGAAGCTCGCGACGTAGGTGGTGCCGGCGGTGATCGACACCGGGTTGCCGAACGTCACGGTCTGCCAGCCGCTGGTGGTCTCGCCCGTGAAGGTCGCGGTCGCCAGCAGGGTGCCGGTGCTGCTCCACAATGAGCCGGTATGCGTGCCGGTGTCACTGGCGCCCTTGTAGTATTTGATGCCGGTAATGGTGCCGGCCGCAGACGACGTAAACTTCACGCCGAGATTAACTTGGGACGCATCGGAATCCGACAGCAACGCCGGCCTGTCCGAACTCGAGAACAGGCTCACCGTCGCGGGAGGGACGGACACGGCGATATTGAATGTCTCGCTCGCGGCAAGGCCGCCAAGATCCCTCGCTGAAACCCTGACACCGACGTTACCAGCCGCTGTCGGCGTGCCGCTGAACGTCCGTGTCGAAGCGTTGAACGTCAGCCATGCCGGAAGCGCCGAGCCGTCGGCGGCGGTGGCCGAGTAGGTCAGCGTGTCGCCGGAATCGACGTCGGTGAAGGTATTGGCAGGCAGCACCAGGGAGAAGGCCGAGCCGGTGCTCGCGTTCTGGTCCGCGGTCTGGGCCGCCAGCATCGGCGCGTCGTTGGCGCCGTGAAGGGTGACCGTGAGCGTGGTCGACGACGTGGCGCCAGAGGTGTCGCGCATGGTGTAGTTGAAGACATCGGCCAGCGTATTGGTCGATTGCCGTAAAGCCTGCACGGCGGCATCGGTTTCGCTGATGGTGTAGGTGAACGCACCGGCGGCATTGAGCACGAGGCTTCCGTGGGCTCCCGCGAGGGCCGCGCCAAGCGTGCCTGAGGTCCCGCCGAAGCTGACGGCGGTGACAGTCATGGTGTCGCCGGCGTCGGGATCGGTGTCGTTGGTGAGGACGTTGCCGCTTCCGGGCGAGCCGCCCGAGCCATTGGCGGTTCCGCCCTTCTCGGTGGCATCCGCCGCGTCGGCGACCGCCGTCGGCACCGCGTTCGGCGTTGTCGACACGATGATGTTGAACGTCTCGTTGGCGGCGAGGGTCCCGAGATCGGTGGCTGCAACCCTGATACCGAAGGTACCGGCCGCCGTCGGTGTGCCGCTGAACGTCCGTGTCGAAGCGTTGAAGGTCAGCCATGCCGGAAGCGCCGAGCCGTCGGCAGCGGTGGCGGCGTAGGTGAGCGTGTCGCCGGAATCGACGTCGGTGAAGGTATTGGCGGGCAGCACCAGGGAGAAGGTCGAGCCCACGGTGGCGCTCTGGTTGCCCGTCTGGGCTGCTAGCACCGGCGCGTCGTTGGCGCCGTGAATGGTGACAGTCAGTGTCGCCGACGATGTGGCGCCGGCGGTGTCGCGCATCGTGTAGTTGAAGACATCGGTCAGCGTGTTGGTCGACAGCCGCAAGGCCTGCACAGCGGCATCGTTCTCGTTGATGGTGTAGGTGAACGCCCCGGAGGCATTGAGCACTAGGCTGCCGCGGGCGCCGGCGAGCGCCGTGCCAAGCGTACCGGCGGTCGCGCCGAAGCTGACGGCGGTCACGGTCTTAGTGTCGCCGGCATCGGAGTCGGTGTCGTTGGTAAGGACGTTGCCGGTGGCCAGCGAGCCGCCGGTGCCGTTCGCCGTTCCACCCTTTTCGGTGGCGTCCGTCGCGTCGGCGACCGCCGTCGGCGCGACATTGGTGGAGCCGTTCGGAACGAACACGACGTCCGTCCAGTAGTTGGCGCCGTTGTAGGTGTTGGTCGGGAAGATCCCGGCGGTGCCGGTGCCACCATAGGCGTAGACACCGTTGCCGGCTGAAGGTGCCGTCAGGGGGCCATTGGTGACAGCGGTGGTGAAATAGCCGTTGGTCGCCACATAGGTGCCGGTGGTGTGATAGGAGGCAACGTAGGTGGTGTTGGCGGCGATGGACACGGCCGCTGGCAGCGCGACGGTCTGCCAGCCGCTAGCGGCTGTGTTGGTGAACGTCGCGCTGGCGAGCTTGGTGCCGGTGGCGGTCCACAGATTGACGATGTCGGAGCCGGTGTCGCTGGCGCTGCGGTAGAACTTGAGGGCTGTGACCTTGCCGGCAACCGACGACGTGAATTTCACGCCGACCTCGAGCTGTTGTCCATCATTAAGGGCGGTTTGTGCCGGTGTGCTGGACGCGCTGAACAGGCTCACGGGAGCCGCTCCGGGCGGTACCACCGAGAAGCTCACATTCGCCGAAGCCGTGCCGCCGCGTCCGTCCGAGATTGTGTAGCTGAAGCTCGCCGGACCGGTATAGCCGGCGTTGGGCGTGAAGGTGATGGTATTGTTCTGTGGATTGGGTTGCGTGTTGAGCGTGACGGTTCCGTTCGTGGGTGCGCTCACGGCAGTGACAGTCAAGGCATCGCTGTCCGGATCGCTGTCATTGGCGATTAGGGACGCCGCCGTGATGGCCATCGGTGTGTCTTGCGTCACGGTAGGGCCGACATCGTTCGCGGCCGCCGGCGACTGGTTGGCGGCGGACGGGTTGAACATGACGTCGACCCAGAAGTTCGTCGCAGAGAACGTATTCGTCGGAAACAGGCTTGTGCTGCCGTACGCGTAGACGCCATTACCGGAAGCGGGCGCTGTTAGCGGACCGCTTGTCACGTTAGTGGTGAAGTAGTTGGTGGTGTTGGAGTAGCGGCCCACATTGGTATGATAGGAGGCGGTGTAGGTTGCCCCTGGCGTCAGCGACACCGGAGTGGAAAAGATCGCGCTCTGCCAGCCACTCGCGGTCTCGTTTGTGAAGGTGACCGTCGCCAGCTTCGTGCCCGTGCTCGACCAGAGCTCGCCGGTGTGGGTACCCGTATCCTGGCTGCTCTTGTAGAACCGAATGCCGCTAGCAGTACCGGCCACCGAGGTCTGAAACTTCACTCCGAGCTCGACCGCGCTTGAATCTGTGGTGTTGACGACCGCAGGGGTCGCCGAGCCTGGGAACAGCGTCACATAAGTTGGTGCCGAAACAGTCACCGTGCGCCCCGCCGAGGGTGTTTCCAGATTGATGCTGTCGTCCACCGCGCGTGATTTGATGGTGTAAGTCCCGCCAACCTGCGGCGACCAGGTATATGTCCATGTCTCGTCACCGATCGCGTTCTGCCAGCTCAGTCCGCCATCGGTCGAGACTTCCACGCCGGCGATCACGCCACCGCCGTCATCCGCTGCCGTGCCGGAAATCGTGACCGCACTTCCGGCAACGAAATTTGCCAGTGCGTTGATGGTGGAGGTCGGGGCCGTCGAGTCCGCTGAAGCGGTACCCGCGACCATCCCCGGCTGGAGCGTTCCAGGTTGTATCCCCATGTCGGCGAGCAGGTTGATCATCGCCTGTTGCACGCGCGGATCGGTTGGCGTCGGCGCCAGGTCGTGATTGTCGCTCAGGCCCCACGCCCAATAGACCGTTCCGGCGCCAAAGACCAATGCGCCGCTCGGAGCGCGATAGAGCGTCAGATTATGGGTTGAGACGCCGCTGCCGGTCGTGTTGCCGTAGTCGAGGAGATAGCTATTGACGGGAAGCGTTGTCGAGGAGAGTCGAACCAGGCCGGCTGGATCGAATCCGTTGTCGGGCGCTTCGTCCCACTCGTAGCCGAGATAGTTCTTGGTCAGCGTTGCTGTTTGCCCGGGCTGAAGATTGGCGACGCTGGTGTTGCGCCAGAAGCGCAGATTGGCGTCGTCATCGGGAATTGTGATTGCCTGGAGGTTGCCTTGGCCGACATCATCGACCTGGAACATCTGCCCGATCAGGGCATTTTCCGGGATTCCCCCGCCAACCGCCGGCGGGCTGAGGCGTGGATCACGGAACGTCCCAGTCCACTGGTCGCTTGGATCAATCGACGCTCCCGGTAACCAGGTCTCCTTATAGGAGATCAGGGTGCGATAGGCGCTGGCTTCGCTGCTGATGCTGTTGCCCCAGCGAGTGCGCCAATACATCTCGTTGCCGCTCCAGAACGCGAGATTCACGCCGGCATCGCGGGCCGCCTGGACATTGGCGCGTTGCTGTCCGGACCAATATTCGTCGTGACCAACATCGAGGTAGAGCTGGTGGTTGAGGAGGAGACTGCCGTAACGGTCTGCATCGACTCCCGACATGTAGGAGACGTCGTAACCATTCTGCTCCAGCCAGTAGATCGCTGAATATTCGGCGCCGAACAGATAGTCCTGCGGACCGGCAACGGTCCCGACGTTGCCGCGGGTGGCAATCGGCCGGTTATAGCTCACCGCGTAGGCACGTCCCGCGCCTTGACCGGTCGCGGGACCGTTGCCGCCATAGAAATTGGCGCCGCCCCAGCCGTTATAGGCCTGCCAGGTCGTGTCCGAGGTTTGGAAGACGACATCGCTGGTGCTGCCGTCGTCTCGAACGATGAAGGGGATGTGATTGGCGCCGGCAGTTCCGTCCTGGCGCACGAGCTTTGCGATATAAACGCCGGACACCGCATCGCCCGGAATATTCCAAGAGTCTGAGACGGACCAATTGCCGGCATCGACCAGGCCGGTGGCCGCGTCGCGCAGCGGCGCAGGCTGATTCTGCACGCCCGTGTGCTGGATCGTGGCGACCT
Organism: Bradyrhizobium sp. 195; assembly: GCF_023101665.1. NCBI lineage: Bacteria > Pseudomonadati > Pseudomonadota > Alphaproteobacteria > Hyphomicrobiales > Nitrobacteraceae > Bradyrhizobium > Bradyrhizobium sp. 195. The sequence goes on along the minus strand of NZ_CP082162.1, from coordinate 424,435 downwards.
TTCGCGCTCCCATGCCGCCATAGTAGCCAAGGCGGTAGATGTCGATCCGGTAGTTTGATGAATTCGTATTGATCTTGAAGTCGACCCGATTGCCCCGATTGACGCTGATGTCGGTGGCAAAACCTTCGATATTCGAACTGCCCGCGCCAACGATATCCCATTCGCTTTGTGGGTTTCCCGGCTTCTGGTTCTCGAGAACGATTGGATTTGTAGAAGCCGCTGCGGCCGCGAGAAGGCTGGTCGACTCCGTTGTGGCGGGCTGGCGGCCGGCCGGGGGAGCCTTTGCGGTCGTCACCGAGCCGGACAAAGTTCCGATTGGGCCGGCCGACGTCCTCGCACCGGTCTCGCCTCCGCCTGGCAGCACGCTCCAGTTGGCAAGTGGCGCAACGTGCTGCAATGACATGTCAGCACTGGTAGAGGCTCCCATGATGCCGGCATGACCGGTCAGCACGAAATCCGCTCCTCCAGACAATCGACTACCCTGCAATTGTCCGTTATGGCCTGCACTTTGATCGAGCAATCGTGTTGGAGCAATGAAGTAGCCGCAACCACAAATCTGCGCGACCGCTGGAGGCGTAGACGATCCGATGACGCTCGGGGTCAAGGCCGCCGACGGGACCTGACCGAGGATGACGACGGGATTTGAGGTCATTCGGTCGGCTGCCGCAGAAGTTGGCGTTCGCAATCCTGCGGTTACGCCCGCAAATCCAGGGGGCGAAGTCATACTGGACGATAGCGCATCGGTATCGGAGGTGCTCGGGCCTGTACTTTTCAGCGGATTTCGTGCGGCGTGCGGCGACAGCCGCTCGTCCTCGGCGTCTGAATCAGACGCCCAGATATTTCTCTGGCGCAGAGTCCGTGGCCAACTCCGCAATCCGAGAGCTATGTGGCTCAAGCCGGACTTTTCGTACAAGGACCTCATGACATCCTCGCGAGAGATAGGGGAATATGCGTGACAGGTCCCGATGGCCGTCACCTAGACGACGTGTGAAGCGACATCTCTAATGTTCGTGAGCGAGCCAATTTAAGACTTACAGGAGAGGCTCTGAACCAGGAGCCGAGCGCGAAGCCCCACGCGATCTGCCGTTCGGCTGCGATCGCGCTGTTATTCGGAACGGTTGCTACAACCATGGCGTCGCCGGCAAAAATTCAATTCACGCCAAATTAAAGCAGCAATATTAACTACATTAAACATTTAAAATCAAGATTTCCGTGTCACATGGTCGCATAGAGCTTTAATGCCCAGCGCCCCATCATTTCGTTGTTGCTGGAGTGAGGATGGCTTCCCCGAACTCAGAAATCCGCTGAGCACGGTGACTGTCAGCCGATTGGCGGCGCTTGCTCCCGCCAGCCATTGAGCTGCGGGCCGAACGACATTGACGGAGGCAGGTTGTGGTCCAGAAAGCGCGGGCAACGATTAAGACCTACCGCCCTCTCTGACCCAACCGATTATTAATGTAAGTACCAAAATTTAATACTAGTATTTAGATCTACAACGAATCAAGGCGCGGCCGGCCCAACGCGTTTCTAAAGTGCGTCCTCAGAGACATGCTCGACTTGGCCAGGCACATCGTCATTCACTGATGGGCTGATTAGTCAAAAGCGCGCCAGCGAGACGATCCCGGGCCGTGGAGTGGCCGAAGGGAGAGAACGTCGTCGACTTGATGGAAGGCCCCGTGGCGAAGCGTGAAGGAGGTGGCCCCGGCGGCCAAGCCTCGCAAAAGTCACGTAGGGTGGCAGCCGGACAGGCGCTTGATCTTCGTGGCGCGCACTCTGGGTGATATGCGCGCGCAGATGCCATCGAACGGGTGTCTGCAACAGCACGGAATGCGGCCTGGAGATGCGCGCGCATCTGATCGACCTCCATATGCTGCTCAGCCCAGCTGGAACTGGCTGAAGCTCATATTGGCGGCGCCCGTCGTTCTCTTCTGTTGGAACTCGATAGACAAGTCGCCGATTGCGCTCGTTAGAAATGTCACCGCAAGACCCGGCGAGGAGGGCGCGCGGACGCGAAGCTGGCCGGGGTTGCACAGCGGCCGGGCGCCCGGATGAGAACCCCAATGCCGGAGACGGCGACTAGCCGTTGCCGGCGATCCTGCCAGAGCCCATCAGCCAGCATCCAGCGCCGTACCGTCTCAATACCAAAAGGACAGGTTCGGTGGTCTAGATCTTCTATTCGCATAACCTTCATTATGGAATATCCGAAGTGGAGTTTGCATCAAATCGTGCTGCCAAAAGCCAAGCTAGTAGTCGCGGAATCGATCATTGGCTAGAGAGATTCGACGTGTGGCCTTAGCAGGTCAACTGTCTCAATTAATCCCGCAGCCTCCATCACGAGCAATAGCTCCACTGGCGTCATTTCCGGTTTCTTGAAGCGTTCGCGCATGCGCCGGATGGCTGCAACGGCGCGCGCTTCGTCGAGCGCGATAGTATCCGCAATGAAAGCGTCGGCGGATTTCGCCTCCATGTTCAGGTCGGAAAGAACTGTCGCCGGGAAGTCCTTGAGGTTATCAGTAACGATCATTGCGGCTTGCGTCTTGGCCGCCGCGGCAACAACGTGGTGATCACCGGGATCGGGCAGACCCGCCGCGACCGGCAAGAAGTTGTCAAAATCAGTAACCATGGCGTCTTCGAAGGCAGCTTCCATGCTGGCGCGCGCGTGCTTCGCGCGTGCCCTTGCATCCTCAAAGCCTTTGCCGCTCAAGATTTCCTCGATAGCTGCTTCAGTCTCATCCAGGACGCGGCTCGACCAGCGGAGACGAAAAAACTCCGCCTCCGCCAAGGAGAGAAGCAGGTTCCTTTTGAGCGCGCTCGCAAGCGAGCACGCATCGATGAATGCGGTGAAGCGGTTTGCAAACAAGCTTACAAATGCTCCGCGTCCCGCTCACCGAGATTCGCAAGCGCGTTGCCCCGCTTCTCATCACGCATGCGCTTATAGGCGAAGAGGTCCTCCGCCCTGATCCTGCGATGACGTCCCACTGTCACGTGCTGAATTTCGTTCTTCTCGAGCAGCGAGACCAGAAACGGACGCGAGACATTCAGGATGTCGGCAGCTTGCTGCGTAGTCAACATCTCATGTACAGGCACGAGCGTCACCGCGTCGCCGCGACCGATATGCCGCAGCAATTCCATCAAGAGACTCGACAGGGCCGGTGACAAGGTGATCTCAGCAGCCTTTTGCGCATCGTCGAGCACGCGCAGTTTGGCATCTCCTGTCGCATGCGACGCGAGTATCTGACGGAGCTGGTTGGCTGCCGCCTTCTCACTCGCGGAAGGCAAGCGAGTACCTCCCAGCTCTTCGGCATAGGCTGGCATCGTCATTGTATCTTCTCCCCTGCAGGCCTTGTATGTAGGCGATATTCGAAATAAACGCAACAGGAGAAATAAACGAAACTCGATAACGTTCCAGTCAGCTGGGCTCCCTGCCCCCGGGTCAAGCAGCTCAATTCAGGGTGAGACTTTCGGGGCCGCCCCGGACAGGCATGGAAATGCCGGGGAATTGGCACAAAATCGGGCAACCGCTCGGTGAAGTCAGAGCGATTCTCCGCAAGACCTAAGCTTCCACGGTAGGAATATATTCCGAAATCAATCTTATGCGAAGAAATGATGTAGACCACCATTAGAAAGGTCACACCTGTCCTCATTACTGTCCCGGCCATGAGGGCTTGGGAGTTTGGTGTGATGACGGTGCTGTCGATGAGCCGAGCGGAGCTCGACCGGGTTCACGTGCTGAAGGACTTGCTGGCCGAGCGGATACGACCGAGCGAAGCGGCGCAGCTGATGGGCGTGACGAGACGCCAAGTGTTCCGATTGCTCAAGGCATATCGCGCTGGCGGCCCTGCAGCACTGATTTCCAAGAAGCGCGGCAAGCCGAGCAATCGGGCGTATCCGGCGGTTGTCCGGACCGAAGCGATGGCGCTGATCAAGGCCAATTACGGCGACTTCGGCCCGACGTTGGCGGCGGAGAAGCTTTCGGAGCGGCACGGGCTGCATTTGGTGTTGAGACGGTGCGGCGCTGGATGCTGGCCGACGGGCTCTGGCAGGATCGCCGGCAACGGCTCAAACGGGTCTACCAGCCACGGCATCGCCGCGACTGTGTGGGCGAGTTGATTCAGATCGACGGCTCTGAACACTGGTGGTTCGAGGATCGCGGCCCACAATGCACCCTGCTCGTCTTCATCGATGATGCGACCAGTCGTTTGATGCACTTGCGCTTTGCAGAGACGGAGTCGACCTTTGATTATTTTGCCGCGACGCGCGCCTATTTGCAGCGCTATGGCAAGCCGATCGCATTCTACTCGGATAAGCACGCGACGTTCCGGCTGAACAAGGTCGGGGCAACCGGGGGCGATGGCATGACCCAGTTTGGCCGTGCGCTGCACGAGCTCAACATCGATATCATCTGTGCCAACGCTCCGCAGGCGAAGGGCCGTGTCGAACGTGCCAATGGAACGCTCCAAGATCGGCTGTGAAGGAGATGCGGCTGGCCGGAATCTCGACCATCGAGGCCGGCAATGCATTTTTGCCGGCGTTTATGGAAGATTACAATCGGCGATTTGCGAAGACTCCACTGACAAGGACGTTCATCGCCCACTGACCGAGCAGGACGTCGTGGATGATGCCTTTGCCTGGAAGGGAGAGCGCACGGTATCGCAGAGCTTGACGCTGCAATACGACAAGATGCTGTTCATCCTCGAGCCGAACGAGATCACGAGCACCCTCGCCCGCCAGCGCGTCACCGTGTTCGATTATCCGGATGGGCGGCTTGTGATCAAGCACAGGGGCCGTGCGTTGCCCTACCGGACATTCGACAAGGTGCGACAGGTCGACCAGGCGGCGATCGTCGAGAACAAGAGGTTGGGACCGGTTCTGGCGTACATCGCCGAGCAGCAGAAGCTGCTCGACGTCAGCCGCAGCCAGAAGGCCCCGCGCCGGCGCGGCCAAGGTGCGAGCCTGTTCAAGGCAGGCTATAAATCCCGCATCGACCAGTCGCCGTCACTGGCACTGGGCCTCTCATCCGGGCGCCCGGCCGCTGCGCAACCCCGGCCAGCTTCGCGTCCGTGCGCCCTCCTCGCCGGACCTTGTGGTGACATTTCTAACGAGCCCAAACTGAGGGCTCCAATCATTCCGCCCGGCGGCGTCGAGCCCGGCGAACATCGGAAGATTGGCGACCAGGGGGTCGCCGCGTAAACAAGAGCGCACTGAGCTTCGTGGGTGTACGTAGCCGCCACACTGGAGCAATCCTAAGCGGCCCTACGCCGTTCTAACAGTGTTCAAGAATCTGCCCACCTCATGACTGAGGCGGCTGCTGTCGGTGGCGAGCGAATGGGCCGCGGACAGAACCTGCGAGCAGGCAGAACCGGTTTCGCTGGCGCCACGCTGCACGTCGATGATGTTGGCGGACACTTGCCCGGTGCCTTGAGCGGCCTGCTGCACGTTTCGGGCGATTTCCTGAGTTGCGGCGCCCTGCTCTTCCACGGCGGCCGCGATGGTCGATGAGATTTCCGACAGCCTTTCGATCGTGGCACTGATGTCTTTGATGGCGGTAACGGAGTCCCCGGTCGCGGACTGTATGCTCGCAATTTGATGGCCGATCTCCCCGGTGGCCTTGGCGGTCTGCTCGGCAAGGGCTTTCACCTCGGAGGCTACGACCGCGAAGCCACGGCCGGCTTCGCCGGCGCGCGCCGCTTCGATGGTCGCATTGAGCGCGAGCAGATTGGTCTGGCCGGCGATCGTGTTGATCAATTCCACGACGTCGCCAATGCGAGCCGCGGCTTTGGACAACTGCCCCACCCGATCGGTCGTGGTGCGGGCCTGGTCGACGGCTGCACCGGCCATGCGGGCTGATTCCTGCACTTGGCGGCTGATCTCGTTGACGGACGAGGACAATTCCTCGGTGGCGCTGGCGACGGACTGCACGTTGGTCGAGGCCTCTTCCGAAGCTGTTGCGACCATTGTCGCCATTTCCTGGGCTCGACCCGCCGTGGAAGTGAGGGTCGTGGCAGAGGCCTTAAGCTGACCGGAAGCCGTGGAGACAGCCTCGACGATGCCGCCGACGGCTCCTTCGAATTCTTCGGCCAGCCTCATCATGTCGGCTTTTCGGCGTTCGGCCACGAGACGGTCCTGCGCAGCCTTGGCTTCGGCATCGTCGCGGGCCTTCTGCTCGGATATCGTCTTGAACTGCTCGACTGCCGCGGCAATCGCGCCGATCTCGTCCCTGCGGCCAAGACCAGGCAAAGTAACGGAGAAGTTGCCGCCGGCAAGTTCGTGCATGGCCCCGGCAAGGGACCGGGCCGGCCGTGCGATGGTCATGAACGAAAGTACGGCCGCGCCGATCAACATCAACGCGACGCCAACTCCGATCATGAGGGACTTCCGCTCCGACCATCCCATCTCCGCCATTGCTTTGTCATGCTCCTCCTTGACGCGGTGCTTGGCGAAGTCCCCGATCCGATTGGCGAGTTTGTCCATCTCAGTCGCGATGGGCAGTGTCTGCTCGACGGCGATGCGCTTGGCCTCGACTTCCAGCTTTGCGATCCGGGCAGCGTCTTCTGCCGTCGCTCGCTTGTCCCCGAATTGGATCGCCTCGGCTCTAACCTTCGCGATGCCTCCAGCCTTGCTGACGAACTCGTTGGCAAGCGTTCTCAGCCTCGAAATTCTTTCTCGGTTTTCCGCCGATTGCGAGAGCCTCAGCATCTCGTCGCAGAAGCCGAGCACCGACTTCTCGCGTGCCGAAAGATATTCTAGGGCGGACTGCATCTCGTCCGTGCTGGCAGCAAGCCGGATGTCCCGCACGCCCACTTGCAGGCCGCGCACCGAAGCTTTCGCGTCGATTCCATCCTTCGTGATTGTCTGCTGAATGGTTGCTGTGTCGTTGGCGGCCTGAATGGTCGCGTTGCTAATTATCTGAGCTGCGACCATCGCGGCAACGAGCAAGATGCCCAACATGGACGAAATGGCCAGCTTCATTCCAATTCCAATGTTCTCGATCATGCGCATCTGTCTCTCTCAACCTCTTCGTGCAGGTCCTGCATGCAACCTGCTGGGATTGCACACTTATTAGGCAATCCTACCGATGCGCTCCAAAGACAGGGTTAACGTCGCACTACTCAGTATCTTTACGGGCACGCAGCGGTTTGTCGGCAACACGGAAGCACCGCCCGCATCGCGCACCTTGGCAGGCGCAGATGTTTCAGCTTACAGCAACGACTACGCACGACCTCGAGAGCACTCGCGCGCAGCTTCGGGAGATTGCCACGCGCCCGGAAGACTCCGAGCCGCTATCGCCTCGGTTCGGGCGCGTTACGACGGCGGCACTCCCAGTTGCCCGTCCGAGGCAAGAAAGATCGCGTAGACGCGAGCGACTTCGGATGACCGCGGGCCTGCCCCCGTGCTAGTGCGAGCCTGCGATCTGCTGTCCGGTAAGGCTCGCGGTCCTAGTATGGTCTTGGGCCAGTCTCGGCGAGGTGGGCGTGCAAATCGTCTCGGGACGCCTTGATCAGCGAAAGCAGCCGCGCCGGCACGCCAAAGCGCTTTGCGGCCTCGAGGACGTCCTCGACGTCCTTGCAGAGCTCGCGTATTTCCTCGAAACAGCTCGAGGGTGGTCGGCGAGAGGCCGTCCATCACCTATGTTGCAATTGATGGGAACGCTCGTCGAGGTGCCGCCGTTTTGCTCAGGATCCAATGTCATCGCCGATGAAGGCGCATCTCGGCTTCGGCGGGTTCCTCGGATCGGCAATGATCAGTACCCGTTGCCCTGGCACTCCTTGAAGTACGGACTGGCCTCGGCGGGTATTGGACCAGGCTCGCTGCGCGACCGAAGCGCTCTCTACACGAGCACGTTCTGCAGCGTGCCGCACGCGACGTCGAAGTAGGTCAAGGCGGCCGCGAAGCGGGTAAAGTTGGATCCCGTCCGAGCCGGCATGAGGGCGCTCAGCCGGGCGGCGCTCTGAGCGGAGGAAGTGCTGCTGCAACGCCAAGAGGGCTTTCACCCGTCAATCGGCTTTCAGAGATAGACTGATGCGCGTGACGATTTGGTCCCAGGCGCGCTCCTCGCGCGCTGGGTAGTTAATCAATACGCAGTGCACGAAGCGACGAGAGAAGTTGCATCGATTGTACCAGACCACATCCCGCTTGTAACTCGATACTGCAAAGAACTGCGGCGTCACTCTCTTGTATTGAATGTGCGCGGGTGGCCCCCTTTCCGCTAGAAAGGTCGCCGGCGTCTCATTACCTCTTCTAGGTACCGACTGGATTGTCAGTTCAGCGCGGCCATCAACCGTTTCGAACCGTTGTCCAAACCCGTCTGGCTGCCCTGCCCTTTGGCTGAATATTGATGAAGGGATCTGAACCGATGTGCCTGTCTGCGGAATTGAAAAAGTCGTCCAGCGCACCGGTTGTGCCCCGACCATTGTGGTCGAAGCGGCTATCGCCAGAAGAGAATAAACAACGTACTTCAAGGGACTGTTCCTATGTGTCAGGGCCGATACGAGCGCAACTCCCTTCGCGTTTGATGGCCACGGACCTCTTACACGTCGTGCCATAGAGCCCAATTCATCCACAGGGAGGGTGTTCCTGCGCAGCGGGAAACTCATAGGAAGAAAACCCGTTGCACCTCGTCGCCCCATACCGGCAATAAATTCATGCGCGTTAACGGACCACTTGACTACATTCTTCTTTACGCTGCTCTATACGCAGCCTTTGGAGCGGCATCGCCGTTTTGGCCGAAATTCTTCGAAACAAAAGCTCTACCACCTCAGCAGATTGGTCTGATATTGGCCGCAGCCATGTTGATACGTCTAGCGGCTGGTCCCTTGATTGGAGTGCTCGCTGATCTCACTGGATCGCTGCGGCTCACCCTCGCAACCTGCGCTATTGCCGCGGCGGGAGCAGCTACTGCCCTGCTCTGGACGCGGGCGTTCCAGCTACTCCTTTTGATAGCTTTGGTTCAAGCGGCCGCGCTTGCCCCTACAACATCGATCGCGGATGCTTTGTCAGTCAACGCAGCAACGCCTCAGGCTGGACGACGAGCTTTTGAATACGGCTGGGTCCGAGGTTCGGCGTCTGCGGCATTCGTTGCAGGCACATTGTCGATCGGTCTCGTCATAACCAGTACCGACCTGACGCCTATCGTCTGGATAAATGCGTCTTTGCTTGTGCTGACGGCGGCAACAACCGCATGGCTCCCTCCTGCCGCCACACGATCGTCATCACATGCGGCCGCACCAGTTCTCGCTCGACTATATAGACTCCTCACCATTCCGCAGTTTCGGGCAGTCATCTTGGTATCAGCCCTAGTCTACGGGAGCCACGCATTGCATGATGCGTTTGCGGTGATCAGATGGAGCAATGCTGGAATACAGCCATGGATCATGAGCGTGCTGTGGTCCGAAGCAGTAGCTGCGGAAGTCGTCGTCTTTGTTCTAGTTGGGCCGGCATTACTCCATCGTATCGATGCGCGTGGCGCAGCCGCAGTAGCGGCCATCGCTGGAATTATACGGTGGTCGATTGCGGGCGTGACCACGTCCATCGTCACCCTCTCGATTCTGCAGCCACTCCACGGTCTGACCTTCGCCCTGCTTCACCTTGCTTGTATGCGCACCATGGCAGTGCTTGTGCACCCAAGTCTCGCAGCAACGGCCCAAACCTTCTACGCGTTTGGCTCAGGTTCGGTGACCGCTATACTGACCTTCCTGTCAGGAATGCTCTACGCCGCATATGGTGGAGCAGCGTTCCTCTGGATGGCAATTCTCTGCGGCATAGCGCTTCCGCTTGGGTGGTTTGGCCTCGCGCCACGAACATCACTCCGCTGATGTTCATTGACAACCGGCGTTCGGATCCCTCCCAATAGGACGACGGACGAAAGCCGGCCCCTGCTCCCGTTCGCTGCCAACCGCCGACAGGAGCTCGTCCTGCGGCTGAGGAGCTCGCGTCGTCGGCCTTTCCGTCTCCAGACCAAGCAGATCGGTGATGCCGGAGGGGCAACGGCGTGAGCCGAGGAATTTGGCAGAGCGTTGCTGCCAAATTGCGCAATGCCCATTTGCTCAGGGCGGCGGACAGGTGGAAAAGCCGCGGCACGATTTCGAATCCCTGCACTGTGTTAGCAGGCCGGAACGAAGGCCGGGTGGCAAGGATTCGACCGAGCAGGACCAATTTCAATGCTGATGACGAGAGAGAGGCGGCCCACCATCCGGACGCTGCGCGGCTGGGCAATCTCCGTGCTGCAGGAAGCGGGCGCCATCCGCGAGTGCGAGGAACACGGATGGATGCAGGACCGCGGCGACCCGCACGCCCGCGAGCGCGCCCTCGACATCGCCCGCCTGGCCCCGCCGTCCGGCATCTCTCCGGACGAGGCCGCCGCCGAGGTTCGTGACATCATGGACTCGATCGGCGACACCTGCCCCGAGTGCCCGCCGGAAAAATAGCCGGCGCGCCGCGGTGCAACGTCGCGCCGCGGTTGGCGACTACCGGCCAAGGCGCTTCTCGACCCGTTTGCGGCTGGTGCCGACCTTCTTGACCGCCTTCTTCACAGCCGAGGCCGACCGCCCGGTTTTTTTCGATTCGAATCTCACTTCGTGGTCCTGCCCGCCGGCCACGCGCGCCCGGTCCTGCTTGCGTCCGCGTGCCGTCTTCTTCGCTGTCGCCATCGGCTCCTCCTGTTCGTCGTGTAACACAGCAAAGGATTCATGGGTTCCGGAATAGCGGATGGCGGAAGCAGATTAGTCAGTTGCGGCTCTCCGGCCTCTGCCGGCCCTCCCCGTCTTGCGCTCGACCTCGTCTTGGGCGACGGTCTTCGCGCGTTCTTCGCAGCGCGCGCGCAGTTCTTCGAGTTCGTCCGCGCTCAGATGCTCGATTCCCACGAAGCTGTTCTGCACGATACCCGTCCGGATCAGCTCATCCAGATTCACCTGGATCGCGGCACTGTCGCGGTTCTGCGAGTTCTGGATCAGGAAGACCATCAGGAAGGTCACGATGGTCGTCCCGGTGTTGATGACGAGCTGCCAAGTGTCGGAGAGCGGCACCTGCTCGGTGGTACGAAACCGATGACCAAGACACTATGCGCCCTGCTATCGTTCGCCGCCTCGCTGACGCTCACCATTCTAGCGACTAACGTCTCGGCCGACGTGCTGAGGTGCAGAATCGAAGGCTTCAGCGAAAGCATTTTCATCACGTCCCCACCCGACACCAATCAGAATGACGGTCAATACGCGCGGATCGGCATCTCACCCGGAATCGGAAACAAAGCTTTTGCTTTCGCCGACCGCATGGGCGCTCATGTATTCGTTGAATTGGATGCCGACGGTACGCCTGTTGGGCTGTTGACCGTGCAGAAGGATATGCGCGTCATCAATTCACGTCAGTCAATCGATCCTTCAGGCATAGTTTTTGCGCCATCCCAAAGTGCGGGTGTGTGTACTCGATGCGAATCGCTAAAGGCCTGTTTGCCGCGATGACCAAGACGGTAATCGCACTGCTGGCGTTGCTACCAGCCTAAGGCCTACCGGCTTATTCGGTGATCGAGGGGGGAGCAGGTATGTTTGAAGGAATTAAGAAGCCATGGGCTGAAGCGCGAGCAATGGAAGCAAAAAAGGAAGTCGAAGATACATTGCAACGCTGGGACCGAATGAACGCGCTGGACAAGCAGCTAGTTACATCAGCTTTCGAAGCAATGATGTCCGAAATCCCTGCCTCATTGGACAATATTGCCAAGGCCGAGATGTCAAAAGGAATAATGAAAGCAGCACGGACATCCTCGCGCTCTTCCGCGTGGTCAACCGCTGCGTCGCGACTTGCAGCCGATGCTAGGCGTCCAAGGGCAGCTAGGCGGCTCTCAAGTCGCTTCGAGAGCCGAGTGAAGGCACCATGGCGTAAAGCCCGTCGCCAAGCAGGGCCTGGGTCGCAAGCATTATCGACCAGACGACCGGCAGCTCTGCCCCGGCTCCAGTAAAAAAGAAGCCTTTTCGGATCAGCCAGAAATGGGCGGCTCCTGCAATAAGCGGGAGCGCGTAGAGCGCGACCCAGCGGGTCCAAATGCCTGGTATTAAGAGGATGGCACCGAGAAATTCAGCCGAGATGCAGTACCATGGGGTAATGGCTGGATATCCGTTCTTTGCAAAGTTCTCCCACCACGTGCTTAGACCTCCGGGGAGTATGGCGAACTTCCAATACAAGTGTGCGATAAAGAGCGAGCCGAGAGTTAGACGTAGCAGAAGTGCCGCCCATGGCGCGGTCCGTTGATCAACCATATTGACCTCCTAAATCGAATTTTGTTGCGACGCGTAATCCTCTGCAAATGTGGTGCAGTCTCTATTCTATCACAACAAGCCAAGCTGCCATCCTCGCGCTCTTCCGTGTGCTCAATCGCTACGTCGGCAATTTACAGCCGATGCCCGGCGTCTTTCGCGATTACCGGTTCAGGCTGGTCCGCAACACCGAGGCCGGAGCGAGATGACGCTAATGCGGGAGCTGTTCACTACCGCCAGGCACAAGCCGCCCCTTCCTCGTCACCAACAGCCGCTGGTGCCTTGAAAGGCATCGCTAGGGTAATTCCGTAAGCGCCGCCCGCTCCAGCCGTGGACTTGCATCAATTCGCGATGAAGGAAAAAGCGGCAGGCGTTGCAGATTTACAACCCGCATAGCCATTCGAGGCACTAAGCTCCGCGATAGAGACGAGAAACATACTTCATTCTTAGTTCATATGATCAGCGGGGCGCAGAAGGTGTTTGATGTCTATCGCAATCACAAGCGCGACTTGCTCGTTCTAAGCACAGGCTCTGCCGTCCCCGTGCTTTACTCTGCGCATAAGTGGCGCAAGAGCAGAAAAAGAGTTCTCAAGGTCAGCGAGGAAATCCAGTCAGCCGTGCGGGCACAAGGCTATTACCTCCGCAACCTGCGGGCCACACCAGGGTGAACACAGACTGACGGTTATCTCGTCCTCGCGCTGTCGAAGCGCGCCAGCCCGGCCTCAATCACGACGATGTCTTCCTCGATCTGCTGGATTGTGCTCGTGCAGTCGATCCCGGTACACGCATTGAGGTCGGCAATCAGTTTCCGGCGCTGCATCCTAAGCCCATCGAGAGACTTCGGGTCCTTGAGCGAAACGTAACCCTCCACGATCAGCTCAATGGCTGCTGACATTCTTGGCCTTTGCTACCTTGCGGTGTCTAAGTTGAGCACGTTCGACCGTATCAATCATCGCGGCCAGATTCGTTAAGCAAGCAATCCGAGCCGCTGAGCTATCGTGACCAGCTCTGCCAGAGACCGCACTTTCATCTTCTCCGTCACTCGATGACGATGTGCCTTGATTGTCCGCTCCGTCGCTCCCAATTCAGACGCGATCTGCTTGTTGAGTTTTCCGCGCACGACAAGCTCGAATACCCGCCGTTCACGCGCAGTCAGTGTCGCCAACAGCGCCTGTATCTGTTGCAGCCCGCGTCGCGCGTTAAGCATGATTGCGTGGCGGGCCACTGCCTGTTCAATGGCGCCCAGCAATTGCTCCGGTGTGACCGGCTTGGTGAGGAAGTCCTCGCCACCCGCTTTTATGGTCCGCACGGTGGTGGGAATATCTTCGTAGCCAGTGAGGAAGATGATTGGTAGCGCGAAGTTGAGTGCGTTCAATTGCTGTTGCAGCTCTGGACCGCTCATTTCTGGCAGGCGCACGTCAAGTAGGATGCAGCCTGGCAGCTCGTCGTTCGGCAAGCGATCCAGCAGGTGCTGGGCCGAAGGATAGGCCAAAACCTCATACCCAAATCTCGTCAAGACAGCCTCTACCGCCTTACGGAAGGTGGCATTGTCATCGACGATGTTAACGATTTTCCGATCACCCCCTGAAGGCACTGCTTGGTCCCCAGCCAAAAGAAAATTTATCGCGCCGTCTGCCCTCGGTGGTCTGTCCAATAGTGGCGGTCGGACAATCAGATCAAGCGCCAGTCTGGAATAGGGGAACTCCAAAAACGCGGGGCGCAGAACCCGACGGCCAAATTGATTAGACGATCCTGTCCGCGCCACGCAAGCGAGCACGAAGTGGATGTCTGGTTCGGATCAAAGGCTGCCCTCGGCAGCTCCATGAAGCTTATTTTTGCTCAGCCCTCGATAGCGGACACTGCGAGCCCGATAGGCGGCAGCCACGCGCCAAGAGAGAAACGTCCTGAAAGGCAAGAGGCCGCCAACTGGGGCGGCCTTTACTTGGGCGGACGTAGCTCGCCGTTGAGCCAACCATGCGCTTTCTCGGCGCTCATGCTGATAAGGATCGGCCTGTTGAATGTCACCTTGTGGCCCATAAGCGAAGTTGCGCCGGGTCTGACGGAGGTCCGCTCATCGCGGCAGAGCGGTTCAGATTTGCTCAACCTGAGTTCTTCGCATTTTGACCCCTTAGCCGACGCAGTGGGGTCTCAGGACTGTTCCGGCTGCCGGTATGTTCCTATAGCCTTGGCGGGCACTGCCTGTCTTCATACTTGGTAGGCTGATTTAATCTCTACGGTGGCCTGTTTTGCTCTAGCTTGGCTCATGGACCGAGCCATGCAGCTGCGCCATCTGGAAGAAGCAGAGCGGCATATTGCCCAGGCGAGCGCCACATCTCAGAGCAGGAAGATCGGATTGTGCGTCTTATCCGGCTCGGGGCAGACACAGCCGAAGCTCAGACGCTTCTCAATAGTTTCTTCGCCACTCAGATGCTGCACATTGGGCACCGCGCCCGAATCCTGAGAGAACTGGAGCAGGACGGCCACCGGCTTAATGACCGGTGCTCTCCGTGTTGACTGTGAGCGTGTATGCAAGAATGGAATACTTCAACTGCATGTTCATTAACCAACATGGACGGACCAATTCCGGGGATTGGCGTCATGGGTATCGAGCGTATGCACCCGCCGAAGTACTGGCGAATGCGAGCGGAGGAGTTCCGCGCCAAGGCCGACAACTGCGAATTTGCACAGACGAGCGAGAGCTTGCGTAAAGTCGCCAAGACCTACGACGAACTCGCCCGCCGCGCCGAACAAATACGTACCGTTCAAGACGCAGCCGAGTAAAGCGGCCCAGCAGTCGGCTTTGATGGAACAAATGTGCACTTTGGTACTTAATGACTCGCCTGTGGCAGGGTCCCTCCATGAACTATTTCAGTAGCGATAAATTCTCAGGGTCTAAGACGCGGGAAGACCGGCGCTGCAAGTGCGGTGCTCAACCCAGACTCGTCCATAACATGATGGACTCCGTGCGGGGTCTTACCGTCCGCGTTTTCGAATGCCAGTGCGGCGAACGCACCTGGACCGAGGGCAACGAGTAAGGGCCGACTCAGGTGGCGGCCTTTTTTAAGCGCTTCTAGCGCCCTTTGAAAAGAAAACTCGGCCAGCAGCGCTGACCGAGTTAGTATGGGGAGGAATGATCGTCATCGACGTCCCTGCAACGAGTCTATTGTTTAGCCGTTCCTCGCGCACTGGCTCGTTTCTGCTACTCGTGAAGCCTTGCTAATCCAGGTTAGTCCAGCGACCGATCATATGAACGTGCGGGAAATAGCGGGACTAGCTGCACGTCGCAGGGTCGCAAGGCGACGTTGATGCGTTACATCGAAAGGCAATGAGTTCGCGGCGGGCCGCAGACGAGAGCATGCGTTTCAAGCCGAATCTTTAGGGGCAAGCGATAGCCTACCGAAAGCTCGCTGCCCGATGCGTCAGCTTAGTTTAGAAGATCATCTGGATAAAGCCCGCTCTTCTGATGGCCGGCCGCAGGCGCAAACCTTGCAACCAAACGAGCCCCTTCCCATAGCTCTATTGGTTGTCCGTTGGGCAGATGACTGACAAGTTGGCGTGCTTCATTGTCACATGCGCAACCCACAAAGTCCCAGCGGCCGACGATATGACCTTCCAGATCAAGCTCATAGGCTCTAAACGAACGTTCGGTCATCACGGATCCACCCCGCTTAACTTGGTTGGGCCAAGTCGAGCACGCTGTGGAAATTCCGACAATCACAAGGGTTAACGGCGAAGCGATTGAGCGCTCGGCGGCGACCGAGGAAGACGACGAACGGCGCGGGCGCGTTGCTCCGCTTCTTCGACTTGAGCTCGAAGAATTTCCAATTCTGAGAGCTGAGAGGTGAGTTCATTCAATCGTTGGGCAACGAGAAACGTGCGAAAGTTATGCATCAAGACCCCATCGCTAAAGCCGCTTCTGAAACGACTTCAATTAAGATGGGAGGCGGAGCCACTCACATTTAAGCACGTGAATCTTTGACCCGCATAATTTGGTTCCGAGATCAGGAACTAAACTGGTGTCATGCTCCCCTTCAACGAAGCATGCTGCAATGCACTAAGGGCGGTTATGGGACATCAGTTTGAGGTGTCCGGGGACGTCAGCAAGGGCGCACTGAAGAGATGGTGCAAGACAGAGGCAAAAGCCGACTAAGAGTTCACTCCCTTTAAGGCACCGCCGGCGTAAGCTGCTCAGGCTCAACGACCGGCATCTCTTTGCCTGCATCGAACTGGTCACTCGCTATTCGCTCAATGGTCGCCCGATGCCTCATAAACGTGCCGGAGATGTCGTTCGGGGCGGTGCCGTCGAAGATGGCACGGTCGCGCAAGGCGGACCATTCGACCCTGCAGCCAATACGGTCGTCGCCGTTGAACATTGCGAACAGAACAGCTTCCAACTCGGCTTGCTGGAAGCCGCCGGAGGGATCGGGGGAAAGGGGCATCTCGGATTCTCCCTCAAGAGAGGCTTCTGCTTCTCCCAGTCGGAGTTGCCGCCGCCACTTCAACTGTAGCCGACACGGTCATGATCGGGACCTCTTCCGTTCGTATGAGCACGGCCAGCTTCTCGGTCAAGCTTGGAAGACTGTGGTCTCGTATGGCCTCAGCTAAATATCTCATCGAGGCGTCCCGGGCAGCCTCGAAGCTCGGAAGCTCTTCGCCCTGGCCGTCAAGGATGATGCCTGCCGAGTCTTGATAGTCAAAGTAGAAGCGCATATGGGCCAACACTGCCTTGGCTAATAGCGTTCCTATCGATTGAGAGCCGGTTGCGGCGATCAGCTTTCACTTACTCAAAGTGAGCCGTTCTGCTCAGACTCTGGCGGATCGAAACGACCTCGTCGCCTTTCGGCGTCTTCGGCGAGCTTCATCCAGTCGCCCGCCAGGCTGCAACCATGCTTCGGCGGCGTCTTGGCTGATCGATTTTCTCCGCCTGTTGGCGGCAGTCGTTCGCCTGCTCGCGGAACCGCTTTGCGTCTTCTTGGCTCATAGGCCCAAATAGCCACAAGGTAGGTTGAACGTCCACGCCTTCAGGGTTGGGCGCGCGGTGGTGGCTCGAACCGCTCGATCTTCTCATTGCCCCGCCATAGCTCGACGACGTGACCGTCAACAAGCTGCTGGGCGCGCTGGCGGGCGCTGTCCTCGTCTTCACAGACGAGGTCGATCCGGCTCGCAATGTGACCGTCTTTGTCGGCGATATATGCTCTGTATTCTTTCACCTTGCGCTCTGGTCTTGCTGCCGACATTTTTGAATGATTCAGAACTTGGCGTTTGTATAGCATCGCGATCCTGACGGGAGCCTTACATCGGCTGCCGGAATCTGAGTGGATGAGCGCGCGGCCTTGTGTTCAAGGAGCTGTCACTCGCTTCGGGACGATGGCAGCGGCTTCCTCTCGCGGGCGGCTTTCAACTCAAAGATGAGGACGATTGTGCTCATCAGGCGCCTCCGCGGGTGAGCAAAATCAGGATCAGCGCTGTCTGCGAGAGTGTTGAGGTGCTCTGCCAGTCGGTTGAAAAGCTCGCGCTTGTGAGGCTCGGTGGCAAGGTCCCTAATGAGCGCGCACTCGGCCGCGTCTGTCCGGAGCTTTTCCGCCTGCGCTTGCATATCCTTCATGGGTCACTCAGTTCAACCCTCTTGGAACCCGATTTAATCTCCAGGGGCGGGCCACCACGCTTAGCTTGTCGTGCAATGTCGGCTCGTTCTTCAGCGCTATTTCGGCTTCGGAGGTCGGGCGGGCTGCCTCTCTTTCAAGGTCCAATAGAATTGCTGGAGCTGCCACCGGCTTTTCGCAATGTTTGAGCGGTTCTGTTCGCAAAGCCAGCGGCTCTCGGCGATGGCTTCGTCGGCTCGCTTGAGAAGGTCGCTTTCGGTCTGGCTCATACATCAAAGCTAACCGCTGGTAGCGTGGCCGTCACATTACAAGTTCGCTCCGCGCCTCAGGGACGGCCGTCCTCTCCCTTCAAGGAAGTGCAGGAGCCTCAAAGTCAGCTAAGGGTCACAAGCGGCGGTGAACGCTGGTGCTGCCCAGCGCCTGCTCTACCTCCCACAGCCGACATCTCAATGGCTTGGACGCTGCATATTGGTGGGTCGCTCCTGCAAGCGCTGAGTAGGCCCGCTGAGATCAACCAGCTCTTCATCGATCACATGATGCTCGCATTCACTGTACACGTCGCGCAGACTTATGGCGGTATGCGAAGCATCGCGGCGTTTGCACGGGGCGGTCTCGCGCACTGGCAGGTGAAACGAGCTTGTGAAAGGCTTGACGCCGATCTTGGTGGAAAGCTCTCACTGCAACAGGTCGCGGCTGAGTTCGGCCTGTCGGTTAGCCATTTCTCGCGCGCTTTCCGGAATTCAACCGGCCAGCCTCCGCATCAGTGGCTGCTTCGTCGGCGCGCGGAGGCTGCGCAGCAGTTGACGACCGTACGCGAGCTGCCGCTGGCCAAGATCGCGATATCGGTTGGCTTCGCGAACCAAAGCCGCCTTACGCGCGCGTTTTCGGCCGTGGTCGGCGTTAGCCCGGCGGCATGGCGTCGCTTGGTGCTCGGTATCAGGGACAGCACGGTCAGCTGGCGGGGGTGTAAGCCAGTTAGAGGCACGAGCAACGCGCGGCTGTGTCCGCGTCGGGTCAATCGCGTCGGTTTGCCCTGAGCAGGTGACTTCCGGTCTGACCGGATAAGCGGATATCGGACCGGCATGTCTCGAACGGGCCAGAACCGGACGTCGGTAAAGCAATCAGGACAAACGCCCCGCGGCGCGTCGTTGCTCGAAAGCCTTGACGTTGGTGTAGGCGAGCAACAGCGTGTTGCACGGTATCTTCGCCTGCTCCGCCAAGCGGATTGAAAGCCCCATTAGACCGCCCTCAGTGATCGGGCATGTTTCCGCACAGTGTCAGAATGGGCAACAGCAAATGGATTGGAATTTTCCGACCACTATGCCTCGGCTTCCGAGCGCATTC
Source organism: Bradyrhizobium sp. 195 (assembly GCF_023101665.1). Taxonomy (NCBI): domain Bacteria; kingdom Pseudomonadati; phylum Pseudomonadota; class Alphaproteobacteria; order Hyphomicrobiales; family Nitrobacteraceae; genus Bradyrhizobium; species Bradyrhizobium sp. 195. The sequence goes on along the minus strand of NZ_CP082162.1, from coordinate 405,246 downwards.
GAAGCTCATCCCCGCTGGTGGCGATGACTTCCCAAGACGGGCCGAAATCCGACAAATGCCGAGCTCCAACCGCGGCGTGTCTGGCACCGTCTTGCTGCAATGCGCAAACGCTGAGCTCCGCCTTGCGAGCTTGTTCAGATTGAGCGATCCGTAACTCTCGCGTTCCGTTTCATCCGACCACTCTCTCCACATGAAGCCATTTTGGTCGTCGCACGAAGCGGTGTTGAAACAATGCGATCCGATAATGAGTAGGTGTATCGCCCCTGAAGGAGGGTTAGATGCGGAGCCTGATTTTCGGCGTAGTGCTCGTCGCACTAGCAACGATCGGATTCTCATCGTTTATTTCGGCCGCCCTTTCTGCAGCGCGGGATGCGAAGGCCGCAACATTCTCGGAACGGTTCGCGCCAGCACTAATGGTCCCCTCCAGCACTTAAGTTCGCCGGCCGCGGCTGAGTTAGCCCAGGGACAGAGTGGTTGGGTTGCGCGATTTCAACGACGATCATCCTTCGGCGTCTGCGTGAATATTGCGCGCGCGTTCCTGAAGCAGCTATCTACCGAACCGTGGATCAGCCCCACTGTTCGATCACGAACTCGTCGCGCGCTTGGTGGAGCTCGGCCTGGACGCAATCCCCCCAAACATCAGGCGAAACCGAATACCAAATTACCGCGGCGGGCGGCGTCGCTTTGATCGGACAGCGAGTGCGACCCGGGTTACTTGCGCTATCCTGCAGAAGCTTGGGGACATTCCGGCGTTAGGCCAACGCATCTGCATTTTCCGAATCGACGTTCCATGGTCGCTCGCCCATGCGTCGCGTTCAGGGGTGTAAATGTGAGCCAGTTTCTATCGATGCTGCTGCTAACAACAGCCGTGGTTCTGACCGTCTGCTTCGGAGTGGCAGCCTGGCGCCTCTCTGACGAAAAGGACGTCGACATTACTGGCCAGATTCCGCGCCAGTCCTATGGATGGAAGGTGCCACCCACCCGATAGTCCTCGCGCCCGCCTACAGCGCTCTCTGCGTCAGGTTGCACGCTGGCATGGTCTTTGCGGATCCAGCCAGTCAGGAGCTCAGAAGAGCTACACGATCGTGATCACAGTAGGTTCGGACCGACATGTCATTGACGTCGCTCAAGGACCCGCTGGAACTTAACAGAGACGCTTGGAGGCCCCATCGCGTGGCTCGATTAGCATTAACCGCTGTCGACCTGGCGGCCCAAAGTGGTCTTGTTGATCCCGATAAGCCAGGACCGCCTCGCTGATCGAAATCAGCTCCAAGGCATTGCATTAGGGCCCCGTGCATCAGATTTGACCCCTGCTGCTAGCGTAAAATTGGGGCCAGACCACCGGTTTTGCTTTCCTGCTCGGGATGACCCGCCGGCCTACCCGCGCCGCCACTCCATCCGGTGCACGTCATCCATCTTTTGGTATGAGAGCGTCCGGGTCTCGGGCACATAAAGCAGCACGCCCTTATAACAACAAAGCCTCGGGCAATCGCGCGCGACATCAGTTCAAGCTGGAGCTGATCATCCGCCTTAAGGCCTACCGGGTGCGCGCAGTACCGGATTGGCCGAGCGGTCCGTGTGGAAAATCCAGCCTCTCTGGGGAAAACAGACGAATAGCCCGCAGCGTGTCTAGGCGGGTACAGGCACTTGCCCCCGCCGGTTCTAGGCTGCTGTCCAGTGTGAGATCGATTCAATATTGAGCGAAGACGATCTCAAGCTCTATCGAGATTGCGCAAGCGACGTTGCGAGCATCGCAGATCTGCTCGCGGCACTGGTTCGGCCGTACGAAGAGCAAATGGTCGGAGATTAGGATGAAAGTTGATTTCAAAGCTGCTGTGGCTACGCCGTTTTGCCCGTGCGAACTCTGCCTGGAGCCAATGAAGTGTTTGGGAGAGCACGGCGGGTCCCAACTGTTTAGGTGCAATGAGTGTGCTCTCGAAAGCACCCAACGTGCAGAGGCTCTGCTATCTCGGCAGACCGAATTTGCGACCAAGAGACCGTCGATGTGGCGCTGACAGGAACCGCCCTCAGTTATGATCACGGAAGCCATCAGCTTATCCTCTCTCTTCGGCAGCACACTGGCCGGCCACTTGCGAGGGGGGCCCAGATTTCAATGTTAATGCGCGGAGAATATCTTGTGCTTCACGAAGGTGGAACTTACGTGAAGCCGCTTGCGCCCGGCGAAGATCTTCTCGCTTCGCAATAGGAACGTCTCGGTTCCGGATGCTTTCCGGAAGTTGACGAGCCGGAGCTGGCGAAGCTGGAGGCGCAGCCATGAAGCGCCACGCCATGAGCAAGTCTTTCAGTAATGGCGCTGGCCACGTACTGCGCCATTACAACAGTGCCGTGCTGCTGTTCAGCTGGCAGGGCAAGCCCGACGGATCGGCCCGCTATGTCGAGCACGTCAACCGCTACGTCCGCAATGGCGTGGAATATCCCAGCCTTGCCGCCCTGCTCCGCGGCGTCGAGGCTGAACACGCTTACAAAGAGACCTGATATGCAGCTGCCCGCAGAACGTCCCACGCGGGGGAGTTTTTGGCGAAGCTCGTATTCAAAAACTGCGAGGCTTCTCTTTGCACACCCGGCCCGGTTCGTCTTGCCCGGTTGCTCCTGTTGTTATCCCATTCTCAGTCGCCACAGCACCAGCTTTGTCAATTGCCGTAAAAATCACAGGACACGCACATATGACCACCTTTATCAAAGTTCTTCTTAGCATCGTAGCCTGAGTCACGCAGATTCCGCCTATAAAGTGCCGAAGCAGGCTGTTCGCCAAGACCACCGCCTGCTGGAACACCAACAGCCGCCATGCTTGATCCGACACGGTGCATTTTGTGGAATGATGAACCATGACGCTGATTTCGACCAGCATCAGCGGATACGACACCAACAGCTAACATAGCTGCAATGAGAAGTGCGGTCTTCATGATACACCTCCTGTGGGGCGACGTAGTTGTTACGAAAGCAAGGAGCGCGCGTGCCCGATTTCGAGCCGTGATCTCCAAGACGACGTGAGAGGAGGGTCGGAGCGCGGATTGCAGACACGGGCTGGAGCCTCTGGGCGTTCAGCTGCGATCAGAAGCTGCTTTCGCATCTCCGCGAGGCAGGCGCGGCAATATTCACGATAGAGCAGGTCGAATATGGCGGGCATCGTCACCCCCACCGTTTGAGTGTCAATGTCAGATTTTTCCACCTCGATTTTCGCGGTGATTGTAGCCCCGTCAGATGGCTCTTCGATGTGAGCCCGTTCACAGACTGCACCAGTTCGAAAGTTCAAGAGCCGATTGGTTGACCTGATCGTCTGCGCGAAAAACAACAGGGCTAGTCACGCTAGTACAGACTATAGCAGCGCATTGTTTCAGCAAAACTTCGTCAAACAACTCAAGGGCGCCGAACGCCAATTAAAATCCAACCACAGCGCGAACAATTTTACCACTGAGTGACAGCAACATTCGATGCAAGCTGACCGAGTATGGGGAGAGTATTCTCCAAACGCGCCCGACACAGCTTCGTTGCCAGTGGCGGGCAGCCAGCGCGTGACGCCGCGCTCAACACCACCTCGGCCGAAGTGAGGTGGATCAGCGACTGGCCGCCGTGGCGACGTTCGAGGGTGAGTTTTCCGAAGTAAGCCGGTCATATGCAGGCCAGGACGTCGTTCGCTCTCGGTGGTAGCTCGAGTTCCGGAATTGGCCCCTAGCCGAAGCACCCGGATGGCCGTTGTAAAGTCGGCTATCAACAGTGAACCATTCGCGGGACCGGATCACCCCGACCGTCGCTTGTGACCCGAAACGGACTTTGCGAAACAGCGGCGCTGGTGCATGTTGTGCTAAGTCGATTTTAAGTGCCGGCCGGTCTGAATTAGCTCCGCCTATATCGTCGAGCGTCAGATGAATAAGTGCTCATACTTCCGCGGCACTTCTAAAATCTAACCGGTAGCTGTCCACAGACCGGTCCGGAACAGGTGGACAAGCTCGACCCTGCACATTTGTGAATCCTTGCCCTGTGCTAACCGCTCGGAACGAACAGAAGGGCGCAAGGATTCGTCCCGGCAGGAGCAATCTCGATGCTGATGGCGAAGGAGAGACGGCCGGCGATACGCACGCTGCGTGGATGGGCACTGAGCGTGCTGCAGGAGGCCGGCACCATCCGCGAGTGCGAGGAGCACGGCTGGGCTAAGGACCGGGCTCACCCTCATGCCCGCGACCGAGGCATTCGCAATAGCTCGGCAACATCCTCCGGCAGGAGTTTCACCAAGGGCAGCAACTGTGGCGGTAGCGGAAATTCTTGGTGAGATCGGAGACACTTGTCCCGAGTGCCTGCCTGCCGAGGAGCGCTAGCGAACGCTCGGACCTCGAGGCGGCCAGCCTCGTCCGCTCTGGATTAATTGCTGATGTAAAGGCCGCGAAGACAGATCTCCGCTTTGGGCCAACAGAGACCCGTGCATTGCAGCAAATAGGATCTCTATTCGATCACCTCATCAGCGCGAAGCAGTAATGAGGTCGGCACGCTGAGGCCGAGTGCTTTGGCAGTCTTCATGTTGATCACGAACTCGAATTTAGTCGGCTGCTCTACCGGTAGATCGGACGGATTGGCGCCTTTCAGTGAGTGCAATATTGCGACGCAAAGCGGCCCGACGATATGCACGCAATGGGTCACAAGCGGCTTCAGCGGGGATCGCCGCAAGGGTCCGCTACGGGCCATAACCTGACCTTCCACGTGGCCCCCCGCGACCACAAGCACCTTCATTGCGCCAGCTCGTCGAGTAAGGACTTGGCCTGCTTCAAATCCAACGTGTCGAAGCCCTCGGTGAACCAGCCGTAGATAGGCGCGAGGAGATCGCGGGATTCTCTGCGCTTGCCACGGTCGCGCCAGATCCGGGCCAAGCTGGTGGCAGCGCGCAGCTCCAGGCATTTGGCGCTCTGGCAACCCGCCACGTCTAGCGCACGCTGAAACCACCCTTCTGCTTCGGTCCCGTCGCCGCTCCGCCTGGCAAGCGTCAGCTCCCCAGTTAACCGGCAGATTTCCGCCTCCCATCGCCGCTCGCCGGTTTCCTCGACAATGCGCGCAGCCTCGACCAGCGCGGTTAATCCTTGCTCGATTTCTCCGGCCCACGCCGATGCTTCGGCCAGCGACGCGAGATAATAGGGCCGACGGATGCGCACGCCCGTCGGCTCGACGGCCGCGAGACCGCCGCGAATCTCCGCGATCCCTTCCACCGCCTGCCCGCGTGCCGCGATCGCCCACCCCCGCAAGATGCTCCCAGCCGCCGCCAGGTGCGGTGCGATGCCATACTCGGCGCACACCGCGATTGCGGTCTCCGCATGCTCCTGGGCCGGCTCCGCTTCCCGCCGATGCTGGTAGATCATTGCCGCGAACACCAGGGCGAGAACAAGGCTGAAGGGGTGCGACAGCCCCCGCGCCATCCTCACCGCCTCGCGCGCCGTGGCAAGCGCCTGCTCGGGGAAACCAAGCGGCCACAGCGTGAGGGCCGCGGTGTATCGATTGCAGACGGCTGCGTCGTGGCCGCCATACAGGAACGTATGGCCACGGTGCGCGTCCGGCCGATACAGCGCCCATCCGGCTTCGAGATGCGTCCGACACGCGGTCAGTTCCGGGAGATGAAGGAGTGTCGTCCATGCGGCATGATGCGCCTGCAGGAGGAGCGCCGGATCGGCGCTCTGCCGAGCGACCGCGAACAGCCCGTCCAATAGGCCGCGAGCCGCCTTGAACTCGCAGCGCTGCTGGTAAACAAGCCACAGCCCCCAGTTCACGGCATAGAGCTGCGCTACATCGCCGGCTTGCTGACACAGATCGCGTGCGTGCAGATAGGCTTGCTCCACCTCCGGCGCCGAATAGCTCTTGGTGGCGATCAGCACCGGCGCAAGCACGAGCTGCAGGGCGAGTTCGCGGCGGGCACGCTCCGCCGGATCGGCGACCCGCCTGACGAGCGCCAGCCCCTTGTAGAGATGGGCAAGGCACTCGGCATGCGCCGAGCGCTCAGCCGCGCGCTGGCCGGCCGCCTGCCAGTAGGCAACGGCGTTTTCCGCAAGGTCAGCTTCGGTGAAGTGGTGCGCAAGCACTTCCGGCTGGGTTGCCGCGATGTCCGGAAACGTCTCCTCGAGCGCCCGGGCAATGCGCGCGTGCAGCGCGTGCCGCCTATTGCGCAGCAATGTGCCATAGGCGGTGTCCTGAACGAGGGCGTGCTTGAACAAATAGGTCGCGTGCGGCGGGATGCCGTTTCGGAACAGCAACCCGGCTTGCATCAGGCGGTCGAGCGCCGAGACCAGTTCCGGCTCTGACTGCCGCAGCACGGCGGCTAATAGCACATGAGAGAACTCTCGACCTATCACCGCTCCGATTTGTGCTACCTCCTTGGCCGGGCCAAGCCGGTCGAGCCGCGCCATCAGAGAAGCATACAGGCTCGCGGGGACCGCCAGCGCTGGAGAGGGAATCGCGGCCGCAGTCTGCATCGCTCCGCGCTCGCCCCCAGCCTCCAGCACCGCCTTCGTCATCTCCTCGACGAACAACGGGATGCCGTCGGTGCGCTCGACAATGTCCTTTCTGACCTTCGCCGGCAGCAGCTTATTGCCGACGACGCACTCGATGACGGTCCCGACCTCGCGATGTCCCAGCCGATTGAGGGCAAGCGTTGTCACATGCGGTTGTCCGACCCAGGGCGCGTCGAACTCAGGCCGAAACGTCACGATCAAGAGCACGCGAAGGCTCACGATCCGGTTCACCGAGCGACCGAACACTTCCAGGCTCGTGGGATCGCCCCAGTGCGCATCCTCGACGATCATGAGCACGGGGCTGGACCGCGCTAGGGCTTCCAATTGGACGCCGAGTGCCGCCAGCGTTTTCTGCCGGCGCTGTTCGGGAACAGGCTCCAGAGCGGGATAGCGTCCGTCGTTAGGAAGCGACAACATCTCGGCCAACAGCGCCGCGTCCTGCCGGGACGTCGAAGTCTGCGCCAGGAGCGCATCGAGCTTGTCGAGCTTGGCTTGCGGTATGTCGCCGTGCACAAGTCCGGCAGCCCGTTCGAGCTGCCCGATGATCGGATAAAGAACGCTGTCGATGTGTTGGGGCGAGCAGAAATAACGAAGCCGTGTGTGGGGTTCGGCCGTCAGGCGCTCCATGAGTGCAGTGGAGAGCCTGGATTTGCCGATACCGGCCTCACCGGACAGCAGCACCACCTGGCCTTCGCCGGCCTTGGCTTTTGCCCAGCGCCGTAACAGGAGTTCAAGCTCCTCTTCGCGGCCGACGAGTGCGGTCAGGCCGCCGGGATGCATTGCGTCGAAACGGCTCTCGACAGAACTGGCCCGCAGCACCGCGAAAGCTCGCACTGGACCTGTGATCCCCTTAAGCTCCGTTGGCCCGAGGTCCCGCAGCTCGAAGAGATTGCCCAGCAGTTTGCGCGTGGCCTGGGCAATGACGACCGTGTTCGGTTCCGCGATGCTTTGCAGACGGGCCGCAAGGTTCGGCGTCTCGCCGACAATCCCGCGCTCCTGCGCTTCGCCGGAGCCGACGAGATCTCCGACGACCACCAGCCCGGTGGCAACCCCAACCCGCATCCGCAGGGGCTCGCGAGCTGGGAGGGCAGCAACCGCGTCGATCAGGGCGAGGCCGGCACGAACAGCTCGCTCGGCGTCATCCTCATGCGCTTGAGGATAACCGAAGTAGACGAGAACGCCGTCGCCCATGTATTTTGCCACGAACCCGCCGAAGCTGCGGACGGTCTCGGCAACACATTTCTGATAGGCCGTGATGACCTCGCGCAAATCCTCTGGGTCCATCCGGACCGAGAGCGCCGTCGAGCCGACGAGATCCGAGAACATTACGGTCACTTGGCGACGCTCGGCGGTGTCCTCTTCGTGGATTGCCAGAGAAACGTCGAATACTGGCGTGGCTGCGCTCTTTTCCGCGCGCAGAGCCGCAATCGCATCTAGAAGCATGCGGCGGTGCCCAACCATGGCGACGCCCAAGTCTTTCAAGTCCTCCGCCGTCAGATTGGGCAGGACCTTCTCACTGACCTCATTTTCGCGGAATGCCGCCTCATATTGTTCGAGGTCAAGCCTCCGCAGCCAAACTCCGACGTCCATGATGGCGCCCCGGTTCGCCTTGCGCTGCATGATCCTGCAGTTGAGACAGCCTGTCTAGAGCGCCCTCTTGAGGACCGGTTTGGGTCAAAGGCAGCCCTGAGCCCCTCGGTGGGACGACGTCTGCTCTGCCCCTCGGTCCATGGCCCATGTGTGGACGGCTCCTGGTTGGCAAGGAGAATCTTCACTTTGCGGCGTTGGTCGGAGCGGCCATGTGTTCGGCCTGTTTGCGCGGTCCACATGACCGCTGGCCATAATGCCCTCCGCGGATCAGGTCCCGATCAAAAGCACGCATTCGAAGATGCCATGGCCCATGTGGGTTGTCCCGATCGCCGGATCGACCGGCGCTGCATTAGTGCTGTTCGTCCTTCCAACCGTTACGTCACACCCGGATGACCGGCTGTGATCTCGGTTACGCCGTAAGAGCGACGGGTTCCTTGTAGCGTTCGTTCCTGGCCATCATCGCCCATGCCATCCTGGCGAGTTTGTTGGCGAGCGCGATGGCAGCGACCTTGGTGGGGCGCCGCGCCAGCAACGCGGTGAGCCAGGGCCGATGCCCCGTGCCATGGATCTTGGCATAGCGGATCACGGCGAGTGCGCCTGCCGTGAACAGGCTGCGCAAATAGCGGTCGCCCTGCTTGCTGATGCTGCCAAGCTTGTCCTTGCCTCCGCTCGAGTTCTGCTTCGGCACGAGCCCAACCCAAGCCGAGAAATCCCGACCTGATCGGAAGACCTTGGCATCTGCAACGCTCGCGACCAGCGCTGTTGCCAGCGCCGGCCCGACGCCAGGGATCGCGTCCAGCCGTTTGCTCGTCGCGCTCGATCGATGCCAGGCGATGATGCGTCGGTCGAACTCCAGGATTTGGGCCTTCACTGCCCGCAATTGGCTGCCGAGAGCCGCGAGACACGCGCGGCCACCTCCGGGAGCCGGCGGTCAGCTGTGTCGGCGACAACTTCCAGCAGTTGCTCGACACCCCGGCGCCCCACCGGGGCGACAATCCCGAACTCGGCAAGATAAGCGCGGATTGAATTGATGACGGCAGTCTGCTGTCGGATGAAGAGATGGCGCGCTCGATGAAGCATCAGACAGCTCTGTTGCTCGACCGTCTTGGTCGGCACGAACCGCATGTTGGGTCTGGTGACCGCCTCGCAAATCGCCTCCGCGTCCGTGGTGTCGTTCTTCTGCCGCTTGACGTAGGGCTTCACATAGGCCGGAGGCATCAACCGCACCGTATGTCCCAACGCCTGCAGTTCGCGGGACCAATAATGGGATGACGCGCAAGCCTCAATCCCCACCAGGCACGGCGGCAACTTCTCAAAGAAGGATAGCACCAAACGGCGCTTGAGCTGGCGGCGGATCACCACCTGACCGGCTGCATCGACGCCATGCACTTGAAAGACCGACTTCGCGATATCCAGACCAATCGTCGAAATTGACTGCATAGGCTGCTCCTCGGAATCGTGGGAGCCTCAAACGGCGCCCACTCCTTGGCACTCTCGTGCCCGTGGAGGAGCCGTCCACAGCATCAGCAGCGGACTTCAAATGGAGAAAAAGGCCGCCAACTGACGCGACCTTATTTTTCGTCACGCTTCGGCTGGTCCCAAAACAGCTTCTTGCAGTCGGGACATCGAAAGATGGCAATCGGCCCGTCCAGAGAACCAACTACGTCAACGAAGTGCATGGGCTTATGACAAGCCGAACAAGCCGGCAGATGCTTGGTTTCTTGCTCTTGCTTCGCCATCCCCGGGAACGCTCGAACAGTGGCAGAGGTTTCTACGATCATGGGATCGGCTCAACTGGAGACGGGGAGCTACTAGGGGTCACCCGGTGCCTCACTCTGGAGCGAGCCTGTAAACCTCTCCTGGTCCGAGGTTGAGTTCCTGAAACAGCTTTTGCTGCTTTGCAGTGAGAACCGTTGGTACAATTTCGGCCGTCCAGCCTTCGGGAACAGCCGCGAGTACCAATGTCAACGCCTGACTGGGCTTGGCTAAGGCCAGCCACATCTGCTTCGCTGGCCGCGCGTCGTCTGAGGTCACCTCAACGATAGTGAACGAATTGCCGAACGACTCTGCCATCAATGGCTAATCCGGGGACATGCCGAGAGTTGCAATAACTAGCTGGGTCGAGGAAGTCGGACGGGTCCGGCAATCAACCTATAGGTGGGCACCCAAGCGGTGTTCCACGATTCCATGGTCGCGCCGCAAACCGAGCATTCGAAGCTGGCGATCTGCCGACCCGGGGCCATCGCCTCAGTTCGGCTATAGACCGCGCCACACCGACAGGTTCGGTAATGAGAATCGGACATGTCCGTTTATGCGCCCGAAAGGCAAAACAGGCCACTGCGAAAACCGAACCAGGCCGCCGAGGCCGGAAACAGGCCTACTGCCCCGTGAAGCTGAGGATACAGGCCGCAACCGCAACGTCTGATAGCAACGCCTGGAACCGCCGTGCGGGGGTGCCGCCTTGCCCCGAGCCCTGCATCTAGTTACGCTCCAAGCGAAGCTAAATTCGATGCTGGCAGAGACTTCACATGCTTACGACGGCACGCGAGTACATTGTTTTTTGGATCGAGAACAGCGTTCACGCTGCGGAGCAATACGGGACGCCGGGTGCTTCACAAAGTGTGGACGTATTGGTTGACCGCCTCGTTGAAGGCGCCAAGAACCAAAACATCACGCGAGCGGCCATTGAGGAAGAGGTTGGTGATCTAAAGCAGTACATCCGGGAAAAACTAGCGACTGCCAACCGGACTGAGCAGGATCGCCGCAAGTGACTTCGACGTGCACCTTAGTTCCAGAGCCGACGAAGTCGCGTCTGTCTTAGCTCCGATCACGAAGGGCACTGCGAGAACTGCCATGGCAATGCGAGAGGAAATAAAGCGAGTGATACATGCTGCGACGCCAGGTATGTCGCAGCAGCTCTACTCAACACTGCTGGTGTTAGGCGAGCTTCTAAGCAACGCACTAGACAGAATTGATGAACTCGAGAAGAAAGCCAACAGTCAGACGGCAGATAAGCGCTGATCGAGCAAGCTCTCGGCCACTCTTCCTGCTCTGAAATGTAACCCTCGCCCTCCAGCATGCCTCTGCTGTCACCACGTCCGTTGGCTGCGCTCTTTCCGACTGCCTTAAACGGGGTCAGCTTAGCCACAAAATGAAGCGACTCGTGCGAGGTCCGCTATGGGCAAAGCGGCGGTCCGCGCTCGCATACGGCAGGTCCGATCTACCCTTGATACCGGACCTCTTATGCCACGACACCGGTCCGATCCCCGATAGAGTTCGGGCGATAGTCGGGCCGCCGCGCACGCCCATCTTGCGCGCGCCAAAATCCGCCGCCACCGCCGAGCCTCGTGGGGGCAGGCACCACCCGTAAATTTCCCAAGTGTCGGCTAGTAGGCCCACTGGTTAACTAGCGCGGGTTGAACGCCGCACCATGAAAACACCGAAGCCAAAACAATGGGACGAGCAGGAAGTCCGAGGATTGGTCAGACTGGCCCGGGGCACGCGCTGGCGTATCGAAGATAGCAGCCGAGCTGGGCCGTCACGCAGGATCAGTGAGGCGAATGGCGCGAACGTTGGGACTGCTGTTGAAGAAGTAGCCGTCAGGCCGCCCTACTCATTGGGCACTCGCAGTGCCGCCTCTAATTCTGCAACGATGTCTTGTAGGAGGCCGAGTGCGAGCGGATCGGTGACATCACGCTCCATCATACGGTAGCGCATGATCTGATCTTCAAGGTCGTGCTGGTCCTCATCGTCGTCCATCACACGCTCCGCACCTGAGCAATGACGCCGACCGCTCCATCAATCATGCGGGGGCGCGCATTCAGAACACCCCGATCCAGGCGAAAAACGTAACCTCAATTAGGAAGGTGATGCCCATGATGGCGACAGTGAGAACTGCGTCGCCCGCCGGTAAATGGGTCATAGCGCGCCTCGCGTGATTGCGAAGCCCCGAGCCGAGAACCAAACTCCCGGAGGCTCGGAAATGTTTCGGTTCCCACGGGGGCGCCTTAGCGCATTTCGAGTTCCCTGATCGCCAGAGCCGAATGTGGGAAGCGATTTGATGCCGGTCTGCGCGATTTTGATGATCGTTTTCGCAATCAGTTCCGTTAGCGGGTCGTCGCGATCCTTGACAGAGAGGGCATGCAACGTTTGCTCGTATGCTTTGGGGTGATGCAGGCAACCTCTTTCGGCGCCATGCCGTGGGTCTGTAGATGCAGATAGATCGCCATCTTGCTCTCGGAGCCAAGCCTCAAGGGAGGACCTTACCATGGGAACCAATTGTGCAGTGCGAAATCCGCCCGAAGTTCGGAGCGGTCCGAAAGTGCGGGTGCTCAAGCTTAATCTGCGCGAGACACCAAAACCGAAAGGGGCCGCCTCACAGCGACCCCTTGCCGGTTACAATCTTGTTCGGGATGAAATGCCAGCCCCGGCGCTGTCTACTTAAAGGTATCGGTGTGCCGGGGGAGTCCGGACTACCGCTCAGAGCGCTACAAATTTTCCCGTAGATGCGATCTACGGGTATGCCGACCTGCCAAAACGGTCGGGAATGCCTATTTTTTCCGCATGCGTTCATTGAGTTTTGCCTGCCGACCAGGGGCACCCACGGTCCCGGACGGCGCCGATTGGCTTCACGAAGTAAAATACGACGGTTACCGCTCCGTCTGGAGCGCGACGGCGCCCGCGTGCGCTTGATCACGCGCGGAGGCTACAATTGGGCCAGCCGTTATCCTTGGATCGTGGAAGCCGCTCGTAAGGTCCGCCAGAAGCAGTTCGTGCTCGACGGCGAAGCGGTCGTGCTGGGCGTCGATGGCGTCTCAGATTTCAACGCGTTGCACTCGCGCAAGCATGATGACGAGGTGCAGTTCTGTGCCTTCGATATTCTCGCTGAGGACGGCGACGACCTCCGCATGCTCCCGCTGTCGATGCGGAAGGTCAACTTGGAGCGCCTGCTGGCGCGGCGTCCTGAAGGCGTGTTCATCAATCCGTTCGAACTTGGCGAGCTTGGGCCTGATTTGTTTCGCGCTGCCTGCAACATCGGGCTTGAGGGACTGGTGTCCAAACGGCGGGACCGTCCTTATGAGGCCGGTCGCTGTCGCTATTGGATCAAATTGAAGAACCCCAAGCATCCAGCGATGGAGCGCGAGCTATGACCAGCAGAGCTTGCTCGCGCTCGCTTCCGCGCTGCTGGAAGATCAGCATCGCCAGCCCACGCCGCCCTAAAGCGTCGGTTAAGGGAGTCTCGCCCGAGTGAACTAACAGCGGACCTCAACGGCCGATCTGCACCGGAGGCGATGACTTCGGCTCTACTCCCGGCTCCAGGATGATTCTGCCGCTGCACTGCGCCAACGCGATGGGCCAGAACCGGACCTTTGCTTGTTCACTCAATTACCTTATCGGCGCTCGCGACGAGCGCAGGAGGTACGAAAAGCCCCAGTTGCTTGGCTGTCTTGAGGTTGAGGGACAACTCGAATTTGGTTACTTGGTAAATCGGGATGTCGCCGGGCTTTGATCCTCGGAGAATCGCGTCGATATTGTGGGCGGCGCGCTTATGCACTTCGATCAGATCGAAGGAATAGGCCATTAAGCCCCCGGCCTCGACGGATTCGGTAAAGGTGAAAATCGCCGGAAGTTTCGCGTCGCCGAGCAGCTTGGCGATCAAAGTGCTGTTTTGAAGGACCTGAGGCGAATCGAGGACCATGATCGCGTTTGCACCGTCGCGGGAGATGCTCTCGACCGCCGCCCGAACGTCTGCTTCGCTGGTAGAAAATTCCAGTAAAGACACTGCGAGAGGGAGGCCTGCTATTTCGGCAGCTGCGCGGAAAGCGTCTGCGCTCGACCCATTCCATTGGAAACGAAGAGCGAGACAGCCAAGTTTCGACATCGTCGGAACCATCTCGCGCAACAGTGCAATCCGCTTCCCATGAATGGACAGACCGGCATCGATGCTAGCTCCGGTGAAATTGCCGCCCGGGTGAGCCAGACTTTCGGCGATCCCTTGCTTAACGGGGTCGGTCGTTATCACTACGATTGGAATACGCGATGTTAGCTTCTTGAAGATGACTGCGCCCGGGCCAACGACGTGGATGACATCCGGGCTGCTCCGAACGATTTCCGCCGCCAGGGATTCGGGGCCGGACGCATTTTGCTCTCGGCCGTAACTTTCGACCTTGAGGTTTTGTCCCTCGACCCACCCCAACCGCCGAAGCTCCGCGAAAAAGGCTCGGGACTTTTTGCTTTCGCTATGCTCATGCAAGTCCGCGCTTGGCTCTGCTGGGCTGAAGATAGCAAGACGCTTGCTATTGGTGCTCTGCTGCGCCGCCACAGCCAGCGGCCATGCCACCGCCGCACCGCCAAGAAGATTGATGAAATCGCGCCGTCTCATGCAGCCCTCCAAGGAGGCTCAGGACCACGCTAAATTCAGGTTGGAGCATACCACATCGCGGCATGGAGTCCGGGGCGTTGGAGGCGCAAGATGTCAGCGCGGCGATCCGCTATCTGCATTGCCACCATGACCGCTAATGGTCACGAGCATTCCTCAGCGGGTCGAGACCGAATGTCTGGAACGGGCCAGCAACGGAAGTCAACGTGGGCTGAAATGAAAGAGGCCGCCCACTGAGGCGGCCTCAATTCATCTTGCGGCGTAGCTTCCGGATGATGTCTCGCAAGTCGTTTGCGTATTCCTCAATGATCCGCCGCGCCTCCTCCAAGCGGGAGGCTTGGTTTCCTTGCCATCGGTCTGTTTGTCGCCGGCGGCCATAGTCCGCTGGTCATCCCGGAATGGGTGGGAGCCTTGATCTATCTCAAGCCAACTGGGGCGGACTTACTCTTTGTTGCCCTCTCGGACCTTTGAGCGCACCATCTCACTTGCCAGCAAAGCGCGGCGGCACTCAGCGCGGATCGTCTCGCCATGCCGAGCGGGAGCGTCTCGCTCATCCCGCAGTTTGCGGGCTTCCTGGATGGCAAGTTCGGCCCGAGAGAGCAAGACGTCGGTCATTGGCAAAAAATGCACGCGCTTAGCAAAGGTTGCATTTTCATAGGTTAAGAAGCGGACGAGGGGCCTTCTTCTTTCACGGACTGAGCAAGCAATCGCCGAGAACGCCAAAGCATTTCGTTTGAGATGGCGACGCGTTCGGCCGTGGCGGATCGCGCCGAGAGGCTCGTGGCATTAATCGGCTCCAGCTCGCCTGTGATCATTCTGTGCAGGATGTCCGGCAGAGGAAACGTGGTCATCGGAACCCTCCTGGTTCCTACAAAACTCTGTTCCCTCAAACCCGGTTCCGTATCAACCCAGGCCACTGAGCAATCAAACTGCCAAGTCGGAAACAGGCCGGTCGCAAGCGCTATAGGACAGACCACAAACGCCCGCGAACAAAGGCCCGCGTGAGCTATGGTCAACCTGAGAAGAACCCTGGCAGAGCAAAATCCCGTCCGCTGTGCGGCCATCAGCGACCTCAGCGCCCCACGCCGTTACTTCGCATTTGGGCCAGGAGCAGACGCAATCGACCTTTGTGCTCGCTCGGAAGAAGAGCCGTCACTTCGCCCGCTTGAATACCAGTTCAAGGATCAAACCGCCTGATCCACCTGGATTCGTCAATCGCAATTCGTCGGCCGTAACCGACGTGACGATCCGACTCTGATCCGAAGCAACCATGTTCGGAAAAGTACTCGTTACTACAGTCGGGTGAACCGTCTTGGTACTTTCGTCGATGGTGTAAGTCCCTGTGTAAGCGATCACTCCAGTGGCGACAGCCTTGGCCTCTTCTGGAGTGGGCTTCAGCCGGTCGCCTGACGCGATTTTGGGCAGATCAACCGGCACTGTGATGAAGTGGAAATGCCCATCCGCGGTATAAGTCACTGCTCCCTGCAATTGTGGGCGCGGCACACTGCTGCCATCAGCCCGCTTGGCAGTGCTGGACACGTAAATCCACGTGCCAACGAGTTGATCCTTAAGCGACTTTCCCTGTGCCACACCGCTGTTGGGCAACACCGGAGTCGAGATCAATGCAACCGCGCAAAGGCCAAGTACAAAACGCCTGTTCATGACGAAGCCCTCATATGCCGATGTCGATCAATTAACGCTACAGGTCGTTGACCGCGGCGCAACGGAAAAGCGCTGATTGTTTCCACATTGTGGACGTTGCCAAGGAAAGGTGTCACCCTCTCGGCGACTTGCCGG
The DNA here is from genome assembly GCF_023101665.1 of Bradyrhizobium sp. 195. Taxonomy (NCBI): domain Bacteria; kingdom Pseudomonadati; phylum Pseudomonadota; class Alphaproteobacteria; order Hyphomicrobiales; family Nitrobacteraceae; genus Bradyrhizobium; species Bradyrhizobium sp. 195. Next base: position 388,974 of record NZ_CP082162.1, on the reverse strand, counting down.
CAGACATTGTGCTGTTAGCCCGGCCGGAGGCGTCTCATGGTAGCTCGGGGCGATGATGGAACGACTGGATCGGACACTGCATCCGTTGATCTGCCGGGCGGAACGCAGAGCATTCAGAGAGCACTGGCGGTGTTGCGCATTCTGGCGGCCGCCCGCGAATCCGGCCTAGGACTCTCCGAGGTTTCGATGCATGGGGCTTACGCGCCCGACGACGCATCGCATACTGGGCGTCCTGGTTGCGGAAGGCATCGTTGAGCAGCGACAGAACTCTCGACGGTATGTCATTGGCGAGCAGATACCGCTGCTGGCACTGTCGCGCCGAACACGCGATCCGCTGCTCGATATCGTCAGTCCTCATCTGCGGGCTGCCGTCGGTGAATTCGGCGACACCGGCTTTTTCACGCGCCGTGTGGGACTTGAGACTGTCTGCGTGGCACGGGAGCTAGGAACCTACCCCATCCAGGCGCTCGTTCGGGATGTTGGCGAGCGCCGCCCCCTTGGTGTCTCCAATGCCGGAATTGCGATCCTATCAGGCATGCAGACTGACGCGGCGCGTGACGTACTCGCCAAGAACCGATCGCGCTTATCGCCGTACGGCGTCTCAACGGAAGCGATCTTGCGGGAGGTGGCGATGGCACGAGCGAAAGGCGGCTTTGCAGCGCGCGCAAGCTCCCTTATCCCGGGGGCAAGTCCCGTGTCCGTGACGATCCGATCTTCCTGTGGCGCCGCTCAGGGCGCTTTGACCATAACCCCGATACCGCGCCGGCTGTCGCCCAAGCGCACCGACGAGATCGTAGCCCGGCTTTGCATGCACGCCCAAGCGATTGAATATGAACTCCGCAAAGCGGCGGCCCCGCGGCCACCGCGCAGCTCTTTAGAGAAGGGGAGCCCGTAAGGCGCTGGTCGAACCTCTACTCTGTTCTGCCGACACGTCAGTGGCCGCGGGTTTCGTCCGCATCACCAGACATCCGAGTTCGTCAGGTCGATGTCTGCTCAGGGTCACAAGCAGCCCTCGATTCTAAGCTCTGGGAGTGTCGCAGTAGAACCGAGAGACGGACTACCGAAATACTATGAGCAGACGGCTGAATATCAGGTGGTGGTGGCGTTGCGCGTTCAGAGCACCAGATCCTGGAGCACTGCCGATCTCCTTTCCGACGCGCTTGTTGGCGGCCTGGTGGCTCTGGTCATAGGAATGGCTGGTCTGTTGAACGGCCAGTTCCGCTTCCGCACCAAGCTTGAACATTTCCTTCGGGACAGAGAGGCGCGGGTTCGGCTGCTCTCGCGGATATCGTAGTCGTGATGGACCGCAAGGGATGCCTTCGCTACGTCTCACCCTCAGTCGTGACGGCTCTCGGGTTGGACAAGAACGTTTTCCGTGGGCGCGCGTGTTTGGAGATGGTTCACGAGGACAACCGCCAGAAAATAGTCGATGCGAGTCGAAGGTTGAGCAGGAGCATGCCCTTCAGTGCGGTTCCGCATGCGCCGCGCGGACGCTAAGACGGTCTGGTTGGAATGTCGCTTCAAACTGGTCGACCATTCCTCCGGTAGGATCTGGAAATCATCGGTGTGCTCCGTGACGTCGCTGAGCAAATATGGCTGGAACAGGAGTCGTCCTCAGCCAACCTGAAGCTTGCGCAGCTGGCGACGACGGACGGGTTAACGCGGCTTGCGAACCGGCGCAGCTTAGACGCTTTCTTGCGAGAGCGTACGCCAAGCAGCGGGTTCTCTGTCCTTCTCATCGATATCGATCATTTCAAAGGCTTCAACGATGCCCTCAGTCATCAAGCTGGCGACAGCTGTCTCAAACAGATTGCCGAAGTGATCGGCAGCGCGACAAAGGATACGGGCGGCCTCTCGGCAAGGTATGGCGGCGAGGAGTTTGCGGTGGTCCTACCAGGTGTCAATGAAGCGAGGGCGGTCAGAGTCGCAGACGCGTAGTTGCCTTCGGAGCCGTGCCACCAGACGACGCTGCCGGCCTCTCGCGATCTCCAACAAACACACCACCATCATCGGCCACATGACCGGTCGATAGCTCCAGCGGCGGCGGGGATATGAGATCGACGTCAAGAAGGTGCTGCGTGCCTGCGCCAAGCACGGCGTCGCGGTTGAGATCAGCGCGGACCCGTGGCGACTGGATGCCCACTGCCGCTGGCACAAGCGGCGCTCAGGCATGGCTGCATATTGAGTGTCCTTCCTCGCCACCATCGCTTCGGCGTGGATATTACTTCTCGGTGCAACCGGCCTGTCGATGATCAAGTATGCTGACCTGTCTCACGACCGCACCATCGGTTTCGTGGGATCACGATAGAATAGCCGGCGAGAGCCTTCTACTCAGCCTTCTTGAGCAACACACGTTGCGGCGGAACGAGCTGCAGTAGACATCTCGCTTGTAGTTAATAGTGACATCAGCCCAAGCGGAAAGAGTGGGTAGCCTCAGGAACGCTCTCATCAGGATCGCGTTTCTGCACAATAGGCTGAGGGCAGTCATCGACACAATCATTGGAGAACTAAAGATGGCAAACCCGCGTCCGGAAGAGAGATCGACACAAAACATGGAAGACACAGCCCGTCGTACAGGCGAGAGGGCTGCGGAGCAGACTACGCGCATCGGGCAAGCTGCGGCTGAAGCCGGCGAGGAAGTGGCCCGGGCCAGCGCTGATATGCTCAAGCAAAATGTTGAGACGTTACAGCAGACTTGGCGCTCCGGCCTCGAAGCGGCGACCTCGGTAATGGGACGGTCAAGCGAGCAGTTTAGTCGCACGCTTGGCTTATCTGAAGAAGATGCGCAAAAGGCAACGGCGGCAACCGAACGGTCAGCTCGCAACGCGCAGACGCTCCTTTACAGTGGTACAGCCGCCGCCAAAGTGATGGGGGGCTTGTCCCAAGAGTACCTCCAGATGGCTCGGCAACAATTTGAGAAGCACATCGAACACTGGAACAGGTTGTGGACGTGCCGAACTCCACAGGACTTTGCAGCGGTGCAGAGTGACATGGTGCGGGAGACCATGGAGACCGCTCTGGAAAGCGGCCGTCGTATCGCCGACTTGTCGCTCAAAATGGCCGACGATACCGGGAAGCAAATTAAAAAAACTATGGATCAGATCCCACGCTAAGCGGGGCGGACTTGTTAAATGGAGAGAGCGGCTAGGGCAAGCCGCTCTTGCCGCCCCGGCGAATTCAGCGCGATTTTCGTTCGCTCGCGACCGAGCCGTTTGGTGTTCGCTCCCACCTTTCTTCGATATTGCTCAACAATCTTGTCGCCGGAAGCGCCGCCGTCAGGCTGGCTGGTGCTGGTCTTCGCCGCAGGGAGGATTTTTTCACTGACCATGCGATGGGCTTCACGTTGGGCAGCCTTGCCGCCGTTGCATCAGCTTCGCAGCCCAATCACGCGATTGCTTTCTCGCGCCAGGACCATCCGGTTCAACAGCAGTGACGTTCCGCGCACCTTGGTGACGCGTCCTCTACCTTAGCGGCTCAGGCTGTATGCCGAAGAGAACTTCCGTAATGCTTGAAGAAGTTATCAAGCCTTACAGGTTCGCCGGTATCTCGCCAGAACAATCTTTTACCGAGGCTGGCCGCCACTGCGAGGCGGTGGTGGCCGCCGATTAGAGTATGGTCATCCGTTGCTTGGGCAATGATCTCGCCGGCTTCGTCCACGATGAACTTCATGGGGCCGCCTCCAATCCGCCGGTCAGCGCCGCTGCGATGGCGCGCGATCTATCTAACCTCGTGTGGGCTCCGGGCGTTCCTACCCATGAAGAACACCGTTTCCGGACGACGTGCGCCATTTCGCGTGCCGGCCTTTGTGTGCCGACCGGTATAAAATGAAGCCCACACGCCGCCACCCCGCCAACTCCTTCTCTCCGTGAAAACGGGGAACATTCGGATCGTTCAAGGATTGCCGGACGATCCACGCCCGTGCCCTCCGAGATAATGAGGCCGACCGCTCCTTCGGCACGCCCACGCTAATACTGCGCGACGTCGTCGGTCGGGATTCCGCCCGGAGAGAATGAGCGCGTCATCGGCGCCATTACGACCCGGTTCGGCAAGGTCAGCCCTTTCAGCTTGAAAGGGCGGAAAAGAACGTCGCTGGACATCCGTGCTCCAATGCTGAGGGTCGTATTGCGGGCTCAAACCTTGCACCTTGAGAAGGTACAATTCACTTTCCGTCGGCGCTGAGCACGCTACCAAACTGCTCCCACGTGGTCCCATTCCAGCGCTGCAATTGCAGCTGCGTGTACGCCATGCTGCTTTCCGGTCCCGTGTTGATCACGACACCTGGTATGGCCGTGGGAAGCGACAGCCCACGGATGCTGCGCGATTGCCTGACGATGTTCTCGCGCGAGAGATCGTTACCACATTGCTTGAGCACCTGCTCCAGGATCTGTCCCTGCTGGGTACCGAACAGGTAATTGTTATCGCCGATATCGGCGCCGGGCAGGTATTTGGCAAAGTAGTCGCGGTACCATTTGATGCCGGGATCGTCGGCCCACTTCTTGTCATTCGGATCCTTGGTGATTGTCGCGGCCACGATGCCGACAGCCTTCTCGGGTCCCGCGGGGACGATGGTCGACGACACTGAACTCGAGACGAAGTTGATCAGGAACAGCGGCTTCCAACCGATCTCGTCGACTTTCTTGATCGCTTGAGCTGCGAATTTTGGCGTGCCGGCCACCAAAAACGCCTCTGCGCCGGACGACTTCAGCGACACGACGTGGGAATCAATGGTCGGCTCGGTCACCTCGTAGGAGGACACGACGACTTTCTTGTCGAAATCGTCCTTCAGGTAGGCCTTGAATGCATTGACGAAGTCCTTACCGAGATCGTCGTTCTGATAGAGGATCGCGATCTTCGCGTCCGGACGGGTCTGGGTGATGTATTTCGCGTAGATGCGTCCCTCGGTATCGTAGCTCGGCAATCCCGTCGTGGTCAGGGGGAATTCAGCGAAGTTCGTGAACTTGCTGACTCCGCTCACGACAAACAGATGCGGCACTTTCTTCGCATTGACGTACTTGATGGTGGCGCTGATGCCGGGCGTACCCAATGGGCCGAACAGGAACGCCACCTCGTCGCTCTCGATGAGTTTCCTGGTCTGCTCCACCGTCTTGGGAGGACTGTAGGCATCGTCGTAGGTGACGAGGTTGATCTTCCGCCCGTTGATGCCGCCACGATCGTTGATCGAATTGACGTAGGCGATCATGCCCTTTCCGGTATTGCTGAGCGGCGAAGCAGGGCCGCTAAACGGGAAGGTCGCCCCTATCTTCACCTCGGATTCAGTGACCCCAGGCGTTTCCGCGCGGGCCTGCGCGCTTGCCATCGATACCGCGAATGCCGCAACAATCATGGTCGTCTTAAGCATTTGCCATCTCCCTTCGGCGACAATTCCGTCGCTCACCATTCTTCCTTGATCGGGCGTAATTCGATTTCGGGCGCCTCCGTCAGCCCGCGGCTGCGTTGGACATCCGTGCGCTTGGGCGCGCGTTCGCCATCTCGCGCAGCTGATGCTTGAGGATCTTGCCGGTTGAGGCCGAGGGGAGAGCGTCGAGCACGATCAATTCGGTCGGACGCTTGTACGACGTGAGCAATTGAGCCGTATACGCCTTCAGCTCTTCGGCGCTGATGCTGGCGCCGGGCAGCAGCTGCACGAACGCGACCACCTCCTCGTTGCCGTCGGCCTTCCGTCCGACGACGGCCGATTGAACGACCTGGTCGTGCGCGTTCAGCACCGCTTCCACCTCGGCGGGATAGACGTTGAAGCCGGAGCGGATGATCAGCTCCTTGGTACGACCGGCGATATAGAGATGCCCCTGGCCGTTGACCCGGGCGAGATCCCCCGTATTGAACCATCCCTGGTGATCGATCGCCGCCGCCGTCAGATCCGGCGCGCGATAGTAGCCGAGCATGATGTTTGGACCACGAACGTGCAATTCGCCCACTTCGCCGGTCGCCACCTGCATTCCCTGCCCGTCCACGATCCGGTGCTCGATACCCGGAAGAAACGGGCCGACCGACTCATCCGCGACAGGCTGTTCCGAACGGACCCCCGTAAGTCCCGGCGAACATTCTGTTATACCGTAATTGTTCAGCAACGGGATTCCAAACTCGTCCTCGATCCGCTGCTTCAGATCGAGGTCGAGCGGAGCGCCGGCGACGGCCATGATCCGCAGCCTGCCCCGTTCGAGCCGTTGGAGGCCCTTGACCGCCTTGTGTTCGAGCAGACGCTGATATGTGGCGGGCACGCCGAACAGGCTCGTGATCCCCTCCTCGGCGATGGCGTGAGCCAGCGCAGCCGGATCGGCCTTGGCTACGACATGCAACGTGCCGCCGTGCATCAGCGTGGAGATCAGCAGGATCGCATACCCGACGATGTGCGACATCGGCAGCACGCCGTAGATGCGGTCGCCTGGACTATTTTGGCGAAGGATTCCCGACGTCCTTGCGGTGAAAAGGAGGTTGCGATGGCTCAGCATCACGCCCTTCGGTGCGCCGGTCGTGCCCGAGGTGTACAAAAGGCCCGCGACCTGGTGGGCGCCGTCCTTTTCGACCGGCTCCGGTTGCGCATCCGCATTGAGAGGACCGACACCGATTCCGCCGAACGGCCCGACGGCGCCGATCTTCGCACCGAGCCGGGAGGCATGATCGGCCGCTTCCTTCGAGAGCGCCGAGTTGAACAGCACGCGTCTGGCGCCGCTGTGCGTCCCGATCAGGTCAATCTCCCTGGGCGAAAGGCGAGGATTGACCGGAATACCCCAGGCATCGAGCTTGCTGGCCGCGAAGAGCATCGCTCCGAGCGCCACGCTGTTCTCGCTCGCGATGATCACGCGATCACCGGGCCTGATGCCCAAACCGGCGAGATCCTTTGCCGCAGCGTCGACAGCGTCCGAGAACTGCCGGTAGCTCCAGGAACGGCCACCCTCCACGAAAGCCGGATGATCCGGAATGTCCCGCACGAACGGCGCGTAGATGTCGTGCACCCTGGACGGCAGGCCGCCCAGCAGTTCGGCTGCGGTGAGCTCGTCGAAGCTCCTCATGCCATCCTCCCTCGCGCCTTGTTTTCGGCAGCGTGCGCGGCCCCCTTTAACCGGGAGATCCGCACCCTTCATTCCTATTGGCCAGCGGAGTAAACCGTTCTAAAATAGAACGGTCAAGACAAAAGTGAGCGCCAGATAAGCGTCGAATAGAGGAATTTTAGCAGAGGCACAGAATTCTAATTTGGAATTGGCTAGCGCCGTGCAATCACCCGGAGAGATCAGCTGAGCGCGATTACCATTTCTCGACCCACGGCCGCAGCACCACTTCAAAGGCCCAGGTGGATCGATGCTGGCGGTGCAGTTGCAGATAGGTTTCCGCAATATGGACAGGGTCGGCCATGTTGTCGTCGACAGTCGTTCCCGCCAGCCGGTGCGCGCGGGTCCCGTCCTCCTGGGTCCAGCCTATCGCGGCGTCGATCGGCACGTTCGCCACGTGGATTCCCTGCGGCATCAATTCTCGTGCCATGCTTTGCGCGAGTCCGGACTTGGCATGGCATGCCATTGCAAATGGCCCACCCGATGGAAAGCCCTTGAGCGCCGCGCTGGCGTTCGTGAAGATGATCGTTCCTCGCGCGCCATTGGCATCAGGCTCGTTTCCGAGCATGAGCCGAGCCGCCTGTTGGCCGACCAGAAACGCAGAGAACGCCGCGTTTCGAAGCGTCTCGAGCGCCATGACCGGATCGGCCTCGACCACGTTCTTGCGGAAAATGCCGGGAACCCGGCCGTCGATGTTATGCACGACAAGCCTTGGCGTCCCGATCTCTTGAACGACATTCTCGAACAGCCGTGCCACTTCTGCCGGTTCACTTGCATCGCAGGCGTATCGACGCACGCCATGCGACTTTTCGAGAGACTGAAGAACCGCTTTTTCCGGATTCCTGGCTGCGACGGCGACGCGCATCCCGTTTCTTGCGAACAGCCTGGCGCAACTCGAACTGATGCCCGGGCCACCGCCCACAATAAGCGCAACCTCCTGTGTAGAAGTCTGGGTGCCGAGGCCGGACTGAGTCATGTTGCTTCCTCCGATGCGTTTTATGGCCGTCAGGATCTACTCTGCGATCGTACACGCGAAAAATGGGGCCGCGCCTGCGCGACCCCATGATCGTCAGCGGGCTGCCCCAGCCATAGCGGGGTAGTCGGTGTAGCCCGCCGAGCCACCCCCGTAGAGAGTCGCCGGACTGAAGCTGGCCAGCGGCGCACCGATCTTCAGGCGCTCGACAAGATCCGGATTGGCGATAAACGGCCTTCCGAACGCAAACAAATCTGCCTGGCCCTGCTTTAGTCTCGCTGTCGCGAGGTCCAGATCGTAACCGTTGTTGGCGAGGTAGGTGTTCCCGAACTTGCGCCGAAGCGCCCCGAAGTCGAACGATGCAACATCGCGCGGCCCGCCCGTCGCGCCTTCGACGACGTGGAGATAGGCAATACCGAGCTCGTCGAGCTTCTCGACGATATAGTTGAACTGTGCCTGCGGATCGGTTGCGGACACCCCGTTTGCCGGCGACACCGGAGAAATCCGAACCCCGGATCGATTGGCTCCAACTTCCCCTGGGACCGAAGCGGTCACCTCGAGCGTCAGCCGGGCGCGGTTTTCGATCGACCCGCCATAGGCATCGGTGCGGGTGTTGGCTCCGTCCTTGGCGAACTGATCGAGCAGGTAGCCGTTCGCGCCGTGAACCTCCAGACCATCGAAGCCGGCGGCAATCGCATTGGCGGCGCCGCGACGAAAATCATCGACAATGCCCGCGATCTCGTTCAGTTCGAGCGCTCGAGGGACCGACACGTCGACGAAAGCATTGTTCACGAATGTCTTGGTTTCGGCCCTCACAGCCGACGGCGCTACTGGGGCCTGCCCATTCGGCTGCAGGTCGACATGCGATACCCTGCCAACCTGCCAGAGCTGCAGAAGATATGACCGCCCTTGGCGTGAACGGCATCCGTCACTTTTCTCCAACCGTCAATCTGCGCCTGGTTGTAGATGCCCGGCGTATCCTGATAGCCCTGCCCCTGCTGCGAGATCTGGGTCGCCTCCGAGATGATCAGGCCTGCCGAGGCACGTTGTGCGTAGTATTCCGCAGCCAGATCGCCTGGCACAAACTCGCCGCCCGCTCTGTTCCGCGTCAACGGAGCCATGACGATCCGGTTGGACAGCGTGAGAGCACCGAGTACGTAGGGTTCAAAGAGTGTGTTGGTCATTTGTCACTTTCACCAAGAGTTTGCCGCATCGAAACTAATCACACCGACGGCTGATAGCGGGCAGCCGCGCGTTCCTGCCGAAGGCCGGGGAGCATCGCTTGCCGGGCAATTTGATAGGTGTCCCACTGCCCAGCGTCGTGCAGCGGCGGAATGGTGATCGGCTCGCGGCGATCGAAGCCGACCAGTGCAGCGTCCACCAGCTCTGCCACGTCCATCACCACGGGAAGCGTGTTGACGTCGACGCCGGCGCGCTTCCAAATCTCGGTGCGTGTCGCGGCGGGAAGCACTGCCTGGACATAGACGCCTTTGGGGCCGAGCTCGAGACTGAGCCCCTGGGACAGGAAAGTCACGAAAGCCTTGGTCGCCCCATACACCGACATGCCGAACTCCGGCGCGAGCCCGACCACCGATGAAATATTGACGATCGCGCCTTCACCGGCCTCTGCAAACCGCGGCGCGACGGCACTCGCGAGACGAACGACGGCGGTCGTGTTCAGAGCGACAAGACGACCGACATCCTCGACCGCTTGCGCCACGAAGGACCCGCCCAGGGCGGCCCCTGCATTGTTGACGAGGACACCAATGCGGCGATCGTCACGCAGCCGCTTTTCGACGGCCGCAAGGTCGCCGGGGTTGGTCAGATCGGCCTGCAGGATGTCGATAGCAATACCCGTCTCGTCGCGAAGCCCCGCAGCAAGAGCCTCCATTCGCTCCTTGTCGCGGGCCACCAGCACGAGATCATGTCCGCGGCGGGCGAAACGGTCTGCATAGGTGGCTCCGATGCCAGAGGATGCTCCGGTAATAAGGACGGCGGGATTTCTAGCCATGATCTTGTTCTTTCTCGAGGTACTCAATTAGGCAGGATCGCAATTTTCGATTGGTGCCCGCCGTGGATGCTAGGGATGCTAGGCTGCTCCCCTGATCACGACCTTGCCCTTTGCGCGCCCGGTCTCGACATAGGCGAGCGCATCGGCGGTCTTTTCGAACGGGAAAACCTTGTCCACGACCGGACGGATCACGCCGGATTCGATCAGGGACGTGATTTCGCGTAGCTGCTGTCCTTGCGCTCGCATGAACAGGAATGAGAAGCGCACACCAAGTTTTCTGGCTTTCTTCCGCACACCATGGCTCAGCAAACGCATCACCAGTTTCAGGAAGAAGTTCATGCCCTGCTGCTTGGTGAATTCGGGGTCGGGCGGCCCGGAGATCGAGATGAGCAGGCCGCCCGGCTTGAGCACCCGCAGAGATTTATCAAGCGTCTTGGCATCCTGGCTGTGCAGGACCAGATCGTAGCCCGACAAAACCTTCTCGAAATCCTGGGTCTTGTAGTCGATGACCAAGTCCGCGCCGAGGCTCTTGACCAAGTCGGCATTTTTCGCGCTCGTCGTCGTCGCCACGACCGCACCGAGATGCTTGGCGAACTGGATGGCGAAACTCCCCACCCCGCCGGAGCCGGCCTGGATGAAAACTTTCTGGCCAGGCTTCAGCTTGCCCACCTCGACCAGCGCCTGCCAGGCGGTCAGCCCCACCAGCGGAATGGACGCGGCCTCCTCCATGCTGATGTTCGCAGGCTTCGGCGCCACGTCGGCTTCGTTCATCGCAATGAATTCGGCGAATGTTCCGATGCGATGATCGCGCGGCCGTGCGTAGACCTCGTCGCCCGCCTTGAACCGCCTGACATTGCGGCCAACACTGACGACCGTCCCGGCAACGTCGTGGCCCAGAATGAAAGGCGGACGATACGGCAGGATGAGCTTGAATTCCCCACCCCTAATCTTGGAGTCGAGAACGTTCACGGCTGTTGCGTGAATCCGAACCAGGACATCGTCGTCCCGCACCTCCGGCTCCGGCATGGTTGCCGGGCGAACAGCGCCTTTCTTCTCGTATTTGTCGACGACGAATGCCTTCATGATGTCATCTCCATTTAAAATTTGATCGCAGCGTCAAGGGTCGAGGAAGGACAGCGCCTTCGGCACGAAATCGGCGTGGTACTGGAAAATCCCGCCATGCCCGGCATCTTCATAGATGACCAATTGCGCGCCTGGGATACGCCGTGCCATGTCGGTGCTGTTCGCGGTCGGAACCATGATATCGTTATCGCCATTCGCGATCAGGACCGGGATGCGAATACTGCCGAGATCCTGAGGCGCCTGCTGGCCCCAATTCTTGATCGCCTTGAGTTGCCGCAACAGGGCCGCTGGTGTGGCTCCTTTGTCCCGATCAACCTTGCGCTCCTTCAGCCGTTCCAGAAAGGCCCTTGCGGCCCGGCGGCCATTGGCCGTCGAGGTGAAGAACAGGTAGAATTTCGGGTCTCGCAGTGTCAGCAAGCCTTTGATCATCAGCGGCCAGGACACCGGACCAACCTTCTCAATGCCTTTGCCGCCTGCCGGGCCCGTGCCGGTCAGAATGAGCTTTCGCACGAGATCAGGCGCCTTCAGCGCGATATCCTGCCCCACGAAGCCGCCGAGGGAAAAGCCGAGCAGATCGACTTTTTCAAAGCCCAGCGCGGCGATCAGAGCAATCGTATCTTGTGCCATTTCGCCAACGGTAACAGGCGCCTTCCCGCTTGAAGCGCCGATCCCTTGGTAGTCGATCGCGATGACGCGATGCCTGGTGGCGAGCCCATCGACAATCGGTGGATCGAAATTGTCGAGAACCGCGCCCCAATGGTTGAGAAGGATCAATGGCGCGCCACTGCGTGGACCGATGTCGCGATAGGCGAAGGTTTTTCCTGCAGCACTGATCGAGAGATTCGGCGCATCGACATAGCGCACAACCGATCCGGCGTGGCTGACATAGTTTGGCATCACTTGCTCCATCGTTCGGCTGGCACCGGAAGCACCCGGAATCAGCGCAATTCCCTGTTCTGTCTTGCTCATACCGGCCTTCTCAATTTGCTCTGGAACATCGACGAACAACCCGTTACTATCAATTTAGTATGAAGTCACTACTAAAACGAGACCGACATGGAAAAACTTTCGACCCAACCCTGTATGATCTCCCGGAGCCTGGCCATTGTCGGGGACGCGTGGAGCATGTTGATCATGCGCGACGCCCATGGGGGCCTGACCCGCTTCGATGACTTTCGTAAGAGTCTCGGTATCGCGCCCACGATGCTGACAGGGCGGCTTTCAGCCCTAGTCGAGGAAGGGTTGCTGGAGAAACGTCGCTATTCAGACCGTCCGCCACGGGACGAATATGTGCTGACGGAAGCCGGGCGCGACTTCTTGCCGGTGCTCTTCGCGATTGGCGCGTGGGGACGCAAGCATCGTGGCGGAGGCAAGATGATCCGGTTCTACGACGCCGAGGGCGGAACGGAGATCGATCCCCTTACCATCGACCGTGCGACCGGCGCTCCGATCGGAACACGTTCCATTCGTATCGCCGAACCCGAATGAGCTACACACATTCTTCTGGTGCGGTTGCGAGCGCAGGCCCAACCGCACCTCAAGGCAATGAACCCAGCGGGTTTCACCTGTTACCGGGAGGACGTTTCTCAATAAATGCCCGGACGGCCTCGGCGTGCTGCGCAGTGCCCGCGGCAACGACCATCCTCTCGGCCTCCTGATCCAATGACGTCAGGAAGTCAGCCGACAGCGCAAGGTCGAGATTATCCTTCATGGAGGCAAACGCGCTCGCCGGACCGTTCGCCAACGTCCTGGCCACTGCAAACGCTTCGTGTTGCAGCTCAGAATCGGACACCACGCGATTGACCAGCCCCAGCGCTTCGCAGCGGCGTGCATCGATACGTTCGGACAAGAACATCAACTCGCGGGCACGCGCCGTCCCGGCCAGCCGGGTCAACAGCCACGAGATACCGTAATCGCCGGTGAGCGCAATCTGGCGTAGCCAGTCGTCATGATGGCGGATTCGGCTGCGATACGAAGGTCGCAGGCGAGCGCGATCGCAAGCCCGGCGCCAGCCGCCGGCCCCGGCAAGGCCGCGATGGTGGCTTCCGCACCGAAACAAGTACGCCGGTCAGGGTTCGCTGACGTTCCCGCAATCGCGCAACCTTGTCGCTGACTGACATGGCCGGCGCGGCAGAGTTGCCGCCCATCCCCTTGACGTCGCCGCCCGAACAGAACGCAATGCCTGCACCGGTAATCAGGAGGGCTCCGACCTCAGGATCATCTCCATTCTGTTTGATCATCCGGCGCAACGCCGGCGTAAGATGATCGGACAACGAATTTCGGGCTTCGGGTCGGTTCAAGGAAATCACCGCGACGCGATCCCGGATCGCGCACAGCAGTTCGTCCGTCCCCGTATCAACCGAGATGGATCCATCAGTCATGTTTCTGACCTTTCAAGTCCCGCGGAGAGCTCTCCAAAGTGACCCAGCGCGCCGTGTCCGTGTTCGAGCATCACCAATTTTCGTTGAATGGCCGCAGTTCCGTGAGAAACGACCAGGCCGAGCGGTCCTGACCGTAGAGATGCAATAGTTCGTCGGCGATCGCCGCCGGCTTGATGAAGAATTGATCCGGTTTGTCACTCATCCGCGCGCGCATCCGGGGCGTATCGATAACGGCGTCGATGAGAACATAGGAGACGTGCACGCCGAGAGGTCCGACGTCACGTGCGATCGACTCGGCCAAGATACGCTGCGCCGCCTTTGTCGGAGCGAAGCCTGCGAAATTGGCTTTGCCTCGGATCGAAGACGTATTTCCGGTGACCAGGATTGCGCCCTTACCTCGATCGATCATGTCAGGCGCCACTTCGCGGGCCAGGTACAAAAGGCCCATCACGTTGACTTCGAAGTTGCCCTTCAGCATCTTCGGATCGATCTCGCGAAAATTCCCCCAGCCCCCTCCGACCGCATTGTGGATGAGAACGTCAGCCGGGCCGAACCGACGCTTTACGTCGCTGATTACGTTTCGCACCTGGCTCTCGTCCGAGACGTCACAGGGTCACCGCGTGCACGTCGGGAAGCTCTTGCGCAAGGCGATTGATGAGCTCCGTAGAGCGAGCAAGCGCGATGGTACGGAAACCGCCAGCAGAGAAGCGCTTGACGATGGCAGCTCCGGGGCCCGGCCCCACCCCGGTCACGATCGCGATCAGTTTCTCGGTCATCTGACGTTCCCTTCGAGCTATTGGCCCACAGATCTCTTGTGAATTCGCTCGGATTGCGACTGATAGGCGGCAGCTTCCTGCGCGGATACCAGGGCGAGACGAATCGCGACGTTCTTGTGGTAGGGCGTGCCCGCAATGGGATCGCGGTTGCCGCTCTCGGTGAGCAGATTGATACGCGGTCCGTTGATCAGGCGTTCACCGTCCGGTGAGGGATAAGCCTGGCCGTAACCGTGCGGCAGCGCCAGCCGGCCCTTGCGCATGGCGTCATCGATTTTGGAACGGACAACGAGCCGTCTGACCGACGACTCGACGGCGATCCAGTCGCCATCCTTCGCGCCCAACTCGCTCAGATCGCTCGAATTGATCAACAGGACGCCGTCCGGGTCCTCGCGACGCCACGCGGGATGGCGAAAGATCTGGTTGGCATTGAACATGCGGCGGCCTCCAGCCGCCAGCACGAACGGGAACACTCCTTTGGCGCGCCGGCGGCTTGCGGATCGAGACGCGCCAGCCATTCCAGCATCTGCGGGACGACCAGCCGAACCTTGACGTCTTGCGCGATGGCCGCCGACCTGGGCGAGAACGAGATCGCCATTGCCCGCCGGATCCGCTTGGACCGCCGTTCCGGCCGAAAATGACAGTCACCGAGGCTGGCGATTTCAGTACGGCAACGCATACTTCGAGCCGGTGGGCCGCCGAGAAATCAGCGGCCATTTCGCTTTTAGAAGAGCCGTTCTGCGGCCGGTGTAGCGCTTCGTGCTCAGACTTCTCTCAGGCCGCCGTGGGGCGCGAACGGCGCTCCCCATAGCTCGGATTCCCGATGCTTATTTGGTCGACTCCGGTCGCGCGCTTCCAACGGTACCCGGAATCTTGTACTCGCCGCGGAGTTCATCCCACAACGCCGTGTCGCTGACCAGCACGACGTGATACTCACCGCGGCCGGTGATCCCTGCATATTTCCCCGTGCCGCCAGTGAACTCGAAAGTGCCGCGGAACTCTTTCGGCTTCGCGTCTTTCAGGACGTACTTGGCAAAGACCTTGGAGCCGTCAGCCTCGGTGAAGGTCTTGTGGCCGCCGCTGGATGTGCCAGCATCCGTTAGATCAACCACCTGATAGCGAGCCTTGTCGAGGAAGGGCTTGCCGTCGGCGTTGAAAACGGCGCCGTCGTACTCGGTGACCGACACCGTATGGTCAGCCCGGTCTTCGAGCTTCACCCTTTTGTTCGACAGGGTGACCAGGACGGCTCGACCGAACCATTGGCCCGCTTCTTCCGCGACGGACGGAACAGCCGCCGCGGGGACCACCAAAGCAAGCACAACACAACCGCACATCCACGATGAATTGAGACGATACCTCATGGTTTCCTCCCATATGGGTTGGCGGGTTAAACTGCTCAAAGCAAAGACCTCCATGTTGGTGTTTCCAATGCGTCCATTAGACGCGTGTTCTCCATGCATCATTCGTTCAGATGACTGCATGGCAGAAGGATCGTTCGCAGCGTGGCGAGTCCACCGCGTCCATCTGTCGATTAACTGCCGCCGATGCGCACGCTTCCCCTCCCTGGCGGCCGCTTCCTTATGTCGCGCCCCCTCCCCGCCCGTAGGGGCACCTCCTCGGCCTGGATCAAGACGCCGCGCGGCGAGGCACCGGCACCACCCACGCTGCGCCCGGTGTAACGCTCGAGGCGACGCTCATCCTTTGTCGCCCGGAGCCGACCGCCGAAGTCAGGACGGAACGCGCGGTGCCAAAGTTCGACGCCAGCAAGCTGCCGAAGCCGCCTCGTCACGATGACGGCGCCGCATGAGGCGGCTTGGTCTAACCGGAAGCCTGTGCAGCCAGACGTCGCCTGATCCGGAGCCGACCAGCATGGCGGGCCGGTCAGCAGCTTCTGCTTGAGGGCGTCGGAGTCGGACGGTGTGATCCGCGCGCTCACTGTCAGTTCGACGATCGGCATGACGGGGTTCGACACCTCCACCAACTACGAGACGCAAGATTAGCTTGGCGGTTTCAGCGGACTGTCGATCCACTTCCGGGCGGCTGGATCGTGCAAGGGGTCTCCGTCGCAGTATGGACAGACATAGCGCTCGCCGCCCGTGCCGGGGTCATCAGGCCCAAGCTTCATAGTCCGCCCGCACGCCGGACATGCCTTCCGGATCGGATGGATCACTGCCATTGGATTTCCCTGCCGCGGCAGCCTACTGCCGCTCGCGATCCGCCTATAAGCGCTACCCTGGGCCGGTCCTGGCGCAGATTTGTTCGGAAGGCTCGCCATTTCCGGATGCCGTTGCGGCTTCTCCATGCCGCCCCCCTTCATGCCGCCGCACAACGCTCGGCCGACCGAAGGCGCATCGGTTTGCCGCGCGGCGGATCGCGCGGGCCGCCATCGAGTTCGCACAGCGCCTCGAGGATCTCGTCGATGGTGACTGGACACTTCAGCCCTTCGGGAGCCCGCAGCGAAGGACAGGATGCGATCGCCGATGCGTCCGAGGCCCATGAGGCCAGTATGGAGCGCTTCTCGCCGAGGCTGAGGCCCGGATGGGAGACTACATCCCGCGGGCGTTCGAATTTGGTGCCCGGGTGAAGCAGGTAGTCGAAATCGAATACGTTGTCGTGGATCGCGGTCGTCGGCCGCATGGTCGCCTCCTGCTTGGACGAGTTGCCGGTGTCCGCCGCGCGGGTCCGCGCGGCGGGGATCGTGGACGTCGCAGGCTGATCAGGCCGCCTTGCCTTCGATCTGCTTGAGGTTGCCCGAGGTCGCGCCATTGATGTCGATGCGGCGCGGCTTCATCGCCTCGGGGATTTCCCTTTGCAGGTCGATGATCAGCAAGCCGTTCTCGAACCGGGCGCCCTTGACCTCGACATGATCGGCAAGCGTGAACTGGCGCTTGAAATTGCGCGCCGAGAGGCCGCGATGCAGGAAGGTCTTCTCCTCCTTCTCGGCCTTATGGCCCTCCAGCGTCAGTACGTTCTGCTCGACCGTGAGTGCGACCTCGTCGGGCGAGAAGCCGGCGAGCGCCACCGAGATCTGGAAGCGGTTCTCGTCGAAGCGTTCGATGTTGTAGGGGGGATAGCTCTCTTCGGCGGTCCGCTGGACCTCGTCGAGAACGTCGAAAAGGCGGTCGAAACCGATGGTCGACCTCCACAGGGGAGTCCAATCATACCTCATAGCCAAATTCTCCAAAGAGCAAGTTGGATACGAGCCGGCACCGGACACTGACCGGCGCCCGCCTTGCAGGGCCTCGAAAGCGCCCCGGCCGCGTCTTCTGCGGCGACAAGAAAATTTGGAAGCTGCGAAAAAGTTTCAAGACCCGGCGGCTTTTTTTTGGGGAAGGAGCGCGACGGTTTTTTCCGTCGGCTTGGAATTTCGCAAGGCCATCGCTGGCCTTGCGGTCGACACTTGGCGCAGCGCGACCGCAAGGAGTGACGGCAATGGATGTCACCTACTACGTGGCGCTGCCGTTCGTGCTGGCCGACGACGGTGTCGCGGCAGGGAGGCAGTCGAGTGCCTGAGCGCCCACGCCGCCCTCATGTGCGCGGAGGCGCTTTCGCGCAAGCCGGGCTGCGCCGGCGCGGTTGCATTCAGCCGGACCGGAGATCCCGCGACCGGCGAATTCGGCGACGCCACGCAGATTCGGAAGTTCGGCGAGGTGCCGGACGATCTGAGCGCGCTGTAGAAGCTGCCATCGAAGCTGGACGAAGGCCTTACGCGGGTGTTGTTAAAGTTGAGAGCTGATCGGTGTCGTAGCGGTTTCGCAGCTCGGCGAGCGCTTTTGGATCCGGCGCCCCCTGCGCCGCGAGTTTGGCGAGCTCTTCGAAGTAATGCTCGTGGCCCGGCGGCGAGACGGTCATCAGCACGCGGGCCGGTTTCTCACTTACATTCGTGATGTTGTGCGGCATCCCCGGTGGGATGAACAGATAGGTCCCGGGCGTCGCGCGGATCGTCTTGTCGCCGACATGCCACTCACACTCGCCCTCGAGCAGGTAGAAGGTCTCCTCCTGCACCCGGTGAACATGCCGCCCAGTGGCGAACCCCGCTGGGATCGTCCAATCGAACATGCTTGTGTGCTTGGTATTTTCGCCGGTGACGAGGAAGACCATGGGATGCCCCCGCAGCATGACCCCGTTCTTCTCCTCATCGGGCATGCGAATGACGGCATTGGCGCTCATGTGATCCTCCATTGACCAGGTGCTACTTCTGCAGGCACTTACGCAACATCGGCCGTCCTGGCCGGGAAGTCGTAAATCCGTTCCTAAAAATCTGCTAAAAGGGGCGAATGACAGTGGGCTGCCACCACTACCAGTTCGGCCCGTTCCGCCTCGACCCGAAGGCGGGCATTCTCTACCACGTGACCGAGCCGACCATGCTTGGGCAGCGCGCCGTAGCGCTCCTGCGCCGGCTGCTCGAAAATGCGGGCATACCGGTGTCCAAGGACGCCTTGGTCGAGGCGGGCTGGAGCGGATTGGCGGTTGCAGACAACAACCTTACGGTTCAGATCGCAGCCTTGCGCCGGGTGCTCGCGGAGTCGGCGGATGCTGGGAGCTGGATCGAAACATTGCCGCGGCGCGGCTATCGGTATGTCGGACCGGCCGTCGTCACCAAGGTTGCCGATGCTGCCCGCGCCGCGTCGGCACCAATCTTGCCCGAAAAGCCCTCGGTCGCCGTTCTGCCGTTCTCGAACCTGAGCGGCGATCCGGAGCAGGAGTACTTCGCCGATGGGATGGTCGACGACATCATCACCGGTCTCGCCCGCATAAACTGGCTGTTCGTCATCGCGCGAAACTCGACCTTCACCTATAAGGGCCGTGCCGTGGACGTGAAGCAGGTCGGCCGCGAACTTGGCGTGCGTTATGTCCTCAAAGGCAGCGTGCGGAAGTCCGGCGACAGCGTGCGCGTGACCGGGCAAATGATCGACGCGTCGACCGGCGCGCACGTGTGGGCCGAGCGCTACGACCGCAGCTCCGACGATATTTTCGCGCTGCAGGATGAGATCGCGCTGTCGGCGGTGGGCGCGATTGCGCCGAGCGTGCGGAAAGCGGAAATCGAACGCGTCAGGCGGAAACGACCCGACAGTCTCGATGCCTACGATCTCGTGCTGCGAGCCCAACCTGACGTGGATACAGGCATGCCCGAGCAAGTGACGAGAGCACTGGCGCTTCTGGAGCGTGCCATCGCGCTCGAGCCTGCATATGCGCTTGCGCATGGTAATGCCGCGATGTGCCACCATTGCTTGTTCCTTCGCGCCGGCCTGCAGGAGGTCAACCGTGCCGCTTCGATCCGCCACGCCCGATCGGCCATTGTCCATGGACAAGACGATGCGCTCGCCCTGACGTGGGCCGGATTTTCCGTCGGCATGGATGCGCACGATCACGCCGCTGCCTTCACAGCATTGGAAGCCGCCCTCGCCATCAGCCCGTCATCCGCGCTAACCTACATTCTTGGCAGCATCATTCTAGGATGGACCGGCGATGCGGAGCGCGCGATAGAATGGAGCAAGAAGGGTATGCGGCTAAGTCCGTTCGATTCGTGGACCTGGGCCGCGTTTGACGCGCAAGCAATGAGCCATTTGCTGCGTGGGCGTTACGAAGAAGCTTGTCGTGCTGCCTACAAGTCCGTTCAAGCCAATCCGGCCCACAGCATCACTTATGTGCAGTTGGCCGCCTCGCTCGCCAAGCTTGGCCGGTTTGATGAAGCGAGGGCGGCCGCCGCACGTGTGCTCGAGCTTCAGCCGGCGTTTCGCTACAGCCGCCAGTTTGCTGGCGTGAACTGCTCGCCAGCGCTCGCGGAGGCCCTTGGCGGCGCGCTGCGGGACGCCGGGTTGCCGGAGTAGCCCAGCGTTCACTTACCTTATGACTTTCAGGTCGGCGGCGACCTCCAAAGACCAGCGCGGCGTCATACTCGAAGACGGCGGCAACTGGCTTCACTGTTGGCCCCCGCCAGGCTGTCGGCCAGCTCTGGCGGGATGGATGGACTTGATCAGTCGACAGCGAGCGGAGGAGCAGCGCTTAGCTCCGACTTGTGCGACGCAGCAGGCTGCGAAGCTACCGGTAATTGCAGTACGGTTGCCCGCTGCCCTTCGCAAAGCTTGGTCACAAGCACACTGGTCCCATCCGGAAACTCGATCGCATCGTGGTGGCGATCCGGTTGCGTCGGGTCGACTTTCCCGAACTTGCCGACGCGAAAGCCAGTCGCCCTGGTCCAGATCCATCGATTGTCATACTTGACGTTTCCATCGAAGGCCAATTCGGTGCCGGGGAGCATACAGACGGCGACTGACGGATCGCTTTCTGATGCGAAGCCGCGAGTGGAAGTCCCTCGGAAAGCAGTGGTGATCAGGGTCTCGCCAACCTGGGCAGGGCGCGACGCAACAGCATGCAGACTGTAGTCACACATCGGATTGCTCCTCGTTTGAGACAGACAACCCACGCCTCTCAGCGGCGCGGGTCTCAGCGAGTGATGTAACTCGCGAGAATGCACGAAGTTGCTCGGTAAGGCGCGCGGCAGTGCCGTCGATGATGACGACGGCAACGGCACCAAGCCCTCCGAGCAACTCGGTGAATTCGCAGACGATAAAGGCTGGTAAAAGTCCATCCCGAGATCGAGATGCAGGAAACGGCGACTACGGATACCCGCCTCTCGCCGTCGAGCCCCTGCTCGCCGCGGTCATCGACAAGACCCCAGGTGATGGCTTCGCTCGCCGACACCGAAGACTCCCTTCGGGTGCGGCTGATCGGGGCAGTGGTCCGGTGCCGACCCGAAGGCGGCGGCCGAGCCCATGGGCGCGCCCTACCGGAAAGCAAAGCGCTGGTTCGAGGTCTGGCGCGAAACCGGCGCCGTCGCGCGCCGCTTGCCGGTTTGCGTCACCAGGTAGCAGCCATCCTCCATATCCTTGAGGAAGAGGCACAGGTTCCTACCTGCTTGGCCCCCATCGAGTAGTTCGCAGCGTTCCGTCCCTCTCATAGACGAACCGGTAGTGGACCTCGTCGGTCAGTTGTTTGCCGGTGAAAGCCGCGCGTATCTGCGCGCCCGTCAAGGTCTTGAGATTCTCGGCTGCGACAAAGCCGGCATCGAGGTGACCAGTCTCCCGATGCCCTTAGCGAGGGCTGCGATGAAGCGCCTCGCAAGTTGACCTTTAGATGCCGCCGTCCTCACTTTTTGCAGGCCTTCCGACAAATCTGGTACTCGGTCTTGCAGGCGGGGCCGGCGTAGTTCTTCATGCACGCATCCCGTTGCTCGGCGCATACCTTGCAGGTTGCGCCCGCAACGGCTGTCCGCTCGCAAGTAGAATCGCCAGCCCGAATAGTGCGGCGGCCAGGCTTCTGATTCCCCTCATCCGCGCTCTTCTTAGTTTTCGGCCGCATATTGATCGTAGAGCTTGGCGGCGTTTTCCCAACGAATGGCCTCCATGTAGACGTCGACGTAGCGGCCGACAGCGGCGCCGAAGTCCATGTGATAGGCGTGTTCGTACATGTCGAGCACCAGCACGGGGCGGCCCCCAGCGAGCGTCGTCGTATGATCGGCGGCCCACTGATTGATGAGCCGCCGGTCGCGGGGCGAGTAGGAAAGGATCACCCATCCCGACCCCCCTCCCTCCGCCTTGCCCATCGCCGCGAATTCCGCCCGCCAGCGCTCGACGCTGCCGAAGTCCCGCGTGATGGCGTCGGCGAGCGCGCCGCCCGGCTTGCTCGCGCCGCCGAGGCCGTCGAAGTAGATCTCATGGAGGATCATCGAGTTCGACGCGATCAGCTCTTCGCGCTTCAGGCCGTTGATGACGAAGTTTGGCGCCTTGGCGAAGTCCAGCTCGGCGAGCTGGGCGGCGATCGCGTTGAGGCGCTTGACCGCTCCCCCGTAGTTGTTTTCGTGGTGGCTGACGAGCACCCTTTCCGAGATGCCGCTAATAGACTTCGGATCGAACGGCAACGGCTTGGTTTCGTAAGGCATCAGGCGGCTCCCTCGCTCAATCTTTGGCTCAACTCTTCGTACTGGCAGTCTTGTCTAGAGCCGCGCGCAAACCCTCGGCGAGCTTCACGGCGTCGTCGTTCGCCCAGAAGTGCATGAAGAACAGCCTGGGCTGCTCGTCGAGCATGTGACTGTGCAGCGCGGTCACCTCGATGCCGTGCGTCCGCAACGCCAGGATGACCGGGTTGACCTCGTCGCCCGTCAGCACGAAGTCGCCCGTGATGGCGGCCTTCCCCCCGCCGGTCGGCTGGAAATTGATGCCAATCGCCACGCCCATCGGGCCGACGGGCGTCAACGGCATGCCGTCCTGCGTGATCGGGTCGCGCCGTTTGACGTTGAACTGGTAGACGCCCCCGTTGGCCTGGCCCTTGACGCCGATGATCTGGTCGAGCTTCGCGGTGTCTAGCTCGATGGTCGGCGGCGGGCTCGCCGGCGCTGTGACCGTCAGCGGCGTCTTGCTCTCGGCCAGCGCATTGTGAATCGCCGAGGCCAGCTTGACGGGGTCGCCGTGGCCGGCGACGTGCATGTAGAAGGTCGCCGGGCTTGCCCGTAGCAGATGATTGTGCACGGCGGTGATCTCGAGCCCGCTCGCGATCATCTTCGCCATTACGGGATTGATTTCGGTCTCGAGCAGCACAAGGTCACCCATGACCATGGCGCCACCGTGCCCGGGTTTGAAGGCGATCCAGCCGCCCAGCGCCAGTGAAGGCTTGATCGTCACGCCGTCCAGGGTCACCGAAAGGTCGCTGCGCGGGAAGCCGTACCGATGGACGTCATCAGAGACCGCTGCCTTCCGACCGAGGGTCTCGTCGACCTTTTGCCAATCGACTGCTTGCGCGCGTGCCATGTAGACGAAGGGTAAGTAGGCGAGAGCGAGGCCGATCACTGCCAGGCACCAGACTTTGCGTTTCATCGTACGCCTCCTCCATCTCAGTTTCGCTCTTTGATCTGGCCGCTGCTGTCGACGACGAGCGTCACCGGCTTTCCGTCCTTGACTGCCTTGGCCGTGATGCCTTCGGCAGTCGATTTGACCTCGGACACCTGTGAGTAGCCGGCCGCCTGGATCTTGGCGACGAGCTCGTCTTGGGTCAGGGCGCCGGCAGGCGAGAGTCCCGCCGCAAGCGCCACGAAGAGCGCTGTCCGATAAATCGTCGATGTTCGCATGTCTGATCTCCTGGGTGTCCCTGCCCCAGAAGTAGTCCCGCATCCGGCCTCACCTGATCTTGTTGGCCGGCCCGTCGTGCGATCTCTTGATCGCGTCGCGGCAACATCGGTCGTATAGCAGGAGACCGGCGTTCAACTGCTCGAGGGCGTCGTCGAACAGGCGCGAAAGGGCCGCGAACAGGCCCAGCGTCGGCGCGGCCGCCGAGCATACCGATCGAAACAGTTTGTCGGGTGAAAGGTAGGTGTACGATGCTGACATGCTGCGCCCTTGGTGATCAGGACGCGATTCTTGGGCATGACGCCTCGCGGGGAGATCGCATATCCCCGTCACGCGAATAAAAACTCAGATAGCGAGGCTGTCAACCCGCCATCGCTCGGGCGCGTGAAACCGAACGTCACAAGAATTTCACCGCCGACCGGAACGGAAGCGACCTCACCGCTGGGTCAACGCGCCGGTCAGGAAAATCGCCGCTTGAAGGATCCACGCGATCTCACGTAGAGTGCCTGGGCGGGATCAAGCAGACTCCCGGCGAGACTTCGGTCCAAGCTCTGCGCAGCACGCAACACGTGGAGCTTGCGCATGGACACCGAAAAACACTCCTCTCTTCGACGTACCGTAGCCATCCTCTCGCGAGGAGACGCCGCCGCGCGTCGAGATGCCACCCCGAAAAGCGGCCGCTTCGTCGACATCTTCGAAGCGCTCGCCGCCGTCGGCATCGACGGGCGCCCCGTGATTTACGACGAGAGTTTTGCGGACGCCGCCCGCGAACAACTGCTCTCAGCGGATGGAGTGCTCGTCTGGGTCAACCCCATCCAGGACGGCCGGAACCGCGCCGGTCTCGACGCCCTGCTGCGCGACGTCGCCGCGCAAGGCGTTTGGGTGAGCGCTCACCCGGACGTCATCCTCAAGATGGGCGCCAAGGAGGTCCTCTATCGCACCCGCTCCATGGGCTGGGGAAGCGACACGGCGCTGTACCAGACCGCCGCGGCGATGCGCGCCGAGCTGCCGGCCCGGCTCGCCACCGGTCCGCGCGTGATCAAGCGCAACAGGGGCAACGGTGGCCAGGGCATCTGGAAAGTCGAGAAGCTGCCGACCCCATCCATGATCAGGGTGCTGGACGCGACCAAAGACACGCCGGAGGAACTGACGCTGGACGATTTTCTCCGCCGCTGTGCGGAGTATTTCGAGAACGGCAGCGTGGTCGACCAAGCGTTCCAGCCCCGCCTGGGCGAGGGCGTCGTGCGTTGCTACATGGCCGGGGAGCGCTGCGCCGGCTTCGGTTACCACAAGGTCAAAGCCCTGGTGGAGTCGCCGGGCGCGCGAGCCGGGGCCGGCCCGCGGCTCTACACGTCAAACGCCGACCCTCGCTTCCAGCGGCTGCGGCGGCTGATGGAAGACGAGTGGACGCCGCAGCTGACTTCGCTGCTGAACATTGCGCGAGGTGACCTGCCAGTCATCTGGGATGCGGACTTCATGCTCGGCCCTGTCCAGGCCGACGGGAGCGACAGCTACGTGCTCGGCGAGATCAACGTGAGCTCGGTGCATCCGTATCCGGCCGAGGCGCCGGCGGAGATCGCCCGACGGGTTGCCGATCGCTTGCAGCTCAAGCTTTGACGCATGCTGACGGTCAGCGGGCTCAAGCGCTTGCACATCTCAGTGTCATTCGATCTGCGGGACGGCGAATGCGTCGCCCTGCAGGGGCCATCCGGCGTCGGGAAGACCTTGCTGCTTCGCTCGATCGCGGACCTCGATCCCAACGAAGGGGCGGTTAAGCTTGACGGAACGCCGAGGGAGGCGGTGCCCGCGCCCACTTGGCGAAAGCGAGTGACCTATCTCGCCGCCGAGCCCGGCTGGTGGTCCGACATCGTGCAGGAGCACTTCACGGCCTGGGATGATGCACTACCGCTGGTCATGCGTCTCGGCCTTCCGGACGACTGCGGACCTTGGCCGGTTCAAAGACTTTCGACGGGCGAGAGACAACGACTGGGGCTTGCGCGGGGGCTCATGCTGCGGTCGCGCGTCCTGCTACTGGACGAGCCGACCTCGGCGCTCGACTCGGCATCCACCGCCTCCGTCGAAGCTTTGATTGCCGAACGTGTCGCGAATGGAACGAGCGTCATCTGGAGCACACACGACGACGCTCAAGCCCGCCGCGTCGGGGCAAGGATATTCGCGATGGGTCCCGATGGGGTCATCAAGGAAAGCCGGCCGTGACCTACATCCAGCTTTCATATGGCGATCTGGTCCTACCTGCGCTCCTCGTCGTCATGGACGGCGTTCTGTCGCTTGTCCTCCGCCTCAAGCTCGAGAAACAACTGGCTGTCGCGACCGTGCGCATGGTGGTTCAACTCGTCCTGGTCGGATACCTGCTGACGTTCCTTTTTGCTGCGGTATCCCCGATTTGGACCGCACTCGCCGCCTTCATCATGGTTCTCTTCGCCTCGCGGGAAATCGTCGCGCGACAGAAGCGGCGCCTGACGGGTGTTTGGAAGTACGGCCTGGGAGCGACATGCACGCTGCTCGCCGCCGGCGCTGTCACGATGTTCGCGCTCCTCACGGAGCTTCGCCCCGATCCTTGGTATCACCCGCGCTACGCGCTGCCTTTGTTGGGCATGTTGCTAGGCAACACCATGACGGGAATAAGCCTGGGCCTGGACGTGCTGACGAACAGCCTGGTGCGCGAACGTGCTGCCGTGGAAGCTTGTCTTGCGCTCGGCGGCACCCGACACCAAGCCTTGCTGCCAATCATACGGGATGCGTTGAGAAGCGGCTTCATGCCGATCATGAACAGCATGGCGGCGATCGGCCTTGTTTCCTTGCCCGGAATGATGACTGGCCAAATACTCGCGGGCGTCGAACCGGTGGATGCCGTAAAATATCAACTGCTGATCATGTTCCTGATCGCTGGCGGAACCGGGCTGGGAACGCTGGCCGCCGTCTTGGGTGGCGCACACCTGCTGACCGATCATCGACACCGGCTACGCCTTGATCGAATTGCAGCAGAACGGTCAGAATAACTGGGCTGCCAATCATTCGGCCGCCCGTTGCATGCCGTTTCCTTCATTAGCTCGTTTGACCACGGTCTGTCTGGCGAACCTCAAATAGGGCGCCGGCAACACCACAAGCGTCAACACCGTCGCGGTCAGCAGCCCTCCGATCACGACAGTGGCAAGCGGCTTCTGCACCTCGGCGCCTGTCCCTGTGGCCAGCGCCATCGGCACGAAGCCGAGCGACGCGACCAGCGCGGTCATCACGACGGGACGGAGACGTTCAAGGCCTCGTAGCGGATCACTAGAGCAATGGGCGCGGCGAGAGATTCAGACAGGATCCGAATATTGAGAGCCCAGTTTCGAGCGGCACCGGCCTGGTCGAGCATTTGCGGCGAAACACAGCGCGCCGACCAGACCCTTGTCCATCGGCTCGAGCCCGATGATGTGCTCGCGGTTGGTCAGCACGACGCGGCCGATCGCGACCTTTTTCATCTCGCGGATGGTCTCGCGGATCACCGCGAAGGCGTCGTGGCCGACCTTGCCGTCCGGCCGTGAATCAGAGCGTCAACCCGATCCTGCACACCCGCCGTGCTGAGTTCGCTGCGGCTGACGCGCTCACAGCGATCCCCGGCATCCAGGACCGGCTGCGCCTCCGCGTAGCGGTCTGCTTCCCCACGCCCGCCATCGCGGCGAAGGTCGTAACCGGCGCCCATGTCGCCAGCGGTAAGTGGGTCAATCGCCGCTATCCCGAGCCGATCTTGATCACGGGTTGAGGGATCCATCATGTCGAAGAAGACGAAAATGCCGGCGCGCAAGCGCCGGCATCGGACCTCGCTGCCCAGATCACCGACGCTGCTGATCCGACTCGGATATTTTCGAGCTCGGCTACCTCCGGGTGGCCCTTCACCCCTCAGGATGTCTCGCCGCTCGCGTGTTGGCGGACTCTCCCCGCCAATCGTTTCCGCGATGCTGAGCATATGCTGGTGATCGACACGCTCGACGCCATCTGCGTGATGGACCGCCACGGCGAATTTGCTGTGGCGCTGGGCGGTGACGCCGCCGCGGCAGTCGGCGTGGCACTTTCGCTGCAACCTATTCATGACGTGGCGCTGACCGTTGACATCGCCATGACAGCGCTGCCTCGCAGCCCCGGTCGTGGTGACAAAGTGAGCGCCGTACACCGCCTGCAGGCTGCACTGCTCGCCCCATTCGATCATTGCCGCAAAAAGCAGGAAGGTCGCCCGGGGCGCTCAGAATTTGCGCTCCACCATCTTGAGGCGCAGCGCCGCGATGGCTTCTCCGGGATTGAGGCCCTTCGGACACGCCTTCGCGCAATTGAGGATGGTATGGCAGCGATAGATCCTGAAGGGGTCCTCCAACATGTCGAGCCGCTCACCCGTGGCTTCGTCCCGGCTATCATTGATCCAGCGTGCCGCCTGAATCAGGGCGGCAGGGCCGAGGAAGCGCTCGGAATTCCACCAATAGCTCGGACAGGATGTTGAGCAGCAGGCACAGAGAATGCACTCGTACAACCCATCGAGCTTTGCCCGGTCCTCGTGGCTTTGCCGCCATTCCTTCTGGGGCTCAGGCGAACGGGTCTGCAGCCATGGCTCGATCAAGGCAAGCTGCGCATAGAAGTTCGTAAGGTCAGGGACCAGATCCTTCACCACCGGCTGGTGCGGCAAGGGCAGTACGCGGAGCGGCTCGCCTTCCGCAACGTCCTCGCTCATGGACTTGGTGCAGGCCAGCGTGTTCTGGCCGGCGATGTTCATCGAGCAGGAGCCGCAGACGCCCTCCCGGCAGGAGCGCCTGAACGTCAAGGTCGAGTCGACGTTGTTCTTGATCCAGATCAGACCATCCAGCACCATCGGCCCGCAATCACTGGTGGCGACGAAGTATGTGTCGAGGCGCGGATTGCGGCCATCGTCCGGATTCCAGCGATAGATGCGAAACTCGCGCAAGCTCGTGGTGTCCGGTTTCGGCCAAATCTTGCCCTGCTCGATGCGGGAATGTTTCGGAAGCCTGAACTCCACCATGCTCTCCTTCTCCCTCAGATCGGCGCAAAGCAGCGCAACTGCAAGAGTTCATCCAGCGATAGACCGAACAGGACGAGGCGAAACGCCGGTGCTGTTGCCAGCACCAGCAGCAATAATAAGATGGCGTAGACCAAAGCCGGCGGCGTGCGTTTAACGAGCCTGTAGACTGCCTTGCGCATGCGCTCTCTCCGCTCCCGCACGCGCCATCGCGGCGCCGATGACGGTCATTGCCGCTCCCCACAGCAGGAAGCCGATATCCCAGAAAATGCGCTGGCCTTCGGGCACCGTCTCATTGACCTGATGGAGCCGGAGGACCTGGTGGTCGACTACGCCCTCGACCAGGTTGAAGATGCCCCATCCCAGCAGGATCGCACCGAGACAATGCCAGCGAGACCATTGCAACTCGTTTCGGCGCGCCCGCCGCCAGAGCAAATAGAGAGCAGCAAGCACCGAGACATAGGTGGCGCTGTGGAAAAGGCCGTCCCAGGTCGTGTGAGCCTGATGTTGTCGATGGAATTGAGCGGATACCAGCCGCTTAACATATGATGCCATTGCAGCAGCTGATGAAAAACGATGCCGTCGAAGAATCCGCCGAGGCCGAGTCCGAGAAGGACGCCCGCGGAGGTCGGGAAGCTATTTGATTGACGTGCTTGCATGTGGTGAACTCGTGCGCGGCTCGGCACATTGATGTCAGACAAGCCGATTCCCACACGGGCGTTCCTATGATCGCCGGAGGTATGCTTGCAATGGCAAGGCCACTTCCTCGGGAATAAACATGCGTTAAACGATCAAGGCATTCGTTGATGCGAACGCGCCGCTCCCCGACATTCGTTCACCGATAGGAACGTTCGACAACGCCGCGCGACGATCCGCGGCAGAGACCGATATGCCAACTCACCGGCAGACCGGCGAACCCTAGCGGGGGGCAATCCGGAGAAAGGCCAGATCGATCCGAAGCGGCCACCACTTGACCTTGAGAAATGGCAGAGATCGAACATGCACTAGCCGCGGTTTCCGGGAGCGCTGCCCTGAGCCGAACGTTTGAGGCAGAAACGCTGGCGAAGCTGGCTGGTCCAGACTCGAACAGAAGGACGACTGGCTCGTGCTCCGAGCCGGGGTAACTGCCGCTTGGGCCGCGACCGAGATTCTTTAACACCAAATATGCTCCAGCAAGGCTGCTCGACAAATTGACCTGTTCGCACCACTCTGCACCTGCGGACGATCCGGTCCGTTGAGTACACCTCTGGCGCATCGACCCGCTTGTGCCGATGACCTGTCAGAAGTGACCGGCGCTAAGCACCAGCATGACGGGTAGCGAAGAGCCCAGGAATGCAAAGTACATGGCGACGTCCCTCTGGTTGTCGCTTAACTTGGAATATGCTTTCCGCATCATTCGAATCTCCGTTGTACTGCCAACATCTTGACGCGTGCGGCCGTTCAATGCCCAAAGTGAAAAGGCTGTGGGTCTAGGGAGCGGGAGCCTTTCCTGGCACGAGGGGTACATCCGCCCTGACGTGCCGGGACCTTTGTCCTCACTTCCGGAAGAGCCAGTGAATTCCCGACGTGACGAAGCTAATGAGTGCTAACGCTGCTCGCGTAGATGCCGATCGATGTCGATCGCTTGATCTGCGTTGTAGGCGCGCTTCAGCAACGAGTTGCGTTCGTCTCCCGGAGGCTGGTGGTCTGCCTGTTCTCGCAGATTTGTCGCGAACTGCGCCAGCCGCGCTTCGAGAGAGTCTGTTTGCTTGAATCGTCTCCTGCGCTTGGTCACGGTGATCTCCCTTTGACGTTCGGGAGTTATATCTCCGAACAAATGCAAGCTGCAGGCACATAAGTTAATTGTGCGCGTGAAGTATTTCTGGCGGGCCGCATCAAATGATACGGCAGCCGAGTGGCTGGGTACTAGAGTCGATGCCCGGTAAATATTCCACGATGCATGGAGATCAGAAAAGCCTCCGTCCCGTCCATCGAGGCGGATCGTTTCAGTTGCACGTGACGGTTCTGATCCACGAGGTGTTGGTATCTCCGGGAAGCCGTACGATTCCTTTCCCTCCGGTCACAGCGTGCATCTTGGAGCAGTTGTCGGAGCCCTGGCTTGAGCGTACCCCAGGAAAGAGCGTACATCTGCGCTCGGCGGAGTGCTCGCTACGCCCAGAATAGCCGTCCTGGCGCATTGGCCACGGACGTCCGTGCCGGATGGGCGCTGGGTGCAGCGATCGAGAAGTGAATCCGGCCGCGATGATCGCGGCCACGCGCCGGGCCTCCGGGACGCGAGCGTACCTGGCAGCCCACGGTTAGAACGTTCGGCTCTGGCGCGCGATGATGACAAGCAGTCTGTTTACTACGCAGCGCCGACAGGAGAATGCGATGCAACGACCTTCAGAACCCAAGCTACAATCTCACATCGTCCGTTCCGGGAGGGGCACATGCTGCGCAGGGAGCTTATTGCAGCGATCGGCCTGACAGCCTTATTGCCGATGGCGGCGGCAGCACAGTCAGGAAGCTCGACAAAACTCAACCCCGAAGAAGAGCATGGGTCTAGTTAAGGCGTTCAGGGATCTCGGGGGTGGAAGGTAAAAACCTCACGTTCTTCCATGAGTGTCCGGCCGAGCAAGCCGAGAGGTATCCGATACTTGCGCGTGAGTTGGTCGATGCCAATGTCGACCTGCTCATTGCCGTCACTCAGGACGGAGCTATTGCGCTCAGAAAGGCAACATCATCGATCCCGATCGTATTCGTGCTCGGTCGGAAATGGTGCCGTACGGGTTGCTGATGTCGTATGGACAGGAGTTCCCAGAACATTTCCGCAAGGCCACGACTTATTCTGCAAAAATCCTGGCGGGTGCACGTCCGGCGGACTTCCCCGTTGAACAGCCCACTCGTCTCGAGTTTGTTGTTAACCTGAAAGCCGCGAAATCCCTAGGCATTTCGTTGCCGCCATCGCTGATGATCAGCGCAGATGAAACGATTGACGATATTTCTTTGGTGCACCGGATCCTTCTATCCCTTGAAAGGGGTGGACGGCCGCCGTGCTTATGACTGACGTCGAGATCCTCAAGGAGCAATTCCAATGCCTTACTTCACGTCAGACCAGAGCCGAGGCGAGCAGCTCGGCCAAGATGCTCGCCGACATCTTCTGTGCTCTCCTACTCGCAACCTTTTCCATCGTGTTCTTCGGTTGGCTCGGCGGCCTAGCCGCCGTCCTTGTCCTCGAAGCTTGCCTGCTCGCCGTTGATTGGCTGGTCCCCAGCAAGGATGATGCTGCTGGCATTGTTCGCTGACAGAAGCTTGGCGGTTCGCCGACGAATGGATTAGGCTTGCAGAAGAGGCGTATCTTCGCCGAGGCCGAGTCGATCTCTATTCATTCCTGCTTGCGTGCCTTTTCGATTGTTGCGAAGGACGCTCCGATGGCCAAAAAGCGCGACTGGTTTCTCATTGCGATCTTCATTTGGATCGCCTGCTCGGTAGGGTACATCCTTTATCTCGTGGTGGACTTGATCAGATGAGCGCCTCCGTCCTTAAAGTGGGGGAATTGCCCCCTCAAGGGTACTCAAAATTTGGAACTCGATTGAGCGCGTGTCGTGTCCACTGTCAGGGCAAACCGGACACCGATCCAACTTGGCGTCCACCGCTGCTTTTGACCCTACGCGGACCTAAATAAACCACGAGGCAACAAGGCCGACGCTCGCCGAGAAGATGGCGATCACTGTTATCCAGGAAAGGATATTGAGGGGTAAGGTATTGACTTTGTCACCCATGATTTGGCGGTTGTTGGTCATCAACAGGATGAAAAGCAACAAAGGTGGCGTCGAGAATCCCTGCACGATGCCTGAGTACACTAACGCCCGCATGGGGTTGAAGCCAAGAAAGTTTAGGCCGACGGCGATTATCGTGAAGGCGACGATAACAGCATAGAACTTCGGGGCGTCCTTTGGTTTGGCATGAAGGCTGCTTATCCAACCAAGCACTTGGCAAAGATCATAGGCCGCACCAGTCGTCATGATCGGTACAGCTAGAAATCCAACGGCGATAATTCCCAAGGCGAACAGCAATCCTGCCGCGTCACCTGCTATCGGTCGCAATGCTTCCGCAGCCTGCGCTGCAGTTTCGATATTGGTCTGATCAGCCTTGTGCAGCGTGGCCGCAGTCGAGAGCATGATGAAGTACATGATGATGTTAGAGAAGAGCATGCCTGTTAGAATGTCGTTGCGAGATTGCCGAAGCTCTTGTGTGCTTGCACCCTGACGTTCCGACAATTTGGTGCGGCCTTGCTCGATCTCCTCTTCCACCTCGACATTTGATTGCCATGTGTAGAGATAGGCTGAGAGGCTGGTGCCGATGATCGCAACTAGTATCGAGAGGAAGTCGCGCGAGAATTGGACTGTAGGCACGAAAGTGCCACGCAGCACTTCCCACGGGTCTGGCTTCGCCAACAAGGCCGATCCTATATAGGCGAAGAGGACCAGGGCAAGCCACCGAAAGACATTGCGAATTAGTTCGTAAGAGCCCAAAATTTGCAGCGCAACGATCGCGGCAGCCACACCGATCACGATGACCGGAACAGGAAGTGGAATGAAAAGCCCGATGGCAGCTGCCATGCCTCCCAAGTCGGCTGCGGCCTCGATCGTGTTACCCAGCAGGACGGCGATTAAGGTCGGCCAGAGAATATAATTTGGATAGTTTTCTTTAATGACATGGAACAAGCCTTTGCCGCTAACCTGGCCAAGCTTGGAGGACAGGTAGACGACAGCGAACATCATCGGGAAGGTGACCGGCGCCGTCCAGAGCAGGGAGGTACCAAATTGCGCTCCTGCGCTTGCATAGGTCCCAATTGCGGAGCAGTCGTCGTCTGCTGCGCCCGCCACCACACCCAGGCCGAGGGCACGTCCAATACCTCGCCGACCGGAACCAGGCGAGGACGACTGAATTTCTCGGCTCTCGCCGTGCTCGTTTAACATGGATTAAGCGCACCGAATTTGAACAGAAGGATAATCCCGCGACCAAGATCGCAGACAGAGGAAGGTTCCTGCATTGCAAGACCTGAGGGTGCTGCAGATAGCGTGCGCGGTTACTGGAGCTGCAGCGGCGCTCATCGGAGCATGCTGCGGGTGTTACCTCATGACTGCATTAGGATCAGCAACCACTGTGATCGCGTTGCTTCTTGCTTTGCGGAGCCAGACAAGCTTTAGCTGCAATCTTCTATCAAGCTTTGTTTAGCGTTGTGTCTGCTGATGTGAAGGGCTGCTGATGGCCCGTAGCGATCTTTAAGCCGGTCCCGGCTGAGGGCCGCGTGGCGACCTGTTGCGGACGTGCTGCGGCTGTTACAGCAAGCAAAATGGTAATGCTGTCCGATTCATGCGACTGTGCGCGAGGCGCCCGATCGGAAGACGCCAACTATCACCAGCGATCTACTGAGACCTGCCCATGACAAGCCTTCGCTCGTCGTTCTGCCGTTTGTCAATCTCAGTCCCGATCCTAAGCAGGACTACTTCGTTGACGGCGTCACGGAGAGTCTGACAGCCGACCGTTCGCGGGTGGCCGGCATCTTCGTGATTGGCCGCATACGGCCTTCACTTTCAAGGGAAAGCATGTCGATCTGAAGCAGATCGGACGCGATCTCGGCGTTCGCTACGTCCTCGAGCGAGCCGTGCAGCTAGGTAGAAGCCGGATGCGCATCAACTGCCAGCTTGTTGATACTGAGACTGGCAACCGCGTCTGGGCCGAACGTTTCGACAAACCAATCGCGGACTTATTCGATATGCAGGACGAGATCGGTGCCAGTCTTGCCAATGAGTTGGGAACTGAACTCGTCAGCGCAGAGGCGGCGCGCCGCGTGGGCACCGGACGTGGATTCAATTCCTCCAAGAATCACGGGAGAATCATAACAGCGGCGCCGCGTTTTCACACAGCCAGGGTCCATAGCTGACTTGCCGCGCGTCCGCCGACTTGTCCGCCTGTAACGTTGAGCGGCCCAAACAGCCGAAATTGCGTGTCCCTACTTCGCGATCTCAAGACTAGCCACAACGTCCTCGCCTGTACGGGCAAGCCGACGCATTCGCGTCTCCGCCATCGCCGACGAAAGATCCCGGATCAACTCCTTAAGCTCTGGTGCCAGGTGCACCGTATTCACCACTTTGATAACGTAAGGAGGCTTGAGGGCGTTCATGCCGCCTCCGAAAATTGAATCCAAAAAGGCAGCGATGTGTTCACATGCCATTCCGGCCTCCCAACGGTGCCTTGAGGCAGATCGAAAATCATAGGCAGTTTAAGTGGCCTATTTTGATTTTCAGAGTGGCTTATTTCGGCCAGTCCCCCAGGCGCTGGCCTGTTTCCGACCTCAGTGGCCTAGTTTGTTTCGAGCGCCTGAATCCAATTTGCTACTTTAGTAGGCCGCCGGAACACTTGGACCGAAGGTCCATTAATCGGCATGAAGGACCAAATTCAGGGATTGGCGCTATGGGCATCGAGCGTATGCACCCGCCAAAGTATTGGCGAATGCGAGCGGAGGAGTTTCGCACCAAGGCCGATAATTGCGAGCATCGCGAGGCGAAGGAAAGCTTGCGCAAGGTCGCCAAGACCTATGACGATCTTGCCCGTCGCGCCGAGCAAATCCGCACCGTGCAGGACGCCGCGGAGTGAGGCCGCCTCAACTGGCGGCCTCTCCTCAGCCACTCTTGCACGCGATGAGGCAGGCGGGGCGCAACACGCCCCTTTCGTATCCGTCACGCGGACCACCTGACAGGCTACGGTACGCAGGCGTGCACACTAGCTCACGGGAAGTCCGCCGAGGTTCTAGCTTCGACGGTGGCAGGCGAACCCCTGTAACTTCACAGGTGGCTCGACGCCTCGTCGCCCTCGGAGCCTCAACCGCCTCTAAAGCCGGTTGAGCGCACCGCTGCCCTTCGGGCGAGGCCCACCCGCCTCGAAAGCAGGGGCATAGGAACTGTCACGATCCGACGCGGGTTTGATCTGCATGCGTTTTAGACGTATCCGGCTATCTAATTGTTAGCCCGGAGCGGCCCCAGCCCTGGGTCCTTCCCCTTGGCCTGGGGCCGTTTCTTTGTTGCAAGCCCAGAGTGAAGCCGCTCGTCCCGCTCGCCGTAGCTTTCTCAAACTGTAAGCCCCGCCTCGGTGCTCGTCGCCACGGCTGCGCTTCGGAACGTTCACGATGGCGCGCGCTTGGGAAGCAATGACCAACTCCATCATCCTCATTCCTGGCATGCTCAAGCCGCTACGGCTGGCGCGAGTCTACGGCTTTCTCGTCGAGCGCAGAGACGGCATCACCCGAGTGGCAGCCAACCGGCATGTTCGCTGTGTTTGGCCACAAGATGGTTGAGGGTGGCTGCCTGGTGAAGAACGGGCAGCGCTACGACCCCACGGAACAGGGGCTGAAGGCCGCAGAATGATTTAATAGTTCGCACGGGCCGCCGGGCGTTTGGAGCATGCAGGGGTTGGATGGGTCTACGATCGAGAACGCAGGGGCCAGCATTGATCGGGACCGCCTGGGCAGCCAGTTTGACCAAGGAGCAAGCTGAACAAGTGCTACGGTCGCTTACTTCTTCGCCTGCGGGACCGTCCCAGACCTCTACAATAGGGTGCGCATCTAGAAATTTCTCGGCTCGATCATCCGCGTCTTTGTCGGTCTGGTAATCGATCTCGTAAACTGCGCGAGCAATGCCGGACAAATCGACCGCGTTACGCAACATGCCGCATGGCATTTTCCAGGTGCGGAAAGCTGCCGCGGCCATCGTTCCTATGGCACAGGCAAACTTGGCAGCGTTACCCCGTTGGCCATTGCCGGCGAGGCAAGAGCTAATGCACTTGCCGCACCAAAGATCACTTTACGCATAGACGTTACTCCCTTTTTGATTCCTTGTTTGTCGCCCCGGAAGCAACGCGCGAACCCGTTGTTTAGGTTCATGAACGCCTATGCAGCGCGTACGCACGCGGGCATATGCGCAACCGAGCGCCGCTTATTATCCGGCCCGGATATTCGATTGAGATCTACAGCCTGATAGAAGCGGAGCTTCTCGCTGACGAGCCCTAGGAGAACACCAAGAAGCGGGCCTACAGCACCAGACTTACCAACCAGACCGTGAGCGAGCAGAGAGCGCAATTCCAAGGTAAGGCAATGCGACTTTCATCGGTCCCTCACTGATGAATTTCCGACGCTCAAAGCCGGAGCGAGATATTCGCGCGATACGACGAACGCAATGTCCGCTTTGCCCTTACAGCGACCGAGTTCGTGCGGCAGCGCAACATGTCGCTAATGGGCCATGTGTGGACGGCTCCTGGTTGGCAAGGAGAATCTTCACTTTGCGGCGTTGGTCGAAGCGGCCATGTGTTCGGCCTGTTTGCGCGGTTCACATGACCGCTGGCCATATTGCCCTCCGCGGATCAGGTCCCGATCAAAAGCACGCATTCGAAGATGCCATGTGTGGACGGCTCCTGGTTGGCAAGGAGAATCTTCACTTTGCGGCGTTGGTCGAAGCGGCCATGTGTTCGGCCTGTTTGCGCGGTTCACATGACCGCTGGCCATATTGCCCTCCGCGGATCAGGTCCCGATCAAAAGCACGCATTCGAAGATGCCATGGCCCATGTGGGTTGTCCTGATCGCCGGATCGACCGCGCTGCATTAAGTGCTGTTCGCCCTTCCAACCGTTACGTCACACCGGTGTGTCCGGCTGTGGTCTCGTTTACGCCGTGGGAGCGGCGGGTTCCTTGTAGCGTTCGTTCCTGGCCATCATCGCCCATGCCATCCTGGCGAGTTTGTTGGCGAGTGCGATGGCGGCGACCTTGGTGGGTCGCCGCGCCAGCAACGCGGTGAGCCAGGGCCGATGCCCCGTGCCATGGATCTTGGCATAGCGGATCACGGCGAGTGCGCCTGCCGTGAACAGGCTGCGCAAATAGCGATCGCCCTGCTTGCTGATACTGCCAAGCTTGTCCTTGCCTCCGCTCGAGTTCTGCTTCGGCACGAGCCCAACCCAGGCCGAGAAATCCCGACCTGATCGGAAGACCTTGGCATCGGCAACGCTCGCGACAAGCGCTGTTGCCAGCGCCGGCCCGACGCCAGGGATCGCGTCCAGCCGTTTGCTCGTCGCGCTCGATCATTTCCGCAAACTGCGCGCGCGCAGGCGCGACTAAGGGCCGACGCGCGGCTACCCCACTTGCGGCGACTGCGCAATCGCGGGAGCCAAATCCTCGATATCTGATCATTCCGCGCCGAACAGATGACCACCGCCCGCAAGCACTGTCCCGCCTCCTGCCCTCCGAAACTCAGATCGTGCCATGCGCCACGGGCCTGCTCACGTTACCTGTGCTGAGATTTCGTTTGATCTCCGATGCACACGTTGTGCACACGCCGCCTTCCATCCAATTGAAGAATTTGAACTCTCGCTCCAATCCATCATGGGGGCCGGAAAGCGATAAGACAACATGGAGACCATATAGACGTTCAAGCCCTGCCGGGAATAGCAGATTTTGAGACTGCGTCGTGGCGGCGACATTGCCAATCTCCTGGCGCTTTACCGACCTCGTGTCGATAGCAACCTGGTGCGGCGCGCAGTATCTCCCCTGTCCTGCCGACCGTACCATCCAGGAACTGCCTCGATGCAGCCTGCTGCAATGGCACGGCAAATCCATCACCATCATGAATTGGCCGGGACTTGTGCGGCCCCAAGATTTGATCCGACTTATCTGGGAACTCAGCCCAACCGCGAGGCTGCCCAACCGCCCCATTTCAGGCCGCAGACTACGCTCGCTTGAGCCTTCAAACGACGCCTTGAAGCTCCGAGACGCGCCCAACCAAGGCGTTGCGCACGTCGGAAATGACATGATCCCAGTCGCCCGACACTCTCTGATGAAACAGCGTCAGGCTAGGATACCATGAGGAGCGAGATCCGGCTAATGGCCAGCGCCAGTCGCAATCAGCATGCAACAAGACCCATGCATCATACCCAAGGGCTCCGGCAAGATGCGCAACCATCGTGTCGACGCAAACCACGAGATCGAGCTGCTGCAGGACGTGACCGAGAGCCACAACGTCAGGCGTGCTGATGTCGATCGCGCCGATCTCGGCCAGTTCGGCCGCGCCGGCCCCGAGCTGGAGCGAGCAAAGCGTTACGCCTGGAACGACCAGGCGCCGCAACAGCGCGGATGGTATCGTCCGACGCTTGTCCCAATTTCCGACTTCCCAAACCAGCCCGACGGCACGACCTCCGCCTTGCGGGAGCGTCGGCGCGACCGCTGACGGCAGCGCCAGATAAGGTATCCGCATCTCGATCTGGTCCCGCCTCGCCTTCACGGCGTGTGGCACCTCCATAATCTCGATATCCACCTCGAACTGATGATCAGGCGCACCGTCATGGAGAGCAAAGGCACGATCGACGCCATCCGTTCGCTCGACCAACGGCAGAAGCTCGCTCTGGCACCAGATCGTGACGCTGCGCGCAATATCCCGGAGCGGCCGCATGAAGCGAAGGAACTGGATGGTATCGCCCAGCCCATGGTAACAACGGACCAGCACGTTCTTGCCGTTCAGGTCTTCCCCCCGCCAGATCCGCTGGAGGTGGCGCGGCCCCATGTGCTTGGGCGGGTGCGCGATCTCAATTAGATCACGATCATTGATTTCCCAAGCGCGAGCGAAATCGCCCGCACGCATCGCGTCGATCCAACCGCTCGACATGGCGCGGGTCCGGGCTACCGCCGCACGAACTTGTGGAAGCGGCTCAGTTCGCCGTTCTTGGTCCGGTCCTGATGAAGGAACGCAATTCCGGCCTCGTCGAACTTCTCGAAGAACTCGTCCCAGCCGACGCGGTCGAGCCCGCCATCCGGCGGATCGAAATCGATGCGCAGGATTCCTGCGTGACCATCCTCTTCTGTTGCCTTGACCGTCGCCGGCTTGCCGCCCCGCTCCTCGGTCCATTTCCGGATGACGTCATGATCGGTTGTCTGTCGACCGCCGCTATTCTGTGCTCTGGACGCCATCTTGCACCTCCCTTGCTGGTCTTGCTGGCCCGGCCGCGCGATGAGCTTGCCATCGCTCGGACCATAGGCCGACAAACGCGCCCCCGATGGATTTGTTCTTCGGACGCGAAGCGAACCCGTGCGTCCAGCATCATCTTCTTCATCTTCATCATGAAAGCTCTTCCGTTCCGTGCAAACGGCTCAGGATTCTATCCCATGTTAAGCTCGGCGTATTCTGTGGGCCCTGAGTCGCTCGCGGCGCGACGCTCGCATCTCCCCATCAGGAACGAACATACCTTCCGCACGTTCGCCGACGTACTTACACCGACGCCGCCTGTTTCCGGGAGGGTTTCATTCCATGCATTCTCGTCTTCAAGACAGGCGCCGCGTGCGCGTCGGGCTCGTCGGCATCGGTAACTGCGCGAGCTCCTTCGTCCAGGGCCTCACCTATTATCGGAACGCCAAGTCGAACGAGCCGGTCCCGGGACTGATGAACGCCGATCTCGGCGGTTACCATATCAGCGACATCCAGATCGCGTCCGCCTTCGACGTCAACGCCGGCAAGGTCGGACGCGACGTCGCCGATGCGATCTTCGCGACTCCCAATAACACACACCGCTTCTCCGACGTCGCGCCGACTGGCGTGATCGTGCAGCGCGGGCCGGTCATGGACGGCATTGGTCAATATTTGATCAACGACGTACCAATCGCAAATGTGCCCGAGGCCGATGTCTCGGAGACGCTGGCAATGTCACGCACGGACGTTTTGGTGTCCTATCTGCCGGTAGGTTCACAACGAGCCAGCGAGTGGTATGCGGCGCGTGCCCTCGAAGCCGGCTGCGGTTTTGTCAACTGCATCCCAGTCTTCATCGCCTCCGATCCGGTGTGGCGCCAACGCTTCGAGGAGGCCGGCCTGCCGATCATCGGCGACGACATCAAGAGTCAGGTCGGCGCAACAATCCTGCACCGCGTGCTCGCCAGCCTCTTCCGAGACCGCGGCGTGCGGCTGGACCGGACCTATCAGCTCAACGTCGGCGGCAACACCGATTTCAAGAACATGCTGGAGCGAGAGCGGTTGGCCTCGAAGAAGATATCCAAGACGCAGGCCGTCACCAGCCAGTTCGATGTCCCAATCGACCCCGACAACATCCATGTCGGGCCGAGCGACCATGTGCCTTGGCTCACCGATCGCAAGCTGGCTTTCATCCGCCTGGAAGGTACGACTTTCGGCGGCGTTCCCCTGAGCGCAGAGGTCAAGCTCGAGGTCTGGGACTCCCCGAACTCCGCAGGCGTCGTGATCGATGCCGTGCGCTGCGCCAAGCTCGCCATGGACCGTGGTCAGGCCGGCGCACTGACGGGTCCGTCAAGCTATTTCATGAAGTCGCCGCCGCAGCAGTTCACCGACGAGGAAGCCGGCCGGCGGACGCGCGCCTTCATTGACGACAAGGCTCATGCGTGATGGCGCGGACCATTCATCTCGTCCGTCATGGTCATCATGCTCTGCTCGGCCGGATGCTGTGCGGCCGGATGAAGGGTGTGGAGCTCGACGAGCTCGGCACTAGCGAGATCGCACGCTGTGCCGAGACTATCACCCCGTCGCCGACGTTGATTCAGTCGAGCCCGCAGCGGCGCTGCATGCAGTCGGCTTGCATCCTCTCCGCCTATCTCCGACTGCCGGTCGAAATCGTACCTGCTCTGGACGAACTCGATTATGGCGAATGGACGGGCCGGTCCTTCGAGGATCTCGGCAGCGACCCGCGATGGTCGCGCTGGAATAGACGACGTAGCACCAGCCGTCCGCCCGGAGGCGAGAGTATGCGAGCGCTTCAAAGGCGGGTCGTCGGTCATCTGGAGCAATTGCGCAGCGATCGGGATAGCGAGATTGTCATCGCGGTCAGTCACGCCGAGCCGATCCGCGCGGCCCTCCTCCATTACTCGCGCAGGCAGCTCGACGACTTTCTCTCCATCGAGATCGACCCTGCCAGCATCAGTACTCTAAGCGTGGATCATCGTGGAGTGCGGGTCAGAGGGATCAACCAGCGGGTGCCGGCGTGAAGATTGTCATTTTCGGACTGACAATCTCCTCCTCCTGGGGTAACGGGCACGCCACGCTTTGGCGTGGCCTGTGCAAGCATCTCGCGCGGTCCGGCCACAGTATCGTCTTCTTCGAGCGGGACGTCCCATATTATGCTGGCGCCCGCGACCTGCATGAACTGCCGGGCGGTGAGCTCCGGCTGTTCTCGAACTGGGAAGATGTCCGTCCGAACGCCAGCGATGCCGTTCGCGATGCCGACGTCGCAATCGTGACGTCCTATTGTCCGGACGCCCTGGCGGCCACCGATCTGACCATCTCCGCAGGGCGCGCGGTGCCCGTGTTCTACGATCTCGATACGCCGGTGACGCTGGCAAGACTAATGGCGGGCGAAGCGGTCGATTATATTGGGCCGCGCGGCCTGCAGGATTTCGCCCTCGTCCTCAGCTTCACCGGCGGACCTCGCATCGCCAGCGAATTCCGCGGCAGACTTGGAGCGCGTGACGTCCGCCCCCTGTACGGCCATGTGGACAGCGATGTTCATCGGCCGGTCCCGCCCCAACCGCATTATCGCGCGGATCTGTCCTACCTCGGCACGTACTCCGAGGATCGTCAACACACGCTCGCAAAGCTTTTCGTCGTGCCCGCGCAGGCGCGCCAGGATCTTCGTTTTCTCATCGCGGGTGCGCAATATCCGGATAGTTTCCCTTGGTCGCCGAATGTCTATTTCGTGCGACACTTGCCTCCATCGGAGCACGCCCCGTTCTTTGCATCGTCCCGCCTGACGCTCAACGTCACCCGGCGCGCGATGGTGGAGATGGGCTGGTGTCCCTCGGGCCGCCTGTTCGAGGCGGCCGCCTGCGGCGCGCCGCTCCTCAGCGATCATTGGCCGGGGATCGAGGATTTCTTTCAGCCAGGTGAAGAGATCCTCATTGCACGTGACGAGCACGATACGATCGCGGCCCTGACCGTCGGCGATGCAGAATTACGGCACATGGCTGACCGCGCTCGCGAACGCGTCCTGGAACTACACACATCGAGCAAGCGTGCTGACGATCTGATATCTCTGCTCGAGCAGGCTGCAGCAAGCGGCGCGCGTCGGCAGCAACCCGAGGAGGCCTGATCATGTGGGGCATCGTTCCGGCCGCGGGTCGCG
The DNA here is from genome assembly GCF_023101665.1 of Bradyrhizobium sp. 195. NCBI lineage: Bacteria > Pseudomonadati > Pseudomonadota > Alphaproteobacteria > Hyphomicrobiales > Nitrobacteraceae > Bradyrhizobium > Bradyrhizobium sp. 195. The sequence goes on along the minus strand of NZ_CP082162.1, from coordinate 346,382 downwards.
GCAGTCGCATCCAACCGCTCGCCTTCTCGAAGGAGTTGCTGCCTGTCGGCAGCCGGCACCACGACGGCACGGATCGTCCCTGCGCCGTCTCGGAATATCTTCTGGAGCGCCTGATCCTGGGCGGCGTCGATAAAATCTGCTTCGTGATCTCGCCGGGCAAGTCGGACATTCTCGAATATTTCGGCGATCACTATGGCAGCGCCCTGCTCGCCTACGTCGTGCAGCCCGACGCATCGGGACTGTGCGACGCCGTGTTCAGGGCAAGCACGGTGGTTGGCGAGCACGAGGATGTGATGGTCGGCCTGCCCGACACCGTGTGGTTTCCCAAATCCGCCTTGCAGACCCTGCCGGATGCGGACCTCTCGTTCCTGTTGTTTCCTGTCGAGCACCCCGAATTCTTCGATGCCGTCGTGCTCGACGAAGGCCGCGTTGTCGAAATTCAGGTGAAGCAACCGAATGCGGCATCGCGCTGGATCTGGGGTGCCTTCAGAATGTCCGCACGCGGCTTTGGCGAACTTCAGGCGCTCTGGAATGCGCGCGAGCGCCGCGACGAGTATTTCGGGACTTTGGTCAATGCCTATCTCGCAGCGGGTGGCCGCGGCATCGGAGTCAAAGCCGGCGAGTCCTACGTCGATGTCGGTACCCTCGGTGGCTACCGGACGGCGATGGCCCTCCTTGCCGACAGCACGTGCGACGGGCGGGTGAGGCAATGGGTGGCGGGCGCATCGCCGGACGGAGCTCGTCCGGCTACCATGGGCAATGGAGCGATTGCATGACCAGAGGCGCCCTCTCCCGCGAGGAAATCCGCCAGCGCGTCGATGCGCTCGGACCCTGGTTTCACAATCTGGACCTGAAAGGCGTGCCTACAGCGCCATCGCATTTCCTCGGCGATTATCCCAACGTGAAATGGCAGCGCTTCTCCGGCATCATTCCGGCTCGTCTCGAAGGCAAGAGCGTGCTCGATATCGGCTGCAATGCCGGTTTCTACGCCATGGAAATGAAGCGTCGCGGCGCCGAACGTGTATTGGGCCTGGACACGGACGAGGAGTATCTGGCACAGGCCCGCTTCGCCGCGGAGGTCAACGGGCTCAAAGTCGAATTCCGCAAGATGTCGGCTTATGATGTCGGGCAACTCCGCGAGAAATTCGATCTCGTGATCTTCATGGGGGTGCTCTACCATTTGCGTCATCCGCTGCTCGCACTGGACCTCATCCACGAGCACGTGGCGGCTGACCTCCTCTTGTTCCAATCGATGCAACGGGGAGACAGTCGCATCGATGCGGTCGAAACCAATTACGATTTCTGGACCACGGATCAGTTCGATTCCGCTGGGTACCCGAAACTGCACTTCATCGAGCACAAATACGCCGATGATCCGACCAATTGGTGGGTGCCCAACCGCGCCTGCGTCGAGGCCATGCTGCGCAGCGCAGGCTTTGCCATCGCGGCGCATCCGGAGGAGGAAGTGTATCTGTGCAGGCGGACGGCCCGGCCGCAGGCCGACGGCCCCGTCTATCCGGCACGGGGGGACGCCCGATGATCGAAGCTGCGAAGATCTGGAACGAGCCGAACAACAAGTCGCATTGGGACATCCTGATTGATCCGGACTGGGCGATGTTCGCGAACCTGGCCATTGCCGCCGGAAAATCGATCCGCAGCGCGCATCCGATCTTGCCCCGCGTACTCGGCGGCATCTCGCCGATCGATCCCGCTTTCATGCGCAGCATGCAGACACGCGGCGTACTCGATCACGTCGACGCGGTCGCCGTGCACGGCTTTCCGCTCGACTGGAATCTGTGGCAGATCGGGGAATGGCCGGCCAAGATCGACGAGATCAAAGCGGTTACCTCGCTGCCGGTCTGGGTTACCGAGGTCGGCGTCTCATCCTTCGGCGCCGAAGAAGTGCAGGCCTGGGGCCTCAGCCGCACCGCCGAACTCCTGACTGGCCGCGCACCGCGTATCCACTGGTACAGCCTCTACGATCTGCCCTCGAGCTGGGAGGCCACCACCCGGCACAAGGAAGCGGAGGGCTCCTCATACTATCGCCACTTCCACATGGGTCTGCTTCGTGAAGACGGCACGCCGAAAGCTTCAGCCGACCTGTTCGGCCAATGTGCACCGGCAATGGGCCTGTGCCAATGGTTCCACTTCGAGGACCATCGACTTGATGATGCCGTGCGCTGGATGCGCCGTCTCGGCGTGGCGCATTTGCGGACCGGACTGTCCTGGGCCGACAGCTTTCGCCCCAATGCGCTTGATTGGTTCGACCGCCAGATGGATGCGCTCGCCGAGTTTCAAGTCACGGTGACCTTCTGCTTCACGCCGGAGCATCGCGGTCTCGAACCTCACCATACCAGCCCACCGGTCGATGCGAACGAGTTCGCGGACTTCTGCGCCTTGATGGTCGAGCGCTACTGCGCCAAGACCGGGGTCGCGTCTTCCGTGGCAAGCCCGCAGCCAGCAACCAGAGAGCCGACATGCGTGCCCTGATCCTCGTGATGGATTCGGTCGGGATCGGCGCCGCGCCGGACGCCGATCGCTATGGCGATGAAGGCGCCGATACGGTTGGACACATCGCCGAGGCCTGTGCAGCGGGCAAAGCGGACAATTCGCGGCGTGGGGGACCGTTGCGGCTTCCCAATCTGGTGGCGCTTGGCCTCGGCGCGGCCTGCCGTCTCGCCACGGGTCGCATACCACCGGCGCTGGACGCCCCGGTCGAGCATCCTCACTACGGCTGCGCCAGCGAGATCTCAAAGGGCAAGGACACGCCCTCAGGTCACTGGGAGATTGCGGGCGTGCCAGTGCCGTTCGACTGGGGTTACTTCCCCAAGTCCGTGCCGTGCTTCCCGCCCGACCTGATCGAGCGCCTCGGCGCAGAAGCTGCCCTTCCCGGCATCCTTGGGAACTGCCACGCTTCGGGAACCGCGATCATCGCCGAATTCGGCGAGCGCCACATGCGGAGCGGCGAGCCGATCTGCTACACCTCCGCCGACAGCGTGTTCCAGATTGCCGCCCATGAAGTAACCTTCGGGCTGGATCGTCTTTGCGAGGTCTGCACGATTGCGCGACGGCTCGTCGATCCCCTCAACATCGGGCGGGTCATCGCGCGGCCGTTCGTGGGCACGTCGGCGTGCGATTTCAAGCGAACTGCGCATCGCCGCGACTTTTCCGTACCGCCGCCGGAGCGGACGGTCCTCGATCTTGCCGAAGGGGCGGGCCGCGATGTGGTTACTATCGGAAAGATCGACGACATCTTCGCCCATCGCAGCACCGGACGGAACAAGCGCGGAGACGGCAATGAAGCGCTTTTCGACGCTACGCTCGCAGAACTGGCCGGCCTTGCGGATGGCGGCCTGCTGTTCGCGAACTTCATCGACTTCGACACGCTCTACGGACACCGCCGCGACGTAGCCGGTTATGCAGCAGCGCTGGAAGCATTCGACGCGCGCCTCCCCGATCTGCTGAACCGCCTGCGTAATGACGATCTCCTGATCATCACCGCCGACCATGGCTGTGATCCGACCTGGAGCGGATCGGATCACACGCGCGAACAGGTGCCGATCCTGGCTCGCGGTGTTGGATCGACATCGCCCATCGGCCGGCGCACCAGCTTTGCCGACATCGGTGCGACCGTTGCGAAGCACCTTGGTCTCGACACACCGCTTCACGGCGCAAGCTTCTAACATTTGATAATCCGGCGATTCACCTTTGCTATTGATCCAGGTTAGAGAAATTTTCGTTTGTACGTTTCAAAGGAACGAACATTCCTTGCACCGCTTCTAACTCCCAGACGTGACTGGCGCGTGCGGTCGCCCGACCAAGCAGAAGCGCGCTTCAACTCTCATCATCGATCGATCCCGAAAGGATCGGTCCCATGACGGCAGGGAGCGATGAATGACTCGGGTATTGATTACTGGAGGCGCGGGATTCATCGGCTCGCACGCGGCCGACGCGCTGCTTGCCGCTGGTTATGACGTACGGCTTCTCGACAATCTCTGTCCGCAGGTTCACGGCGGCAATCGTCAGCGACCCGCCTATCTTGCCGACGAGGCGGAGCTCGTCGTCGGCGATGTCACCGACTCCTTCGCAGTCGAGCAGGCCCTGCGCGGCGCCGACATGGTTCTGCATCTCGCTTCGGCGGTGGGCGTAGGCCAGAGCATGTACGATATCGAACCTTATGTTCGCACCAACGAACTCGGTACCGCAGTGCTGTTGCAGGCGCTATCCAAACGCCCGGTCGAACGGCTGGTAGTCGCATCGTCCATGAGCATCTATGGCGAGGGCCTCTATCGTGGAGCGGACGCGAGCGTTATCGCCTGCGATGAACGGCCGATCGAGCAGCTGCGGAAGGGAGAATGGGAATTGCGGGACACCGCGGGCGATCCGCTCCATCCCGTGTCCACCCCGGAGACGAAGCAGCCGTCGCTCAGCTCGATTTACGCGCTGAATAAATATGCCCAGGAGCGTATGTGCCTGATCACGGGCAAGGCATACGGCATTTCGACGGTGGCCTTACGCTTCTTCAACGTGTTCGGCCCGCGCCAGGCTCTCTCCAATCCCTACACCGGAGTGCTCGCTATCTTTGCGGCACGGCTGCTCAACCGCCGGCCGCCGCTCGTCTTCGAAGACGGCCTGCAGCGTCGCGATTTCGTCCATGTCCACGACGTCGCCCGTGCCTGCCGCATGGCACTCGAAGCCGACCACACCCAGGATGTCTTCAATGTCGGCTCCGGCCAGAGCCGCACGATCCTGTCCGTCGCCGAGGATCTCGCCGATGTGATGAGCCGTCGCGACATCGCGCCCGAGATCACGCGGAAATACCGCGCCGGCGATATCCGCCACTGCTTCGCCGACATCGGCAAATCGCGCGATCTGCTCGGTTTCGAGCCGCACGTCGCTTTCAAGGACGGTCTTGGAGAACTCGCGGAGTACCTGGCGGACCAGATCGCCGACGATCAGGCGGAACGGGCCACCGGAGAGCTGCTGCAACGAGGATTGGTTGCGTGATGAGTGAGCGAGACAACAGGCCCGTGCTGATTACAGGTGGCTGCGGTTTCATCGGCTGCAATCTCGCCGACCGTCTTGCGGCGCGCGGCGACCGCGTCCTTGTACTGGACAATCTCGCTCGCGCCGGGGTACGCGAGAACGCCCAATGGCTCAAGTCCCGGCATGGCGAGCGCGTCACAATCACCGTCGCCGATATCCGCGAGCCGATTCCGGTGATCGATGCCGTGCGGGAGGTCCGCGCGGTGCTGCATCTTGCAGCCCAAGTGGCCGTCACGGATAGCATGGCCGACCCCGCAGGCGATTTCGAGATCAATGCGCGCGGCACGCTGAACGTGCTCGAAGCGGTCCGTCTGCACAACAGCACGGCGCCCGTCATCTTCGCCTCCACAAACAAGGTCTATGGTCGGCTGATCGACGACAACGAGATCACTCGGACCGGCCGGCGCTACACGCCGAATAGCAGCCTGCTGACCGACGGCATCTCCGAGAATGCGGCGCTTGATTTTTACAGCCCGTACGGGTGCTCCAAGGGCACGGCAGATCAATACGTCCATGACTACGCCAGGGTCTTCGGGCTGCAGACTGTCGTTCTGCGGATGAGCTGCATCTACGGGCCGCGTCAGTTCGGGACCGAGGACCAGGGCTGGATCGCTCATTTCCTGCTCAGCGCCATCCGCGGCAATCCCCTGACAATCTACGGCGACGGCCACCAGGTTCGGGACGCGCTCCACGTGGCAGACGCCGCGAACGCCTGGCTCGCGGCTCTCGACCACATCGCGATGGTTCGCGGCCGCGTGTTCAATCTCGGCGGCGGCCCGGCCAACGCGATCAGCCTTATGGAGTTGATCGACCGCATCACCGACCTCACCGGTCGCAAGCTCGCATATCGCTTTGCAGATTGGCGGCCGGGCGATCAGCCTTGGTACGTTACCGACACGCGGGCGCTGTCCGCCGCGATCGGCTGGACGCCTCAGCTGTCCATCGGCGACGGTTTGCGCTCGCTTCACGGCTGGCTCGACAGCCGCTTCGGTACACCAGGCAATTGCGAGGCGCTGGCATGACGCGAGTCGCTCTCATCAATCCGAATTGGGATTTTGCTGGCAGCATCTATTTCGGATGCCGGTCCCCTCACCTTCCGCTCGAGCTCGGGATCAGCGAGCACTATCTGAAGGCCGCCGAGCACAAGACGCTGCTGCTCGATGCCCACATGTTCGACCTCTCACATCGGGATATCGAGGCCGAGCTACAGGCGTTCGGGCCGGATCAGATCGTCATCACGACTGCGCCGACCTACCTATTCTGGCGCTGCGCACCGCCGGAGCTGCGCGTACCGCAACAACTCGCGCGGGCCATGCGCAACCTTGCGCCGATGCTGATCGCGGTAGGGCCGCACGGCTCGACCACACCCCGTGCGGCCTTGAAGAAGCTTGGCGTCGACATCATCGTAATGGGCGAGTGTGAAGCGTCCGTTCTGCGTCTTGCCAATGGTGAGCGCGATTTTCCGGGTCTGTGCTTCGCCGATGGTGCTGGGCTGCGGGTTAATGGCGGTCCGCAAGCGGCCAGTTTCACGGATCAGCCCGCGCTCGACTGGCCCGCCGAGATGATCCGGCGCCATCACCACCACCATCATCGCTTCGAGGCCGAGCCGGCCGCTCCCGGGGCCGAGGTCGAGGCCTCGCGTGGCTGTCCCTACAACTGCACGTTCTGCGCCAAGGAAAACTTCCGCAATGCCTATCGCAAGCGGCCGGCGGCCGTCATTCTCGACGAGATCGACGGCCTGCGGAATCAAGGCATCGAGTATCTCTACTTCATCGACGAGATCTTCCTCCCCAACGCCGAGTTGCTGCAAGGACTGACCAGCCGCGGCATCAAGTTCGGCGTCCAGACCCGCATCGACCTCTGGAAACCGGACATGCTCGCCCTGCTTGGCCGCGCCGGCTGCGTTTCGATCGAAGCGGGTATCGAGAGCCTGACTGTCGAAGGCCGCTCGGCGCTCGCAAAACAATGCAAGATGAGCACGGATCAGCTCGCCGGTCGCCTCGTCGAAGCCCGGCGCCACGTCCCGTTCGTGCAGGCCAATTTGATCGAGGTGCCCGAAGACGACGCCCCGGTCGTACAACGCTGGCGCCGCACAATGCAGAATGCCGGGATCTGGGCGAACGATCCGGTACCCCTGTATCCCTATCCAGGCTCGCCGGACTACCGGAAGCTCTGGGGCGAGCCTGACGACTTCGCTTGGGAGCGCGCGCACCGACACTATCTCACCATGTTCAACCAGTTCAGCGACGTGCAGAACGACCGCCCGGTTCCGCTCGATGCCCTCGAACTCCAGGGGGCTTCATGAGTCGAAGTGCGCCGATCAGAATTCTGATGACCACCGACACGGTCGGAGGCGTGTGGACCTATTCCTGCGCCCTTGCATCCAGGTTCGCGGAATCGGGCGCTGCCGTTTGTCTCGTGACGCTTGGTCCCCGCGCTCGCACCGATCAGCATGCGATGCTCCGCGATCCCGGAGTGCGTCTGGTCGAGACGGACCTCGCGCTGGAATGGCAGGACCCGGAAGGACGGAACATCGCCGAAGCCAGGCGCGTCCTCGCTGAACTCGAACGCAGGTTCGAACCCGATGTCGTCCATCTCAACAGCTTTCGCGAGGCGAGCTTCGCCTGGCGTGCTCCCACCGTCCTGGTCGCTCATTCCTGCGTCAATTCCTGGGCGCTGGCCTGCCGAGATACGACGTGGCTTACCGAGCTCCGATGGCGCCGCTACACTGAGCACGTCAAGACGGCGCTCGACACTGCGACGGCATGGGTGTGTCCAAGTCGAGCTTTTCACGACGATATCGCCGCCATCTACCGTCCTCAATCGCGCGGCGCCGTGATCTGGAATGGGATTGCGCCTCGCGACCCCACGGGTCGAAAGCAGGAACTGATTTTGGCGGCCGGACGATTGTGGGACCGCGCCAAGAACATCGAGGCCCTCGTTGCGGCCGCGCCCGGACTGAGCTGGCCGATTGAGGCCGCCGGCCCGACGGATCCACGCCTCTCCACGGGTGTCTCCTGGCTTGGGGAGTTGTCGCACGATGCCATGGGCGCGCGCCTTCGGCACGCGGCGATCTTCGTCAGTCCGGCGCTCTACGAACCATTCGGTCTTTCGGTTCTGGAAGCGGCTTCGGCAGGCTGCGCGCTCGTCCTGTCGGACATCCCCAGTTTCCGCGAGTTGTGGAGCGGAGCGGCCCTGTTCTTCGATCCGACCGACAGCGAGGCGCTTCATCGCGCAATCGCAACCCTTTGCGCCGACGAAATCCAGCGAGCGCGACTGCAACGCTCCGCCTATGAGCACTCCCTGACTTGTTCACTCACGCGAATGACGAACGCTTATCTTCGGCTCTATGAAAGTCTGGTCGCATCACACCACTTGGTCGCGCCGGCCGGCCCGCTGGAGGTGCGCGCATGAAATGCATTCTGTTCTATCACGCCTTCACCTCGTGCTGGAACAACGGCAACGCGCATTTCCTGCGCGGCTATGCGCGCGAACTGCATGCTCTGGGCCACGACGTTGTCGTGTACGAACCGATCGACGGCTGGAGCCGGCTTAATGCGATCCGCGAGGGGGGCAGTCATGCGATGGAGGACATCCCCGCGCTCTTCCCCGGCATCGACATCCGCGGCTACGACGCCAGCCTCGATCTTGACCGCGCGCTCGATGGCGCGGATCTCGTCATCGTTCACGAATGGAATTCGCCTGATCTGATCGCTCGAATCGGAGGCAAGCGAGCGCACGGCGCCGCATTCACGCTCCTGTTCCACGACACTCACCATCGTGCAGTCAGCGCCCCCGAGGAACTGGCGCAATTCGATCTCGACGGATTTGACGGCGTCCTCGCCTTCGGCGAGGTACTTCAGCAGATCTATCTGAAGCTCGGCTGGGCTAACCGTGCTTTCACCTGGCATGAGGGCGCTGATATCGCCCTGTATCACCCGCTGCGGCAGATCGAACGGACCGACGACATGGTCTGGATCGGCAACTGGGGCGATGGCGAACGCAGCGCTGAGCTCAACGAATTCCTGATCGGGCCGGCCGCGGAGCTGAAGCTTCGCGCGAGCGTCTTCGGCGTGAGATATTCGGGCGCCGCGCTCCAGACGATCAGGGGCGCAGGTATCCGCAATGGCGGCTGGCTACCGGCCCATTGGGCTCCTGTCGCTTTCGCGGGCGCACGCGCAACGGTCCATGTGCCGCGCGGGCCTTATGTGCGCCTCCTTCCGGGCATTCCAACCATCCGCGTGTTCGAAGCATTGGCCTGCGGTATCCCTCTGGTCTCGGCGCCCTGGTCAGATGCCGAATCTCTATTCCCAGAGGGCGCCTATCTGAGCGTCGGCGATGGCGCACAGATGAAGCGCTCGCTTCGTACCGTTCTCGATGATTGGGAGTTGGCGTCCGCGATGGTCGAGAGAGGCCTGAAGACGATCAGAGAACGCCATACCTGCCGCCATCGCGCCGAGCAGCTCGTCGAAATCGTGGCGGGCATCCGCAATTCCAATCGCTCGTCAGAGCCACAGCCGCGCATCGGAGCCGTCGCATGAAGATCTGCTTCTTCGGATCCAGCCTCGTGTCGTCGTACTGGAATGGCGCCGCTACCTACTACCGTGGCATGCTGAAGGAGATTGCGGCACTCGGTCATGACATTACCTTCTTCGAGCCTGACGCCTTCGAACGCCAAGCTCACCGCGACATCGGCGATCCGGACTGGGCCCGGGTGGTCGTCTATCCCGCAACTGTGGACGGCTGGCGCGGCTCGCTCGATGTCGCGGCACAATCGGCTGACATGCTGATCAAGGCCAGCGGCGTCGGCGTCTTCGATCAGGAATTGGAGAACGCAATCGCCGAACTGCCGTCGCGAGCCATGCGGATTTATTGGGACGTCGATGCTCCGGCCACACTCGAGGCGATGGAAAGCCATGCGCAGCATCATCTGCGTCGCGCGATCCCCTCCTATGACATGGTCCTGACCTATGGCGGGGGCGATGGAGTTGTGTCCACCTACCGCCGCATGGGCGCCAAGGACTGTGTTCCCATCTACAACGCACTCGACCCCGCGACTCATTTTCCCGCGCCGCCAGACCGACGCTTCGCCTGCGATCTGAGCTTGCTGGCGAACCGGCTGCCCGATCGCGAGCAGCGCGTCGAACGCTTCTTTCTCGACGTTGCACGTCAAGTGCCCGACAAGACGTTCGTGCTGGGCGGCTCCGGCTGGGAAAGCAAGGACACGTCAGCCAATCTTCGCAAGGTCAGCCATGTCGGGACCGGCGACCACAACGCCTTCTTCTGCTCCGCGCTCGCCACGTTGAATGTCAACCGTGACAGCATGGCGCGCTACGGGTTCTCGCCGCCGACACGCGTGTTCGAGGCGGTCGGCGCCGGCGCATGCTTGATCACCGACCAATGGGAGGGCATCGACCACTTTCTCGAACCTGGTCGCGAAGTCCTTGTCGCCGCAAACGGCGATGAGGTCGCAGAGCATCTCGCCGCGCTGAATCCCGATCGAGCGCAGGCGATCGCCCACCGCGCGCGCGCCCGTATCCTCAGCCAGCACACCTATCGACAACGCGCACGCCAGTTCGATGATCTCTTTGTCGCCAGCAGCTCGCGGATCGAGGCAGCAGAATGAAGCTTTCCATCGTCGTCATCGGTCTTGCGGTCACTTCGTCCTGGGGCAACGGTCACGCTACGACCTACCGCGCCCTGATCGGAGCGCTGGCTCGACGTGGGCACGATGTCACGTTCCTCGAGCGTGATGTTTCCTGGTATCGGGACCACCGCGATCTGGTTAGGCCCGCGGCTTGGACAGTGGAGCTCTATCAATCCTTGCGAGACATTCCGCTTCGGTTCGGCAAGCTGATCCGGGATGCCGATTTGGTGATCATCGGCTCCTACGTGCCCGAGGGCATCGCGATCGCTGAATGGGCGACGGCCCATGCCCGTGGGATCACCGCGTTCTACGACATCGACACGCCGGTCACGCTGGCGAAACTCGACCACGGGACTGACTATATCTCGGCCGCGATGATCCCTCGCTTCGACCTCTATCTGTCGTTTGCCGGCGGCCCCGTGCCTGGCATGATCGAGGAAAATTACGGAAGTCCTCTGGCATGCGCCCTTTATTGCAGCGCGGACACCAGCATCTACACGCCCCTGCAAGCTGCCCCCAAGTGGACGCTGGGATATCTCGGGACCTATAGCGAGGACAGACAGCCTGTTCTTGGCGACTTGTTGCTTGCTCCCGCCCGCGAGCTGCTGTCCGAGCAATTCGTCATCGCAGGCGCGCAATACCCTGATCATATAGCCTGGCCCGCTAACGTTGCGCGCATCGAACATCTCGCGCCAAATCAGCATCCGACCTTCTATGCGGAGCAGCGCTTCACCCTGAACGCGACCCGCGCCGACATGAAGGCCCTGGGGTACTCACCGAGCGTTCGACTGTTCGAAGCGGCCGCTTGTGGCACGCCGATTGTCTCGGACCGTTGGCCCGGCATCGAGACAATCCTCAAGCCGTCGCGGGAAATCCTACTGGCGTCGGGTCCGCACGAAGTTGTTGAGATCCTGCGCGACATGCCCGAGGAACAGCGGCGCACGATCGCACACAACGCGCGGAGGCGGGTTCTTGCCGAGCACACCTCGGACCACCGCGCTAGTCAACTGGAGAGCTATTACGTCGAGGCATCCGCACGGCGCCGGCGCAAAACAGCAAGGTTTCCCGCCGCACGGCCCATGCAGGTTGCCGAACTCTGAAAGGCTATCATGATGACGCTCCAGTCCTGCATTCAAGCCTCCCGCCGCTCACCCACCGTCCTCGTCGCCGGAGGCGCCGGCTTTATCGGGTCGCATCTTTGCGACACGCTTCTGCAACGCGGCAGCACTGTGATCTGCTTGGACAATCTGTTCACGGGATCGATCGACAACATCCGGCCACTGCTCAATCACCCCAATTTCCGCTTCATCGAGCACGACGTGCGCGATCCCATCGAGATCGAGGAGGGCATTGACCGCATCTACAGCCTCGCTTGCCCGGCCTCACCCCGGCACTACCAAAAGGATCCGATTGGCACGATGAAGACCTGCGTGATCGGAACCATGAACATGCTCGATCTCGCGCGCTGTAAAGGCGCCCGGGTCCTTCAGGCGTCCACAAGCGAAGTGTATGGCGATCCCGAGATCCACCCGCAGCCCGAATCCTACCTCGGTAACGTCAATCCGATCGGACCGCGGGCCTGCTACGACGAGGGCAAACGTGCTGCGGAGACGCTGATGTTCGACTATCACCGCACGCACGGCGTCGAGATCAAGGTCGCGCGCATCTTCAACACTTACGGCCCGCGAATGCTCGAGAATGACGGGCGGGTTGTGTCCAATTTCATTGTTCAAGCCCTGCGCGGCGAGCCCATCACGATCTACGGTCCCGGAACACAGACTAGGAGTTTCTGCTTCGTCGATGATCTCGTTCGCGGGCTCCAGCTCTTGATGGAGAGCACGCCCTCGATTACCGGGCCTTGCAATCTCGGCAATCCGCACGAGGTCACGATCGAGGCGATTGCGCGCGAGGTGCTGACCTACACGGCATCGACCTCCCCGCTCCGCTTCGAGACCTTGCCGAAGGACGACCCGAAACGCCGCAAGCCCGTCATCGACACAGCGGCACGGGCGCTGGGCTGGCGACCCCGCGTGGCGCTGAAGGACGGCCTTCAAGCAACGATTGCCTATTTTGCCCTCCGCATTGCGGGCGAGACGCCGGCGTTGGTTCCGGCCGCCGCGCCGCGCAGGACCGGACGTCGTGCGCCCAGCCGGTTGACGATCGCCGATCAAACATGATGCAGGCAGAACCGAACGCCCAGACCGCCTCGCCGACAAAAGTGCCAGATTTTCTCACGAGAACATCAACGCGAGGCTGATCCGTCGCGGCCTTCCCTGGCTTCTCTCATGTCGCGGACCTTGAAAGCAATCAACGTGAGCGCAAGCGTGGCGCCGACGACGTTTGCAAGGACGATGACCCAATCCCGCTTCAACGATCCATAGGCTATCCAAAGAATGAGCCCGCTCGCGAGCCGACTAGCATCTTCAAGGAGAGGTCGTCGGTCGAGCCGGGCGAGCGCGCTTTGCGCACTTGCGGCAGGTAGGACAGAGATGTCAAACCGGCGGCGAGAACTCCCATGGCCTGAATGGCACTTTCCACCCGTCAGGCCTCCCGATAAAGTCGGACGACGATGTCGCCTGGAACCAGCACGTTCGCTGAGCTTGCCCGTGATCGCCACAGATCGATTCCGTCGACAGGTGGTGGCATCGGCAGCTCGCACTCGGCAAAGTTCGCCACAATCTGCAGCGTCTCGCCGTTAGCCGTCCGCCAGCGGACGTCCAGACCGCCACTCTGAATCGTCCCGCGCTCGGCTGTGACGAATCCGTGCTTGATTAGCGGAATGATCTGCTCCCGCCGAATCCTCAGCAGCTCGGCCGTCAGCGCCCGAAACTCGAGGCTTTCGGTTGCGCTGTCGATCCTCACCCAGTCCAGCTTGGACGCCAGGAATGTTCGTTCGTCGCAAGGATCCGGAATTCGGGCGCGCATCTCCGGCGTCGAGAACGCCTTGAAATGCGCGAACTCCCTGCGCCGGCCCTCGCGCGTCAGCTCCGCCGCCTCGCCGGACCAGTCCGCAAAGAACAGAAATGGAGTGTCGGCGGCTCCCTCCTCTCCCATGAACAGCATCGGGACGTGAGGATTGAGCAGAACGAGCGCAAGGGCCTGCTTAAGCTTTTCGGGACTGATCAGCACCGATAGTCGCTCCCCTAGCGCGCGATTGCCGATCTGATCGTGGTTCTGGGCGAAGAAGATGGTGGCCTCTGGCGGCAGGTACGCACTCGGCTCTCCGCGTGGAGCATCGTGCAGCGGAAAGACCTCGCCCTGATAGGCAAAGCCCTCGGTGAGGGAGCGCGCGAGATGGTCGAGCGGCTTGTCTGCGAAGGCGCGGTAATATCCCTCGTTCTCGCCCGTCAGAAGGACGTGGAGCGCATTGTGGAAATCGTCACCCCATTGCGCATCGTAGTGCTTGACCCGGCCCTGCCGGCGATCAAGAAGGTGCGCCTGGTTGGCCTCGTTCTCCAGCATCAGATGCACGCGCCTGCCTGCCAGTTGGCTGCGCACGGTCTCTGCCAGCTCGATGAGAAAATGACGGTCGGAATCGTCCTTCAAGGCATGCACTGCGTCGAGACGAAGTCCATCGAAGCCGTAATCGCGCAGCCACATGAGCGCGTTTTCGATCAGGAACTCGCGCACGAGCGCGCCATCACGACCTTCGAGGTTAACGGCAGGGCCCCAACCCGTGGCATGGCGCTTGGTGAAGAAGTTCTCGGCGTAGCTGTGCAGGTAGTTCAGCTGCGGCCCGAAATGGTTATAGACGACGTCGAGATAGACCATGATGTCGAGGGCATGCGCGGTGCGCAGCATCCGTTTGAGATCCTGCGGCCGGCCGTAGCGTGCGTTCGGTGCGTTCAGCAGCACGCCATCGTAACCCCAATTGTGGCGGCCCGGGACGTCGTTGAGCGGCATCAGCTCGATCGCGGTGATGCCAAGGTCGCGCAGATAGGGCAACCTTTTCTCGACGCCAACATAGGTACCCTCCTCGCTGAAGGCACCAACATGCAGCTCGTAGATGACGGCTTCCGGCCAGGGGCGGCCCGGGTATAAAATCCAATCCCGCAACAGCGCCGTGTCGATCACTTCACTGGGCTGACCGACATCGTCCGGCTGGAAACGGGAGGCTGGATCGGGAACGGTCAGATCGCCGTCGATCCTGAACTGGTAGCGCGTCCCGGCACGGGCGGTCGGACTGAGCAACTGATACCAACCGTCATCGTCGTGTGGCATGGAGCGTGGCGGCTGGCCGACTTCGAGCAATTCGACAGACCGAGCGGTCGGGGCCCAGAGATTGAACGAGATGCCATGGTCGATGATTTGAGGGCCATGGCGGCGCGCCTGTTCGGCTATTCCCAGTCTTTGTTCCAACCTGCTCGCCTTTCGCCTGCATGCCCGGAGCTTTGACATCCTCCGCTAGGCTCGATTTCACGATCGCTTAAGCATGCTCAGCACGGGAAAGCTGCGCTGCACGCATTGGTTCCTCGCAGACGGCATCGGACTGCGCGCTCAAGGACCTGTGTGCAGTTTTGGACCGAAGCTGAAAAATGTCTCTTCGGTGGCAGAACTCCGGGAAGTCTTTGCCGGGCATTCTCGACCTTCGGAATGAAGGACCGCTCGATCGCATGCGGGGCGCCGCCCTGGGCCAGGCCTTCAGTTGGGTCCATTCGGCGAGATCATACGCAGCCCTGTACAAGGCATCAGTCTAGGATACATGGGCGTACCTTCGTGCATTCAGCAGGCTGGTTCTGGAACAGAACGACCGGCCCGGCGGTTGCTCCGACAGACAGGAGTCATCCCCATGCAGCGCGCGAAGCGGCCGCCGATCCGCAACAAGCTGGACCTGACCGATCGGGCTCAGGTGCGCCTTGTCAAGAAGCGACTGCGTCTTTCCGACGCCGACCTCACGGCGATCGTTGGTCGGATCGGCAACTCCATTTCGGCAATCAACAAGGAAGCCGAGCAGCAAAGGGCTCGGGTGGTGACGCAGTCGGCCGATGCGTCTGCTGCCGCGGCGATCGCCCCCGCAGCGGCCACGGAGCAAACGGTTGGCGAGGCCGCTACAATCGCGCCGGCGTCCTGACGGACTCACTTCCTGGGGGAAGACATGGATCGACCAGTACATTCAGATGACGCCCTGACGAGGGCGGTATCGAGCCTACGCCGTTCCCGGATCACCGAGGGCAGATCCTTTCCGCTCGGTGCCACCTGGGACGGCCTCGGCGTGAATTTCGCGCTGTTTTCGGCCCACGCAACGAAAGTCGAGCTCTGCCTGTTTGACGATAGCGGCGAGACCGAACTGGAACGGATCGAGCTCCCGGAATACACAGACGAAGTCTGGCACGGCTATTTGCCCTCTGCCCGTCCCGGCACCGTCTACGGCTACCGCGTCCATGGCCCCTATGAACCCGACGCCGGGCACCGCTTCAATCCCCACAAGCTCGTGCTCGATCCCTACGCCCGGCAGCTGATCGGCCAGCTGCGTTGGGGCCCCGAGCTGTTCGGCTACGTCCTTGACCATGCTGACAAGGATTTGTCCTACGACGAACGCGACAGCGCGCCTTTGATGCAGAAGTGCGCGGTCATCGATCCCGCCTTCACCTGGGGCGCAGCGCGCAAGCCGGAAGTGCCGGGGAACGGACCATCGTCTACGAAATGCACGTCAGGGGTTTTACCCAGCTCCATCCGCTCGTCCCCGAAGCAGAGCGCGGCACGTTCTCCGGGCTAGCGCATTTCGAAATCCCGACCTATCTGCGCTCGCTGGGCATCACCAGCGCCGAGCTGTTGCCGATCCACGCCTTCGTCGACGACAGCTACCTGGTCGAGAAAGGCCTGCGCAACTATTGGGGCTACAACTCCATTGCGTTTTTCGCACCGGAGCCGCGCTACCTCAAGACGCCCTTTGCGACCGAATTCAAGGCCATGGTCAACCAGTTTCATGCCCACGGCATCGAAGTCATCCTCGACGTCGTCTATAATCACACCGCGGAAGGAAATGAACTCGGCCCGACTCTGTCGTTCAAGGGCATCGACAACGCCAGCTACTACCGCCTGCTGCCGGACAAAAACCGCTACTACATCAACGATACCGGCACCGGCAACACGGTGAACCTCTCACATCAGCGCGTGCTCCAGCTGGTTGCCGATTCCCTGCGCTATTGGGCTACCGAGATGCGGGTCGATGGCTTCCGTTTCGACCTTGCAACCATCCTGGCACGGGAGCCCTACGGCTTCGACGAAGGCGGCGGCTTCCTCGATGCGTGCCGCCAGGATCCCGTCCTCTCCGGTGTGAAGCTGATCGCCGAGCCCTGGGACATCGGGCCGGGCGGCTATCAAGTCGGTCAGTTTCCGCCGGGATGGGCAGAGTGGAACGACAAATTCAGGGACACCGCGCGTGCCTTCTGGAAGGGCGATCCGGGCACGATCTCCGACTTTGCCAAGCGTATTTCCGGGTCGGGTGATCTCTTCAACAAGCGTGGCCGCCGGCCCTGGGCCAGCGTCAACTTCGTCACAGCACACGACGGCTTCAATCTCAACGATCTCGTTTCGTACAATGACAAGCACAACGAGGCGAATGGCGAGGACAATCGCGACGGTCACAGCAACAACCATTCCTGGAACTGCGGCGCAGAGGGGCCGACCGACGACCCCGAGGTCGCGGTGCTGCGTGAGCGCCAAAAACGAAATCTGCTCGCGACGATGCTGCTCTCGCATGGCACGCCGATGCTGCTCGCCGGGGACGAATTCGGGCATACGCAAAAGGGCAACAACAATGCCTATGCGCAGGACAACGAGACCACTTGGCTGGAGTGGATGGGCATCACGGCCAATGGCCGCAGCCTTCGTGAGTTCGCGCGCAAGCTGATCGCCACACGCAAAGCGTTCCCCATTCTCTACCGCAGCCGTTTCCTGGTCGGCTCGCACAACGAAGATCTCGACGTCAAGGACGTGGCTTGGCTGTCTCCATCCGGCGAGGAGATGACGACGGAGCAATGGCAGGGCGGCAACGCTAAATGCTTCGGGATGCTGCTCGACGGGCGAGCGCAAGAGACCGGAATCCGGCGCCGCGGCTCGGATGCCACCATGCTTCTGGTCTACAACGCGCACCACGACGTCGTGAACTTCACATTGCCCGCCGTCGCCGACGGGCTGAGTTGGCTGGGCCTGATCGACACCAACCAGCCGGACGCGCGGATGGCCGAGTTCGAGTTCGGGCACGCTTATGCCGTGACGGGGCGATCGCTGCTGGTATTCGGGCTTGCCAACGACAATACCGCCACGCGCCGCTTGCGCCAGGGTCTTGGCGCGCTGCTGGATATCGCTGACACACCTCTGTCCGGCTAGACCGACGGGCCTCGAGGCGGAAGCTCAGCGGTCCACCTCTCCAAATACGATGTCCAGCGATCCCAATATCGCCGAGACGTCCGCGAGCAAATGCCCCTTGCAGAGGAAATCCATCGCCTGCAGATGGGCAACTCCGGGACCTGATCTTGCACTTGTAAGCCTTGTTGCTCCCGTCCGAGACCAGGAACACGCCGAACTCGCCCTTGGGTGCTTCAACCGCCACGTAGATTTCTCCGGCCGGAACGTGAAAGCCTTCCGTGTACAGCTTGAAATGATGGATGAGCGCCTCCATCGAGCGCTTCATCTCGCCGCGCCTGGGTGGCGCGACCGTGCTGTCCTGCACGAGCACCGGACCTCTTCCGTCCGGAGACTTCAGCTTCTCGATGCACTGCTTCATGATGCGGACGGACTGCCTCATCTCTTCCATGCGAATGAGATAGCGGTCGTAGCAATCCCCGTTCCTGCCGATCGGAATATCAAAATCCATTTCGGCATAGCAGCCGTAAGGCTGCGCCTTCCACAAGTCCCAGGCCGCTCCCGAGCCGCGCACCATAACGCCGGAAAAGCCCCAGGCCCAGGCCTGCTCGAGTGTCACCCTGCCGATATCCACATTGCGCGCCTTGAAGATCCGATTGAGCGAGAGCAACCGGTCGAGATCATCGACGACGCGCAGGAACGGATCGCACCAGGCCTCGATGTCGTCGATCAGCTTGGACGGAAGGTCCTGATGCACGCGCCCGGCCGGAAGTAGTTCGCGTGCATGCGGCTGCCGGACGCACGCTCGTAGAACACCATGAGCTTCTCGCGCTCTTCGAAGCCCCACAGCGGCGGGGTGAGCGCACCGACGTCCATGGCTTGCGTCGTGACGTTCAGAAGGTGAGACAGGATCCGGCTGATTTCGTGATAGAGTACCCTGATGAGCTGCCCGCGCCGCGGCACTTCAATGCCGATCGGTCTTTCGATCGCAAGACAGAAGGCATGCTCCTGCGTCAGGGGTGCGACGTAGTCGAGCCGATCGAAATATGGAATGGCCTGCAGATAGGTCTTGGCCTCGATTAGCTTCTCGGTGCCTCGATGCAGCAATCCGATAGGGGGTCGACGCGCGCGACGACTTCGCCGTCGTGCTCGAGCACGAGCCGCAGCACGCCATGGGCCGCCGGATGCTGAGGACCGAAATTGATGGTGAAATTTCTCAGGCTGGAGACTGTTTGGGCATTCTGCTTCCGATCGAACCGCCGAAGCGATCACCCTAGCCGCGATCAGCGAGAGCGGCTTCACACAGGTTAGTCGGACGCTGAATTCGCGAGATTCGAGTGCGCGCCGGGTTGGAACGTAAGGCTCACCGGCGGCGTTCAATGTCAAATTGGAGATTTCAAAGGAAGCATCGTTTGCTGATAGTTGCCGCCGACCTGTCGTTCGTGGCGAGCCTTGGCTCTTCGAGCTCCGCACTTGCCCAGGATCGCTACTGCCTCCAGGGCCGGACTTGGGGCTATCCTAGCAATTGCCAGTTCGCCAGTTACGGTCAATGCATGGAGAGCGCATCTGGCACGCACGCCTCTTGCGGCATCAATCCTCGATATGCCTATGCGCGCCGTCACAGGGGATATCGGTGATCAGCCCGACCTTCAGACTGCAACCGGACCCACCTTGACTGAGCGGACTGAGCCGAGCGGCATCGAGACGGCTGAGCCCCAGCTCACTGCCGTCGTATCCTCCGGCGGCCTCGGACTCGGAGCCTATCATGGCGGCGCGTTCGAAGCGCTCGCTTCTCATTCACCGCAGATCGATTGGGTGACCGGTACATCGGCTGGTGCGATCACGGCCGCACTGATCGCGGGAAGCCCGAGCGCCGACCGTATCCGAGCTCTAAATACTTACTGGCGGGGCGCGGGTGGCGCAGCCGTTCCGCCGAGTGCCGGCCGCTATCTGTTCGCCTGGCTGAGTTCGATCAATACGCGTTTGCTCGGCCAGGCCGGCTTCTTCCATCCCCGTCTCCCGCTTCCGGCACCTTATTTCGGTGGCCTGTACGATCTCGGCCCGACGCGCGAACGTCTTCGTCAGTTGATCGATTTCGGCCGCCTGAACGACGGTGATCCCCGCATCACGATCTGCGCCACCGACCTCGAAAGCGGCAATGCCGTACTATTCGACTCCTCGTCGGAACGGATCGAGATGGATCACATCCTCGCCAGTTGCGGGTTCCTCCCTGAGTTCGGGCCAGTGCAGATCGCTGGCCGGTGGCTCGGCGATGGCGGGTTCTCCCTGAACGCGCCATTCGAGCCCATCCTGGAGTCCTCGCGCCCGCTTCGCCTCTATGTGATCGAGCTCTTCGCACGCGACGGCAACGTGCCCGATGGGATCGAAGCCGCAGCCGAGCGCAAGAGTGACCTGACCTTCGGCAACCAGACCTTCCAGCGCCTAGGCCACGCTCTGGAAGCCCGCCAGCTTCGGGCCGAGCTGCAGGACCTTAGCCGCGACGACCTCGTCTATCTCTTGAGTTACCGCCCCGGCCGCGAGGAAGCCGGTCCCGAAAAATCTTTTGATCTTTCGCATGCGGCCATGGCGCAGCGGTGGCGGGCGGGCCTCCTGGACATGCAATATGCAGCGAGCCTCGCTCAGATCCGGAACGGGATCTGCACCGTGCGTCGGCGATAGCGTTGCTGCTCTACGAGCTTCGATCGATACGCTGGCGGACGTCGAGGAGAAATTGGGTTAGGCCATCGTCGGCGGCCATTCCCTCGAGCGGGGCAATGGTGGTGATGCCCCAGTTCGCCAATACGGCTTCCTGCACCGGATTGCGCTGGGCGACGAACACGAAGGATTTCGGCCGGTCCTGACGGTGGCCGGATTCATCCCAGATCTGCCAAATCCGGTGCAGCAGCAGCCGAATATTAGGATCGGACATGCTGTAGCCGACAAAGAGCAGCGTGCTTCCCAAAGCGTCGGCGCGAAAACGGATATCGAGCGGCGAATTGAAGGCCAACCGGTTGAGAAAGTCGGTCTCGGTCAGAACGAGCGAGGCATCGTCGTCGAAATCGCCGTGGAACTTGATGATGTGCGTGACGCCGGCGCCGGCGCTCGCGATCTCCTTTGCATTGCTGATCTTCGCGTAGGGCCTTTTCAGGACATCGAACGCCGTCTCGAGATTGCGATCATAATTCGTCGTGTAGATGATCGGGAAATCGAGCTCGACGATGATCCGGTGGAGCTTCGAGGTGGCGATCCTCTCTGGATCGACGCGCCAATTGCGATCGAGCCAACTGCGGAGCGGTCCGATGCCCCCACGCTGCAACCGGTAGTACTCCGCAAGCATCTGATAGCCGCCATGCATTCCGTCGACGACGTCGCGTTCGAGACCGAGATCGTCCAGCAGATGTTCGATCAACGACTGCCAAGAGGGCAATCCGACGGCCATCGAAACGCCGGCGCCGACGAACAGGACCGCGCGGCGCCGTTCTATCGCCGTCGCCAGAACGTCGTGAGGCTGCCGCTCCTCAGATGCGAGCCCTGTCGGTCTTTGGTTCATCTAGCTGGAATGATTTCGCGGGACGCGGGTTCCTGGATCAGAAGCCCGCCTGCCGCGCAGCAGCGCGGACGTGCTCTTTTCCGTTCGCGCCGCGAAGCGGGCGATCAATCGCCGGAGCTCCGCTTTATGCACCAGATGCGCCGCCCTTTCCGCGGAGACCCAGATGGCTTCGCGCTCCCCTTTTTCGGGCCACCAGCGCTCCTGACCATGAACCTTCATTGGGAAGACCGCAACGTCCATGGTCCGCTTGCGGTCGCCCTTCCGCTTGCGATGCTTGAAGCTGCCCATCGCGCGTGTCGCGATGACGCCGATCAGACCCGCCTCCTCATAAGCCTCCAGTGCAGCCGTGAGGTACGGCTCCTTGTTACGCATGGGGGATCCCTTCGGGACACTCCATCTGCGCTTGCGCCTGGTCGTGATCAGCAGCACGCGCAGCTCGGAATTGTCCAGACGAAACGGCAGAGCGGCGAACTGCTTCTTTCCCATCAAGTTACTCCTGGTCGGGGATTGATAAGCCAACCCCACAAGCATGGTTCCTGTCCGCCAATGGCGTTTGCGCAGCAGTCAAAACTTCCGCTCGACCATCTTGAGGTGCAAGGCCGAGATTGCTTCTCCGGGGTTCAAACCTTTCGGACAGACCTTCGCACAATTGAGGATGGTGCGACAACGATAGATCCTGAAGGGGTCCTCGAGCATATCGAGGCGCTCGCCTGTCACCTCATCCAGCGCGCCGCCTAGAAAGCCTGAACTCGACCATGGTTTACCTCCACCCGTCAGCCGGGCGCAAAGCAGCGCCATTGCAGGAGATCGTCCAACGACAGGCCGAACACAGCGACGCGGAACGCAGGCGCGATCGCAAACAGAAGCAGCAAGAGGAAGATGGCGTAGACAAGCATCGGCGGCGTGTTTCTAACGAGCCTGTTGGCTGCCTTCCGCATGCTCTCCCTCCTGTGCACCTGCGCGCGCCATTGTGGCACCGATGACAGCCATAGTAGCTCCCCATAACAAGAAGCCGATATCCCAGAAGACGCGATGTCCCTCAGGCACCGTCTCATTCACCTGATGCAGCCGGAGGATCTCATGATTGATCACGCCTTCGACCAAATTGAAGATTCCCCACCCCAGCAGCATCGTGCCGAGACAATGCCAGCTCGACCAGCGCAACTCGCGGCTGCGCGCCCGCTGCCACAGTCCATAAAGCCCTGCGAGCAGGAGAACGTAGGCGCCGCTGTGGAATATGCCCGTCCCAGGTGGTGTTGAGCCTGATGTTATCGATGGAGTCGAGAGGATACCAGCCGCTTAACATATGATGCCACTGCAGCAGCTGATGAAATGCGATACCGTCGAAGAACGCACCGAGCCCAAGTCCCAGAAGGATGCCCGCGGACGTCGGGTAGCTACCTGATTTGTTGTCTTGCATGAATGAACTCGTGCACGGACCCGGCACTTTTGACGCGACAATAAGCCATCGCACACGGAAGCGTTCCTACGATAGTCGGCTGCCGCCGCGCAAAGCGTGCGCATCGAAGCGCCAATTTCAATGAGACTAACATGCGTTAAACGGCCCCCGCCGTTTAGCGGCACGCCCCGTTGCGTGTCGATCTTCTAGGAACGCCCGAACCGTTGACGCGTCTGTCATCCACCAATTGGAGATTCAAGATGCTAAGAAGATCATTTTTGCTGGCTTTGGGCGGGCTCGGGTTATCGGCTTACACGGCTCACGCCAGAGCCATTCCGCGAGCGGACCCGGACTGCCGATTTGATGGGCGGTTCGTTCGCGATGCGGACAACTCAGATTGAGCGGCATCTTGCGATCCTCACGAGTTTCAAAGAATTGGGCTAGCGGCAAGCACTCGCTCAAAGCCGGTCGACGTTCGCTGGCCGGCCGGCCCAATGCAACTGAAGTCAGAACCCGGAGTAACTGCCATGGCATACGCCCTGTTCAAGGACGGGGAAAAGCTGAGCCGAACGTTTCCGACAAAGGAGGAAGCGTTCGAGAAGGCCGATGAGGCTGGACTGGTTGAACACCGTGACGATCAGCCGACGCTCGAGGATGAGCTCAAGATCAAGCCGTGTTCGCCAGACCCTGAACATCGCGACGACTCAGATCTCGACTGGACGCCGGACAAGCCGGCGTCCTGATCTGCTATTAACATCCTCTGCAAATGCCTTTGATCTTTCGATCGACATCGGAGTTCCCGGAGCTTTCCGATCGGATCTGATCGTCGCCCTGCAGCGACGCGCCCGCGGTGACCGTTCCGTCGATCCGTCCGCTGTTGGTGCCGCCGGCGAGATTGCCGGGTCGCTCGACGGTGGTCGATCCGCGCGGGCCGGACCCGCCGCTCGATTGCGCTGTGCCGGCGGCGTTGGTTCCGGGGGCTGTTGTGCCTCCGGACACGCTGCCGGCAGAGCCGCTCGCAGCGCCCGCGCCCGCACCGCCCCCCGAACCTCCACCACTTCCGCCCCTCCCTGCGCAGCAGCAGGTCCCGTCGAAGCTGCTGCCAGCATGCAACTAAAATGAGAGCTGACCTGGTTACGGGCATCGAATTCTCCTCTTGCTCATGTCCCGGAGGGCTGATCGCCGCAGCTCAAACCGACGCAGACAGCCGCAAGGAACGACCGATCTGGGCTTTGGTTGGACAGAGCCAGAGGGCGCTATCACCCTGTCATCTGAATGAGGACCACATGCCAAAGGCAGCTGAGAACGATCCCCCGCGGCAGCAAACCGACATGCCGACGCACAGGCAGACTAACGAGCCCTGGCAGGGCAATCCCGAAAAGGAGCAGATCGACCCGGAACGACCTCCGATCGACCTGGAGCGGTGGCAGAAGTCGAACACGCATTAGGTAACACGACGCGCTCGCAGCCGCCTGCGTGTTCTCAGCAAGCATCAAGGTCATGGATGATGGGCTGGAGCGGGCCACTGCGATCCAGTTCGAGCGTAGCAACCGTGATCGGCAGCTGGAAGCGCCTCTTCCCGGCGCTTCCTGGATTGAGGTAGAGCACCCCGTCGGCCACCTCGATACGTACGCGGTGCGAATGGCCGGAAATCACGACGTCTATGCCGGGTTCGACCGTCCCAGCCTTCAGCTCGTTCAGGTCGTGAAGGACGTAGACGCGTCGGCCGCCGAGATGCAGCGTCTCGGTTTCCGGAAACTCTTTGGCCCACTCGTCCCGATCGACATTCCCCCGGATTGCGGTGACGGGCGCAATCCAGCGCAGACCGTCCACAACGTCCAGAGCGCCGATATCCCCGGCATGGATGATGTGCGACACCCCGGCGAAGCAGCGTGCGACCTCCGGCCTCAGCAGTTCGTGCGTGTCGGAGATCACCCCGATCTTCATGCGAGGTCACTCATCAATGCAGGACATCCAGTGAACACCCGCCCGGCCTCATCGCCATCCTGATTCGTGACGAGGATAGAGAAGTGACGGCCCGCGAGTTCGGGCCGGTCTTTCAGGAGACGCCCTTCAATCTCCTCCGCGACATCCAGAGCGTTGATGTCATCGGGCACTCGGCCCCTCCTTCGTCGGCTACGATCTTAGAATCCACAAGGTCGAAATGATAACGCGGCAAGTCAATCCCTCAAGTTCGCCCGCAGGAACGTGCGGTCGCAGGCCTTCGTTCCGACGCGAAGGGCACGGCTGTTGCCGCATCCGAGAGGAACCTGCCCGTCAGCGAGGCATTGCAGCGTCGACCACCGGCACTCGGGAGCTGAACATGCTGGAAGAGTTGCGCGTGCTTGCCCAACCGGGCGCAATTGTCGCCGTTGCCCTGGTCCTGTTGTTGATGGCAGCGGGAGACGCGGCCATCGTGATCGCCGCCAAAGGCTGGCCGTTCTGACTTGAGGGTGCGGTGAGGACTGGGTCGGGTTCACGACCTCGATCGCCTGAATAGGAACCTTTGTAGGATGGACCGGTTCCGCTCTGAAGCGGAGCACGCGAAGCGTCTATGCAGGTCTGGTTGCAAAGGGGTCTGGTGTTATGCATGCCCTACCTGCTGGCTGCGTGCGCCGGCCGGCAGTCAGCGCTCGACCCGCAAGGGCTCCAATCCGAGCAGATCCAGCAGACGCTCTTCATCTTTCTCGCGGTCGCGGCGGTCGTATGGATCGCGGTCATGATTGTGCTCGCCTTAAGCATGTTGCGTCGAAAGCGCCTGGCCGATCAGCCGCTGGACCTCCATCAAGGCTTTGAAGAGCGCACCGGTCAGATCATTCTCGGGCTAGGAATTGTCACCACCGTCATCGTGCTCGGCCTGTCCATCGTCAGTTATGCCGGGCAGGGAACTATCTTTGCCAAGGACGAACACCCCCTCACGCTCAAGATCATCGGGCATCAATGGTGGTGGGAGGTCCGCTACGAGGATGATAGTCCGCATCGGAGCTTCGTGACGGCGAACGAGATCCGCATTCCAACCGGCCGACCGGTAAAGGTCGAGCTCGAAACTGCCGACGTGATCCATAGTTTTTGGGTGCCGAGCCTGACCGGGAAGATTGACCTCATCACCGGG
The DNA here is from genome assembly GCF_023101665.1 of Bradyrhizobium sp. 195. NCBI lineage: Bacteria > Pseudomonadati > Pseudomonadota > Alphaproteobacteria > Hyphomicrobiales > Nitrobacteraceae > Bradyrhizobium > Bradyrhizobium sp. 195. The sequence continues at coordinate 320,320 of NZ_CP082162.1, read as the reverse complement.
CAAAAGAACGAGCTGCAATTCACCGCGAAGAACGCCGGCGTCTATCGCGGACAATGCGCCGAATTTTGTGGGCTTCAGCACGCACATATGGCGTTTGCGGTCATCGCGCTGCCACCTGACGAGTTCGCTCGCTGGCGCGAACACGAAAACCATGGTGCGAGCAGCCCTACGGATCAGCTCGGCAAGCAGGGCGAGGCTCTGTTCCGAGCACGCGGCTGCGCCTTGTGCCACAACATCAGCGGCACGCTGGCGGGCGGACAGTTGGGCCCGGATCTCACGCATATAGGCAACCGAGTGACGATTGCGGCGGGAACGCTGCCGAATAGGCCGGCCACGCTCGGCGCGTGGATCGCCGATTCCCAGCACATCAAGCCCGGCAATCTCATGCCGAAGATGCCGCTGCAGTCGGGTGAACTCATCGCGATCATTCACTATCTGGAGCAGCTCAAGTGAGCATGGCCGCCGAACCACGCGAGTTGCGCGACGACGTCCTCAATGGCCTTCAATTGTCCACGCAGCTGGAGCGCGTGTGGCGCACGCCGTCGGGGTTTCTCGGCGCACTCATGTCGGTCGATCACAAGGTCGTAGGACGGCGCTATATCGTCACCGCGTTCGTCTTCCTGCTTCTCGGCGGCATTCTCGCGATCCTGATGCGCATCCAGCTTGCCGGACCCGAGAAGACATTTCTCTCGGCAGACAAGTACAATCAAGTCTTCACGATGCACGGCTCGACCATGATGTTCCTGTTCGCCGTGCCGGTCATGGAGGCGTTCGCGGTCTATCTGGTGCCGCTGATGGTCGGCACACGGAACATCGCCTTCCCCCGGCTGAATGCCTTCAGCTACTGGATGTTTCTGTTCGGCGGCTGCTTCCTGTGGATTTCCTTTGCGCTCAATGTCGGTCCGGATGTCGGCTGGTTTGCCTATGTCCCGCTCTCCTCGCTGCAATACACGCCGACGAAGCGCCCGGACGTCTGGGCGCAAATGATCACCTTTACTGAGGTCGCTGCGCTCGCAGTCTCGGTGGAAATCGTCGTCACCGTGTTCAAGCAGCGCGCACCCGGCATGACGCTTGACCGCATTCCCCTGTTTGTATGGGCGATGCTGGTGACGAGCTTCCTGGTGATGTTTGCGATGCCCTCGATCATGGTCGCATCCACGTCGCTGATCCTGGACCGCCTCGTCAACACCCGCTTCTATGACTCCTCCTCGGGCGGACATCCCCTGCTCTGGCAGCACCTGTTCTGGTTCTTCGGTCATCCCGAGGTATACATCATCTTCATCCCGGGCACCGGCATGGTCTCGGCCATCCTTGCGACCTTCGCGCGGCGGCCGGTGGTAGGCTATCCCGTTGTCATACTCTCGCTGATCGCGACCGGATTCCTGTCGTTTGGCCTGTGGGTCCACCACATGTTCGTCACGGGCCTGCCCCAGCTCGGCGCCGGCCTGTTCACGGCCTCCAGCATGCTGATCGCGGTCCCGAGCGGGCTGCAGATTTTCTGCTGGCTGGCGACACTTTGGGACGGCCGGCCGGTCTACCGAACGCCGTTGTTGTTCGTGATCGGCTTCGTCGTTATCTTCGTGCTGGGCGGGCTGTCAGGCGTGATGGTCGCCTCGGTGCCGATCGACACCCAAGTGCACGATACCTATTTCGTCGTTGCCCACTTCCACTATGTCCTGATCGGTGGCGCGGTCTTCCCACTGATTGGCGCCGTCTATTACTGGTTTCCCAAGATTGCCGGCCGCATGCTGAGCGAGCGCCTCGGCCGCTGGAACTTCTGGCTCGCCTTCATCGGCTTCAACGTCGCGTTCTTTCCGATGCACATCCTCGGGCTGATCGGGATGCCGCGCCGCGTCTACACTTATACTGCGGACATGGACTGGGCACACTTGAACCTGTTGTCCAGCGGCGGCGCGCTCATCTTCGCCCTCAGCTTTGCTCTGTTGCTGGTCAATGTGATCTACAGCCTGCGTAAGGCCGAGCTTGCCGGCGATAATCCGTGGAATGCCTCGACGCTGGAATGGGCGACCTCCTCGCCGCCGCCGCCGCAAAATTTCGACCGCATCCCGGTCGTCAAACACCGCGACCCGCTGTGGGCTGACAACGAAAGCCTGCCCGTGGTCGCCGGCCTCAGCGCCGAGCGGCGCGAAGTGCTGCTGACTTCGCTTGCGGAAGCCGAGCCGCAAATCCGCGAGGCATCGCCCGAGCCGAGCATCTGGCCGTTGCTCACGGCCATCGCAACCACCGTGTTCTTCATCGGCTCGATCTTCACCCCTTGGGCGGTGCTCTGGGGCACACCGCCGATGGCCGTTGCCCTGATCGGCTGGTTCTGGCCGACCGGCAGCAAGGAGGACGAAGAGTGAGACAGAACATCGTCCGCAACGTCTCCGAGTTGCCGACTTACGGCTACGGTCCGCGCAGCGGACCGTGGTGGGGCGCCATTGGCTTCATGGCGCTCGAAGGCATGGGGTTTGCGATCGCTATCGGCGCCTATCTCTACCTCTACGCGGTCAATCCAAATTGGCCGATCGGCGCCTCGCCACCCGATCTCTGGCCCGGCACGGCCGAGGTCGCAATCTATCTGCTCAGCATCATCCCGAACGAGATGACCAATCGCGCCGCGCACCGGCAGGACCTTGCGAAGGTGCGGACCGGACTCATCGTGATGGTTATGATAGGCACCGCCCTGCTTGTTCTGCGCGGTTTCGAGTTCGCGCATCTCAACACGAGGTGGGATAATTCCGCATACGGGTCGATCGTGTGGCTCATTCTGGGACTTCATACGACCCACCTTGCCACCGATGTTGGCGACACAGTCGTGCTGGCAGTGCTGATGTTCACCCGCCATGCAAAACCGCGCAGGTTCAGCGACGTCAGTGACAACGTGTTCTACTGGAACTTCGTCGTGCTTGCCTGGCTGCCACTCTATGTCCTGCTCGATTGGGTGCCACGCCTATGACTGAAGCCGAGCATTCCAGACTGCTGTACTGGGCCGGTGTTGCTCTTGGTCCCCTCGCCGGGGGCATCAATCTGCAGGGCGTCTACGTCTTCGCACACTTCTCCTGCGAGACCACCAGGATCAGCGGCACGATCATGAGCGTGCTTCTGGCTATCGTCGCGCTGGCGGGCACCGCGATATCGGCCCGAGCGGTTCGGCGCAGCGCCGGAGCCGAATGGGCGGAGGTGCAAGGTGGTGGGTCCAGAACGTTCATGGCTTGGGTCGGCGTCGGCAGCGGAGTGCTGTTCGCACTGGTGATCGCGAACCAACTCGCAGCATCGCTGATGATCAGCCCATGCCTGCGCTGAGCCTCGCAACGTTGCTGCTTGCGCTGCTCGCGAGGCCAGCCGCCGCGCACGGACTATCCGACGTCGATGCGGGATCACTCTGGAGCTACGATCCCTGGCTCATGGCTCCGCTCTATGCCATCGGCATCGCCTTTTATGTTGGGACACAGCGGCTCTGGGCGCATGCAGGAGGCGGGCGTGGCGTCAGTTTCCGACAGGTCGCCGCGTTCTGGACAGGCTGGCTGGTTGTCGCACTTGCCGTGACATCGCCGCTGCATTGGCTAGGCGAGCGGCTGTTCACTGCGCACATGGTCGAGCACGGGCTGCTCATGATCGTCGCGGCACCTCTGATGGCGTTCGCCAGGATCAATGGTCCTCTGCTGTGGAGCCTGCCAACCTCGTTTCGTCCTACTGCAGGGCGCATTCTCAAGTCGTCGCTCCTGGCTTTACCGTGGGGCTTCGTCAGCCATCCCATGAGCGCGGCCGCCCTCCACGGGGCAGCGCTCTGGGTCTGGCATGCACCACCCCTCTACGCTTGGGCGCTCGAGAACACCGCGGTCCATCGGCTCCAGCACATCAGCTTCTTCGTGACCGCACTGCTATTCTGGTGGGTGTTGCTGCACGGCCGCGGACCGGGCCGCAGCACCCGCATTCGGGACGGTATCGCGGTCGCGTGCCTCTTCATCACCATCCTGCATTCCGGCGTGCTTGGCGCGCTGCTGACGGTGTCGACGCGGCTCTGGATCCCGGGCCAAGGCGCGCTTGCCGGCGAATTCGGCCTCTCGCCACTCGAAGATCAGCAGCTCGCCGGCATCCTGATGTGGGTGCCGATGGGCATCCTCTATACGGGCGCTGCATTATTCTTTGCTCACCGGTGGCTGACAGTGAACGACAGCCATCCCTTGCCGCTCCTTCAACCTCCTGGGCTGAACGATCCTGCATAGGAACCGCGACTTCTCTTCGAACGTTTCGCCTCCTGAGACACACCAAGGAGGCCACATGGGCAAACGCTCCGTCATGGCGGCAACGGCCATCTTGTCTGCGGCATTCTTGGTGCCCATAGGCTTGCACGCGCAGGACCAACCCCGACCAGCAATGTCGTGTCCGGTAGACCACGATCAGCTCGCCGATATCCTCAAGAAGAGCGTGAAGCCCGGCGGCGGGCCGAGCAACGGAGGTCTCGACAACAACGAATGGGCTGCTGTCGTCAATCGACAGGGGATTGTCTGCGCGGTCGCCTACAGCGGTGATAAGGCCGACGACCAGTGGCCTGGCAGCCGGGCGATTGCGGCCGAGAAAGCTAACACGGCGAATGCGTTCAGTCTGAAGAACAAGGCCATGGCAACCGGTAATCTCTATGCAGGTGCGCAGCCTGGCGGGTTCCTGTTCGGTGCGGGGCTCAGCAACCCGCCATCGCCAGAGGTCCTATATTCAGGCACACCGGACGATTTCGGCACGCCGCACGACCCCATGGTGGGCAAGCCCGTCGGCGGCGTGATCGTGTTCGGCGGCGGGCTCGCGCTCTATGACGGCAATGGCATCGTCGGTGCCCTGGGAGTCAGCGGCGACAGCTCCTGCGCCGATCACAATGTCGCCTGGCGCGTCCGCCACCTGCTCAGTCTCGATCGCGTCCCGGCCGGTGTCAGTCCGAACATGAAGGACGCCATCATCTACGACATCGGACCTGACGGCAAAAGTCCGTCGGGATTTGGCCATCCCAAGTGCAACGGCAAAGAGGACCAGATCGCCGTCGACCTCGGCGCAGGCGTATCGGGAAACGTCGTGAGATAGCGGTCCATCACCTTTTGGAACCAAGCGGAAGCGCAACGTTTGTACGTTCGCACCGGCCTGCAATGCGGCATGGCCCCATCACTGCCGTGGAGATCCCTACATATGTCAGTGCGTGGTTTCGCGCGGTTACTGAGCGTCCTTTGCGCATTCGGGGCGCTGCCGTCATCCGCATCGGCGCAGACCGATCTGGCCAGCCGCATGAAGGACCCGGCCCAATGGCCCATGGCCGCGCGCGACTATGCCAACACCCGTTATAGCGAGCTCGATCAGATCAACGCGGCCAATGCCTCGCGCCTTCAGCTTGCGTGGACGTTCTCGGTTGGCGCGGATCGCGGCCAGGAGGCGGCGCCGCTCGTGCTGGACGGCACCATGTATGTGGTCGGCCCCTATGCGGGCCCCTATCCGAACCGCGTCTTCGCGCTCGACGCCACGACGGGAGAGCTGAAATGGTCCTACGCGCCGAAGCCTGAGCCTGCAGCCGCGGGCGTTGCCTGCTGCGACGTTGTCAATCGCGGGCTCGCTTTCGATAACGGCAAGGTGTTTCTCAACACGCTCGATAACCACACCGTTGCGATCGACGCCAAGACCGGCAAGGAGCTCTGGCACACCAAGCTCGGCGAGATCAACAAGGGCGAGACCATCACGATGGCGCCCGTCGTGGTGAAGGGCAAGGTCATGGTCGGCAACAGCGGTGGCGAACTCGGCGTGCGCGGCTGGGTGACCGCACTGGATGAAAATACCGGCGCGATCGCCTGGCGCGCTTATTCGACGGGCCCCGACAAAGACGTGCTGATCGGCCAGGATTTCAAGCCATTCTATGACAATCTGAAAGGCGAGGATCTCGGTGTGAAGACATGGCCGGCCGATCGCTGGCAGGTCGGTGGCGGTACGGTCTGGGGCTGGATCTCCTACGATCCTGATCTGAACCTGATCTACTATGGCACGGCCAATCCAAGTCCCTGGAATGCGAACCAGCGCAGCGGCGACAATCTCTGGAGCGCATCGATCTTTGCGCGAGATCCAGACACCGGTCAGGCGAAATGGGCCTACCAGCTCAACCCCCATGATCTATTTGACCATGACGAGATCAACGAGAACGTACTGCTCGATCTCGAGCTCAATGGCCAGCTGCGCAAGGTCCTGATTCATCCCGGCCGCAACGGCTACATGTACGTCATGGATCGCGCCACTGGCGAAGTGATCTCGGCCGACGCCTATGAGTTCGTCAACAGCTATAAGGGCGTTGATCTGAAGACGGGCAAGATCATTCCGAACGAGGAGAAGACGCCGCTCGTAGGTAAGACGGTCCAGAATATCTGCCCAGCCGCGCCGGGGGCCAAGGACTGGCAACCGACCGCGTGGTCACCGCGCACAAAACTCCTTTATGTGCCCCATCAGCATCTCTGCATGGATTTCAAGGCCTCGCAGGTCGGCTACATCGCGGGCACGCCCTATGTCGGTGCCGACGTCGACATGTATGCCGGTCCCGGCGGCTATCGCGGCGAGTTCATGGCGTGGGACCCGGTTGCGCGCAAGAAAGTCTGGGAGATCCATGAGAAGTTTCCGGTCTGGAGTGGTGCGCTGGTGACGGCCGGCGACGTCGCGTTTTACGGCACCATGGATCGCCTGTTCAAGGCAGTGGACGCCAAGGATGGGCATGTGCTCTGGCAGTTCCGTGCCGGCTCCGGGTTCATCGGCCAGCCGATTTCCTATCGCGGCTCCGACGGACAGCAATACATCGCAATCCTATCCGGCGTCGGCGGCTGGCCCGGCGTGGTCGCCAATGCCGAGGTCGATCCCCGCGTGCGCAACGCCGCTCTGGGCTTCACCGGCGCAACACAGGACCTGCCGTTCTATACCGCGGGCGGGAGCGAGCTGCTGGTCTTCAAGCTTGGCGGCGCAAAGGGTGAGGACACCAGCCATGCGCCTCCGAAATAGCCGCACGGGCGTCACTCTCGCCGTCTTGATTGGATGCGCGCCCGCCGTCGCCGCAGCAGCACCGGATGGCGAACTCCGCGTCTGCGCTGATCCCAACAATCTGCCATTCTCGAACAGCGCCGGCGCGGGTTTCGAGAACAGGCTCGCGGCCATGGTGGGCGAGCATTTCGGCCAGCAGGTGTCCTACACCTGGTGGGCACAGCGTCGCGGCTTCGTTCGCAACACGCTGAAAGCCGGTAAATGCGACCTCGTGATAGGCGTGCCGGCCGGCTATGATCTCGTGGAGACAACAAAGCCCTACTATCGCTCGACCTACGTCTTCGTCACACGGCGAGAGCAGCATCTCGATCTGTCGTCCTTGCTCGACCCACGCCTGCATCGCCTCGTGATCGGCGTGCATCTGATCGGAGATGGCGGCAACAATCCGCCGCCTGCGCAGGCACTCGGCGAACAGGGCATCGTCGACAACGTCCGCGGCTACTCGATCTATGGCGATTATCGTCGGGCGGACCCGCCGGCCCGCTTGATTGAGGCGATCGCGGACGGCGAGATCGACGTTGCCGCGGCCTGGGGTCCGCTGGGCGGCTATTTCGCGCAGCACTCGCCCGTGCCGCTGACGGTCGCGCCGATCCGAGATTACGAGCGCTTTGCACCTCAGCAATTTCAGTTCGCGATCGCCATGGGCGTGCGCAAGGGCGACCACGCTTTGCGGGACCGGCTGAATGCGTTCATCGACGAGCACCGGCTCGAGATCAAGTCGCTGCTGCGAAGCTACGGGGTGCCGTTGGTCGAGGCGCCGGTGACAGCATCGGGAGGACATGAGTGATGCCTGCTCCAGCATGGCGCGCATGCGCGATATCACTGTTGCTGGCCGCCGCCCCGCACGGTGCCGTCCTTGCCCAGCAGACCCTGCCGCAGTCGCAGGAGGCACAGATGCCCACGCTTGCAGCACGGCCGAACTTCGGCGGCAGCGTCGGCAACGGCCGGCCCGGCGTCTTCATGCAGGTCCCGGTCAGCCGCCTGTTCCCGGGTGCACAGCCCGACCCGCCTCAGATCAAGAATCCCGTGCAAGGCGATCCCAACGCGGAGCAACGCGGGATGACCTACTACGTCAACTTCAACTGCGTCGGCTGTCACGCCGCCAATGGCGGCGGCGGTATGGGACCGGCGCTGAGCAACAACACCTTCACTTACGGCTCGCAGCCCGAGAACATCTTCCTCTCGATCTACCAGGGACGGCCGAACGGAATGCCGGCCTGGGGCGGCGTGCTGCCCGACAGCGTGATCTGGGACCTCGTCACCTATATCGGCAAGATCAGCAACGAGCCTAACCGCCAATGGGGCCGCAGCTTTTCGATGAACCCGCTCTCACCCGAGGTCGAGCAAGTCCCGGCCGAGCAGGCCTCGACGACTGATCCCTGGTCGGCGACCAAGAAGTTCAACTTCGGCCAAAAGCCTTGATCGCCGAGCGGAGCAGCCGATGGCGAGGCACGTAACACGATTGCTCACCGCCGCGCTGCTGGCCGTTGCGCCCGCCGCCTGCGAGGCCGCCGGTCCGGACAATTTCGAGGGCGATGCTCGGCGCGGCGCGGACCTGGTCAAACAATATAAATGCGGTGCTTGTCACGATATTCCCGGTATTGCGGGCGCCAACGGCAATGTCGGCCCGCCGCTGCATCGGATCGGCACGCGCACCTACATTGCCGGCTACATCTGGAACTCGCCGGACAACATGGCTGACTGGATCGAAGACCCGCAGAAGGCGTTGCCTGGTAACGCCATGCCCAAAATGGGAATCCCGCAAAAGGACGCGCGCGACATTGCGGCTTTTCTCTATACGCTGAAGTAGCATCATGTTTCCGACACATCGCTCAACGGCCTGGTTCGTGACGCACCTTTGCTGACCATCACCATTGTGGTGGTCGCCTTCATGATTGGTGCTTGCCGGCGGCGGGGTGTGGCTCGCGGTCCTTGGCGGCTCCTCTATTAGCTGTCGCCGGGGCCATGCTTCTGCCTGACGAGTTGGCTGCTCGCTGTCCGCTGCGCCGAGGCGCTCTGGGTCTACGCCGCCCTGCTGCTCAGCACGATCGCTTGGGCCGTCTGGGAGGTCGGACTGGACTTCTGGTCTCTGGCGCCGCGCGGCGACGCTTGCGCCGCTCGGCGTATGGTTGCAGGAGGATCGCCATGACGTTCAAGCGTTCGCCAAATCTCCCAGAACCTAAACCGCGCATCGAAGAAGGGGGTATGTTACCACGTGATCGTCGAGGATGCAGTCGTCTCACTGGCACCGACAGTTCACCGTGGCTCCGTCTCGCCGCGCCGGATTAGCTATTCCGTGCGGCAGGCAGCCATTGTCCTAGCCTATCTGGTGTTCTGCACTGCCTGCTCGGCCCAGCGGCCACGCCGAAGGATCCTGATCTCGTCGGTCGAATGGACGCATTGTTGGGCAATGGCCGTCACTTTCAATTCCGTGGCGGCCAAGTCGGTTTAGGCAAAAGCGGACGACCATCGTGTGTGTACACGTCTTTTTGGATTGGTCGGCTACTGGTTCGGTGAATGTGGCCGTCTTCTCTTCAGAGGACTGCTCCATAATGCACGTGACAACATTTCTGTTTTCTCGAGCTCAGCCTCTGACGAACTGGAGGGCTTGGACGCTTCGTTTCGGCGCGTTGTTGGTTTGCGCGCGGCATTCGGCGTCGTCCGCTGAAAGCAGTTTCTGAAACCCTGCCTCGGGAGTACAAAGGGTGGCGCATTCCGCAACCAATCGGCTCGCTTCAAAAACGCCTGCTCAACAATGGCCGTCCCCAGAGTTTCCTTGATCTCCCGGTGCACACGTCGTGCACACACAGCCTACCAACCACTTGAGAAACTTGAACTCTCGCTCCAATCCATCATGAGCCAATTTGAGCTATCTAGGGCAAAGCAGGAGCAGAAAAATCGTCTGCATTGCGCCAAGCAGCTTCCATTCCGGCGGCCGTTGCCCTCCGAAGGCAAAGGTCACACGTTCGAATCGTGTCGGGTGCGCCAGTAAAATAAGGGTATCCTTATCTTTTCGCTTCCCGAAAAAAACCTTGCCGGAAGCACACCGGAAGCTTCACATCCTGGCTGTTTCGTCAGCGTCTTCAGCAGCAGCAGCAGCAGCAGCAGCAGCAGCAGCTCCAGCTCCAGCATGGGCATTGGTTGCCCTGCCCTGTGAATAACCGGGACAAACATCCCAACCCTCGTATTACTACCCTGCACTGTGCCACCCGTTTAGCCTCCCGATTCGCAAGGAGATAGCGGAAACTCACGGATGTTGACTGATATTTTTGCTTTCCGTTACGCACAGCCTTGGATTTGGGAGACGTTTTACGAGGAGTAGCGCCGCCTTCTCCTGCAAGGCTTCCAACTCCTGAACCATGTTTGCCCGTACTATGTGGACGGCAAAGAGAACGAGCGTGGCAAGTTTTTTTTGGGCGCGGATACACGACTTGCCGGCCAGAGAGCTTGGCCTGAAGGAACTGTCTCCGCAGTACTGGGGCTTCTACAACCCCAAAATCAATGGCTGAGCGGTCAGAACACCACGGTAAAGATGTGCGAGGCGTGGATGCTGACGTCTTTCGATGGCAAAATATCGGCTGACCGCATTATCAAGGAGCGTCTCAGCCTCGTCGAAATTGGCTTCCGCCAACACGAGAAGTTTTTGGCTGGCCTAAACGCTAAGCTTGCGGAGAATATCGCAGTAGCTGAGAAGTTTGCCCAGAGGGTCAATCCATGCACCGGCTTGCGGATATCCGGCAACAGCGCCGATGGTGTCGAGCGGCGAACGCCAGTTTGAACGCTAACTTTCACATGGCGGTGAACGAGCTAAATGCCCGCTTCCGTCAAGCGGACTGCCAACCGCACTACCACAACGGCTTTATTCAACTCTCTGAGGACCAAACGGTCGCGCAGGAGATTGAGACGCCTTTTTGGAAGCTGGTGGCGGAGCCGAAGTGGCACAACGTAGATCACGACATGAAGGAGGCTATTGATCTGCGGGATAACGGCGGGCGCGACCCAGCCTTCTATGCTGCCCGCTCACTAGAGAGCACCATCAAGATCATCTCGGGCGGCAAGCTATTGACCACGGGAAGGAAAAAGGAGCTTACAACTACATCGATAACCTGATGGGCGCGAAACTCATTGAGGTTTGGGAGATGGAGTCGCTGAAGCACTTCTTTACGAAGGTGCGCAATCCTTTTGGACACGGCCCCGGTGCCGCGCCCATGCCGAGCCTCTCTGATCAACAGACCGACTGGGCTATCGAGAACTCCATGGTCTGGATCAAAACCCTGATTCGCAGAATTTGATGATGCGTCGGGATAATCAGTTATCACCGCGGGGTAGCTTCGCAACCGCTTGTCTGAGCACTTCCACGCGCGGCGCCCCAGGTGAGACGCGTTAATTCTTTCTAGCGATCTCGACTTCGATTGTGAACCGAATTTGCATCACTGGGCCGCTGTCGTCGCGAACCTCTACCGCGATCCGAACTGGATTGATCGGCCGGAGAAGGGCATCTCGGGTCACGTCCGTCAATGTCCTTGCCGCCTCTTCCTGGACCGCTTGGACATTCGGTAACTCTAGCCCGTCGTCATCGGGAGCGAAGCCATCGTCATCTCGCAAGTCAAAATAGTAGCATGACACTGGGCGTTCCCGCTTTCTATGGAAACGGCGGGCGGAAAGGGCGTAATCCTAGTCGCGTGCGGCTACTTAGGAGGCTGCATTCCCGGAGAGCGCAACCACTCGCTTATGTGCGAGCCAGTTTCAGCTTGCCGAGCTTTCCGTAAGAGCGCCTCTTTGCGAATTCCGGGGGGAAGCGATTTGGCTTCTTTACGGAGGCGCTTCGCTTCGTGGGCGGGTCCTGTTCGGCCTTCACAATAATTTGGAAGCTTCCCCGCTCCCCGGCCGCTTCTTCTGTCCGGACTGGCCCTTGTGTCTTCCGTCCCACAAACGTGCTTGGGAGCGGGTTGGCGTCGAGCACTTCGCGACATGTCTGAATACACTCACGCATTTGCTTGAGGTGCATCATATCGGTGTGGCCTTGCGGGCGAAAAAAAGGAAATCGAGCCATAACGGCACTCCCTGATGATAGGCGGGAGCACACGATGACTCTCAGCCACCGACGCCTACGGGCAGAGCCTCGGCCGGTGATGACAGAACAATATACCTTTTGACGAAAGGTTGCTATGCAAAAGGGCAAAAGGCAGCCGACCTTGGGCGGCGCGCTGCTATTTCTCGAGTTCGCGCAAGATGCGCTCGCGATGCCGGACGTGCAGCATCTGTGTAGTGTAGAAGTTCTCCAAGAGCTTCTTGGCCCCTGTCAGGTCCGCCCCGTGCATGGCTAGGCGCTCAATGCGCTCTTCTTGTTCGGCAATATGCCTCTCGCCTTGGGCGACATGCCTTCGAGCTTCTTCTAAATGGCGGAGTTGCATTGCCCGGTCCATAGCCAGCTAACGACGCAGGGAACTGTAGGTTTCAAACGGTGAGTTAAAAGCCGCCGGCGGTAACATCAGAAGGCGCAAAGTCTTGGGGAAGACGCTACGCTCGGGGCAGCTCTCATCGCGCTTTGCGCTGTCTGGCTCCGGCTTCAGGCGGATGAAGCCAACCCTCCCGGTCACCGGCAGCAGGCGGAAACCTTTCGACCAAACGAGCCCCTTTCCATAGCTCTATGGGTTGTCCGTTGGCCCGATGACTGGCAAGTTGGCGCGCTTCATTGTCACATGCGCAACCCACAAGGGCCCAGCGGCCAACGATATGACCGTCCAGATCAAGCTCATAGGCTCTAAACGAACGTTCGGTCATCACGATCCATCAGCTTAGCTTAGCTAAGTCGAGCACGCCGTGGAAATCGCGACAATCACAAGGGTTAATAGCGGAAGCGTCGTAGTCCCCTTTGGGTTTAAAACGGGCAATGTCCTAGCTGAGCGAAGAATGAATTCCCGATCGGGAAATCATTCTGCGAGCGGCTACACAACGATCGCCTCTTTCGATTGCCGAAGGCACGCAACCCGTCGACGATCGCGTCGTAATCGGTCTGCGGGACTGTCTTGATCCACTCGTCCGCGCGCTGCTCTCGTTCTTTCAATGCAGTCCTATTGGCCGCCGACCGCGCTGCACAGAGCGGGACGCTATAACGACCAAGTTTTAGGGCGTTTTGGTTGCCGGGCTGGGGCCTCGTCTCCTGGGCATTCGTTCCCGACCCTTTTTCCAGAACCTGCGGCGTCCAAATTTGACCCCCCGAGCGGTCCGAGCGGTCCCGCGCGCCAGATTGAACCGCGCCCCCGGTCATCGGTCTGAACAGCGGGCGGCTTTTCAGCTTCGACGCGGTCAGCAAGTCGCCGCAGCATATCGGCTGCTCCTGGGCGGCCGAAGGCGGCGACCATCTCGGCGACGGCAGCGACGATCTTCGCGTCGGCAACGACCTGCGGCGTTATCTGCGCCGAGAGAAACCGAAAGATCTTTATCGGCGGCTTTGCTTGCAATTTCCTTCTCGGTCATGACGCGCGGCCTGCGATCAAGCTGTCGGTCACATTCTCAGCGAGCGCCATAACAGAACGTCGAGGCGTCGCAATCATCGCTTCGAGATCGGCGATCCTGTTGGCCTGCTTTTCGAGCGCGTAGCGCATCAGCTCGAATTGTCGCCCGACTTCCTCGCGTTCGGTTTTCTGCGCGCGGCCAACTTCCTCGCCGAGCAGGCCCGCGAGGTCCTCAAGATCAGCTTGCATCAATGTCATCACGCCGTGCCATCGCGTTCGCGTTCGTTACGATCGTCAATCCACCACTGTGCCGCTTCGGCTGAAGCGAGGCGCTGGGGATCGACGCGCCATCGTTCATGCGCGATGGCCCGGAGTTCCAGGCGATCGAGCGTCTCGCGGGCTTGGCAGAGAATCCGCTAACGGCGAACGTCATCATCCGTTTCGGACATGTCATCCGAGAAGTCTATTGAATCACACCCACGACCCGCCGTCGATGACCGCAACCGCACCCGTGCGCCTTCGCGAATGCGACGGGCAACAGCATCCTAAAAGCCACTGCGTCCGTTTGGAAAACGGAGCGCGTCGGCACGGCCGTGACGCCAGATTCGACGGCCTGATCGGGATCAGAATCCATGTGAACCACGGCATCAGTGGCGGCGTCGATTTCAGGAGCGAGACCATAGCCCCAAATCAGCGAGGCCGGATCGACCGCGATCAGGCGACTGTCTGGCACTGCCAACGACGACAAGACAGTCGCCCTGATCGCCGCATCAACCCCGACCGCAGCGGCAAACGATGGCGAACCGGCGAACACGACCTGGCCTGAGCCATTCGCCGAGACCGCGGCGGCAAGTGCCTGCATGTCGCCAAGCAAGCTGCTGGCGCCTGAAACAGACGTTGCGCTGTGGAGAAGCCCTTCCGGCGCATCTCTAAGACCATCCTCCGAGGAAAATACCGCTGCGTCGAAACCAGCGGATGCGTCTTCCGTCAGCAGCGTGGTAAAAACTCGCTCGCCTTCGCTTCGTTTCAGAAGCGACTTCGACACCACGACCATGCTGCCGCACTTCCGGGTTCGCCGAACCATGACGCCGGTCGTTGTGCCCGAGCGGACACGAATCGGAGACAGTTCGGACACGAAAACGGGGGCGCTAGGTGCTCCAGGTCGCATCGGCACGCTGGCGGAATTCACGCCAGCGTCGTCGACCGTAAGCTGTACCCTTTTGGGACCAGCGCCGCTGCGGCGCTTAACGGGATCAGGCTTCCGACGAAGTCGGCTACAGCGTTCTGCGTCAATTCGGTCGCATTGCCGGACGTTGCGCTACCGCCAGGACTGAGCGACGCCCGTGCCAGCATCAGCGGCGCAATGCGGTCGTCGGGATACATTCTCGCAAGCAGTTCTTCCGGATCGCGGCCTGTTGCTACCGCCATCACGCTGGCGAAGCAGGCGTGGAAAAGTGGTTTGTGCTTCGGCTGTCCGAGAGCGGGACGGAGGGAAATGGGATTGGGGCGCGGGGTCATTTGACAACTTCACCACGCGCGGACTCATTTGTATGTCCACGCGTGACATGTTTTCTGCGATGTCCGTCAGCACTGCCGCGATCGCGGCACCGATCTCCTGGCGGTCCTCGCTTTCGCACTCAAGAAGTCGGCGGAGGACTGGACCTGGACTGGCGCTGGCACCGGACCGCCTTGGATTTCGGCTGTCTACTGAGCATCACTGGTGCCTTTGTCAGGACGGCAAGGGAGCATTCATTTTGCAAGAAGCGAACGTACCCGAACGCTACAAAAACCGGACTTGCAGAGTGTTTGGTCAATAACACGGGCGCACCTGAGCATCAGGCGCTCTTGAGATGATTGGCGACCTAACAGGCATCCTCTCCTAGCCGCTCGACCGTGCCCGGAGGGCTGCGCCCTGTCCTGGCAACTACTGCAAGCTGGCATGCCCTCGCCTAGGCAACCGAGCGGAAACATCCTGGTCTGATCCCCAATTGCTACCACACTTCAAAAAAGCGCAAGTTGAGGCTTGGCTATCATCAGCCAGAGTATAGCGGACACAGCGATGAACGCTGGAATGCCGAAGGCAATCCACAGCCAGAAAATTCGGTAATATTCAAGAGGCAAAGGCGAGCCTTTTGCCGCTGCAATTGAGGCAAGATCCCTAAGGCGCATTTGCATCCAAACGACGGGCATCCACAGTGCCCCCGTGATGACATACAGCACCATCGACCAAACGATCCATCCTTCCCAGAAGGAGTAGCCGACGTGCAGCACAAGCAGCGAACCTGTGATGGGCTGTGCAACGACGGCAGTGGCTGTGAAGATAAAGTCCGCAATCACAACAATTCGGGCGACGCCCGCGATGACGGAGGGTTTTCCGCCGAGGTGAGCAGCAAGCATGAAAAACGCAATGCCGGATCCTGTGCCAAGCAAGACCGCGGCGCCGACGACATGTAAGTATTTGAGAACGAAGTACAGCATTATCGATCATCAAGAACAGCAAGCGCTGCGAAATGCAGGACGATAATCGGCCAGATCTTCAGCATCGGCCCTAGAGGATCGGCCCATAGGCGAGGCACAAGTATGGTCCCGATGACCGCGTAAGTGAAGGAGATAGCGATGGCCGCATAGAGTCCGTACCGGCTGGCAGGTCGATAGGCAATCGCGAGTCCAATCACCAGGTCGGATAATGCGCCGGCGATTACCGTGAGCGCCGCACTCGCTCCTTCGACGCCGCCCTCGCCCATGAGACCCATACCGTAGCCCCAGCCAGGCCCCAATGAGACAAAGGCAGTCGAGATCCAGAACAGAGACAACACGATAAATATCGCTGGCTTAAGCAAATACATACGCGGAAACCAGCGTTCTTGCACAGACGCAGGTTCGGAGGCGAAGAACTCCGGCAGGCTTTTTGGATGCGGCCCAAGCCGCTGCATATCTTCAATATCGCCAACCGCGCCTCGCCTGATCTCCCGCTCGGCAGTGCTGCGTACGGGAGGCCGCCATCCCAAAAGCGAAATCAGGTCACCGAATTTGTACATCACGCTCGAAGCAAAGTTCGGCAAGCGAATCTCATGCGCAGGAGGCCAACGGTACCAACAGCGGATCAGTGCAATGACTTCGAGAAAAGAAAGGCGATGCGGGCCGACCAATTCGATAATTGCCCGTGCGGGTGCACCGGGTTCTAGAAGACGATTCACAGTATGCACGACGTCCTCAAGCAGGACGATTTGGAGCTGTCCCGTGTTCGGCATCACTGGCAGAGCCGGGAGGGCAGCTAGACCTCGCATGAGCGCGCTGGCCCCATAGGCCGCTCGACCGATCACGACGGACGGACGCAAGATGATCCAGTCGAGGTCACGCCCCATCAGAGCCTTGTCGCCAGATAATTTCGATTCTGAAAACGCGCTGGGGGTGTGCCGGTCTACGCCGATTGCTGAGAAATGGATGACGCGGCGGAGTTTAAGTTGCTCGCAGGCGGCAAAAAGAGTCGCAATGCCTTGGTGATGGACCATTGACGTGGACTCTCTTGGGCTATCCTGGAGCACCCCGGCGCAATTCACTACGGCCTCTACGCCGTCAAGATGGGTCAGCCAGTAAGAGGGCGACGTCGCCTCGTTGAGATCGACCGAGATCGCGCCTGGACACCCAATGTCGGCGCTTCTACTCATGGAAACAACTGAATGGCCGCGCGAGGATAGGTCAGCCACAATAGCGGATCCCAACAGTCCTGTCCCTCCGATGACGGCAACCTTCATTGATGGTCCTCCGCGTTCGGAGTTAAGCCCTCTTCCGCGACCGCAAGCCTCGAATGAATTCCTCCATGTAGGGAAGGACTTCAAACAGCAAGACTGCGAATAAGAACGTCGCCACGTACATCCAAGGCAATGGCTCTCGCTTCAGGACGAGTTCGTAATGTCCGGGCTCAGAACCCAACCCCCAAAGGCTAAGAAATTGCGGCCAGTTCAAGATAATGACGATAAGCATCGCCATGAGCGGCATCAGTTCAAGAAAGCTATGGACCTGCTGTTCGACGGGCGTGATGAGGCGCTTATGGCTGGCGAACGTTGTGTCCCAGAGGGCTGTCAGCTGATGCGCAATAAAGCCCGCGATCATAGCCGCAATAATAAGAGCGTTGATTTCAAAAAAAATCGCCGCCAGCAGCGGTATCGCCAGCTCGATCAACATCAACAGATGAAGCAGAGTTTCCTTATAACCGCTCGTGATCTCAATCCGAGAAGCGCGATGGCAGAGGTAATCAGCAAAGCCCGCCAATAGCCAAAGGGGCATCACAAAGTACAGCAATACGGCTTCTGCTGCTGCGGAATGAGACATCTGGTAATCACGTCTTCTGTTACAGGCTGTCTGGAGTGCGGAGGGGAGATGACTTATCCTCGTTTCGCAGCTCCTGCTCCGCCAACTGCCAGAAGTCTTCCTCCCTGCCTTCGGGTTTGCCGCTCCGCTCCCATATCTCATAGGCGCGCTTCTCGAGTTCCTTTTCAGTCGGTTGGGTCACCACGTGCCTCCTTCAACTCTATAGGGATCGTGGGGTTAGCCATCAGCGACGCGCTGGGCGGCCTGCTACCACAGCCGTATTTCCGCTCGCCAGCGCGTATTCCTTATCTCCGGTGATAAACCCGCGAAGTCAGCGAGGTTCCTCCGTTGAAACCTCGCCTTATAAGCGGCAAAAAGTCGCCTTGGGGGCCGAGAAAATCGCGGTGCTGACCGCGGCCTACGCCGACCTGCTTCCTGACATGCTGATCTTGGTCTCCTCCAAGACCCCGATCCACAACCCGGCCAAGGATCGGCCCCTCATTTCAGCCGAGATAGAGGCCACGTTCTCTCGATAATCTCAGCGTTCGCCTTTTCCATTGCGGTTGGTAAAGCGGGCGTTGCCGAGGCCGGTGCCGATCGTCAGTACGCCCCAACGCCTCACGTCCTGCATGAATGGGACCTCAGACAGCCCCTGCACGACGCCATCGTTGTGCATGATGACGGCCGTGTCGTTCTCCCTGATCTGAGGGATCGCTTCAGCGAGACAAACTGGCAAATTGAACCTGCTGCTCTCCCAGTTCCCCGGCAAGTTTTGCGCGCCCTTCTTGTTCGAGCCGTCGCTCTGGATGACGCCTGGGCACGCGATGCCGATGAACGGCGCGAGCTTGAAACCCTCGTCTTCCGCCTTCGCGATCAGTTCTTTGAGCATCTTGATAGCGCGTTTTCACGGCGTTCTCACGGGACGGCTCGTCGTCGGCATGACGCCACAGTTCGAACTTCCACACGCATGCCTTGGAGAGGTCCGGCGCCTTTTTACGTCGTGTTTCCACAACGCCGCAGCGGATGTTCGTACCTCCGATGTCAACGGCAAGGATGGAATCGTGAGCTTCGAAGATCCAGGAAGCGAGCGAGATAAAGTGCGCCGATAAGACACGCGTCATCCGGGTGAGAATGGATCGGGACCGTCTCGAGCTTGAAGTTGTTGGCCTTGAGGAGGATTTCGGCGCGTGCGATGGCGAGTTCGCCAAGTCGGCTGTCTCGAAAGCCGCCATTGGCCGCTGCAACGCCTCCGCCCGCATCCCGCGCGGCGCGCGCATCCAGATGTCGCGCACCATTAAGGTCTTGGTTACTAGTCCCTGTCACCATTTACATATGGGTGTCGCCATATGGGGCAGCGCATTCTAGAACGGTTTGATACTTCGACACGCCCGGTTGGCGGTCTCTTTCAGGAGAAGCCCCAATGTTTAAGGGCTTCACGGTGGCAGTTGTGGCGCTAATTAGTACAGCGCAACTGGATCAATACCTAACCAACGCTCGATACACCGACGCGGCCATGCCTATGCTGCGGCAAATCAGGCACGCGTTCGGGTTTTGAGATTGTCCCCCGGGGCAAATGGCGCACGATGGAAAGCATCTCATGGGCTGATCTCGACGCGAATGAGCAACGCGCTATTGCGGTATTGGGAGCGGGACTTTCTATCGAACTCTGTGACCCCGTTGCTCTCCTAACGTTAAGGCGGCTCGGTCTAGTCGTGGGCTCGCATTTGACGGCTGCTGCGCACGAGTTGCGGAGGGGAGTTGTTTTAAACGAACTCCGGGCGCGTGATTGCAGCTTGAAGGTATGAATGAGGCTTGGGGTACGGGAGATGTCAGGAGCGAGTGGGCTGATCGTGGAGGGATACGTTTCGCTCAAGGACCAGAAGTCTCTCGATGAGCTTCGGATCCAGCGCCGGAAACTTATCACAAACCTCAACGGTGCACCGGGATCGACTGCACGGGTACTATCCGGCAGATCGAGGAGGACATCGTCGTGACAGGCTGGGCTGGCGCGGTTGGACGGGGCGACGAAGGTAATAGCCTCGTGCCTGAACAGCTGACTTGATTTCATCGCTGACCTTGAGAACGCGTTTTCTGCTCTTGCGCCACTTATGTGCAGGGTAAAGCACGGGTACGGCAGAGCCTGTACTTAGAACGAGCAAGTCCCGCTCGTCATTGCGATAGACATCAAACATTTTTGCCCCGCAGTTCGTATGAACTAAACAAGAAATATGTTTCGGTTGTCTCAGTAGGGACGAGCTTAGTATCTCGCTTGGCTGTGCGGGTTGTAAATGTGCAACGTCCGGGAGTTCTTCATCCTGTTCCGGATTAGGAACGAGCGGCGCAAGCTCGGCCGTGAATTTGGAGTTTGATCAAATTCTTGCGCGGCAGTCGAGTGTGAAGAGCCTACTGAATTCCGCCACGGCAGATGCTCGAAATCCCTTGCGATCACTGCGAAGAACGCCTGAAGAACTGACCGTTCTTGCGCCACCGGCCGGGGACGGCGAGTTGATCTGCGCTCGGCACATTGAAATACAAGCTCCACCGAGCCATCGCGGAGCTGGCGCGTGGCTAGCTGATACTGGAGGCCCGTTGGGGATGCACGCCTGGGCGTTGCTCCCGTTGCCCGGATGCCATTGCAAATTCCATGTGAGCTGGGCGTCCTAAAACATGGTCGTTACGGTGCCCGGCTTCGTGCAGCCCGGTTGACTGCCGATGGGGCTGCATTGAAAGAACGGGAGCAGCGCGCGCGGAAGAGTGGATCAAGACAGTCCCGCAGACCGATTACGACCGCGATCGTCGACGTTTGCGCGCCCTTCGGCGTGCGAAAGCGGCAGCGAATGAGCGGCAATTCGGAGAATAATTTCCCGATCGGGATTCGGATTCCATATTCGCGCAGGGCGGCCCTGGAGCGGGCCGCCGCGATGCGGGGCTGTTGGTCGCCTCGTTCGTCGAGTCGCTGGTCGATCGCGCGCTGGCCGAGGCTGAGGCGCAGAAGTCGGCTGCTGGTGGCTAAGCAGAAATCCTCTGCTCAGTCAGAGCATTGCCGGTTTTGACCCAAAGCGGACGTTGGGGGTCTCCGGACCGCCGGCTGCGCCTGTGACAATGTTTGCCAGCGCTGGGCCGTTTGGGAGCCTAGACCCGATTAGCCTATGCTATTGCGCCGTATGTACACTTTGGTACTTAGGAACCTCGTCACGGGGTTCGGTGTGACAAACGACAACGAAGTCGAGCTGCCAAGGCAACAATAATAGCAGCCCCAAGACCCTGGTCCTCGCTGCCCATTTGCGCCGCCCCGCCGCGCGTAGCTCAATCCATGCTGGACACTCGCACCGGCCGGACGGTCCGACTGTATCGATGCCAGTGGCCAGCGCATCTGGGACGATTAGGGCTCCTTAGCAGGCGCGTCCTCTATTCCACCATCCCTTGCGCTAAGCCTAAGCTCGGCTTCGGGGGGAACGACGCGCACGGCATGGCAGCGACGCTCGGGCCCCTCTAGGCGGATGCTTCGTCCAGGTGATGCCCGCTCTCAATTCCGCCTTTGGCGACGCCTGCGTCGTTTGTCAATCTTCTATGCGTGCTGGAACTAACCTGACAAGCGACGGTTGATTGCGCTGCAACAATACTCGGGTTGGAAATTTTCTGCGCGTTCAGGGTGCACTGCATAGATGGCTGCAGCGCCACCGGGATGCGCTCTCCAATACGTCTTGGCGAATAGATGCCGCAATATCGCACGCCCCGCTCCGAAACGTAAACTGCATTTAGCGGGTCACTTGCCGAGTTAGCGAGGAGCTGTGATTAATCCGTCCTTCAAAGCACGAACACAGGAAGAGCTGATTGCTTTACTGAGCGCGGTGGCAACAGCTGTCCTCGCTGCAATGATCGTGATGGTGCTGTATTTCGGTCGAGAGATCATCATTCCGGTCGCGCTGGCTATCTTGTTAAGCTTCGTGCTGGCGCCTCTGGTTGTTCTGCTTCAGCGACTGAGCATTCCGCGTGGGCTGGCCGTTGTTAGCGTGGTCATAATCGCCTTCGCATTCATATTCGCGATGGGTAGTCTGCTTGCCACCCAGTTGGCGCAGCTGGCCGGCGATTTGCCGCGATACCAGTCTACAATCAGCGAGAAGATCCAATCATTTCGCGACACAACCGCGGGACGGGGTACGCTTGAACGTGCATCTGGCATGTTGAAAGACCTGAGCAAGGAACTGGACAAGCCCAAGGAAGGCGCAAGCGCGTTGGCGCCAGGCACAGGCGCCAAAGGAGCAATGCCTAAGCCTCTACCAGTGGAGGTTCTCCAGCCAGATCCCGGTGCGTTAGAAAGTTTGCAAAGCCTGATTTCACCACTACTTCATCCGCTTGCGACTACGGGCATCATTGTCATTTTCGTTATCTTTATTTTGCTTCAGCGCGAGGACCTGCGTAATCGTTTAATCCGTCTGGCGGGTTCGCAGGATCTACATCGGACTACAGCTGCCCTTGATGACGCGGCGCGCCGCCTCAGCCGACTGTTCCTGACGCAGCTGTTGCTGAACGGAAGCTTCGGCATCGTTATTGGAACGGGTCTTTGGCTGATCGGCATTCCAAGCGCGATTCTGTGGGGGATCCTGGCAGCTGTCTTGCGCTTTGTACCGTATATAGGAGCAGTTATTGCCGCCGCGTTCCCTCTCGTTTTGGCAGTTGCCGTTGATCCGACCTGGTCGATGCTGCTGTGGACGGTTGCGCTGTTTATCGTAGTCGAACCGATTGTAGGACATGTTGTCGAACCCATGGTCTATGGACACAGCACCGGTCTCTCACCGGTCGCAGTGGTGGCATCTGCAACGTTCTGGACGGCGCTCTGGGGACCGATTGGCCTCGTCCTGGCCACGCCCCTCACCGTTTGTTTGGTCGTACTAGGACGCCACGTCGAACGCCTGGAATTTCTCGACGTCATGTTTGGTGATCGACCCGCGCTCTCTCCACCCGAGATTTTTTACCAGCGGATGCTTGCTGGAGATCCTACTGAAGCGTCCGAGAAGGCGGAGGAGTTTTTGAAGGAGCGATCCCTAAGCTCCTATTATGACGAGGTCGCTTTGAAAGGATTGCAGCTGGCTCAGGCGGATGCCGAGCGCGGTGCTCTAGATCCGGAGCGTCTTATTAAGATCAAGGATTCTGTCATCGAATTCACGAATAACCTTTCGGAAAGGGATGATCGCCCGCCGCCAAAGAGCAAGCCTACCAACGATGTAGAAGCGGCATCTGCGCTGGAGACCGTGGCTGAAGATGCACCTTTTGAAAATTTGCCGGTCCTCCGCAAGCAAGATCTCCCTTCGCAATGGCAAGGCGAACATCCCGTCTTATGCTTGGCTGGACGCAGTCCGATCGATGAAGCTGCTGCGATTATGCTAGGCCAACTTACGACGGCGCATGGCTTGCCGTCGCGCGTAGAGGGTAGCGAAGCTTTGTCAACGGCGAACCTCTTTCGGCTGGATACCGCCGGCGTAGCGATCGTCTGTATCGTCTACATGGACGCCAATGGCCCGGCTCGCATGCGCTACTCGGTCCGACGTCTTCGTCGCAAATTGCCGGAAGCTACGATCATTTTGGGCTGCTGGATGAGGGACATCGATCCGGCGGTGCTAGAAAATCTTCGGGGAGGAGCGAAAGCCGATTTGGCAGCCGCCAGCCTGGGGGGAGCACTTAAACTATGCATCGAGTCAACAGGCTGGCAAGAATCGCCAACGACCCTTGAAGGTAACGTTTCAACTTCGACGGCAGCTTAGAAGGCGGGCGGCCGGACGCCTACTCATGCGTCAACTTGAATATTGCTTGCCATAGCATAGGCAACAGATTTTTATCGCCAACGTGTCCCTTAGGCGTTACGGCCGTCTAACATTCGTCCACCGGTACGCGGCTTAAGTTTTAGAGTCCCGTTCGACACCTATTGTGCGTCCCCAGCCTAGGTGCCTGCTAACGACCCAAGACGCCAATCTGCACCAAGGGTTTCCAGCATGGGGTGAGATCAGCTCGGCGCTGGCGGAAGCGGAACTCAACGCAGAAGTAGCGCACTACTTCCTATCCTGGTTCGAGCCCAGGCCGGGTCGCCAATCCAGAGGATGTTCATCGCTTCTGCAACAACGCCGACAGCGCCGAACCGTCATTCAAGAACGAAAGCACCTCCCGCGAAGACAGATGCGCGGCGGCCTCCTCGAACGTCTCGCTCACATCCACCCGTGCACGGCCGACCGCAAGGTTGACGTCGACCGTGTCGGGCCGGGCGGCGCGAGGAGGCGGCAACTGAGCGACGTGAAACGCCAGCAGCTCGGGGGCTTCGCGAAGCTGCACCAGAGCGGGTTTGATACCAACCTCCGCCCCAGCGCTCAACTCGTTGGCCCGGCGCAGCACCGCAGGCGGCTCGCGGTCTTCAGGGGTGGCAAAGAGTGTGCCAGGCGCGGGCCTGGCCGTAAGGGCCCCGATGGGTACGGCGAACAGCAGCCCTATGATGACCGGCGACATCCAGAGCAGAAGGGGCAGTGAAAATGCGTATGCGCTTACCGCCATCGCAATACCGCACAAGGTCGGGATGCCGTACTTTCGGTAGAGCTCCCCGCGCTCTACCGTGCTGTCGTCCCGCCTTTGAGTCTGCCAACCCGCGTCGCGCCCGGCCAGAATCTCGACGACCGCGATCGACTGGAAGATCATCATCACCGGTGCCATCAAGGCCGAGACGACGATCTCCGCAAGAACTCCGGCCAAGGCCCGGAATGCGCCGCCGAATTGACGTGACACCGACCGCCGCGTCCAAAGCAAGACCAGGCTGAGCAGCTTTGGCAACAACAGCAGCCCCATGGTGGCGACGAACACCCAGATGGCGAGCACGGGATCCTGGGCCGGCCAAGTCGGAAACAACGAGAAGCCTTTCGGGAAATACTCTGGACGCACGAAACGCGCCTGCAGCGAGATCAACATTCCCAGCAGCAGGAAAAGCAACCACAAAGGCGCAGTGAGATACGCACCGATGCCCACCATGAAATGCAGGCGCGACACCCAATGGAGGCCTCGGGCAGGCACCACGGCCAGATGCTGAAGATTGCCCTGACACCAGCGGCGGTCGCGCGCCGCGAAATCGAGCAGAGAGGGCGGCACCTCTTCGTAGCTTCCGTCCAGCGTCGGCAGCATGTAGATGCCCCATCCGGCCCGCCGCATCAGCGCGGCCTCGACGAAATCGTGGCTAAGGATGTGCCCGCCGAACGGCTTCCGACCCCGAAGCTGCGGCAGCGCGGCCGCTTCGGCGAACGCCCTCACCCGGATGATCGCGTTGTGTCCCCAGTAGTTGCCTTCTGAGCCGTGCCACCAGGCGACGCCGGCCGCGATCAGCGGACCGTACAGGCGGCCCGCGAATTGCTGGACGCGGCTGAATAGACTTCGCGCATTCACGATCATGGGAAGCGTCTGGACGAGCCCCGCCGTCGGATTGGTCTCCAGGGCATGGACCAACCGCACGATGGTCTGCCCGCTCATGAGACTGTCGGCGTCGAGCACGATCATGAAGTCGTACACGCCGCCGAACCGCGTGATCCACTCGGAAATATTGCCGGCTTTGCGCGCGGTGTTGTCGGCGCGGTGACGGTAGTACAGCCGAGGCGTTCCGACGGCATGGCGCAGCGCGAGCAGCGCTTTTTCCTCGGCGACCCAGATGTCCGGATCGGTGCTGTCGCTCAGAACGAACCAGTCGAACAGCTCTCCGTGCGAGGTTGCCTCCAAGGATTCGATGATCGCGCGAAGCCGGGCCGTCAAGCGGTGCGGGTCTTCGTTATAGGTTGGAAGCAGCATGGCGGTGCGGCTTGCGACCACGGGCAGTTCCACACTAGGTGCCGGGTGCGAACGGCTCAGCAGCACAAAGAAGCCTGCCAGCGCGGACGAGAAGGAAAAGGCGACCCAAGCGAGCAGGACCAAGAAAAGGACAAGCACCATGGCTTCGAGAACGGTAACGCCGCCGACCTCCAGCACGCGATACATCTCGTACCCGCCGGCCGCCGTCAGCGCCGCCGTCGAGAGGAGGATGAGGCCGCGCCGCCAAGCCATGGTGGTGGCGACCGGCTCAGGAACTCGGTCCAACGCGCGGCTCTTTCCCAGATCGCCAGGAGCCATCGGAAGCGGAGATTCGCGCGGTAGCAGCCGCTGGGTCGCGATATCGCCGGCGATCGGCCGCGGTGCCGTGCTCAGGGTGCCCATCGGTAGACCCAGACTTCCGACAGCGGCTTGTCGCCTTCGGCCAGAAACGCGCGCAGCTCGATTGGCTCCCCCTTCACTTGGCACTGGAAGCTCAGCCGCCAACCACCGGTGTAAGGATTGGGCTGCGTGACGATGTTCTTCACTTCGGACTTCTCCGCCGTCACCACGCCCTTGACCCCCGCAGGATCGACGCCCTTCAGGCTGTCGCCGACCAGGTCAAGGACGAAGAGGCGCGCGTCCTCGCCCCTCGCCCCGATCCCGCTTCGCGTGAACCTGGCAAGCGAGTGCGCCTTGGGACTGTCCGGCCCCCAATGCAGCCGATAGGTGTAGTTGTGCTCGCCCTTGGATTGCAGCGGATTTTTCGGCCGCCAGAATGCGGCGATGTTGTCGTGGACCTCCTCCTTTGTCGGGATCTCGAACAGCATGACCCCGCCCTCGCCCCAATCTCCAATCGGCTCCATCCAGAGACTTGGGCGTTTTTCGAAGCTGGATTCGATGTCCTGATAGGCGAAGAAGTTTCTCTCCCGCTGCATCAAGCCGAAGCCGCGCGGATTGAGATCCTGAAAGGTGCTGATCTGGAGATCACGGGGATTGCTGAGCGGCCTCCACAGGCTTTCGCCCTTGCCGTTGAAGACCGTAAGCCCGTCGGAATCGTGGACCGATGGGCGGAAATCGTCGATGTCGTTGCGGTCGTTGGGACCGTAGAAGAACATGCTGGTCATCGGCGCGAGCCCGGCCCGCTGCATCTCGACGCGCGGGTAGACCGACATCTCGACGTCGAAGACCGTCGTGTCCCCCGGCCGCACCGTGAACCGGTAGCTCGCTGCGCAGCTCTTGCTGTCGAGCAGAGCGTGGATCACCAGCGAGGTCGCGCCAGGCGCAGGCCGCTCGAGCCAGAAAGCCTTGAAGAGCGGAAACTCCTCGCCCTTGGCCTCGCCGGTATCGATGGAAAGCCCCCGGGCGGAAAGCCCGTACGTCTGTCCTTTGGCGACGGCGCGAAAATAGCTTGCGCCCAGGAAGACGCAGACTTCGTCGTAATAGTCGGCGCGGTTCATCGGCGCGTGTACGCGGAAGCCGGCAAAGCCGAGGTCGGCCTCTTCGAACGTCGGGACCTTCTCGCCGAAGGAGAAATCCGCTTTGCGGTACTTGAGTTCGGTTGCCTTTCCGTCCGCGACCTCGAAGACGGTCACCCTGTTCTTGTAGAAGAAGCCGCGATGGAAGAACTGGGCTTCGAACGGAACATTCTTGCCGCGCCAGAGTGCTCGCTCGGGCAGGTATCGGATCGAACGGTACTGATCGTAGTCGAGGTCCTTCAAGCCGCTCGGCAGCTTCTCGTCCGGCGCCTCGTACGGTTTGCCGGCCAGCTTGCGGGCCAAGTCCCTCACGATGGACGGCCCGAAAGCGTCATCCGACGGGCCCGCAGCGGCGGAGCCGCTTCGCGAGGCGATCAGCAATGCCGGCAGCACCGCCGACCCTTGAACAAGCTGGCGTCGGTTCACGTGCTCTCCTACTCGTTGCTCCTGCCGCGGCCAAGCAAACGACGGTCGCGCTCGCGAGTTCCACTGGTCGGCCACCTCGGCGCGAACGCGAGCGGACGGAGTTGGCGAGGAGAGCAGTCCTTCCCGACGGCGAATGGCTCGCGAGATTCCCACCGGCATGGCTATTCTCCGCCAGCCCGCATGACTTCTTTTGAGAAGCGTTCCCACCCTCTCTGTTATCCTGGGCTTCTGGCTGCTCTCGCTAACCCCAGGCTTCCTGGTTTCATCCGAGGAACTTACCGCCAAGCAGCGCATTTCTTGGGCATCAACGACCCACGGAAGGAAGCGAGATGGCAGAAGGATTCGCGCGGACGGCGGCAGGGGAGATCGTCGAACCATCGGTTGCCGGCGTGTCCTGGGCGGCCGTATTGGCGGGCGCGGCGGCTTCGCTCGCTATTACCCTCGTCCTGCTATCCTTCGGCATGGGCATGGGCTTCGCGGTCGTGTCGCCGTGGGGCAATTCCGGAGTGTCGGCCACGACGTTCAAGATCGGTACCGGTCTTTATTTCATCGTAATGGCAATGTTGTCGTCCGCGATCGGCGGCTATCTTGCCGGACGTCTCCGGACGAAGTGGATCGGCGTCCACACGACCGAGGTCCAGTTCAGGGATACTGCCCATGGCTTTCTGGTCTGGGCCGTCGCGTCCGTGCTCGGAGCGGTGCTGCTTGCCTCGCCTGCCAGCACGCTTCTCGGCAATGCCCTCGGCGGCGCCGCCCAGGGCGCGGCAAGCGCGGCAATTTCCGAACCAATGGCGGGTTACGTCGACACGCTACTGCGTCCCAACGATCCGTCCGCACAGGCACAAGGACAGTCCGATCTGCGGCCGGAGATGGTGCGTTTGTTGACGGCCAGCTTCCGCAGTGGAAGCAATGTGAACGCGAACGACAAGGCCTACATTGCTAAAGTGGTGGCCGCGCGCACTGGCCTCAGCCAGGCCGATGCCGAGAAGCGCGTGAACGACGTCATGACTCAAGCCCAGGCCGACCTCGATGCCGCTCGCAAGGCCGCGATGCAAACGGCCATTTGGCTGACGCTGTCACTGTTTATCGGTGCATTTTCCGCGACCCTCGCCGCCATGGAAGGCGGCGGACTTCGCGACGGGACATGGGGGAAGAAACGCTCCGCGACCGCTCAATCATCACTGGCAAGAAACTGAGGAGGTAGAACCATGCCCATTCTGCTTTGGCTCGTCGGAATTCCGATCCCGCTGATTATCCTGATCATGCTTCTGCGCTGACTACCCGGCTGTCGCGCGCTTTGAGCGCGGTATTGGTGTTTGCCACCCTTTGTTGGCTGCGGGGCCTTCGCTGGAAGCACCTGCGGCTGCGGCGGCGATTGCTAGACCTACACTCGACGTGTTGCCCGCGGCGCCGTCAGGCCTGATTCGGGACCGCAATACCCTCGATCGTCGGAGTGTCTGCTCGCTGGAGTCTATCTTTGGATGCCTGAGCGACTGGGTACATCCTGTACCTGGCAGCTGAGCCAACGCGGTCACTCCCTGATGGAGAGCCGGCCGGGGTCTGCTTGTGGCTCATCGGTGCTGTAGAGGCGCTAGAGTCACGGGTCCGCTAGTAGGGGAAGACCAGAAGTTTATGGGGAAGGGCCTAACTGACGCGATTGACCCAAACCGGACTTCTCGCCGCATTACGCAATTAAGTGCCCGCTGCTAATGTCAGACGCTCCTTTTCGGAGGACGGACAATGCCAACGCAGCAGGATGTTTCCCAACACTATACGCATGGCGATCTGGTCACTGCGATCCGCAAGGGAATTGAGTCGCTAGGAAAAAAGATAGACTCGGTAACTGTCGATGATCTCGCGCCGGTAGATGAATTCCACATTGGCGGCCGTCAGGCTTCTGAAGATTTTCTCGACCAACTCGAGCTTAACCCAGAAAGGCACGCGCTCGACGTTGGATGCGGGCTCGGAGGAGCGGCACGTTTTGCAGCCAGCCGCTACGGCTGCCAGGTGACAGGTATCGATTTGACGCCAGAGTACATTGAGACCGCAAAGGTAGTTTGCGGATGGGTTGGCCTTGACGATCGCGTCTTCCTGCATCAAGGAAGCGCGCTTGCATTGCCTTTTGCCAACGGCAGCTTTGATCGCGCGTATATGCTGCATGTCGGAATGAATATTGATGATAAAATGAAGCTCTGCTCGGAGGTCAATCGAGTCCTAAAAGGTAACTCTCTTTTCGGGATCTACGATGTCATGAGGACCGGCGACGGCGAGCTTACATATCCCGTTCCGTGGGCAACGACGGCTTCGTCCAGCGCGGTGGCCAAGCCCGCCGAATACCGTGACGCGCTACAACAGGCGGGCTTCACAGTGGTTGCCGAACGGAACCGACGCGACTTTGCGCTGGCGTTCTTTGACCAATTGCGTGCCAGGACCGCGGCAGCGGGTGGCCCGCCACCTTTGGGACTTCACATTTTGATGGGCAGGAACACGCCGGATAAGGTTCAGAACATGATTGCGAACATCTCAGGCGGAAAGATCGCGCCCGTCGAATTGATCGCTCGAAAGGTGTAATCGCTGTTTTGAATTCACGTCGCCTTCTGGCCCCTAGCCGACCTTCACGGTGATGCCCGCTGAGGGCCGCTTGTGACCCGACTCCGACATGGCAACGTGTGTCGTCGTGCAGCCGATCAACTCGACTTTACGCCATTGGAGCTTCAAGCTGACGTTCGCCGCGCGCTGCCCGTGGTTAGCTCTTGTGAGTGCACCGAGGTCATCAGGTGCTCATTGGGGTTGCCGGGGAACATGACGTAAGGCGGGGTCGCGTTCTTGACGCCCAGATCGCGCGGATAGGGACTGAGCATCTCACGTGCTGCATCCCCGACAATCATCACGTGCGGGCCCGCCTTGACGACCAAGGCGGGGAGCGAGTCAATTCTCTGATCGTGCGCAGACTCTAGGCAGTAGGCCGGCACATAAGCGTCTGTGAATGGGTGCCTAAATTTTGGTCCAGACAACGTCATCGGCGCAGTGCTATTTTCAGTATCACCGCATGGTCCGTGGCCTTTATCGGTGACTGAGAGCCGAAATGCTCCCGCCTCCTAAGGAATGGAGACGGTTGATGGAAAACGGCTACAGACCTTTTTCGAAGACTGAGCTGACACTCGGGGAGCGCCTTAGGCAAGCCGCGCGTGAGGACATGGATGGTCTCGAAATGCTCAAGCTCATCGAAGAAATCGAGGATGAGATCAGACGACGGGGCTTTTCAGTTCCGAGAGAAGTGTACCGGTGCCGCTGAGGGAGCGGACGGGCCTGGGCTTCAAGACAGCCGCCTGGCGTCCGTATCGATTCACATATGTTCTTGCCGGAGCCAGCATAGTCGGGAAAACTTGGCAATCCGGGGATGCCTGTAACTTTTAGTTCGGATTGTTTGAAACCCGGGAGGGCCGCCTTTGGCGGCCCTTTGTCGTTAAACGCGCTGAAGGGATAGAACTGGCGAGGTCTGCTCTTGAACCTTGCGGACCTTCGACCGTTCACGAGGCGAGCGGTCGTGAGGGCTCGCCCGTGCATTCGATAGTGAGGCCGCCGTCATGGTCCGACCAGCAGCCTGACGAAGCCCTAGCTTCTCATCACACATCAACGAAGATCTTGATGTAGGAAGCACTTCGAATCGGCTCATTAGACCGGTATTTCCGGCCGGACGTTGAGCCTTGCGAGCTCGCGGCGCTCGTCATCCGACAATTGCCAATCCTCGCATTGACTGAAGAGCTGTTGAAAAGCGTCGTGTAGCTTGCTCCGGGCGACCTTGACCATTTCCGTGTCGTCAAATTCACGAGAGTCGAGGAAGATCGGTAAGGTAAAAATGGTTTGATCGCGCTCAAATCGAAACGTCAAACCCATATCCTCACCTCGCTCATTCGGCGAAATCATCTCAATGCGTGCGAGTGTGATTTTGAATTTGCCCATCCATTCAACTCCTGGAATCGCGGGCCAAAAGCGACTTGGGTTTATTGTTCATCAGACGCCTTTTGAGAATTGACTGGCGACAAGATCGTAAGAGCCCCTGCTGCCGCGCACATAAACCTTTGCGGCTGTAGCGCAGATCGCATCGCGATTGCGATCAAACGCATTCAGGAAGTCAGCTTCATCGTGACAGGCACCCGATTGAAGTCGTCTCAAGGCGTCTTCCTCAATGAAGAACGATGCCTCAATCGCACTGTCTGATCCCCAGAAATGCACTGCGCGTCTCGTCCGGTCATAGGAGCGACTTTGATTTGGAAACTCGATCATACGGCGGTCCAATCCAGGTTAGCAGGCGTGTCGTCGTGCGCTGTTCAAAAATCGCTGCTCGGCTGCTGCGATGTCCCTATATGTCGAGAGGCGGGCAAAGCAAACGCTTGTTGCAGCGCAATTGCAATTGGGGACTTGATTGATCCCCGCCGTTGAGCAGCCCTGGGCTGCTCTGATACAATTGGCTTGCAACAAAGGAGTTGCTCGGTCGCGAGCAATGAGGTGACCAGAACCTCAACTGACATCCCAGCGAAGGCATTGGTGCCGCCGATGTAGCTGCCAGATACAGGCGCTATTTGGCGGATATCGCGTGCTACCGCGATGGGAATTAAGTTGAAGCCGCCTAAGCTGCGGTTTGTTGGGTCAAACGTAATCCAGCCTGCTCCCGGTACGAAGATCTCCGCCCACGCATGCGTTGATCCTGTTCCACCGGAGCCCACTCTTTGTTGGTTCGGATTGTAGAGATAGCCAGAAACGATCCTGGCCCCGAAACCCAATACGCGGGCGGCCTCAGTGAACAGCACCGCCAGATCCCGGCATGAGCCCCAGCCGCGGCTCAAAGTCTCCAGCGGCGTCTGTGTACCCTCCTCGTCACGGCTCTGATATCGAGCTGCTTCAGAAACGCCAACGCTTAGGTCCTTGAGCAGCGCTAATGTGTCAGTCTGGCTTCCGCAAACAAACATTTGTTCCCAGTTTCGCAAAGTCCCTACGGTGTCTGGGAACTGCGGAATGGCCAAAGCACCTAGATCAGTCCAATCATGATCGGAATAAAGGAAGGGGTAGGATGCTGCCGAGACCGCGATGTCAAAAATGGGCCATTCAACTGACGCGAGCTCAAGCTTTGCAACGCTGGAGATCACCAAGTTGCTGGCTTTCACCGAAAACTGCGTTCCCGAACACATCACTGGCCCAGGTCAAGACCGCATCAGGCGATGTGGAAGAAGGCTTACTGGCTCGTTGAAGCGGTAAGTCGTCCTATGCTGAATTTCCAACGTGATCAAGGACAACTCCGCTGGCAGCAACGCTGATGTCCTAGTTGGCCATCCAATGCAGACAGGCTTCTATGTAAGGCTGCGGGAATAAAACACCAGATGGGCCGAAGTGGACATGTCGTTCTGCTCCCCTTCGGCGAACGCCTGAATTGGTCCGCTTGTGACCCGAAGCCGACCTCGGTTGCCCTGGGTGTTGGCGGTTGGTCTCAGGGCCGGATGGCCCTCGATCCGCGAGCCCTGGAGTCGATGAGAAGATCGGAAAAAAGCCGTGGTCTCCCTAGGATTGTCTCAACCGCCAATCGGTGCTTAGAGCAAGTGGCATGATGCAGGTGAAATTCACCTTCTAGATCGAAAAGTCGAGGTTTGGTCGGGCGCCAAGTTCGACGGTTCAGTGCAGCGTCCGGACCGCGGCCTCATCGATAGCCGCCATCACGTCCGAAGTTGCCGACTGGTGGATCATGTGTCCTGCCCCGGCAACACGCCGCAGGGAGCTCTGCTTGAGTTCATCGTGCAGCCTGGCCGATTGCTTGTCGATATCGATCAGCCGATCGCCTTCCCCTGCGATGATGACCGTCGGCATCTTCAGTCCACCATAACCCTTCGATGCTACGAAGGCGGACGGCACCATCATTGAAGCCTCCGCGGCGGCAGCGCGCATCTGTGACGGCCTCACGCTCATTTCCATGGGAAAGCCGGCGAATTTCTGGGGGACTTGGCTCGGTCCGAACATCTTGCGCAACATCGTCGGCCACATCAGGCGCCCCGCAATCGGCGATAAAGTGTAGCTGAGGATATCGCCGAGCCCCGGCAAAGCCGACGGCAAAGAGGTCGCTGCGTCGGTGCGGGCGGAGGGATAGTAGTACCCGGATGCGAGCACCAGTGCTTCTACCAACGAGGGATGCCTCGTGGCTAGTGCCAACGCGACCGCCGCTCCCCAAGAATGTCCGAGAACGATGGCGCGCTCGACCCCGAGGCGCTCAAGCGCCTTCCTGAACAGATCCGCCTGCACCGCCGGTGTCCAGACGACGTCCCGGGGGCGCGAGCTATGTCCGAAGCCGGGGCGATCGACCACGATCGTCCTATACGTTTTGGCTGCCAGATCGATTAGGCCGCTCGATTCGAAGTCCTGAATCATGCTGCCGTTGCCATGAAAGAGAACGAGCGGCCGACCGCTGCCGCGCTCCACATAGTGAAGCCGAACCCCGTCGATCTCAATGAACTGCCCCTTGGGCGGATTATCGCGCTGCGCCTTCTTGGCAAGCTGCCGGTTTATGAGGGCCGTCGCGGCCAGAACGACAGCTGCTACTGCGGCAATCGTAATGACGGGTTGCCTACGCAACGAAGCCTTGCGCTCAAATTGGAACGGTCGTGACGGTAGGCGGTCTCGGTTCGGAGCCATGTGCAACACCTCTGAATGGTCTGCACGATGCCCCAGGACAGTGAGAAATGTTGCAGGGGTTTAGAACAACAGCGTCGTAGCTTCGTTCCACAAAGTGGGACATTTGACGCCCCGCCTACCTCCTGAGGTTCCATGAACCAAAAAGACTGGTTCGCCGAAGCATTCGGCGCAGTAATCCCGAAAGAACTGAGTTAGGCTTGGTCCAAGCGGAGCAAGCGATGGTGCAGATTTGAGCAATCCGGACGCTAAGGACCCTGGCCAACGCCATAAGCGCCTAGCGGATTTCATCCGCAACAACCAATCCGCCATCATCGAGGAATGGATCGATTTTGCGCGGACGCGTTCACCGGCGAGCGAGGGGATGTCGAAGCTCGCGCTCAAAGACCACATCGTCGATATTCTCAGGTTCATCGCCACGGACCTGGAGTCTCCTCAAACGCCGGCCGAACAGGTCGACAAGTCGCGCGGCATGGACGTCGGAGACGGATTGTTTCGCAAGAGCGCGGCAGAGATACACGCGGCCCTCCGCCTTGCGGACGGCTTCGACATCGATCAAATGGTCTCGGAATATCGAGCCTTGCGGGCGAGCGTGATCAAGCAATGGGTGGCGCACCACAGGAGACTTGAAAGCACCGATCTGGCGGATCTGACCCGGTTCAACGAAGCGATCGATCAGGCTGTGACGGAGTCGGTCGCCCACTACACCAAAACGATCAATAACTCCCGAAACCTGTTTCTGGGCATCCTCGGCCACGATCTGCGGAACCCGATAGGCGCCGCTTCCATGGCAGCGCAATGGATGAAGCGGTCTGGGACATCGGATCCCAAGCAGGCCAAAGTGGTCTCCGATCTCGTCCGGACTACGGACCGTGCGACGCGAATTCTGGATGATCTCCTCGATCTCGCCCGCTCATCTTTCGGAACCGACATCCCGGTCGCAAAGTCCCAAACCGACATGGCGTCGCTATGTCACGCAATCGCCGACGAACTGCGAAGCGTCAACGAAAAGCAAACTCTCACAGTCACTCAGGAAGGCGATCCAAATGGGCTTTGGGACCCGGCAAGAATGGGACAGGTGCTGTCCAACCTGATGGGCAACGCGGTCCAATACAGCGACGGAATGAGACCCGTCTCGGTGACGATATCCGGCAACGATCCCCTCACTTTGGTCGTGAGCGTTCACAATTTCGGTCCTGCCATACCTGCTGAAAGCCAAAGGGCGATTTTCCAGTCGTGGATGCGTGGCCAAGTGCAGGACTTGGGGGACCGCGCCCATCTCGGGCTCGGCCTCTACATCGCGAGGCTGATCGTTGAAGCCCATGGCGGCGAGATCGCCGTCACTTCCGACGAAAAGACCGGCACAACGTTCACAATTCAACTTCCTCGCACCTAACTGCTCGCGGGTTTTCCGGCCAAACGCAACTGCTTGATCTTTAGGAACAATATCTTGGTAACTCGCTTGCCAGCGTGGAGGATTGCACTGGAATGGCGCGTTCAAGCCCTGTCATATTGATCGTCGAGGACGAATTCCTACTGCGGATGGATTCCGTCGAGGTGCTCGAAGACGCCGGCTTTGAAGTCATCCCGGCGGTCAATGCCGACGAAGCCATCGCCATTCTCTCAGCCCGCTCCGACATACACGTTGTCTTCACCGATATTCAGATGCCGGGTTCGATGGACGGGTTGAAGCTTGCCCGGTTCGTCCGCGACCGCTGGCCACCGATCAAGATCGTCGCGACCTCCGGTCACGTCCCCATCGAAGATGACGATTTGCCGGCCGGCAGCGTGTTCTTGCCTAAACCGTATCGCAGTGCCCAAGTCGTCGGGGTTCTGCGGGAGCTGACCGGAACTACGTAACTGACCACTCCATCGGGTATCCGGCTTGCGTAGGGATCGCGTGCCCCGCTGAGCAAGCCAGCTAAACTGCGCAAGGGAACACAAGATCGTCCATGTCGAAAGTACTCGAACGAAACAACGTGCATATTCGGGGTCTCGGCTCAAAAGCGATGATGTTTGCCCATGGCTTCGGCTGCGACCAGAACATGTGGCGCTTCGTGGCTCCGTCTTTCGAAGCGGACTTCCGGACAGTTCGACCACGTCGGTGCCGGGAGTTCGGATCTAAGCGCGTACGACAGAGCCAAATATTCGAGCCTTGAAGGCTACGCGACCGACGTCGTGGAGATCGGCCGCGAGCTGGACTTTTCGGGCGCCGTCTTCGTCGGCCATTCCGTGAGCAGCATGATCGGCGTGATGGCGGCCGAAAAGGCGCCGGGCATGTTCGGCAAGCTGGTGCTGATCGGCCCTTCGGCCCGCTATATTGACGACGAGGGATACACCGGCGGCTTCAGCGCAAAGCAGATCGACGAATTGCTGGAATTTCTGGAATCCAACCACATGGGCTGGTCCGCGCAGATGGCGCCGATGATCATCGGCAACCCGGGCCGCCCCGAGCTCGGCGAGGAGCTGACCAACAGCTTCTGCCGAACTGATCCCGAAATCGCCAAGGCATTCGCTCGCGTGACCTTCACCTCGGACAATCGCGAGGACCTTGCCCGCGTGGCCGTGCCAACACTCGTCCTTCAGTGCAGCGAGGACATTATCGCCAGCCAGGTGGTCGGCGACTTCGTCAACCGCACCATCCCGAACAGCCGGATGATCGTTCTCAAGGCGACCGGTCATTGTCCGAACCTCAGCGCACCGGAAGAAGTGGTGTCCGCGATGCGAACCTTCGTGTGACCGCATGGTCTCGCTCGGCTTCACCGACATGGTCGAGAACGCCCCTTGCGGTTACGTTTCGCTGTCGCCCGGCGGCCGGCTGGAGTATGTGAATCAAACTTTGTCCGGCTGGAGCGGTTATGCCGCGTACCAGATGATCGGAAAGCGCTTCAGCGACTTTCTGACCATGGCGGGGCGCATCTATTACGAAACTCACATCGCGCCGCTATTGCGAATGCAAGGTTCGTTCGAGGAATTCGCCATCGACGTCATCAAGGCGGACGGGCAGCCGCTCCAGATGATCGCTAACGCAACCGAGCGTCGGGACGCCGACGGCAAACCCGTTTCCATCCGCCTGGTGCTCATCAGAGCGGCTGATCGGCGCCGCTACGAACAGGAGCTTCTTCGAGCCCGTGAGGCAGCTAAAACAGGCGAAAGATCTGCCGAGGTCAATTTGCAACGAGAGCACGAAACCTCGGAGCTCCGAGAGCAGTTCATCGCGGTTCTCGGGCATGACCTGCGCAATCCGCTCGCTTCGATCAGTGCCGGTGTCCGTATCCTCGACAGGAGTGTGCAGACCGAGAAAGAGCGGCAGGTTATCGCCATGATGCAGACCACCGTCATGCGAATGGCAGGACTGATCGACAACGTACTTGATCTTGCCCGTGGCCGGCTGGGCGGCGGGATCGGACTGAACCGCGATGTCGGAAAACCGCTGGAGCCGGTGCTCATGGGCGTCGTAGACGAACTGAGACTGGCCTCGCCCGGCCGAGTCATCGACGCCCAGTTCAAGATCGGGCGACCCGTGAACTGTGATGGCCAGCGGCTTGGGCAGATGCTGTCTAACCTCGTCGGAAACGCCCTCACGCATGGAGCGTCGAGCAAGCCCGTAATCGTTCACGCGGAAACAGGCGAGAGTTCATTCGAGCTCTGGGTCTCCAACGCTGGCCAGCCGATCCCACAAGCCGCGATGGACAAGCTGTTCGAGCCCTTCTTCCGCGGGAACGCTCACGGCAGCCGGCAAGGACTTGGACTAGGCCTCTACATCGCCTCCCAGATCGCCAAAGCGCACGGTGGCGAATTGACGGTCAGTTCGACGAGTGAGGAAACTCGGTTCATGTTCACCATGCCCCTGTCGGCAGAGGGGTGAAGTTCTAATGGCATGCAAACTGGCTAGTTTTGTCGACCACCCCACTCGTTAGCTCCGTGATGATCCAAGTTGCGCCCTATCTCGGCGGGCTCGCTGCCATCTTGGCGCTTGCCGGCCGACGAACCCTGGAACAATCATCGGCGTTCGAGTGCCGGGCGCTGTGGCGGGAAACGCTGGTAGACGTTGCTATCTTCCGCGAGTGGATCGTCAACATGTGGGTGCGACCAGCCGCCGCACGTATGGCGCACCTTCTCGCGGAGTTGCGGCAGCAGATGGCCGCAGTTGGGCTGTCGAACGGAGAAGAGTTCGAGTTTCCAGTGACGCAATCTGAGCTGGGGGAAGCGCTTGGATTAAGCACGGTTCATGTCAACAGAGTCTTGCAGGCAAGCCGTGCAGAGCGGGTTCTCGACCTCCAGAAGAACTTTGTGACTATCGAGGATTTATGATGAGAAGTCGTCCAAGCGTCGGGTTTCGACGAGAGCTATCTGTACCTGACTAGGAACGTTCCCTCTTCCATAAGAGCTTTAGTCAGCCATGCGCTTTTATTTCTCTCAACTCGGGGACCCTCCCGATCAAGAGGGGGTCGAGTTTGACGCTGAGGCGGCCGTCGAAGAGGCCGCGCAGACTGCGCTGTTGCTCGCCCGCGACCAGCAGGATGTGAGAGAACCCCTCACTCTGACGGCCTCATCGGACGAGGCAATTGGCACCGTGACTATTAAGGTTTCCATCGCCCGAACGCCTGCACCGTGAGTCCGCTGTTGATGCTGTGGACGGCTCCTCCACCGGCACGAGAGTGCCAAGGAGTGGGTGCTGTTTTGAGGTTCCCACGATTCGGAGGAGCAGCCTATGCAGTCAATTTCGACGATTGGTCTTGATATGCGAAGTCGGTCTTCCAAGTGCACGGCGTTGATGCAGCCGGCCAAGTGGTCGTACGCCGTCAGTTGAGGCGCCGCCACGTCTTGGCGTTTTTCCAGAAGTTGCCGCCATGCCTGGTGGGGATCGAGGCTTGCGCATCATCGCACTATTGGTCGCGCGAGCTGCAGGCGTTGGGGCACACGGTTCGATTGATGCCTCCGGCCTATGTGAAGCCCTACGTCAAGCGGCAGAAGAACGACGCGATGGACGCGGAGGCGATCTGTGAAGCGGTCACGCGACCCAACATGCGATTTGTGCCGACCAAGACAGTCGAGCAGCAGAGCTGCCTGATGCTGCATCGAGGGCGCCATCTTTTCATCCGTCAAAGGACAGCAGTGATCAACTCGATCCGTGCCTATCTTGCCGAGTTCGGGATCGTTGCCCCTGTCGGGCGCCGAGGTGTCGAGCAATTGCTGGAAGTTGTCGCTGATCCAGCCGACGATCGTCTGCCCGAGGTGGCCCGAGCATGTCTTACTGCTCTCGGTGGTCAATTGCGCGCCCTGAAAGTTCAGATCCTTGAGTTTGACCGCCGCATCATCGCCTGGCATCGTTCAAATGCGACGAGCAAACGGCTGGATGCGATCCCGGGCGTCGGGCCGGCGCTGGCAACAGCGCTGGTTGCCAGTATTGCTGATCCCAAGGCCTTTCGATCGGGGCGGGACTTCTCAGCGTGGGTCGGGCTCGTACCAAAGCAGAACTCGAGCGGGGGCAAGGACAAGCTCGGCAGCATCAGTAAGCAAGGCGACCGTTATTTGCGCAGCCTGTTCACGGCTGGCGCACTCGCCGTGATCCGCTATGCCAAGATCCATGGTACTGGCCACCGGCCTTGGCTCACTGGACTGCTGGCGCGGCGGCCGACCAAGGTTGCCGCCATTGCGCTCGCCAATAAGCTCGCCAGGATGGCTTGGGCAATGATGGCCAGGAACGAACGCTATCAGGAGCCGGCCGCGCTGGCGGCCTAAACGAGATCGCGCCGACATCGCCGGCGTGACGTAACGGTTGGGAGGCGAACAGCACGTAATGCAGTGCCGGTCGATCCGGCGATCAGGACAACCCACACGGGCCAGGGCATCATCGAATGCGTGCTGTTGACCGGGACCTGATCCGCGGAGGGCATTATGGCCAGCGGTCACGTGTACCGCGCGAAAAGGCCGAACACATGGCTGCTCCGACCAATACTGCGACGTGAAGATTCTTCTTGCCAACCCGGAGCCGTCCACACATGGCCCGTAGTTGACCTTCCCGGCGATGCCCGCAGAGGGCCGCTTCTGACCCATTTGAGACAATGGTCATTCAGTCGTGACACCGAATCGACCCTTGCAGTGACCAAGCTGTCGTAAGTCAGTGTGTGACTGTCATATCCAGTGGTGAATAGTCCTCAGAGCGGCGCAACGCCAGCCGACCTTTCCCTTTTGAGGATGGGATGACGTTCAGCATTCATGCGAAGAAGGAGGACGGGACACCATCGGTGCGAGCCACTCAGTCCAATGCTGGCGGTTACGAAAGCTCGCGTGTCAATCGGCCTGCAAATTTGACCCCTCATCGGCGTCCAATTTTGACCCCTTTGCGCGGCGGGGTTTGCTGGTAGCGCTCGTCTCGTCGGAGCTGGCCGGGATAGGAGGCGAGACGAGCGCGGGTGGCGTGATCGTCGTCTCGGCTTTTGAACCGCCAGCTATCGTTGCCGGTCTCGACGATGTCGCAGTGATGGGTCAACCGGTCGAGCAGCGCGGTGGCCCATCTTGGCGTCGCCGAACACGGTCGGCCATTCGCCGAATGCGAGATTGGTGGTCACGATGACGGAGGCGCGCTCATAGAGCCGGCTGACGAGGTGGAAGAGAAGCTGGCCACCGGATTGGGCGAAGGGCAAATAGCCGAGTTCATCCAGCACGATGAAGTCCATGCGGGTCAGATGCTCGGCGAGCCGACCTTGCCGTCCATTGCGGGTCTCGGTCTCGAGGCGATTGACGAGGTCGACGACGTTGAAGAAGCGGCCGCGAGCTCCGGATCGGATGCAGCTTCTGGCGATGGCAATGGCCAGGTGGGTTTGCCTGTGCCGGTGCCGCCAACCAGCACGACGTTGCGCTGTTGGGCGATGAAGCCGCCGCCAGCGAGATCATTGACGAGAGTCTGATTGATCGGCGTGCCGTCGAACTGGAAGTCGGCGATGTCCTTGGCCAACGGCAGCTTGGCAATGGTGAGCTGGTATTTGATCGACCTGGCTTGCTTCTCGTTGATCTCGGCGTTGAGCAAGTCGCCGACAATGCGCTGGGGTTCGTGCTGGCGCTTGACGGCAGTTGCCATGATCTCGTCGAAGGCAGCCTTCATGCCGTAGAGCTTGAGCTCGCCCATGAGGTCGAAGATTTGGGTTCGTTCCATCAGATGGTCCTCCGGAGGTTGTCGTAGCGGGCACAATCGGCGATCGGCGCATGGCGGAGCGTCAGTGCGGCCGGCGTCATGATGTTGGCCGGTGGGGTGGGTTCGCGTTGACGAGCCAGGATGTTGAGCACGACATCGGCGGAATGGACGCCATGACCGAGCGCTTCGGCACAGGCCGCTTCCACCGCGGGCAGACCGTCAGTCAGCACCGCGTTGAGGATGTCGACCATCTGCCGATTGCCATCGTCGGTGCTGGCAAGCTTGCGCCGGATCCGCTCGATCGCGGCCGGCAGCACCCAGTCCTTGAAGGGAGCACCGTTGCGCAAGGCGCCGGGTTTGCGGGCGAGCACCGGCACAAAATGCCAAGGGTCTTAGACGGTATCGCCGCGGCCAAAGGATCGCGGGTGCTCGGCAACGATGCGTCCATCCTGACGGATCACGATGCGATCGGCATAGGCTTGAACCTCGACCGGTCGTCCGACTGCGCTGGCTGCTACCGAGTATTTGTTGTTGTCGAAGCGCACCAGGCAGGTCTTCGAGACCGATGCCGTCACCGCATGGAAGCCGTCGAACCGGCCGGCATAGGGAACGAGTTTGGGGCGTTCGGCTTCGAACACGTCCCAGATCGTCTGATCGGCCAGCTCCGGATGGCGATGAGCCTTGGCGTAGGCGATGCATTTGTCGAGTAGCCAGGCGTTTAACTCGTCGAGGTTTTTGAACCGCAGCCGCGGCGTGAAGAAGCGTTCCCTGACCAGCCCGACCTGGTTCTCGACCTGCCCCTTCTCCCAGCCAGACGCTGGCGTGCAGGCGACTGGATCGACTAGATAGTGGCTGCACATCTGCAGGAACCGGCGATTGTAAAGACGCCCTTTACCGACGAAGATCGTCTCCACGGCGGTCTTCATGTTGTCGTAGATGCCGCGGGTGCAGGTGCCCTTGAACAGCGCGAACGCCCGGTCATGAGTATCGAACACCATCTCCTGCGTCTCTCGCGGATACGCCCGGGCAAACAGCATACGGCTGTGGCAGAGCCGAACGTGAGCGACCTTCACGACCACGGTGGTTCCGCTCAACAGCACCACCTCATGGCTCCAGTCGAACTGGTAGGCTTCGCCTGGCGCAAAACTCAGCGGGACATAGGCCGCTGCGGTCGATTGCCCGCGTTCCTTGCTCCACCGCCTGGCGTAACGCCGCACGGCATCGTAGCCGCGGTCATAGCCCCGCCCGCGCAGCTCCTCGAAGATCCGGATCAGCGTCAGCTGTTCACGAGCTGATTTAGTCACGTTCGCCGCAAGCAGCCCGTCAAGTTCGACTGACCATCGTCAGAGCTTTGGTCGCGGCTGCACTTGCCGCTCATACTCGAAGGAGGTCTCTCCCGACCTCAGAACCTTCCGGACCGTGTTCCGTGATACCTTCAGATCACGGGCGATCTCCTTGATCGTCTTGCCCTTGATGAAGTGCTCGCGCCGAATCCGCGCAATCGTCTCCACGACCAGCATCCTCCACCACCTGCTTTGTTACGAAGCAGGCAGCGCAAAGACCAACCTGTAGGGGGTCAATTTTGGACGCCGATCCCCCGGCTTAGGGGGTCAATATTGCAGGCCGAATGACACCCCTAGAAATAAGCGCTATTTGGACTGCTCTTGATGTTCGTGAGAATGGGCAATGGAGGATTCGTATGCTGACGTCGGCTCCTAAGGCACCGCCGCCGCAGCCGCAACAAGCGGGGACCACGGCGACTACAACGGGGAACGCGCCGAGTGGAAAATAGCGCCTACCCGAGAGTCGTTCGTCGTGACCGGCTTTCGCGCCTAACGGGCGGAGGCAGCAACTGAAACGTAGGTCTTGCGGGCAGTAAGCCGACTCGCATCCGCTGCGTGAGATCAAGGGGCCAGCCTCTCGAAAAATGATAGGATGGCGCGGCTCCTTGATCGGACCGAACATCTGCGGCTGGGGCCGTTTTTGAACTTGCGCGGCATCGTTCAACCCGGTCCACAACCATGCTTAGAGGCGTTGCTATAGCTCTATTCGAAATGGGCATCTTTTCTCAGTTTGATCAGGCACTCTTCTATGGCCGCAATACTGCCGCCGCGCTCAGGCTTATGCGGGAGATTGGCCCGGGCTTTGGGCTGTAGGTTTTAGCGCCTTTCAAGCAGGACCAGACGCGCGGCCGTGCGCGCTGGCGCGCTGGAATACTGAGCGCGGGCGTGAACAGGTCTGTCTCGTGCGACCGTGGAACGGCCGCTCGTGACCCACAACTGGCATCCGCTTCTCGGCTTACGCAGATCGCATGCAACAAATTGCGCGGATCAAGAGATCTTCAGAAGACCGCCGAGCGAAGGTGCCGGGCCTGGGTTTAACCAGTCGCTGATCTGCGCGGTTTTTTCGTAAGCGCGAATTTCTCCGCACCTTTTGCTTTTGAGTGCTCTGATGCATGAGGTGTCCACCAAAATAGGTGGACACCTTGTGATGGCAGCGGATGATCAGAAACTGCGGGTCAGGCTTGTTGGCCGGAACGGTCGCCGGCGCTACGAGGCGGCATCGAAAGAGCGTCTTGTCACGGCCTGCCTTGAGCCTGGGGTTTCGGTATCGAGGCTTGCACTCGAACATGGGGTCAACGCGAACCTCCTTCGGAAGTGGATCAAGAAGCACACCGCCACCAGGTCGCTGCCGCCGTCCTCACGCCCGGCGTTCATCCCGGTTCAGCTTGAGGGGTCCGCCGATCGAGCCCTGTCGCGGCAAGACAGCGTGGCGACGGTGGATTTGCCGGCGACTTGCGATGAAATGCGTGGTTCGGAACCCAAAGGGACTCCAGCTTTTTGTTCTCCGGCCAAAGTGAGCGTGTCGCTGCCGAACGGCGTGAAGCTCGCGCTGGAATGCGGCGATGTGGATGCATTGACGGCGATCATCGGAGCACTGGGCCATGTTCAGACTGGGCGGTGACCTGCAGGTCTATCTGCACCGTGAGCCGATCGACTTCCGGGCTGGCATCAACAGCCTTGCGGTCCTGGTCCAGGAGACGATGGCGCTCGATCCATTCACTCCGGCGGTTTTTGCGTTCTGCAATCGCCGTTGCGACCGGATGAAGTTGCTGTTCTTCGACCGGTCCGGCTTTGTGCTGGTCCTGAAGCGGCTGACCGAGGACAAGTTCCGATGGCCGCGCCGCCAGGAGGCGGTCGTCACGCTGACGACCGAGCAATTGCACTGGATCCTTGACGGCATCGATATCGATGCGATGGTCCGCCATCCGGTGCGGCAATATCAGGTTGCCGGCTGAGCTCTCGAGTTGAGCGGTTGACGCGTCGGTACGGTTCAGATTCAAGAATCCGATGAAT
Organism: Bradyrhizobium sp. 195; assembly: GCF_023101665.1. NCBI lineage: Bacteria > Pseudomonadati > Pseudomonadota > Alphaproteobacteria > Hyphomicrobiales > Nitrobacteraceae > Bradyrhizobium > Bradyrhizobium sp. 195. The sequence continues at coordinate 275,616 of NZ_CP082162.1, read as the reverse complement.
CGAACCGGCGATCCGAGTGTTGAAGTGCTGTTGGCGCGCATTGCTGCGCTGCAGGCGGATAACCATCAACTCGCCGACCGCGTCGTCAAACTCGAGGAAGAACTGGCGCTGGCACGCCTGCATCGTTTTGCGCCACGCAGCGAAAAGCACGTCGATCGTCTCTTCAATGAAGCCGAGCAGGCCGCCGATGAGGATGACGCCGGCAGTGAAACGAACAATATCGCCGAACTTCCGGACACGGGCTTGCCACCCGTCGAAAACACAACGGGAAAGAAGCGCGGCCGCAGGCCGCTGCCGGCGAACCTGCCGCGTGAGCGCGTCGAGTATGACCTGCCCGACGATCAGAAGGCGTGTCCTTGCTGCCGTGGCCAGATGCATCGCATGGGCGAGGCTGTCACCGAGCAACTTCATATCGAGGTGAAGGCGAAGGTTTTACAGAACGTACGCTTCAAATATGCGTGCCGCCATTGCGATCGCACCGGGATCAACGCCCCTGTCGTGACCGCGCCGATGCCGACGCAGCCGCTGCCGGGCAGCGTTGCCACGGCCTCAACGCTGGCGTTCGCGCTGGTTCATAAATATGTCGATGGCACGCCGCTCTACCGCCTGGCGCAGGCCTTCGAACGCGCCGGTGTTCCGGTCAGCCGCGGCGCTTTGGGTCGCTGGGTGATCGGCTCGAGCGAGAAACATCTCTCCCGCATCTATGACGCCCTGAAGCTGCGGCTCAGATCGCAGCCTCTCATCCATGGCGACGAGACGACGGTTCAGGTCCTCAAGGAGAAGGACAAAAAGGCCACCAGCACATCGTATATGTGGGCTTATCGCAGCGGCAAGGGCAGTCACGAGCCCATCGTTCTTCTGGATTATCAGCCGGGCCGCGGCCAAATCCACCCGCAGGCCTTCCTCGGCGATTACCGCGGCATCGTGATGAGTGACGGCTATACCGCATGGCGCACGCTGGAACTGGCCACCCACATCGGCTGCATGGCCCACTCCCGGCGGCGCTTTGTCGATGCCCTCAGGGCGAGGAAGAAGGGCGGCGGTCCGCCCGAGCAGGCGCTGCGGTTCTTCGACCAGCTCTACCGGGTTGAAAGGCAGGCGCGGGACGGAATACCGGAGAAGGGTGAAACACAGGCCGACTGCATTCGCCGCTTCCGCCAGCAACATAGTGTCCCCATCCTCAATGCTCTCAAGGTATGGCTCGATGACATGGCCCCGAAGGTCTTGCCTGACAGCAAGCTCGGCGACGCCGTATCCTACACCCGAAACCAATGGGAATATCTGACGCGCTACACCGGGGACGGCAGCATGCCGATCGACAACAATCTTCTGGAGCGCGACATCAGGGTTTTTGCAACTGGCAGGAAGAGTTGGTTGTTCAGCGATACCGTGGACGGAGCCAAGGCCAGTGCCGTCGTCTACAGCCTGATGCTGACCTGCCGCGCCTCACGTGTCGAGCCGTTAGCGTGGTTGCGCCACGTCCTCACCGAATCGCCTCAGCGCGCCGGCGACGCCGATATTACCGACCTGCTGCCCTTCAACTTCCACAAAGCCGCCACTGCCTGAACGGCCCGGTATCGCCCGATACTAGGGCAATCCATCAAAACCGCCGGCGTCATCGTGCGGGGAAAATCGCGCTTACGTTTTTTCAGCTTGTTGCACTCGCTTCATCAGAAGCTCACGCTCACGACCGGGTGGCAGTCGCTCTGCCGCTTCTCGACACTTGGCAGCCCCATCCATGAGGATTCCTTGAACGTTTCGTATGCTTGATACGACGCCGACGTTCACTCATGGCTACCTCCCTCCTATACTGCACCGCAACTTAGAGCTTGCTCACCTTGACACCGGAGCGCGCCGGATCAACATAGGTTCCAAAGTTGGAACGTAGACGAGGGACCATGGTCTAGCGGACGGTGTTAGGGCGAATTTGGAAGTGGTGCTCGACGAGGTGTGCCGCCAACTCCTAACGGCGGAGACCACGAGCTTCGCAAGAGGATCGCGGAGCAGCTTTTGGAAGCTGCGCAAACCGGTCAACATTCGCTCGCGGAGCTTCGCGCCGTGGGGCTTCGCCACCTTTGCCGAAGCATTCAAATGGACGGGTCGGGCAGGGTAGCCGACGAGGTGCTTATGGCTTCAGTGCTCTTGGTTGAAGATGAAGCACTTATTCGAATGATGATCGCCGACATGATTGTCGAGCTTGGTCATAAGATTGCTGGGGAAGCTGGCGATCTGCAGACTGGCGTGGCGCTCGCCTCCGAAGCGGAGATTGACATAGCTTCTTAGACGTGAGGCTTGGCGCCGAGGCTATCGCAGAAGCGTTGCGAAGCCGGAACATCCCATTCGTTTTCGCGACTGGGTATGGTGCGGACGGGGTTCCAGCCAAATACAAAGATCACCCAACTCTTCGCAAGCCATTTCAGATCGAAGAACTTGAGCGCTGTCTGCTTTCCCTAAAGCGCTAACAAACCCCCGTCGTTTCTCGTATGACGCGGGCAAGGTCATCTTCAGAAAACGGCTTCCTGATCATAGGAAAACCATCCCGCCTCCTTTCGCGACCCGATAGTTGCAGAATTTTCAGCTTCGGACGGATGCGTATGGCCCGCTCGGCGAGTTCATGTCCATCCATGCTTGGCATGTTGATGTCCGTTATCAAAATGGAAATCTTCTTATTGCCCGTCAACGTGTCCAATGCTTCGACGCCGCTGCTTGCGCGGACCACGTCGCAACCCAGTTCTTCAAGCATGCTTGCGATCACGTCCAGCACGTCGGCATCGTCATCGACGACCAAAACAGTGTGTTTCATAGCCGGCTCCTCAGTTGATTAACCTTTGTGTTTTTCGAGGGTTCCGGGACCTCAGACGACGCGCGGCCCAATGAAGCAGATGTGGCTGGCCTTAGCTAAGCCCAGTCAGGCGTTGACACTAGTTCTCGTGGCTGTTCCTGGCGGCCGAACCCAGCGGGTCTCGCTGCAAAGCAGCAAAAGCTGTTTCAGGAACTCAACCTCGGACCACGGAGGTCTATAGGCTCGCGGGAGTGAGGCGCCTCAGTTGGCGACCTCTCTAGCTCATCACTAGCCTAGAAGCTCAGTTCGTTTCGGTTCCTGATCAGCGTAGAAGCCACTGCCTCTGTCGCCGCGTTCCAGCGGGATGGCGAAGCAAGAGCAGGAAACCAAGCAACCAACCAAGCATCTGCCGACCTGCTCGGCGTGTCATAAGCCCATGCACTTCGTTGACGTTGTTGGTTCTCCGGACGGGCCGATTGCTATCTTTCGGTGTCTCGACTGCAAGAAGCGTTTTTTGGGATCAGCCGAACAAGCGAGACCAAGAGTAGGTCGCCTCACTTGGCGGCCTCCTGTCTCCAACCTAGAGTAGTCCTGCCGAAGAAAATGGCCGCCCGCAGGCGGCTAGTCGCTTTGTCTAAATCGTCGTTATTTTTTGAGGGCGTCAGCGGCGTCCCGCGCCGCATCCTTCACATCTCCTGCCGCGTTGTGGGCGGACCCCTTGGCTTTATCGATTTTGCCTTCGGTTTCCATGTCTTTGTCGCCAGTAAGTTTACCAGCACCTTCTTTGATGGCGCCTTTTGCTTTGTCCGCAGCGCCCTTCACGTGTTCGCGGTCCATGATCGTGTTCCTTTGCTGTCCGGTTGACCAGCCCAACAAGTGCGCAGTGGTTCCTCGGGACGCAGCTTCAAGGCGAAGTGGACTGAATTCGCTGGGTCAAAGACCGCCGACTTGAAACCCACGGCGCGAACCGGCGTTGAGCCATATGGATGACAAAGAGCTGCAAGCCCGCAGTGAATAGGCTCTCGTGGTCGTGACGTTCAGTACAGCAACACTGATCGCGTGTGTCACCTTGCTAGTTTCTCAATTGTAAGGCCGCCTCAGTTGGCGGCCTTTTTGTTGACCAGACTGCACATGTATCCACACCGACGACGCGCAGCATGGCGCTCCGGGGCCGCTCCCGACGGATTGATAATTTGCCTATGGCACGCCGTAGAGCTTTGACGTGCGCATGGGGAGCAAGTCGCGAGAGAGGATCTACGTCCGGGCCGACCGGCTCGCCTGCGAAGCATGACAAGCGCATGCTCGCCTTTCAGGGGCGAGCCCAGCCGTCGCCAGCGCTGGGGTCTGTCAGACGCACCACGTTCAGCAAGCGATCTGGGGGAGAGGTCGGCGCCACGGAACTATCTGACGTGCAGCTCATTGAGCGGTTTAAAGGACCGCTAAATGAACCACATCGCCGTTATTTTGATTCTATTCATCAGCGGCTCTTCGCTCGCCTTGGCCCAGAGTACGGGTGGATCGAGCAGCGGTGGCCCGGCGGCCAGTGGAACTGCGGCTGTTGGGTCTACCGGCTATGCGGGCAGCACGTTATCGACCGGGCACGCCATCAGCGGCACTAGAGGCTCCTCCGGTCCCAAGCTCGGCAACGCGCTCAGCCACGCAGCGACCGGCGACGCGGATGCTTCCTCCGTTAGTCCGGCCCCAACTTCCCACGACAACGCTGTGGATACGCCCGCCGCCGAACGCGCCATAGAGAACTTGGGCAACACCGATATTGGCATTCTAAAGAAGAAGTAAGACCCATGCTGCAAGTCGGCCTCGGTCTTGGCGTTGCAGCCATTCTTGATAGTCTCCGGTCGGGCTCGCAGTGTCCGCTATCGAGGGCTGAGCGAAATAAGCTTCATGGAGCTGCCGAGAGCAGCCTTTGACCCGGACCCGACATCACCAACCTTTAATCCCATCATTTCAGTGGCTATGATGGCACGTCGCGCACTGCCGAAATCGGAAATGACATGATCGGAGCGATCATGATTGGGCGCCGGTGTTTTATAAGTTTGATGGGAGCGGCCATCGTCGTCGCGCCGCTCTCGACAAGCGCACAGCAGCCGGCCACACCGGTCATTGGATTCCTCAACAACCTGTCGCCTGATGTGATCGCCCGCCCCGTAGCCGCGTTCCGCGATGGCCTGAAGGAAGCCGGGTTTATCGAAAGCCACAACCTCGTGATCGAATATCGCTGGGCCGAGAATCACAATGATCGCTTGCCCGCGCTGGCTGCCGATCTGGTCCGGCGCAAGGTTGCTGTGATTGTTGCGACCGGCGGTGGCGCCTCGGCGCTAGCCGCAAGGGCTGCGACCACCACAATTCCGATCGTGTTTTCCTCAGCCACTGATCCTGTCGAGCTGGGCCTTGTTGTTAGCCTAAACCGACCCGGCGGAAACGCCACCGGCGTTCATGTGATGACCAACTCTTTGGAAGCCAAGCGGCTGGACCTGCTGCACGACCTGGTGCCAAACGCCGCGACCATCGCCATGCTGGTCAATCCGGGTACCCCCGGCGCCAACACCCAGTTGACGGAAGCGAACACGGCTGCGCAAAGCCTCGCGCGGAAGATTCACGTTCTAAGGGCACACAACGAGCCGGAACTCGACAGGGCCTTCGCGATCCTGGCCGACCAGCATGCCGACGCTCTCCTTGTCGCGGCCGATCCGTTCTTCAACGCTCACCGCCAGCAGATCGTCACACTGGCAGCGCGCTACGCCGTTCCCGCAATCTACGAGTTCCGAGAGTTTGCCGTGGCCGGCGGCCTGATGAGCTACGGGATCAGCCTGGCCGACGCGTACCGGCATATTGGACTTTATACCGGCAAAATTCTTCAGGGCGCCAAGCCCGCCGACTTGCCAGTTATGCAGCCGACCAAATTCGAGTTGGTCATCAACCTCAAGGCCGCGAAGGCATTGGGCATCACTGTCCCGCCGATGCTGCACGCCCGCGCCGACGAGGTGATCGAATAGAGACGCCTCTGCTGCGTTGCACGAGTCCGGAATTGGCTCGGGCTGCCCTTCGCGCAGACGACTGAGGTGTCAGCTTTCGGGTGGCGAGCCGAACAGCGCATTCGGCCTGGCTTGAGGCAGCCTTTGACCATTGCGGGCTCCAGCGTATCGAGCCGCCCTGAACGCGGGCATCGTCTTGCGTTAAATCAAAGGCGGCCCAATCACGATCCATTATGTTGTGTAGGCCGCGTGCGTTGGGCCGCTGCTGAAGCAATATGTCTCAGACACTAGTCGTGCCCCGAAGGACCACCGATTTAACGAAGATCAGTCGCTAAAAAACCTCAAAAAAGTTCCAATGTTGGAACCTAATTTTCGGGGATCTTCTCCTGAAGGGAAGCAAGATATGAAACTGTCTAGTGATATGCTGGCGCAGATGTCGATCGACCAGCTTTGGGATCTCTACCGCCAGACCGAGGCCATTCTCCCAGGAAAACTTGCGGCGAAACAAAAGACGCTAGAGGAGCGGCTGGCTAAGCTCGGCGGCGCCGTTGCGCCGCATACCGTTCGCGCCCGACGGCGCTATCCCAAGATTCTTCCAAAGTATCGAAACCCGTCAAATAGATCGGAGACTTGGGCTGGGCGCGGTAAGCAGCCTCGCTGGGTAACAAACTTGTTGAAGTCCGGAAAACGGATCGATGACTTACGTATCGACCGGGCCGCGATGTAGCCGATTCAGTGCCGGCCTGATTTCGGCTTTCCTAACTTGCTCTCGGAGTGCTTGCACTTCGCTCCAGAGTTTTTCGAGGTCGGGGATTGATGCGCGCTTTCGCTTCAGCCTCTCAAGCTCAGCAGCCAGGATCAGTAGGTCCGGCGTAACACGCTTCTGCTTCTTTGAAGCCCGGACCTTTCGTCCCATCTGGGAACAACTCCGCACGCATCGCCTCCCCGCACCGTAGCAAGTATTGTGCCGTGTCGGATGTATGGTGGATGAACGAGAGATCGTTTCAGCTTGGCCAGATGGATCACTCCCCATGGCAGCCGCGCAGGGCGCCTGCCATGTCGTCCGTGCTATGTTGCTTTCCGGGCATCGAACGACGGCAGGATGCTTGATAGGTCGAGATAGCGATACGGCATACTGTGCGTTACTTGTGATCCGCGAGAAAGCCAGCAACGAAGGTCTGGTTCTGGCCCGTAACTGACCGACGTCCCGGCCATAGTTGCGTCCCGGCAGTAAACCGGACAGCGGGGGACTCGTTGATCGCCGCTTCTGCCCCGAAGCGGTCCTGCGCGCGGACGGCGCGTCGTCGCCTGCGTCATCCGCATCCGCTCCTACAATCAACCTCTTGCGAAGAAACGAGCTTTAAGCTTTCAGGATTCGTGATCCGCTCCTGAAAACGGCGCGATCGCGCGTACCTGCGCCTCAAGGACCGTTTCGGAGGACCCGCCAAAGCGCCGACACAAATTTCCAGAGTGGCCGGGAGGGCGCATCGTCCTGGCGAGCCGGCGCGGCCGACGGTGCGTCACTGTCCAATTCGGTCAGTCGCTCCACCATGCCTTCCAGTCGCAATGGTAGCGGGGTGAGATCGTCCGTGAGGGTGTCGCGAAGTTGCTCACCAATCTCGTTGCAGATCGCCCGGCGATGCTCCGGATGATCTAAACCGGGGGGATGGACCACGGGCGCGGTTGAAGGGGTATCTGCCATGGCTGCCACCGTTGGCCTTGACGTGCACCGCCTCCTTGCCGTGCACGAGTAATCCTGCCGCCGCCGTAGTAACGTGCGACACGCCACCTTGATCCTGGCTTTGCACTGATACCGCTGCTCCGAGCGTCCCACGTCCTCCGATCGCCAACCGTGTTCCCATGCTATCATGCTCTCCCGCGTGGGCTGAGGAGGCAAGAAATGTCTACCTACCTGCGATTACAAACCGCCGACTTAAAGCGGAAATAGTCAGCCGCATCACGGCAGCTTACGAGCAGGCGCTCCATACGCTTTGTGTCAAGGATCGCGACGACCCGCTCACGGAAATGGTCGCAAGCAAGATCATCAAGATCGCGCAAACGGAGGTCCTCGCCCCGGCACAAATTGCGGCTTTGGCGATCAAGGAACTCGAAATGCGATAGGCATCTTGTGCCTAACCCGCTTGGAACTGAACCATTCCCGACTTCGGCGGGCTATTGGGCGTCGGGGCTTCGCAATATGCGAGGCACGCTAATGACCCCTCTGGCGCCGGGCGAAGCAATTCTCACAGTCGCCATCATGAGCCTCACTGTCCTAATCGACATCGCGCTTTTCGCCTCGATCGAAATGTTCTGAGAGACCCGCGTATAGCGGTTTGGCCGGGAGAACGCCTCACGTCCGGCCAAAGTTTTTCGCCGTTCCCCGCAGCCATGGACCTGCCTGCAACGGAACTAATCTTCAACGAACACAATTGTCTTGTCGTCAGCGATGGAGGATCATCGCCATGAGGATCGAATATCTCTCCGCGATTGTAATAGCTGTTCTTGCCGCTGGTCTCGGGCTGACCGTCAATTCTCTCGGCTCGCTGCCTACCGAACCACGGTCCACGCCGGCCGCCACGCAAGTTGCGGACCGAATAGCTACGTCCATGGATCCGTTTTTGATGCGGTCTGGTGGCTAACAGATTGGGGTGAACGGGTTCGATAGAGAGCTATGGCAGCAATAAAGCTATCTGCCCCATAGCCTGCGCTCGGTACGCTCAGTCTTGTGCCCGCGCATTGAGCGCTCTACCGACCGGTGCGCGACTGGCTGGCGGCAGAGATGTGTTTTGGCAATGACGGCTTTAGCGCGACATCTCGGTCTGCGTTGCATCCAACGATGCTCGCACCTCATGGATTTTGCTCGTCAAGTCGCCGCGGGACCTTCTCATCGATTGGCGCTGGTGCGTTGTGATGCAGGCTCCATGCTGATGCACGCGGACAATGGAAGTGTCGATCATCTGGACAGCAGCATCCTGGGCCGTGGCAAGCGCTTCTATGATGCGGCTCCAAACACCGGCCCGCCCCACCTGACGAAGCGGTTGTAGCAAGTGGCGTAAGGGCCAAACGCCGTCGGCAGATCACGCCAGGGTGCTCCTGATCGGAGGACCCAGAAGATGCCATTCAGGACTCGTCCGTCGTTCACCCGAGGAACGCCACGCGGCTTGTTCGGCAGCATCGGCTTGATGGCGGACCATTCATAGTCGGCGAGTTCGTAGTGCATGATTCGAGCCCCCAGTTCGAGAGTTTGAATCACGGCAGTCCGGCCAAACGCAACGCTTTTGGCGCGACCCTGGTACTGCGCTTACGGACAAGAGCGGACATCACCAGCCCTCAATCTCTGCCAAACTGTCGAAAATGACCGGACATGCAACCTCGCGGCGGGCGCTGGAATAAGTCGGCGCGCGTGGTAGACTTTCGGTCCTATCGGTCCAGAGTGGGTTGCACGAATCCGGAGGGGCCGCGATGCAGCAAATTGCCGACTGGCTCGAAAAGCTCGGAATGTCCGAGTACGCGCAGCGTTTTGCTGAAAACGGGATTGGTTTCGCAGCACTTCGCCATCTGACTGATCAGGACCTTAAGGACATCGGAGTGCTGCTCGGGCATCGGCGCATAATGCTTGCGGCTATCGAGGAGCTTGGGAGCCCTGCCGTAGCTCAACGCGTTACGGCCGAGTTGAAGCCCCAAGATGCCGCCGAACGTCGCCAAGTCACCGTGATGTTCTCGGACCTTGTGGGTTCAACAGCACTTTCAGCACGCATGGACCCTGAAGACCTACGCGAGATCATTTCCGCGTATCAGAAATGCGTCGCCGACATAGTGCAGCGGTTCGGCGGCTTCGTTGCGAAGTATATGGGCGATGGGGTACTGGTGTATTTCGGGTATCCGCAGGCGCACGAAGACGATGCGGAACGGGCCGTCCGGGCGGGGCTGGAGTTGGTGGCTGGCGTAGGTGCTCTGAATATCCGTGCGCCCCTGCAGACGCGTATCGGCATCGCAACGGGATTGGTGGTTGTCGGCGACCTCATCGGGTCCGGCGCTTCTCAGGAGCACGCCATAATCGGTGAAACGCCAAACCTTGCGGCACGTTTGCAGGGCGTTGCTGAGCCGAACAGCGTCGTCATTGCGGAGAGTACTCGGAAGCTGTTGTGCAATCTGTTCGAGCTTGAAGAATTTGGGCCGAAAGAACTCAAAGGTATCTCAGGCGCCGTAGGGGCATGGGCTGCGTTGCGGCCGGCTTCAGTCGAAAGCCGCTTCGAGGCCTTGCACGCGAACGGATTGACCGAGCTTGTTGGGCGGGACGAAGAACTCGAACTCCTGTTGCGACGCTGGTCCAAGGCAAAGAGTGGTGAAGGCCAAGTAGTGCTGCTCTCCGGCGAGGCTGGTATTGGCAAATCGCGGCTTACGGCGGCGCTGCTGGAAAGCATCGCTAACGAGCCGCATACCCGATTGCGCTATTTCTGCTCGCCGCAGCATACCGACAGCGCTTTTTATCCGATCATCGGCCAGATGGAACGGGCCGCACGATTTGCGCATGACGACGCGCCGGAAACAAAGCTGGACAAGCTCGATACAGTATTGGCGCAGACTTCAACCTCTTTGGAGGATACGGCGCTATTCGCCGACATGCTGTCACTGCCAAAAGACGGACGCTACGCGGCGCTCGACGTATCCTCCGAACAGCACCGCCAGCGGACATTTGAAGCGCTCGGGTCACAGGTGGAGGCATTGTCGCGCTCCTCACCTGTGCTAATGATCGTCGAGGATGCACATTGGACCGATCCCACGAGTCAGGAAGCTTTCAGCGGGGTCGTTGACCGGCTTCGGACCTACCGTGTGCTGTTGATTGTGACGTTTCGTCCAGAGTTCGACCCGCACTGGATCGGGCGGCCCTACGTCACTGCTCTCACCCTCAATCGGCTGGCGCAGCGCGAAATCGAGACGGTGATTGATCACATCGTGGGCAACCGGCTTATCTCGGCGAGCGTGCGGCAGGACATCATTGAGCGCACCGACGGGATTCCCCTTTTCGTGGAGGAGATGACGAAGGCGGTCCTGGAGACCAATAGTGAGGGCGAAGCGCGGCGAACTACAGGCAATATTCCGTCACCTACGGCGGCGGTCCCCGCAAGCCTGCACGCCTCGCTTATGGCGAGGCTCGACCAGCTCGGGCCCGCCAAGGAGGTGGCCCAGATCGGCTCCGCGATCGGGCGAGAGTTCTCTTACACCCTGCTTTTTTCCGTTGCGAGCAAGCCGGAGCCAGAGTTGGCATCCGCCTTAGACCGTCTGATCTCCGCTGGCTTGTTGTTCCGGCAAGGTGTGCCTCCGTATTCCAGCTATCTATTCAAGCACGCTCTGGTGCAGGACGCGGCCTATGGCACGCTGCTGCGCCGAAGACGGCAGGAGTTGCATGCACGAGTTGCCACGACCTTGGAGCAGCATTTCGCAGATCTGGTCGAGCGGCAGCCCGAGATACTGGCCCATCATCTGACGGGTGCCGGACAGGCGGAACGGGCCTCTGATCAATGGCTAAAAGCGGGCCAGTTTGCGGCTTCCCGCTCCGCGTACGCCGAGGCGGTCAGTCATTTCGATCGTGGTTTGTCCCTGCTGCCATCTCTCTTGGATGCGCAGCGCGATCGGCAGGAGATCAAGCTGCAACTCGCTAAAGGCGTGTCTCTTAGTAACGCCAACGGCTTCTCCTCGGCCGAAGCAGCAAAAGCGCACGCTCGCGCGCACGAGCTTTCCGATAAGATAGGGGACATCGATTCTCAGTTCACCGCGATATGGGGGTTGTGGACTTTCCGACGCACGTCGGATTGGAATGCGGCGCGCCAGCTTTCAAATAGGCTCCTGAGCCTGGTCGAAAAGAGTAATAATGTCGGCCTTCGGCTCGAAGCTCATCATACGTGTTGGACAACACATTTCTTCTGCGGCGAACTTGCTCCGGCGCAGGAGCATTGCGAGAAGGGCCGAACCCTTTATGAGTTCGAGCAGCACCGGACGCACGCACACATCTACGGCCACGACCCCGGAGTCTGTGCAAGAACGCTAGGTGCCTGGAGCGCCTGGCTGCTCGGCTACCCTGACACGGCGCTCGCTCGCGTGAATGACGCGTTGGCGCTTGCGGAACGGGTGAACCATCCCTTCAGCCTTGCTATGGCGCGTCTGCATGCGTCGATATTGCACCAGTTCCGAAGTGACTCAGCTTCGGTGCTGCAGTGCATTGAGAGCGCAGAGACCCTAGCGGCTGAGAAGCGCGTTGCCTTGCCGCTTGATCCACGAGTCCTCCGCGGCTGGGCATTGTTGGCACCAGATACGATTGAGGCGGCGATTGCCTCCTACCGCGCCGCGCTTGCTGATCCGGCGAAGCAAGGCACGATCCAGTACGCTCCCTATAGCTTTGCGCTATTTTGCGAGGTGCTTTGTCGCACGGGAAACCACCCCGGCGGAGCCGAAGCCCTGACGGGTGCTGCTGCCATTGCGGAACAAAGCGGCGAGCACTGGTGGGATGCGGAAATCTCTCGGCTGCGAGGATTGATGGCATTATCTCGCGGCCAGCTCGGAGGGAGCAACGCATGGCTGCTGAAGTCCGTACAGACCGCTCGGCAGCAACGGGCGAAATCACTTGAGCTCCGGGCAGCGATGAGCCTTGCCCGCTTTTGGCGCGATCAGGACAAGCGCACCGCGGCACGTGATCTGCTGGCTCCGGTTTACGGCTGGTTCACTGAAGGGTTCGACACGCTCGAGTTGAAAGAGGCCAAGGCGTTGCTCGACGACTTGGCGTCGTGAGCCAGTCCAATGGTCTAGCGACTTCCGAGCTTGGCCCATCGCGACATATTGCGCTGCCGCACGAAGTCGGTTGCTATAGGGGCAAAGCAGATATTGCTTTAGTCGCATCACGCCACCGGTTTATGGGTACACGGCCTAGGGCGTGTACTTATAAGCGCGCAGATGTCCGGTCTTGACGGCTGAGCGGAAATATTCCGCTCGGTCAGAGTATTACCGGTTTTGACCCGGAGCAGAAGTCGCAGACCAAGACGGTCCGAACCCTGACCGGACACCAGCCTACAAATCCGGGGATCAGAGTTCGAATCTCTTGGGCGCGCCGCTGCATCGTTCGGGCCATGGGACGGGTCACATCAGCTGGTAGATGCAGCATACGTATCTGCGATGACGGTGACAGGTTTGGGCATTGCGGACACCTCACCAGTAAGCGTCCGAGCCGTAGGCTAATAGGGGCTTCTAGGCCAACTCGGCGAGTAGCGCGGCGGCTTCTTTCAGGTCGCGCGTATCGAAGTCTTCAGTGAAGCAGCCATAGATCGGCGCGAGCAGGTCGCGGGCGTCGGTGTGCTCGCCTTGATCGCGCCAAAGGCGGGCCATGCTGGTGGCGGCGCGCAATTCCCAAAGCTTCGCGTCCTGTTGCTGCGCCGTTCGTAGCGCGCGGCACAGCCAGCGTTCGGCATCGTGTCGATCCGATGTGGTGATCAGCACCCCCGCCATGAGCCGGTACAGCTCCGCCTCGTACCACCGCTCGTCGGTTCGCTCGACCACCTCCAGGGCTTCATGTAACAGGCTGATCGCTTCCGCGGTTCGGTTCGCTCGCCGGTGCGCTTCCGCCAGAAGACCAAGATAGTAAGGCACCTTGATCTCGGCACCCGTCGCCCGCTTCGTCGCCAGACCCCACCGCATCCTGCTGATGGCCTCCTCGATCGATCCTCCCATCGCGAGCGTGGCCCATCCTCGGAAACAGGTCCCTGTTCCCACGAGGTGCGGAAAACCATGCTGGGTGGCGAGTGCCACCAGTTGCTCGGATCGTTCCTCAAGGATCGCTCCGTCGCCGCGAATTTGGTGAAAGACACAGTTGACGTGCAGAGCGAATGCCAAGGAATAAGGATGCGACAGCTCGCGCGCCCAAGCCAGCGCGCGTCTGCTTTGCGCCAGCGCCTGTTCCGCTTGTCCCAGCAGCAGAAGTGTCCATCCGACAAAGCTCTCGCAGGCAACGCGCTGATCGTGGGGCGTCAGCTTCGGAGGTCGGTGCTCAGTCTGATCATAGAAGCTGAGCGCGTGCTGCAGATGGTGGAGCGCACGGTTGAATTCGCCGCGAAACAGAAGGCTGAGGCCCAAGCACTTGTGCGTTATCAGCTGGGTGTCGCGGTCATTTCGGCCTTCGGAAAGCGCGGCAAACTCTTCCGCGAGCTGATGAGCGGCGCGGATCTCGGCGTGATTGTGCAAGACCGAGTGGGCGCCGTTCAGGGCTATCGCGGCCTGGGCTCCCGCCGGGGCCTCACGGCACAGCTCGCGGGCACGGGCATACGCTTCAGCGGCCTTAGGCGATGCCCATCCCTCGGCTGCCGTCAGAGCCCCGGCGAGGGCGAGCCGAAGCGAAAGTTCGTCGGACCCTCGCTCCGGACTTTTCGGCAGGCTGACGAGCAGGTTGAGCGCCTTGCCAAAGTGCGCAGCCGCCTCGGCCATCGTCGAACGTTGGACGGCCGACCGCCCGGCTTGGTCCCAATACGCGATCGCCTTTTCAACCATGCCAGCGCTGGCATAATGCTGCGCCATCAGCTCAGGCCGGGCCGCTGCAATCTCTGGAAACTGGCGTTCCAGCGTGCTGGCAATCCGGCCATGCAGTTGCTGCCGTCGGGTGCGCAGCAAGGTGCTGTAGGCGGCGTCCTGCACCAGCGCGTGCTTGAAGGTGTACGTGGCATCAGGCGGCGTCCCGCGCCGGAACACCAGTTCGGCGCGCATGAGCTGCTCCAAAGCCCTCTCCAGCCGCGGTGGCAACATTTCGGCGACGGCGCTGATCAGCTCGTGAGAAAACTGCCGCCCGAGCGCCGCTGCGATCTGCGCCACTTCGCGAGTGGGCGCCAATCGGTCGAGCCGGGCCAGAAGCGAGGCCTGGAGCGTCGTCGGGATCGCCAAAGGAACCAGCGGGCCGGCCAGGGAATAATGGTCTCCGGCATCGGTCATCGATCCGCTCTCGACGACTGACTTGGTCAGCTCCTCGATGAACAACGGCACGCCATCGGTCCGATCGATGATCTGATCTGCAATCTCCGTGGGCAATGTCTTGCCCCTGGTTACGTGCGCGATCATCTCGGCGCGGTGCCGAGGGGGCAAGCGGTTGAGACTGAGCAACGTTACGTGCGGACGGCCGACCCAGGGCGGCGTGAACTCGGGTCGAAAGGTGAGAATCATCAGAACCCGCATTGTCGCGGCTCGATCTATGAGCAGATCGAGCGACTCCAGCGTGGTGGGGTCGCTCCAGTGAATGTCCTCCCATAGCATCAGCAGCGGCTGCTGCGCCGCTAGTCCTTCGACCTGCGCAAGTTGCACATGAAGCGTTTTCTCTTTGCGCTTCTGCGGCGTGAGATTGAGCGGCGGGTAGCGGTCGCCGGTCGGTATCGACAGCAAGTCCGCCAAAAGCGGCACAGCTTCGCTCAGCTCCTCGTTGGCCAGAGCCAGCACCGCAATAAGCTTATCCAAGCGGGTCTCGGCCGTATCCTCGCGCCGAAATCCGGCCGCCTGCTCGAGCTGGGTGATGCTTGGATAAAGGGCACTGTGCTGATGATGTGGCGAGCAGAAATAACGCGACCGCGTGTGTGCCTCGCCCAACTGCTCCAGCAGGGTTTGGGCAATGCGCGACTTGCCGATGCCCGGCTCGCCCACGATCAGGACGACGGCACCGTCGCCGGCCTTGGCCCGATCCCAGCGCCGCGTCAACAATGCGATCTCTTCCTCGCGACCGATCAACGGCGTGCTGGCGGCGCGTAGGGCCTCGAACCGACTGCCGACCAGGCTCGCGCCCACCACCCGCCAGACACGCACCGGATAGTCAATTCCCGCAATCGGCAACGTGCCCAGATCGCAATAATCAAACAGACCGCCAAGCAGGCGGCGCGTGTCGTCTGCGATGACAACCGAGTTCGGTTCGGCAAGCCCCTGTAGCCGTGCCGCAAGATTAGGGGTTTCACCAATGACCGCTTGTTCCTGGGCGGCGCCCTCACCGAGGAGATCACCGACGACCACGAGGCCGGTGGCGATGCCGACCCGCGCCTGCAGTGAGCTCGCCTGGCCCGCATCGAGCTTCGCCACGGCCTCGATCAAGGCGAGGCCCGCGCGCACCGCTTGTTCGGCGTCCTCCTCATGTGCCTGCGGGTAACCGAAATAGGCCAGCACGCCGTCACCGAGATATTTGGCAACAAAGCCGCCGGACCCGGTGATCACCTCGGCGCAACGGCGGTGATAGGTGCTAATGATGTCGCGCAGCTCCTCTGGATCGAGCCGCGCCGACAACGCGGTGGAACCGACGAGGTCGACGAACATGAGCGTGAGCTGGCGGCGTTCGGCTTCGGGAGCCTTGCCGCCGGGACGGTCGGGCTCGACCGAACGTTCGGTCGTCTTGCAAAAAGTTTTCGGCTCGCAAGGCGGCAATCGCATCGAGGAGGATACGGCGATGGCCGACCGCCGTCACGCCGAGGTCTTTGAGGTCCTCCGCGGTCAGCTTGGGCAGGATTGCCTCATCGATCGCGTTTTCCCGGAATGCCTGCTCGTAGCGTTCCAGGCCGAGGCCGCGCAGCCAGGCAGAGATATCCATGCCATTCACCGCACATTTGGCCGCACTCATCCACTGGCCATAGCCGTCGTCACGTCCGCCGGTCCGTCAGCCGTGCGTCGTCGGTCGAGCCGCTCGCGGATCAGACCGTCGCACCAGAATGAGAAAGCCAGTTTACTCCACCCCATGGGACGAGACACGTTTTTTTGGCTCGTGAAGCGTTGGAACCCGCGGATCAACCCGGAAGCGAGCCCGTGAGGAGTCCCGAACGACGCTCACCGTCACTATCCCACCGACGCATCTCGCGCTCGCCGACGGGGTGATCAAGTGAGAGGGCTACTTCCGTCGTTGGCCCTTCGCGATCCTCCCACAATGTCCGCTTTTGTGCCGCTGTTGGGTGACAAGCGGCCATCAAACATGCCCGCTGCATTCATGATTTTATGAGTACGCGACCTAGATTTGCTCAACCTGAGTTCTTCGCATTTTGACCCAAAGCGGCCATCGCCTAGTTCTCGGAGCCCGGGACGCAGGTCGGGTACTGTCCTATTTGATCCAATCGCCAAAGCTAACTGGATGTTTTTGGAACCCCTGCCCCATCGCTCGATTGTGCGGCATGACCAAGTCGCCGCCGAGCCCAATGCCAGAGAAGCCGTCCGAGACGAATAGGCGCGTCATGGATGAGGTTGAGCTGGAGCTGGAGACCAACCTGAAAAGCAAGTCGCCACCACTCGACAAAGAAGGACTGCAAAGTTCTTCAGGCGACGGAGGGTGATTGTAGTGCCTCCCGGCGGTACTCTACCTCATGCTGCAAAATTTTCTGGCCTGCATATGTTGGGCTTGTCCCATCAGGAACGGAGCAGAGCCGCCCGATCTTGCTCGACTTCCTCGGCGTCCTTGTCGTCGAGGGTCATGAGTGAGTTCTTCGCATCCCCGTTGACTCTCAACAGTTCGTCTAACTTTGCATGAAGAGCTTGCGTGTCGCGGTGCTCAGCTCGCTGAATCCAAGGTCATCCCCCACGTCGAAAGCGTCGCCAGATCGTGCCACCCGAGCCCACCGCCAGCGAAAGCCCAAAGTAGTCCGTAGACGACAAAGACAGCGAATGCGGCTTCAGGGTTGGGCGCGCGGTGGTGGCTCGAACCGCTCTATCTTCTCTTTGCCCCGCCATAACTCGACGGCGTGACCGTCAACAAGCTGCTGGGCCCGCTGGCGGGCGCTGTCCTCATCTTCACAAACGAGGTCAATCCGGCCAGTAATGTGACCGTCTTTGTCGACGATATATGCTTTGTATTCTTGCACCTTGCGCTCTGGTCTGTGCCCCGTCCGGACAGACATTTTAGAACGCTCCAAAACTTGGCGTCGAGTCCCTTCAGGATTGCAGGACCTTAAAGACCACAGCGGTCCGTCTTCTTATCTCGTCCTCGATTTCTTTGAGCAACTGGAGGAGCTTGGGGCCGTCCATTTGCTCACGCGCGGCTCGCTTATAGCGCTCCACGATCTTCAGCTCAGTCGTCGGAAAAGGTCCAGTCCCGCTTCCCATCGCCGTCTCCAGTTCCATAGGGCTCGTGTCCTCAATTGGTGATCGAGAGCCGAGATGCTCCCGCTTTCAATGCTTGGGGGCTGGCGCGTTAAGTTCGAGCCATTCTGCTCTGGTCCGGTACTCCTCCGCGATTTCTTGAAGGGCAACTTTTGTCCGAGGTTCGGTTGTTTGCGCGGCTTGCTCACGCGCGATTCTCTCGAGCTGGCGAAGGTCATCTGCCATGACCGCTCAATTTACCAGGCGTGCCAGAGCAGCGCACTAACCTACGCTAAAGGCCGTCACTTTCTTTAAGAAAGGCTTCTGCTTCTCCCGATCGGTACTGCGCGACCACTTCGACCGTCGCCGACACCGTCATGATCGGGGCTTCTTTCGTTCTTACGTGGACGGACAGCTTCTCGGTTAGGCTTGAAGAACTGTAATCTCGTATCCCCTCGGCCAAATATCTCATCGCCGCGTCCCGCGCGGCGCCTAAGTTCGGAAGCTCTTCGCCCTGGTCGTCAAGGATGGAGCCGGCCGAGTCCTGATAGTCGAAGTAGAAGCGCATGTGGGCCAATACTGTCTTGGTTGGGGCGTTCCTATCCGAGCGAGCCGGCGCCGAGCGTTTAGCTTTACTTACTCAAAATGAGCAGTCGCCTAACCCGCGTCCTTCCACGCCCCTTCAAGGTTGTTTCGGCTTCTGAGGTCGGGCGGACTGTTCCATCGTCCAATGGAGGCGCTGGAGCCACCATTGGGTCTCTACGATGCATGAGCGGTTCTGCCGACCAAGCCTGCGGCTCTCGGCAATGGCGTCATCGGCTCGTTTGAGAAGGTCGCTTTCGGTCTCGCTCATACAGCAAAGCTAACCGCCGGTAGCGTGTCCGTCACGTTACAAGTCCGCTCCGCGTCTCAGGGCGCTTGGTCGACTCCCTTCAAGGAAGTGCAACGTGGGAGCCTCAAAGTCAGCTAAGGGTCTTGGTCGTGTAAAAACGCCTTCCCCGGGAGGGTGGTGAGAAGCCAGGACGGTTTGGTCTCAGGCCGCGATCGCGGCCATCAACGGCTTGGTCCCGACGATGTTTATGGCCCGTGTCAGGTTATAGGCCAGGACCGAAAGAGCCATCTCGGCGGCTACTTTTGGAAGCGTTTTGGTGAGGAAATGTGTCGGTCCCATGCGGGCCTTCATGGTGCCGAACGGATGCTCGACCGTCTCGCGACGCACGCGCATGGCTTGTGCGCTTGCATCAAGGCGTTGCTGCACAGCTTCGAGCAGATGCTCATGCTCCCATCGTGGAATCCGTCGCTCCGGCCCTGTCGTGCATTGCGATTTGAGTGAACATTTTTGACAGGCCATGGTCCAGTAGCGCTTTATCCGCTTGCCATCTTCCTCGTTCGTAAAGCGATACGGCAGTTGCTCCCCAGCCGGACAGCGATAGGCGTCTTCCCCCGGCAAATAGGCAAAGTCCTGCTTGCCGAAGCGGCCACGCGAACAGGGTTGCTCTCGTCAATGAAATCATCGAGGCATGGTAATAGCGTTCGTTGCCCACGATCCGCCTGCTTAGCGAAGCGCCTCATCAGCGTCCCCCGCTGAATCACGAGGAAATCATAGCAAAGCAGCGGCGTTTTCACACAGCCAGGGTCACAGGCGGACGAGCGCTACCAAGTCAGCGGCTGTCTGTTGTCGCCTTGAAAGCGGACACTTCCTGCGCGATCGGACGGGTCAGCATTGGGCCAAGAGGCGACATCGGCCAAGATTGCGAACTGAGGGCGCACCTAATTGTGCGCGCTCCCGTGGCACTTAAAGGCCGCCTTATCAGCATCTAGCAATTGGATGGCGCATCGGATCATCGCTAGGCTAAACGCGTCCATTCCCGGTGATATCAACCCGCGGAGCTGTTCAATCTTGTTGTCTGTCTGGTCGCACTTGTTGCACATGTGCATCCCGCGGCTTGGAGGCGGGAGCAACTAGCTCTCAGTCACCGATAGTAGCCCAAGATTCGAAAGATGATTATGCTTAAAGCCGCTCTTCGAGCGGCGTTCCTGGAAAGCCACATGGAAATCACGATCTGCTGCTAGACGTCGCGTCCGACGGCTTTCCATCTCAAGCAAAAACGCCGCCCGCTTAAATAAAGCGCAGGCGGCGGTTACCAGCCCCGGGAAGGTGAGAGTAAAATCCCGATAAAGGTTGGTCTCCACGTGGCGTGCTGAAGTTCATCACGCGGACAAGAACGAGGCCTAAATTCAAGATGGCGGCTGTAGTCCCGGCGAGGTCAACCACTTGTTCAGTTCTCCGGCAACATCGATCTGCCTGGCTTTTCGCAGAAGCTCCGTACGGCGGACGCCAACGGGCATCCCCTTGGCCTGAAGGCGGAGATTGATCGCCTCTTGCGCGAGGCGGTATTCGAATGTCAATGATTGTCTGGGGGCCGTTGAGCCGGCATGTTTGACGCTCCGCTGCGGGGTTGAGCGGGAGCGCAACTTGCGTTCACACCACCGATAAATGCTAAGGGCCGCTCGATGGTAGTGGGACAGTGCGCCTTTATCTGCCGAATAGCGAGCGCTTTGTTTCGGTTCCTGGCAGGTGCGAAATTGCCGAGCGTCAGTCGCTAGCTGACTGGTCTGTAATGCGGTGCTGGCTGGGAGCAACTCTCTTGCAGTTCTCCGCCCTGCCGCCGATCTTTTGTGATCCGCACTTGCACCGTGCCACATCGGCACCGAGAGGCAACGTACCGAGGACTAAATTCAGCTCCAGGCGGGCTGCAAACCGAGCGTGTCTATTGGTGCTGCTGATCTCTGAGCAATTGGCTGATCGCACGTTGAGCTGCGCTGATAGCCTGCGCTCGATTGAAGGCGATTCCGGTTCTGGGGGACCGACCATCTCGCTCAAACGACCATTTCCAGCCCGACGGATTGATCGTCTGGACTACCGTGTATTCATTTCCCTGATGTTCCATGCGCCATCATTACTCTGCATCGAATCGACCCGTAAGCAGCCTCAAATTCCCGTCACTCAGCATCGCTTGAAGTCTTCACTGAACGATCGACACGGACCGCCCTCGAGCAGGCGCTGCTTTCGCATCTGGTGCTCCTTGGAACTCGCGGAGCTGTCCGCCCTGTCGTCTAATGCCTCCCCGCTAAATGAAGGGCTCGCCTTCGTTGGCGGACCACCCGGCGACCTCTAGCATCCTCTTTCGTCATTTTAATTGGGCCTCTGAATTGGAGCGCACGACACGCCCACGCGTCGGCGAACTCAGCGACCGCGGCAAATATTCTTTAGCTTTGCGGCGGTTCTGGCTTCTTCGTCAAGGAATGGGTCCTTGTCGCCTGACGATGAGTCGATAACGGTCTCGGCTGGCTTCCTCGTTTTTGGAGGAAACGCCGCGTCGTAACAGGAGAGGCGCGCGCTGGTGCTTTCGACCGCACGGCAGTTCGGCTCCGCGGCGAAAGCGGCTGGCGTAGGGACGCCAAGTGCCGAGGCCAGGAAAAGCGCCGCCGTCCATGAACCTGTTAGGCCGGCGTCATGCTGAACCTCTCATTCCTACTTACCTGCCCAAGAGGGACGCTCGCCGGTCCAGGCCGGAAGAGCATCCCATTCGGACCAACGCATCCGGCGCTCCTCGTCTCCGACCCTGACGAAAACAAAGGGCGCATCGTCCCGTCCTGTTTTCGAACCAACAAAAATTGCCGGGGCTCCATAGGCGTCCCTGATGATCGCTGTGTTTGCCATTTCCGACTCCTGTCTGGCCGGAGTCTTGGCTCGATCACCCGGCCGCGGTTGAGGGGACCTACCGCTATAGAACGGCCGCGGCCGCGATCAGAAGTAAAAGAAATATCGGCACCAATAATGGTGGTACGAGCCAATCACGAATATCGAATTTGACAGGATCGGACATCTGACCGCCCACTTTCAGTTAGAGGCGGGAGCGCAACGCTCTCAGTCACCGATAGATGCCACTGATCGGGGCGGTGATGGGTAATACCCTAGGCTACAACAGCGCGCAGCGATATCGAAAAATGCGCACACCAATGCGACGAAATGGCTGTCAGCGCCCTAACTCCGACGAGGGCAGAACGGTGGGGTGCATTGCGTTCCGTTTCTGCTGCAAGTCGGCGACCACGCCGGTAATACGCTCTGCGGTGAGCGGATCGAAGGGGAAGGCCGCGAGTCGCCGGTAATGCGAGATTATCTCGTCTAGCTCTGTGCACGTTTCGCACATCGGCTCACCCGCTCAGGTTGAGGCGGGAGCATACGGCTCTCGGTCACCGATAATAGAGGATGACACTGGCTAATGGCTGCCGGTGCTTTCAGTTCCTACTTGAAGGAGCGGCCACCGGGCGCGGGCTGCGGGCGCAGGAAAACGTCGCGCCGAATGTGCGGTAGGGGTCAAAAGCTGCGGTGAGCACATCCATCATCAGACGTCCGTTCGCCCTCAGTAAGCCGATATGGCGATCGCCGTTCGTTGCCGGTTGAGGCGCCCAACAGGCACCAAGCACTTCGCAATGGCCGAGTCCGAGCAAATCCGATGCAAAACCAGCGTCGGCTGAAATGGAAGAGCCCGCCTGAGGTGGCTAGTACTCGTCCTCATCGCTGTGATGGAGATTAAAAGCTCGATCGTACCTGTCGCGGGCTTCGGTACCTACGCTGTATCGGCCGGGCCACCATGAATGTGGTGGATTGTAGTTGTCGTTCTCAGCGTCTTCCTTGGCTTTTCTGCTTAACTTCTCGGGCGTCCAAAGCGACATGGATTTATCTTGACTCATGCCTAGGTCCTCCGAGGGTGCTGCGGCCTATCGCACCGGCAGCAATTTGAAGCGACGTGCCAATCGCCCAACAGCATCCCACCAGAACTCTGAATCCATCGTGCACGGTCTCATCGAGGACAATCATGCTGACGGACAGAAAAAGAGCGAGCGCAGCAAAGAAAGTGCCGGCCGCGCTGGCGAGCGCCGCCGCGTCGGCACCGAAGCTCCATTCTTCCGGCCGTTGGAATCTTGCTCTGTGCGCAACACGGTTAGGCAGATCGATGCCCAGATAGAAACCAAAGGCCCCGTAAAGCATCATCAACAGGACCATCCATTCGTTCTGAAACAACGCGGTTTGCATGCGCATCAGTCCGATGGCCACGTAAAGGCCGCCCGCGCCGCCCACCATGGCAAGTCCACATCTTTCAAAGATGTGCGCCACCTTGATGACCCCGGAACGGCCGAGCCACGTCGTGCGGGTGACGTAAGCGTACTTCGCCAAGTGCTTCTCTCCAAACGACAAAGAGCTAAAGACAACCGCAATGCGCATTTTCGCAGGCTGCCGGAGTGCATCTTGATGCTGTTCGAATATTAATTTCAGAATGATGTGTGCCTACCGGCGGCACTGGGCCGCCATTGTTGGAAGCGGAAACGCCGATGTGTCGTCGCTCTTGAGGCAGCTCTCGAGCAATCCGCCCGACCAACTAAAGGGTACGCCCTTTTCGTTCGAGCACCTAGTGAATAGCTCCCGTTTGGGGAAACTTATCGTGAGGCTCACCCAGGCCCTCTCGCATATGCCCAACGTTCATGCACTTTGGAGAGGCGAGAGCCGATTTCAGATGGGCCAATGGGGCCGCCGCTTGGTTTGGTGGATGCCTCAAGTAACAAAAAAAGATAGCTATCCTGGTTGCTGGCGCTCGTCCGCCATATAGCGGTATTCAACATCTCGTGCGCTCATTCCGGCATCTGTGCTTGGCAGACTCGCTGGCGCTGGGCGAGAAACGCCGGCCAGTGCTCGCTTGCCTTGAAGCTCTCGAGTTTGGTCGCTCGACACACAGCGGCTCAAGTCAGATCAATGATGGCGACCGGCTGCATCTCGAAACCCAACTGGATCGAAGCGGTCCACTACGTTAAATCCGAACCTATGTCCATTGTCGGAAAACGAGTCCGAGGCGGCTAAGGGCCAGGAGACGACGTCAGAGGCGCTCGGCTGAGAGAGCCGATTCGCATTGGTCCGGTCGAGGCGGCGTTCCGCTATTTCAACTCGGCCGGCCCGAAATCCGGCTTCCTTGCGGCTCGGCGCGGCGGCGATCACCTTAGCCTTGTCCTTCTTTGCTTCTTGGTCTCGCTATTGCCGCGCTGCTGTCCCTTGGCCATGTCGTCGGTCTCATCTGAAGGTTTGAGTTCGTCCAGTTCATCCGATTGCAGCACGCGGCCGCGCGGCGTGCAGACCTTCACGTCCATGAAGCCGTCGCGCAGAAATTTTCGCGCCAGCCGCAGAGCAAGGCCGGCGGTGCCGCGGCCGAGATTGGCGCAGCCATATTCGTTGGTTGCACTGACCAGATAGGGAATGCGTGTTGCCCTAGCCATGGAAGAGCGCCGCCGCACAAGCGAACAGCAACAGCGGAGCGACGATTGGCGGAACGATCCATTCCGAGGCGCGAAAACGCGACATCGCATGCTCCTGCGCGACAACGACATGGTCGTGCTTCAATGACTGGTTTCTCGGCGTGAGCGCACGTGACCCTCAGTCACCGGTAGAAGCCGTAGTGGAAGATGCGGTGATGGATGCGACGCTACGCCTGCATCACGCCATTAGCGAGGACTAAAACGCCGCGCACCCCGATGGCGCGATAGTGCTGGCTATTAGCGCGCATAAAGCGCATGGTCGTGATCGCCGGTGTCGGTGGGGCCGCTCTCACAAGAAAGTAGGCGCGCGTGACCATCCGTTCGAGGCGGGAAACCGTCACATTCAAGCATCCGTTCCACATCCGCGGCATCGCGCGCGAGTTGCCGGCTGGCGGCTATGAGGTCGTCACCGACGAGGAGATGATCGATGGACTCTCGTTCGCGGTCTGGCGCCGTGTCGCCACCATGATCACGGTGCCGTCCGAAGCCGTGCAGGGCGCGACGGAGGTGCGCTCGATCGGTTCGGTGGACCTTGCGGACGCTCAACGCGCCGACGTGAACCGCTGATGACCGACATCCCGGTCGAGCTCGATCAGCACCGCGGCATGGCCGCGCAGAAGGCAACCGACCTGCGCCGCGCGCTGGCCGAGGTCGAGAACAATGTCAGGGAGCTGCGTGAGCGCGAGTCCGATCTCGAAAATCGCCTGATGACGGTGCCCGCCACCTCGTGGCCGGAGGCCGCGGTGAAGGCGCGCTATCTGCTCAATCTCTATATCGCGGGCCTCCCCCACGAGGACACGCGGCACCGCGCGCTGGTGGCAGCGGTATTCGACGATTTCCTCCGGCTCGGCGAGGAGGGCTGAGGCGAATAAGGAGTGGCGATGACATTGACCAGTGGCCGCTTTGTCAGAGTATGTCCAGATGATCGTCCGGTTCTCGATGCGTGACGACGCCGAGATTCCTTGCGTGACATCGACCTCTGCGATGCACTGCCTCGAGCCGGCTCGCGAGCACTTCGCACAGCACAACCTTGAACAAATCTGCTTGTGCTTCCGGATTCCAAACGACGTTCCGGGGGGGTGGCTATGTCCGAAGCCAGGCCGGTCGAACACGATCACCCGGTAATTTTCAGCCGCGCGATCAATCAGGCCACTCGACCGGAAATCCTGGATCCGTTGCCATGGAAGAGAACGAGAGGCCGACCACTGCCGCGTTCAACATAGTGCAGTTGGACGCCGTTGACCTCGATAGACCGCCCTTGTGGAGGATTATCGCGCTGCGCCTTCTTCGCAAGCTGTCGATTGACGAGCGCGGCGCCGGTAGCGGCACCAGCAACTGTGGTAAGTGCAGGGTGTCGCCGGAAGGCGACGAGACAGTTGGACAGTAACCTGGCAACGAGCATGCGGGGAGGTCATTGCAGTACCTCGCTGGGTCCTGCACGATGCCTCAGGCATTGAGAAATGTTGCAGGTGAAGTGAACCGACAGGCCCCCACTTCGTTCCTCACTCTAGCCTGTGATCTGGCATTTCATCCTTCGCCGCAATGGGCCGTCGATGAGCCGGCGCGGCCGCCGGCGGGAGTTGCCGTTGATCACCTTGAACATTCAGCATACGACGACTTATCGCTTCCATGAGCCGGTAAGCCTTCTTCCTCATCGCCTTATGCTGCGTCCGCGCGAAAGCCGTGATGTTCGATTGCTATCCAGCCGAATTGCGGCGACGCCTGATGCAGTCTTGACATGGGCCAGCGACGTGTTCGGGAATGCAGTTACAACAGCAACGTTTGCCATGAAGGCCAGCACTTTGGTGATCTGCAGCGCTGCAAAGCTTCAGCTCGCCTCGGTTGAATGGCCTATTTTCGACATCTCAGTCTCGGCAACATCTTACCCCTTCCTCTATTCCAATCATGATTGGGTCGATCTTGGCGCTTTGGCCACTCCGCAATTCGCGGACTCGGAAGGGACCTTGCGAAACTGGGCACAAATGTTTGTTCGCGGAAGGGAGACTGACACATTGGCGCTGCTCAAGGACCTAAGCGTCGGGGTTTCGCAAGCGGCTCGATATCAGAGCCGTGACGAAGAAGGGACCCAAATGCCCCTGGAGACCTTGAGTCGTGGCTGGGGTTCATGCCGAGATCTGGCGGTGTTGTTCACCGAAGCGGCCCGCGCGTTGGGTTTCGGAGCGAGGATCGTTTCCGGCTATCTTTACAACCCGGTCCAGCAAAGTGCCGGCTCCGGCGGAACAGGATCAACGCATGCGTGGGCCGAAATCTTCGTACCGGGAGCGGGCTGGATCACGTTTGACCCAACAAACCGCAGTTTAGGCGGCTTTAATTTGGTTCCCATCGCGGTAGCTCGCGATATCCGCCAGATAGCGCCGGTGTCGGGCAGCTACATCGGCAGTACAAATGCCTTCGCTGGTATGTCAGTTGAGGTTCTGGTCACCTCATAGCTCACGACCGAGCAACTTCTTTGTCGAAAGCCAATTGAATCAGAGTAGCTGAGTGTACGCTCATGTCGTCGGGTGGATCGCCGCGGAAGCCATTGCGCTGCAGCAAGGTTCGCTCTGCCGCCCCCCTGAGAGCGTGAGGGGAAAGTGACAGCAGACGCGCAGCTGCCTCTTCGAACATCGCACGACTAGACGCCTGCTAATCTGGATTGGACTGCCGTATGATCAAGTTTCCAAATCAAAGCCGCTCATATGACCGGACGAGACGCGCAGTGCATTTTCTGGGGGCTCAGACAGTGCGATTGAGGCATCATTCTTCATTGAGGAAGACGCCTTGAAACGACTTCAGCCTGGCGCCTGTCACGACGAAGCTGACTTCCTGAATGCGTTTGATCGCAATCGCGATGCGATCTGCGCTACAGCCGCAAAGGTTTATGTGCGCGGCAGCAGGGGCTCTTACGATCTTGTCGCCAGTCAATTCTCAAAAGGCGTCTGATGAACAATAAACCCAAGTCGCTTTTGGCCCGCGATTCCAGGAGTTGAATGGATGGGCAAATTCAAAATCACACTCGCACGCATTGAGATGATTTCGCCTAATGAGCGAGGTGAGGATATGGGTTTGACGTTTCGATTTGACCGCGATCAAACCAGTTTTACCTTACCGATCTTCCTCAACTCGCGCGAATTTGACGACACTGAGATGGTAAAGGTCGCCCGAAGCAAGCTGCACGACGCTTTTAAGCAGCTCTACAATCAATGCGAGGATTGGCAATTGTCGGATGACGAGCGCCGAGAGCTCGCACGGCTCAACGTGCGGCCGAAAACGCCAGTCCAATGAGCTCACCGACGTTCCGATGTGCGTCCAGTATCGAAGTATCTCCCGTTAATGTGCGATGAGAAGCGAGAACTTCGCTGCCTCCGCCGACGCGGAGTCATGCCGCATTGATCCAAAGGTTCAAACCAGGCACCGACACCTCCGGGCGCCGTTTCCCGTCCAACGAAAGAAGCTGATTACTCGAGGCGTATCAAGCTTCGCCGTCGAGCCAGAAAGCGGGCCCAAGGTGATGAAGCCGCCTAAGTAGCTAGTCGGACCGATACTCTAACGATCGCGCAGCCAATCGGGCCTTCGCTACGGCGGCCTTGCTCAGCCATCCCCGACCATCGGCCAGTGCCTCAACGGCGGCCTTAACTGGCTGGAGGTCGAGTGCGCCCGCTGTAAGACCCGCGCCAGCCTTCCGCTTGACGCTGTCCGCCGACCTCGAGACACGCCGCTCTGGAAGTTGGAAGCTTCCCTGAAATGTCGATCCTGCCGGACGCCTCGGTACGCGCCGCCCGCTCGCATGATCAAGCTAACCGAGACAAGGCAGATCACGCCCTATAAATGGGTGCACCCCACCGAAGAGCGGTAGAGCATGACAAGATTCACGGCCCAACGACCCTATGCAGATCCTGAGACCGCAGCGTCAGTTGGTTCAGCTCGCCGCCACCATCGACCCCGTCCAAGACGGCCGCATCCATATCGAAAAGATCAACGGGCTGTTCATGTACCAACACGGCGGCAGCGGCCCGGAGTTCGGAGCAGGCATCAAGATGGCGGTCGAGCGCGGCTGGCTTGAGCTGCACGAGAGCGGCGCTTACGTGCGGCTCCTCAACGGCGGCGAGATAATATAACATGTGGAGGTTAACACACGTCCAAGCGACCCGGGGGCGCACGGGACTGATCCATGGCGAAGGAAATCAAACAGTTGCGCAAGCAAGCTGAAAAAGCCGCGCGCGCCGCAAAGGCAGCCGCAGATGCCGAGGTGTCCGAACAATTGCAGGCCCTAGCGCGCGCCTTCCAAAGCCAAGCCGACGCCGTAAGTATAGAGGTGAGCCATGGGTCACGACGAACTTGTGATCATCGTCAGAGTAGGAGGTGCCCTCGTTATCGGAGCTATGATTGGATTTGAGCGCACGTTTCACGGTCGCCCGGCGGGTTTTAGAACCCATTCCCTGGTCTGCATTGCCTCAGCCATTCTGATGATCGTCACGGTTTATCAGCACCAGTGGATGACGTTGCTTGAACATGACGCCATCCGGACTGATCCGACCCGCATGGCGCAGGGCATCATGACCGGCATTGGATTTTTGGGCGCTGGCGTCATCTTCAAAGAGGGCCGGACTGTCCGGGGACTAACAACGGCCGCATCCATTTGGGTAACGGCAGCTATCGGTATTCTGGTTGGAATTGGGTTCTGGTTTGCTGCGGTTGTCGGCGCCCTCGCGACCTTGATAGTGCTCGCGCTGTTCCGGCTGATCGAGGCGCGGCTGCCGAGTGAGTTCTATGCCCATCACATGTTGCGCTTTGGCCGGGATAAGGTCATGGGCGAAAGCGAGGTCCACAAGATGATTGGCGATCACGGCTTTACGATTGCGAACCTGTCATCCCGCTTAAGCGAAGGGGGGCAGCAGTTCGAATACCGGATGACCATCAAGAGCCGCGACAGGGCCAATGCGGAAAGACTTGCTAAGCATTTGCGCGGCTTGCCCGAGGTGGTTGAGTTTCGCATCACGCCAACGGGGGACTAGCTCCGAAGTGGCCTATTGCGACTTAGGGCTGCTAACTGGCGACTTCAGCGGCGAGACCACAAGATGATGATGCCGATGACAATCGGAGCCAGTCCGAATGCCATCGCGACCCAGAACTTGGGCTCTTGGAGGATGTCGAAGATTTCGAGCATGTTGCGTAAGGATAGCACCTGAACACTTGGTCACGACCTGTAGGATTGCTCCGTGATACTACGGAGAGCGAGCCGACGCTCATCCGTTGCAGGTCGAACCAGCCCGTCTAGAGTGGCGCTGATCTGAAAATCGATTCGAATAGAAATGGCGAAGTCTTCAAAACTTGTTGTCGCGAAGAAAGGTCGCGTGCTCCTGGTCAGACGACGGCGCGATAGGCTCTGGATGTTTCCGGGCGGTCGCAGGCGTGCAGGAGAGAGCGAAAGGAAGTGCCTGCGCCGAGAGATCAGGGAAGAACTGCCGAAGCTCAAGCTGGGGCCGGTGAAGCTCTGGAAAGAAGTGAAGGCTAAGAATCGTCGGTCCGGTCGCAAGATGAGTGACGCGATCTTCTTAGCCAAGAACGCGTCCGGCCCTCTGAAGATCGGCGACAAGAAGGAGATCGACAGAGCAGTATGGTGCAAGCCAAGTGGAATCAGGCTGACACCGACGTCGCGCTACATTCGGGACAAATTGTTTCCGAAGTGAATTATGTCCCCGCAGTCGGCAAGTACAACTGGCGAAGACGGTCTTGCATGATCTCAAAGGTTAGTGGTCTGGCTTTTCGCGCACGATGACGCCGGTCTTGGGATCGGCATGAAATTCCATCTTCTGGCCGTTCTTGATGCCTTCGCCCTCCCACTGGCCGTCGTCGGCTTCGAGCTTAGTGACCTGGGAATAGCCGGACTCGATCACCTTAGCCTTCACTTGCTCCATCGGCATCCAGTCAGGTCCGGGTTGATCAGCTCTCGCTGCTGAACTCATGGCGAGAGAACCGAGGACCAGAATTGTGGCAAGCTTCATTATGGATCTCCTCTCGTTAGAGGCGTTAACGAGAGCGCTGACATGATTGTTCCTCTGCCACTCTCTCGCAAACACAATCGCCGAGCTGGCGGTCTAGAGGGCGCGGCCCTCTTGCGCCGCGGTCCGCTTGCGAAAAAATCCCGTCTCCAAAGGAAAACCAAAGAGACGGGATTTAAGGCTAAGTCAGAGGGAAGTACTTGCTGGCCAGCGCGTACCCCCGCGGCAAAGCTAGCACAAGAAGGGCTCGCGCCATAGGCAGTTTATGGCCGCCCGCCGCGTCATGTCCACTTGCCCCTGAACCGTTAGGCGCGGCGTACTTCGAAATATGTTTGCCTCCACGATGAAAGCCCGCTCCTTCATAGAAGCGCAGGGTGGTCTAACCTCCGTTATTGAGGAGGTGAAGGGCCTTTGCATGAAGACCGGCAGTTGCCGAAGCTAAGACCGGGCCACCCTCCTCGGCCCGCCCGCCATCAATCCGCGTCACCACTCCGCCCGCCTTTTCGATGATCGGGATCAACGCGACGATGTCGTGGGGCTGGAGCGAAGGTTCGACGGCGAGGCCAATACGGCCAGCAGCGAGCATTGCCGTGGCATAGCATTCGCCGCCGTAGCGGGTCATCCGGACCGAAGCGGCAAGGCGATCGAAGCCTAGCTTGAGCTCACCATGATAGTGCTCAGGCGAAGTCGTATACAGAATGGCCCGCGACAGCGTGCCGACGTCTCGCGTGGACAGTCGTTGGCGCTTGCCTTCACGTTCGCACCAAGCCCCATCGGCGGTAGCCCAGAAACGCTCACCCGTGAAGGGCTGGCTCATCATTCCCTGTTCGGCTCGGCCAGCGACCGTGAAGCCGATCAACGTGCCCCAGACAGGAAGGCCGCAGATGAAGGGACGAGTCCCATCCACAGGGTCCAAGGCCCAGCGGCAAGAACCGCTTCCGGCCAGACCGAGTTCTTCGCCCAGAATGGCATGGTCGGGATATTCGACTTCGATCGCTGCTCGAATCGCAATCTCGGCTTCCCGGTCAGCCTCCGTCACCGGGTCGAAGTAACCCTCCCCAGTTTTGGAATGGACCGCAAGTTCGGTTCGAAAGCGCGGCAAGGTTTCGCGATCGGCGATATCTGCCAATCGATGAAGGAAATCGGCGCTCGGCAGTTTCGGCATCAACTATCTCCATTCGCGCACGCTCAGCGCCGTCGTATCGGATGGGCGTCGAATTATCCCTTTAAGACGCATAAGCAGTCCGGGGATGATCTTGCGGGTGGTCGCCGGGAACCCCGTCGAGGCTGGCTGCGATGTCTCAAACGGGCCAAAGGACGGACCGTTTACTCTCGCTGCGGTTCTACTCGCGCTCCGCCTTTAGAGATCAATACTTCGCGACAAGCGGCCCGCCAAAACGGTAGCTGACGCGCGCGGTGACGATGTCGACGTCCTGACTGATGCGATCGGTGCGAGAGAACGCGGCGAGAGGGCCGGTGAAGCAGAAACTGTTGTTGCGCGAGCCCATGAAGCCATGGACATAGTCCACGCCGACGACGATGTTTAGTGCAACGCCGAAATCGAGACCGGCGCCGACCGCGCCACCCCAGCGGTCTCGCTCGCTTTGTCGAAGACGAAGCCGGTCGCGGTGATGAAGCCCTCATACTTGTCGCTCGCGACGATGCCGCCGCCCTTCACGTAGAATAGGACATTGCTCCAGGCGTAGCCGACCTGGCCAGTCACCAGACCGAAAGCATCGATCTTGGTGCGGTCGGAGCCTCCGCCACCTGCGAGCAGACTGGGAACATTGGAGCCGCTCAGGGTGGCCCAATCGCCTTGCCCTTAAAGGCCGAAAACCCACGCGCCGCTCTGCCAGCGATAGCCTTGTGGCGCGATACCTGGACCAATCCAGCTTCGCGACATCCACCCGGGACGGCCCATCGTTCGAACGCGCGTTTGGCGATGGGTCGGCTCTCGCATTCGCCGCAGCGTCTTCCCCAGGAACTACCGGCAAGCGACTGGATTGGTGGCTGTGCTCCGGTCCAAAGCCCCCCTTGGTGCCAGAGCGTTCCAACGGCCCCAGCCGCCGCCAAACGCTGGGGCCGTTTTTTGTCGTCTATCGGATCTTCGAAAGGCCGCTCCCAGCCGCCAGTCATCCTTTGCTCTTCACACCCTCCGCAATCGCACGCTCGACTTCGGCGGCGAGCACGCTCAGGTGATCCGCCAGCCGGCTGAAGAGTTCTCGCTTCTTAGCATCGCTGGCCAAATCGCGGATGAGGGCGCACTCCGCCGCATGCGTGCGGAGCTTTTCCAACTGAGCCTGCATGCCTTTCATTGCGGTCGGTCCGTTCCCGAACGGGAACCATACTCAGTGTGTGCAAAATCGGACAGAACTGATTGCCGGTTTTTCCTAGGCTCAAACTACCTTGGCGTTTCCCATTACCGCCAGGCACTCAG
Organism: Bradyrhizobium sp. 195; assembly: GCF_023101665.1. Taxonomy (NCBI): domain Bacteria; kingdom Pseudomonadati; phylum Pseudomonadota; class Alphaproteobacteria; order Hyphomicrobiales; family Nitrobacteraceae; genus Bradyrhizobium; species Bradyrhizobium sp. 195. Next base: position 242,967 of record NZ_CP082162.1, on the reverse strand, counting down.
CGGCCCCAGCACCATCATGATTTTGCTGGGGCCGTTTCTCTGCCGGTGTCGATCAGCCGGGGGGCGCGCATTAAGGCAGTAGGCAATTCGGATTGGGCAGGTGGGGTCAACGGTCCCGACCGTCCCGGGCGCATCGAAGTGCCCCTGAAGGGCTGGAGTTCTTATTTGGGACCGAAAGCGCTCAGGAGCCCGATCGCAACGGGTATCAGGGCGATGCAGGCCCAGAAAGCTGGCGCGCCCGAGTTTAGACCGGCAATGAAGATCCCGATGCCAAAGCCGACGATAAAGGCCGAGATCGCATAGGCAACTACTGTGTCCATCGGTCGATCCACAGGCAACAGGATCGATGCCTTCAGGACGCGCTGCGACACCAAACGTTCCAGCGCGCCGAGGCCCCCTGTGGGTGCTAGCAGCGGGCGCATATCCTGGAGGCAATCTCGTTCGCCTCTGCGCATGCCTATTTTCGGCCGGCATCCAGGATCTGAGACACGGAAACTTGCTCGCCATCCCGCGATGCGCCGCTCCAGGCTGTTACGGATGGCTTCGGACAGAGTCGATGCGGAAAGGGCCAATAGCCCGGCCCAAGACAGCCGGGAGGTGATCTCCTCCCTTTCGCCGTAGCGCCGGCAGACTCGCATGGCCGCCGACGCCTGAGGCGCGTCCATGTCGAATTGGGCCCGGACCAGTTCGCCAAACTTCCGATTGTTCGGGGTTCGCTCCCTGAGGGCCAGCAGCTTCCGCCCCAGCTCGAGCTTGGCCCGGTTCTCGGCAACCCGAGTGATCGACTGCTACTGTCCGCATTTGTCCCCCGGTGTCCTAAGCTTTTTGGTCAAGAACGAGAGGCAAGTTAGCAATCTCGAATCAACGAGCTTGCTATGCTGCGCATCACGACCAGACACCTTCAAGACTTACGGCCACGATGCCGGGCTGAACAACCTGACCGTTGACGCAATCTGCGGACACGCTGCCCGGACGCAAGGCGAGGCGTACAGGGGCATCACCGTCAAGAAGCGGATGGAGGCCACGGCCGCGTTCCCTCGCTACGAACTCACCGACGTAGAGCGAGCAGAGGCAGCGTAGGCCGGTCTGAAAACTGCGAAAAAATGTGAGACGGTCGTCGGTGGTCTGGAGACCCTGAGGTCCCCCATGGGGCCGGGTCACACCCATGTCCCAATGAGTTGGAAGACGAACCCTGCCAGCAGCAGATAGAAAGCCGTTGTCGCCTCGAAGAAGAGGTTGTTGCGCAGCCACATGCGCACCGGAACATCGGGGTTGTCGATAATCTTCCGCGTGATGTTCGAGGGAGGACCATAGGGGAACTTCTCCTCATCCCCAAAATGACGAAGGATGTCTTCGAACAGCCCGCTGATATGAAGTTGGATGACGCCGCTCACGTCGAACAGAAGCCCTGCGCTGTTAATCCACTTCCCGCGAGCATCGGCAGCAAAACCGAAGCCGATCAGGAGACAGATCACCGCTGCCAGCAGCATGATGACGAGCAGGATGCGGTATTCGAGTCGCAGAACATCTCTTCTCCAATACTGAAATCTCTCCCATCAGTTCATAGCGTATTTTGCCACCGTTCCGGGTTCCAGGCGTCTTTTGACTTCGGCCTTGGCTGCTCGATGCCGACCGCATCGGCCTCAACCTAGCTCCATCTGATACGGCGCTTGAACCAAACGAGGTCGGGGTTCTCGCGAGGACGATTTGTATTGACCTGCTCTTGCGGTGCTACCGTGTATTCTTCAACGTCCTTGCCCTTGAGCAGCCTATTGAGTTGGGTTTTGAATAGTTGCACGTCTCCGAAGTAGTTCGGATATGCCACTTTCAGGTTTTCGATCTTGTCTGCCTCAACCAAGACTACGTTGGATGTCTCGCGGCCACTCTGGTTGTCGAGTTCTTCCGCATTGTCATAAGACTTCATTGCCCAACGCGGTACGAAATGCGGCTCGACCATCACGCGCTTGAGAGCGTTATCAAACCGGATCAAGTAATAACGAGCGGGGGTATTCGATGGTACGGCGATGTCGGTCCATCGGACAGCATGGCTCATGTTTTGAAGCATTGCGGATGCGTCTAGCTCAGCATCAAGCTCCCTAAGTTCCTTCACCCGGTCGTCGTGGGACGGTACATTCGATGGCGCTTTGGAACTCTCGGCCATCGCAAACTCGGCAGACATCAGTTTGAAAAGGCGCAGCCAGTTCTGGCTACCCTTATTACCCTTCAAGTCCTCGCCCCGAAACAGCCCCACCGCCTCGACGGCAGTAGCCCAAGAATGCTGCAAGCGGGTACGCACTTGTAGCTCAATCCGACGATGGTCATGAACCGCAGATCGCCCCCTGCCTTGAAAGTTGAGCATGAGATGATGACTTCGATAGCCATCCTTCTTGGGGCGCTTGATTAGTCGTTCTCGTCCCGGATAATGTGCCGCGCACGGTCGCGTACCAACGATACCAATGTGCGCACGTCCGCTATGGACGGGAGGATCACGCGACAACCGGCCAAGTCCTGTAAGTCGCACAATTGGTGTGGAAGGCGTCGCAGCTTACGGCGGATCGCCTGCATTCGTTTTAGCCGAGCGGCGGTGATGCCCTCGATGCCGTTGTGGCGCATGAACCACATCATGGAATACCGCACACTTCGCATCGGGTACGCATGAGCATCGCGCCAGTTGTTGGCGATAGTGAACGCCTTCCGTATCTCTGGTGCGGTCTCAGGAGACCAAGGCAGGTCACCGGCGATGATGGTTCCGGCTTGTATGACCTCGTTGACACGCCGGAATACACAGGTGCTATCGAACGCCCCGTTCCACCGACCCTTGGTGAACGCAATCGTGCGGTCCCGTGAACGTTCAGCAAGGGCGTACCCATAATCAACAGGACCATCTTCCATGAGCCAGATCGGTTACGCCCGCGTCAGCACCAAGCGTGTCGCCCGGTCTGACAAAGTCGAGGATGGTCTCCAACTCGGTGCGGCCCTCGCGGCTCCTGCCTGAGACCTTCTCTTGCCTGACGATGTCGCAGCCAGCCGCCCTGAGCCGTTCAAGTTGGGTGTCGGTGTTCTGGTCGGTGGTGGTCGTGAAGCTCGACCGGCTTGGCCGATCAACTCGCGATGCCCTGAACCTTGTCCACGAATTGGATCAGAAGGGAGCATCGCTCCGCATTCTTGAGCCAGAAGTCAGCACAGCAGGGCCACTTGGGCGCATGGTGATCACCGTGCTTGGCATGGTCGCTGAGATGGAGTTGGGCTTCATCAAGGAGCGGCAGGCTGCTGGCATCGCGAAAGCCAAGGCCAAGGGAATCTATAAGGGCAGGCCGGTCAGCCTCGATCATAACCAGATCAGGACTTTGCGCTCACAAGGGCTTGGTGCGACTGCGATTGCGAAGCAGCTTGGGTGTTCACGCGGTGCGATCTACAAAGCCATCGTTCGGTAGGATTGGTCCAAGCGCGAGACAGACATGTTGGACCCGGTCAGGATCACTGACAATTGGTGAGGCCAGCCTTATCTTTTCTTCGTTGTAGAAACGAACATCTCGGTGTGACGTTACACTGCGAACTGTTCGAGGTGTAACATGCGCCGATCCCTCCTAGCCACGATGATCTTGATCGTTCCCTCCCTTCTCTCCGTCGCTGCATCCGCTCAGCAGCAAGGCACGGATACAACCAATCGGTATCAAACTGAGAGCCGGGAGCAGCAGGACGCTCAACGACCGGGCGAGCCCTCAAGCCAAAGCAATCCGACAATCATTGAAGGCGAACGACCGCAGCAATCGCAGGCTCAAACCACTCCGGTTCAGCCTGAGCGCACACCGCAACAATCGGACCAAGCCCGCGACCGCGAACGCCGCAGCGCAGAGGATACGCAGATCAACCGAGATTGGACCACGCGTCAGCGTAGTGATGATCGCTTTGACAGAGAGCGAATGCGTCAACGGCAGATGGGACGCATGATGGACCAGGACGACGATCATCAAACCACGGGACGCAACTGGCGTCGGGACGACGATGACATGGATCGCGGTCGTAGGTATGGCTATGCGGAGCGGAACGAAGGACGTTATCACTATGACATGCGTCCCCGTCCTCGCGTGAAGACCTGCGTGGAATACGAAAACGGCGATGAGTTCTGTCGCTATCGGGATTAAGTATCAATTTCGCCCTCGTTCCTTGTAGGGCCAGCGGGTCGGCTGCGCAGGCGGTGGGCGCGGACCTACTTCATTCTTTTGGACGAAAGACTGATGAAGTAGAGCGGCTTCCGCGCCTCATCAGATACGAACTCTTGGCGCTCCAATACTGATCGCTACGGCTTGGCAGGCCGGCTAATTGCAGATCTCCACCATCCGATCATTGATTCTGCGAGAGTTGTTTGCGGACGAATTCTCAACCAGCCTGCACCCGCTTTTGACGGGACGGCAGCCAGCATCGTTGCAGATCATCTGACCGGAAGCCTGTGGCTTGGACGGCGTGGATTCGACCTTCTTCCGTTCTGAATCTCGCTTGGAGCCATCATCGCGCGTTGCGACGGGCTTCTTGTCCTGCACCTTCTCGCATTCATTGTCGTCGTTGACGCGATAGCCGGCACGGCAAGCAATCTTCACGCAGGCGTCGCCGTCGGCCTTGAAGCCGCGGTCGCACACCAGCGGGCAGACACGGCCCGGCTTCGCCTTGATTGCGTCGAGAGCATCGAAGCTTGCGAGCTTGGTGCCGGCATATTTGTTGAACAGCGTCAGCGAGCGTTGTGACGAGGCGTTCCAGTCGCCATCCGCGGAGGCGCTGAGACAACCGACCCGGCGCAGCTCCGCCTGAACCAGCTTCGTCGTCTCCGGCGGCGACAGCGCCGGCGGGGTCGAAGAGGGCACTATAGCTGCGATCTTCTGCTCAGCGTTGGCCGAGGCCTGCTTCTCCGCGGCCTGCTTGGCGGCCGTCTCGGCAGCGGCCTTGTCGTTCGCAAGCCTCTCGGCCAGCGCCTTCTCGGCGGCCTGCTTCTCGGCAAGCGCTTTTGCTGCTGCCGCTTCGGCGTCCTTTCGCCGCTGCTCGGCTGCGGCCGCCTTGGCCTCTTCGATCTGCTTGGCCTTCTCGGCGGCGAGACGCTTCTCCTCGGCTGCCTTAGCCGCGGCCGCCGCCTTGTCTTGTTCGGCCTTGTTGGCACGCTCCGCAGCGAGGCGGGCCTTCTCCTCTTCCGCCTGCCGGGCCTTGTCTGCCGTGGTCGCGCGGGTTTCTTCGGCGGCGATCTTGTTCAACTGGCCTTTGGCGAGATCGGTATAGAAGCCGCTCGGAAAGCGGTTGAGGAAGGCGGTCCATCCGTCACGCGTCCCGAGCTGAAGCGCCAGTTCGTAGTCGCGACGAATTTCGCTGTCCGGGTTCGCCTGCGGGCCGGCAACGGCCGGCTTGGCCGGGACCAGCGACACGTCATCACCGCCTAGCGAGCCGTAGACATACGGTTCCTGCTTGTAACCGGTGTTCTTCAAGACATCGTCTCGGACAAAGCCGAACGCCTTGCGCAAATCGAGACCGGGCGTGGGTAGCCGCTCGACCAGCGCTGCGGCGAACGGGCTGTTCTTGGAGTCCCCATCGGACGCTGTAGACCCCGCTTTCGCCGCGAACGCGATCATCGTGTTCGGGCTGGTCGGTTCGACCTTGGCGAGGCCACGCCCGATGGCACGGGCGGCAACCGTTCGCTTCATGGTCTTGGCGAAGGGATTGTCGCGGCAGGCATCAAGGATGACGAGACGAAGCTGCTTGGCAGGCTCAACGGCGAACAGCGCACGGTCAAGCGCCACAGTCTCATCGAGAACATCGCTGTCGGTCTCCAAAGCCGCATCGGTCGGAATGAGGTAGTTGGTGCCGTCAAGCTCGATGCCGTGACCAGATGACAGCGACCTCGGCATCTCGCGCTCGCCCCCCGAAGTCGCGCAGAGCCTTGCGCATCTCGCTGGCATTGAGATCGGTCCTGATGTCGATCCATTCGTACCCGGCCTTCTTGAACATGCTACCAACTAGCGCGGCATCGTTCGCCGGGTTGGAGAGCTTGGGTACGCTCTTGTAGGCCGAGTTGCCCATCACCAACGCGACACGGCGCTCGGCATGGGCCGATCCGCAAATCAGCCAGATCGAAAGCAACAACGTAATCCAACGAAAAGCGCCCATTAAAGTCCCCAACGAATATGTGCGCAGCCTATGCAGACTTTGCCGGAAGGCAAGCATCGGCTCTGTGCTGTTGATCACCAAGCGTGCCATTGGTTGGCGGGACGCACCCTGGTCTCACTGTCGCCGGGTTGAGCAGGCGCAGGATGCCTGTTGGAGATTGAGGCAGCCAAGTAGGCAAGTTCCTACCCTTCCACTAACGAGACCTATCCACTAATGGATAGGTATTTCAATGACTTAGACATATTGCAGCCATGAACGGGGCGTACGCTGTTGTTCGTAACCTTCCGTCTGCCTGTGGGCCAGAGAAGGTCAATCGCACACCCTAATACCTTCTCTGATGCGCCAAGTTTCTACGGATACCCGCCTCCCTACGGCGATGCGGAACGCTATTGTTGTCGCTGCGGACCTGCCGTGTCAGGCGGTCGGTTGCCAGAACAGGGCCACCCGATGGTCCAATCTGCGGCCTGTGCGAGCGCCAGTTCCTTGAGGACATGAAGCCCGTCTTCGGCAAACCGACCAAGGAGCAGCTTGCCGCCGCTGAGGCCGTGGTCAGGGAGCATTTCGAGGACAAGATCGGCAGTGGAATCTTTGACGATTGGTCATCGCAGATCGGCAAGACGTTCTCCCGTCCACTGGCGTTGCTGCCTGCACCGCTGGCGCTGAAGCGACGCCGATACCCAAAGGAGCGCTATGACGCCCTGCTAGCCCTGCGGACACGGGATAGGGGAGTGCTGACCCGGCGAGGCGTGGTCAACCTGCTCGCCTTCGCGCTCGCCGTTGACGCCCTGATCACGCCCACCATCCCTCCACCTGTCCGCACCGACTACATGATCGCCCTGCTCGGTCAGCAGTTCATGCGAAGGGAAATCTATAGCCGGACAGTCATGCGCTATACCCACGAGCCTAGGCTGGTCGTGTAGGTCAAGTTATTTCCGGAGCAGGTCCAGGTGCCCTCGGCCTGGCACGCCGCGTGCTCACTACAGATCGCTCGTCCGTCTGCGGTGAGCGTTCCCTTATTTCCTCCGGAATGCCGCCATTCACCTATAAATTTAGAAGCGCAACTCGCGGGCGGAGCGGCAGAGGCGGATGTTACGAAAGCAGCCGCGACAAAAGGCAGGCAAAGCAAAAAGCGCACTGAAATCTCCCCCAAATGAATATGCTTGGACGTTACGGCTGCGCGAGCTCCCGTCAAACCGCCAGCGGTGAGCTATCACCAGGAAAATTGTGCTTGATATCTCTGTCACGGGGCGTCAACGGATGCCGTCCTCGCGGGGCACCTGATTGCGGCTAAAGCACCACTACGCGAACCTGGGCGACGCCACGATCGGTAATTCCTAAGCTGCGAGCGGCTGCAAGCGAGAGGTCGATGACGCGACCGCGAACCCAAGGTCCGCGATCGGTGATACGAACGACTACCGATTTGCTGCTCTTGAGGTCAGTAACACGAACATGCGTGCCGAACGGCAGATTGCGATGAGCTGCAGTTAGCGAATCCCGATCGAACGTTGCGCCGCTCGCTGTCTTCCGTTTCGAATACGAGTAGAAGGAAGCCTTCCCGGAAAACACTCGGTTGAAAGATCGAGTAGCTGAGCGGTCTTCCGAATTTTGCGGCGGTTCTTGCTCGATAGGAGACTGCGTCTGCGGGCTCTGATTGGTTTGCTCCGGTGCCTGGGGGGCGGGCTCGGCGTGTGCCTTTGGAATGATGGACCACCTATCATTGAAGTCCTGCGCTGCAGCAGAGTTTACATGTAACCACATCCACGCTGGGACTGATGCAATGGCGACTATTCTACAAAGAAGACGCATGGTCGGCCTCACTACAATTGTAAAACAGAAGGACAATGCGATCCTTTGAGGCGCGTTCCTGAACTCGCTTTCATGCGTCGGCAAAAGGTGAATGCATACCGATGTTACCGAGTGGGGCGCGGGATTCGCGAGACGCAATGCAGCAAGCAGCGGTCTCGTTGCAGCGCATCACGCCGCACCTTTGCATCGCTCCTACTGCAGAAGGAAGGGAAGGGCGTGCCATCTCGTTGGGCGGGTGTACGCCGAACGGTCTATAAACCCGAAAGGGCCTTTCAAGCAGCTTTTCAAGTCTCTCGCAGAAACCTGGAAACATTCCGTCGAACAAGGCGTCCATGCTTGGCTTGCTCTTGCTGTACTCACCTCTGAGACATTCGAAGCCATGCTCAATTTCACGAAAGTCGTTCATTAGGTGCGACTTGCGCATCCATATCTCGCCGTTGCGCAAAATACGCATCGCGGTATCTGCGCTTGTGTAGTAGTCCTCGGCGCGCGTCGCCCCCTCGGCTTCATCAAGACAAGCCTTCGCGTACCGGCGGTATCTGGCGGCGTCGTCATTCATGAGCACAAAATGCCCAGACGGCACGAAAGTGCCCAACGAACGCCGGAGGCGAGAAGGCTGCGCAGGGCAACAGCCAAAGCCTTTTCGGCGCCATTCACTTTCCACCTGCAATCACACGAAAACGCGGAGCCGCCAGTTTATCGAGTGGAATGCGCACCGGCGTGAACTTCGAATCGCTCCGCTGAGCGCGCTTGCAGTTAGGACAAATGAAGAGGTGTGCGATAATAGATTGTTGGTCGTCTTGCAGAAGCTCCGACTGAAACCACCTCATATTAACGTGGCAATTCGGGCAGGCGGGGGCTTCGAGGCGCCCCAGTTCTTCCTTCAGCCGGTCCATGCCCGCCCCCTTGTCTCTCAACAAGCTATCAGCAGGACCGGCGGCGCACCGTCTCGAAAGATACACAGCGGAAGGTTGGGTGCGGAAACTTAGCCGAGGGAAGGCGGTAGCGGCAGATGAACTTGCCCGTTTGTCCCGGTTAGATCCTCCGGGCGCTTAGAAAGAAAGCGCCTAAAGCCCTAGCGCACAGCCCTCTGTCAGGCCGGGGTCTTTTTGCGTTCCCGCAAGTCGGCGGGCCTGCCCCTTGCTGCTATCATAAAGGTACGGCCCCAGCAGGGCGGCTGCTGGGGCCACTTGGGGGTCTGCTCCGGCTTCGGGGGCTGTTGGGACGCCGGAGCATGAAAGCAATTTCCCGGATTGCCGGTTGTTCCTAGTGAAGAGAACGCCGCCGCTTGCGAGAACCGACCCATCGCCAAACGCGCGTTCGAACGATGGGCCGTCCCGGGTGGATGTCGCGAACCTGAAGTGGTCCAGGTCGCGCCACAGACCGAAATCTTAAATCTCTCGGCTGGAGAGTCGTTCCCTGACAGTTGTCCATGAGCGTCAACAGAGGTGGGGGTAACCTCGGAGCAAGCGCTTCTCGGCTTCTTTCGCGATCTTCAACCACTCCGGCGCAAGGCGGAGCCAGGTTGGCCCGCCAGCGTCAACCGGCGGATGGTGGGCAATCAAAAGGTTTCAAAATGCGCCCTGCTAGCTGCTGAGCACCGCAGGACCGAGCCGCATCACAGATCAACCGGCGGCGTACCAGCCATCCGGAAACGGTAGCAAAGGCCAGGTGCGCGCATTGTCATTCGCGACCTCGGGCACGACGTTGATGGTTCTCCGCCCACTCCAGTCCCTCTCAGTAGGAGTAGAAGAGAGGCACGCAATAGGCGCACGCCCGCGACCATGGGAGCTTTGCTCGGAAGGCTCTGTGCTGAAGTGCGTTGACACTATAGAGGGCATAAAGTGCAGTCCGCGCGCTGGAAGCGCTGAAATTGAAATTGACCGGACAACGTCCGGCTCAGAACACGCCCACAATGATCAAAACTCCGACCTCGACGAGTAGGAGCGTACCCGTTGCTGCGGAGATGAAAAACAAATCACCTAATGACAGGAACTGCATGATTTGCCTCCCAATTTGCCAAAGAAGCGGCCCCTACATCCTTTGGACGGCGTAAGCAGGAGGCGGGATGATGGGGCCGCTTCCTGGAGCGTCCTTGACGCGTGCGTCCAGCGCCAAGCATTCGCAGCCTAGTCCAGATTTAAACCTCGTCCAACATTTAATTTATTTAATTTTATGTTTAATATTTAATAGGCGACATTTGCAAGTGCGAGCCGCGGATTCCAATATAGCGACCCAGGGATTGGCTTTTTGGCGAGCTAGTTGTCCCATGCAGATCGTTTTCGAGCTATGCCTAGCGACGCCGGGTAAGCAAGTCCCATCGGCCGGAATGGATCCAGAGATGAAGCACGACGGCTGGGATGCCGGTCATCCGGGAGAACGAACGTCTTCCGCGGTGGCACCGACCGGACTAAGCGCTAGAAGGCAGTTCCTGAACAAAACGAACGTGGAAGAGGAAAACATAAAGCGCGCAAAAAAACGCAAAGAGGGGAATGGATCATTCCGCACTCAAGCTGCGCCCCAGCCGGCGACCTGCTGCATATACCTTCGGGCGCGCCATCAAGGCTTCTCAGTCGCTCGCCACGATCGCCAGAAGTTGGCTCTGCGACGGGCTACTAGATCAATCGGCCCCAAATCATCAATCGCTGAGTGAGATAAGCTCAATCAGCTGTACGCCGCATTTGGGAGCCATCATGTTGCAAAGACTATCTGCCGCAGTGGCCTGGGCCGCTCTTGCATTCATCACCTACGCTAGTCTTTCTCCAATCCGCGATAGGCCGCAACTGAGCAACGTTGCTGATTTGGAGCATCTAGCCGCTTTTGCACTTTTAGGCTTCGCATTCTGCCTCGCGTACCGTCGTAGAATGACATTCGTATGCAGCATCGTGCTTGGTAGCGCAGTCGTGCTCGAGTTTTTGCAAGCGCTGACGCCAGATCGTCACGGCAAATTGCTGGACGCCTCCGAAAAGATCATTGGCGGCTTGATAGGGATATTCCTGGGCAGTTTAGCTTTGCGCGCAATGGAGCGCGCTGGATGCGCGCCTTCCATCCTTAACAGTCGGTCCGATCACTGAAGCCACGAAGCGGAGCCTAAGACCCGGCACGGTGCAGCTCACATTCGTGAGGCTCACCGTTCCGCCGTTGGTACCGAGGCCGATGCCGAACCAATAGGCCATCCCTGCCGCAAGGAAACTGCCCCCGGCGAAATGGTACCAAGCGGGGGCATGCGCCGTCGACCACCCCGCCGCCCTCGTTCTGACGGTCTGCTTGGGAGTGCCTCCTTGGCGTGTCTCTTACGGAAGGACGTCCACATCACAGGCCTAAGTCATTCTTATGGATGGAAGACGCCACCCGGCTCGACACTGGAACAAAGCCTCGCTGCCCCGATTTCCGCTCCATGAAGTGGCTCGTCGGCATCGTTGCGGTCCTCCTGCTCTGCCTCGTGGTGTATGCCGGGTCGGCTTTCGTTTCCGCGTTGGATCTGGTTTCGGCCGTTCGGAGCGGAGACGCCGCCCAAGTCATGGCCCGAACGGATTTGCCGCGTGTCCGCCATTCCCTGGTCGACCAGGTTGTGCCCGCCTACCTTGATCGTCTCGGCCAGAAGCGGCCGGTGCGCCCGTTAGAGCGAATGGCGATAAACGCGTTCGGCGCAACGATCGCCGATGACCTCGCCATCAAGTTCATGACGCCGGAGAACCTGTCCGTCCTCCTAAAAAGCGGTGCTGTTCGTAACGGCGCGGAGAACATCACTTTCGGAACGATGTCGCCGTTGGCCGAGCTCGACATCTCAAACATCTTCGTTTTCGCCGGACGGATCACCCTGGTGAAGCCTGTCGAGTTTGCGTTGCGGCTTGGCGACAGTCAGGACGCAGGTAGGGTCAGCATGCATCTCCACGGGACGACCTGGAAGCTCTCGGGGATTGGGCTGCCGCCGAAGGTCTTGGCAAATATGGTTGACCGGCTGCCGACGCGTTGACCCCGCCGGCCCTCCCGCGCTCTCTGCGGAAATCCCGGTTGCACTCCGCTGGCATGCTCTTTGCGGATCCCGCCAAATCTCAGTCGGTCCTGGCAGGGAGCCGTTTCGCAATGAAACAGAAATCTCGAGTCCTAAAGCCGCGCAAGCCCCTCTGGCACACATGGGTCTCCGATCCGGTGAGATGCTTAAAGCAATGGAGGAGATAGAGAAGCTGAGAGAGAAGGTCCGGATGGCTGAGAACAACCAAAGACCGCATTGAACCGAAGCGGCGTATCCGACCTTTCACTATTCGGCGAAGTGCCCATGGCCCTCGCGCGCAAGTTGCGCTTGCATAGCTCCTTTCGATGGGGATTTCAGCATTGGCTGCATGAAGCTGGCGAGACGGTTTCGTTCAAGGCGTCCAACCCACAGCAACAACGGGGCAACCTGCCCGCGTATCTCGACAGAAAGGCTCCGTCGTTCTCGTTCGACCGGCCCCCGTCAGCTCCAAGCGACCGGCCGCCCCGTCTTCGTGGTGGGCATCAAACGAAATGAGCCGCCAGCCTGTCGAGTTTCGGGTAGGACAAGCGCGTGGGCTACCGACGGGCCTTTGAGTATTGTCCAGGAACTTGGCTGAGACCAGGCTGAAATGATCCGCGCCGAGCGAAGGCTCACTGATTCGGCGGGTGTTTCTTCGGACCCCGTTGTTTTAGTTGGTTAGAGACTATTTGGCCCACCAAATCTTGAGGATTCGACTCTGGGTGCGCCATCTGCCTTTGATCAAGGACAATGTCCGCAGCCCGCATCATCAAACCGCCGCCGATGTCCGGCGGTGACCGGAAATACTATGCCCGTGAAATTCACAAGGCGGAGGTTTCCTTCGCAAACCTGGTTGAGCAGGCGATCACCGCTCGCGCGGCCGCCGACGCCGCACGCGCCCAGGCTTACGCCCTGGATTGCGCGGCGTGGAATACCGCTCCCTTCATCGGCGAGTTGGACCACGCCTCACCAACCATCGCAGCGGCGATCGCGGGTGGCCTTCCGCTCCTCGAGGTGCGCTGCGACCACTGCAAGCACACAGAGATGATCGACCTCGCTTTAGTTGTACAGCCGCGCGATCGGCAGGTCGCGCTCATGCGCGGTTACCTGTACTGCAGCCCCTGCCAACGAACCCTTGGCAAGAAGCGTCGGCCCGATCTGATCGGTCTGCGTCCGATCGGCGATCCGCAGCCCGCAGCACCATCTCGCCACACGAAGAAAGCTTCCTGAGTATGTGCAACCTTTACAGCATCACGACCAACGAGGCCGCGATCAGCGCGCTGTTCCGAGTGGTCGATCAATACGTCGGCAATCTGGCGTCGATGCCAGGTGTATTCCCGGACTACAAGGCACCCATCGTCCGGACAGGCGCCGAAGGTCGCGAGCTAGTCATGGCGCGATGGGGTATGCCGTCGTCCTCCAAGGCGATCATGGATGCCACCAAGAAACGCGCCCAAAAAAGACAGTTGACTTCAAGGTACTGCTTCGAATGGAGCCGGACAGCGGCACGACCAACATCCGCAACGTGGAGAGCACACATTGGACGCGCTGGCTCGGCGTCGAGAACCGATGCCTAGTGCCGTTCAATTCGTTTAGCGAGTTCAACAAGGCGGAAGGTGGCGATATCTGGTTTGCGGTCGATGAGAGCCGGCCGCTCATGTGCTTCGCCGGCCTTTGGACCAACTGGACATCGGTCCGGAAGGTCAAAGAGGGCGAGACCACAAATATCCTCTACGCCTTCCTCACTACGGAGGCGAACGCAGAAGTGTTCGCCATCCACCCAAAGGCAATGCCGGTGATCCTGACGACGCCGGAAGAGGTCGAGACATGGATGCGTGCACCTTGGGATGAAGCCCAAGCGCTCCAGCGCCCGCTCTCAGACGGCACGCTGCGGGTGGTGGCGCGCGGTGTGAAGGAAGACCTGGCCGCAGCATGAAACACGCTGCCCCCCGCCCCTACGCCGACCCGGAAGCGGCCGCCCGGCAGCTCGTCCAGCTCGCCGCCAGCATGGAGCCGGTGGACGGTCGCATTCATATCGAGAAGATCAACGCGCCATTCCTCTTCAGCCTGATGGGGAGTGCCTCCGAGTACGGGGCAGGCATAAAGTATGCTGTGCAACAAGGTTGGCTCGAGCTGCATGAGAGCGGCACCTATGTGCGCCTCCTAAGTTCAGGCAAGAGCCTGCTCACCTAGCAACTTTGCCCCGTCGGCCGCAATTCGGCGCAAAAAAACGGCCCCAGCGTTTGGCGGCGGCTGGGGCCGTTGGAATTTACTCCGACACGCAGGGGGGACATGGAGCCGGAGCACAGCACCAATCCAGGTGCTTGCCGGTCGTTCCTAGATGACCGCCGGCCTTTCTACTGGTACCCCTTCGGCTGCTCTGGTGGGCTTGGAGGCGGCATATCGAAATCCGTAGCCCGCTTTGCCGCTAGCTTCCTGTAAGCAGCAGCCTGGTCAAGCAACTGGCTCTTGAATGCCGAATCCGGCTCGCCGGCTGCCAAACCTTCCAGAGCCACGGCTCGATCCAAATACTCCGTTAGCAGCTTCATTGGGCGAGTTAGTTCTTGTCCTCGGTCGAAGTGCGATCACCGCACTGGCATTCGAACACCCGGACAGTGAGCCCGCGCAGGGAGTCCATCATGGTATGCTGCGGTGCTCAGCCTAAGCGCCGCTCCTCTCGCGTTTTGGACCCTGAGAATTTATCGCTACTGAAATAGTTCATGGACGCACCTGCCACAGGCGAGCCACTAAGTACCAAAGTGCACATTTGTTCCATAGCAGCAGACTGAGGCTGCCATCCCGTATCATCAAAGCGACCCTACCACTCGTCGTCCAGCTTGGGCGGTGGTTCTTGCGTCTTGCGACCGAGGAACGTATCTGGCGGGGGCTCTTTCAGCAACTCGCGGGCCTTTTCCATGACCTCGCGCATCTGCTCGGCTTGCTCGTGATCAATAAGAGTAGGACGAAAGACTCGCATGGCGGCGCTCCCTGTTTGACGGGAGCGCAAGTGGCGTTCTCACGCAGATAAAAGTCGAGATCCGCTCTGCGATACCGGACAGTGCGCGCTTCAACTGCAAAGCACGAGTCAATTATTAATTAAATCTTCAGGAACCAAAGCCGGCCACTGTCAAATTCAACTTAGGCCACTGAGGTCAGAAAACAGGCCAGCGCCAAAGGACGACCCGTTCAAAAAGAAAGAGGCTTCCAAACTGAGGTGGCCTTAATCATCCCAAGTTCGGTCGCCGCACTCGCATTCGAACGCGCGCACGGTGGTACCGCGATCAGGAAAATGCACCACCCTCAGTAAGCGAAGCGTTCTTCCGCAAAACCTGCACTTCCCGCGCGGATTATCCTATGTGAAGGAGAGACGCGATTTCCAGCAACAGCCCGGCCCTTTGCATTACCTGACTGGTAGTCGCCCCCATGGCACGGTGGGCAGCATGACTGGGCGTCCGATCATAAACGCGTCAGACGATTGCTCGCCGACCGCATCCCTCGGAAGTACGAAACTCTGAGGGTCAGCGCCGACGGCGACTTTCGGGGCCGCCTTTCTTTCTTGAAAGTCGGAGCTTTCAGCCGGATACTCAATTGAAGTCCCGTGGCCACACACTCCGAGGAGGCATCATGGCGATCCAAATCGTAATGGACCATACCGGTGATAGTCGTCATTTTTTCGACCCAAGCGACTCGCGAGCACTCCAAGAAGCAGAGCAACGATTCCGTGAGCTGACGAATGACGGCTTCACGGCCGCCGCTAGGAAGGGTCCAGGTCAGATATCGCAGCTCCGATCCTTCGATCCCGTTGCGGAAGAGACGGTGTTCTTTCCCCGCCTAGTCGGCGGCTAGTCGGTCACTGTCGTGTTTACGCTTTTCGCCGTCGCGGCCGTTGAGCGCGCGCGAATGCGAGCCACGAAGGCTCTCTACATTAGACATGGCGCAGAGAGCACCCCAGAGGGGCGCTCTCTGCAACTCCTTCGCCGTTGGCTCTCGCCGGCGCAACGGGCGCAGTACGCCCATAGCGGCTATTTCGACGTGGTCGGCGGCGACACTGGCAACCGATACAGGATCTATACCGGAGCCTCGACGAACGTCTGCGAGGTCGACGAAAATGGTCGCCCGAAGGTCGGGCTGTGTTTCCTGCCCCGGGGAGATCTGCCGATCGGAGACGTCATGCTGGCCCAGAAGATCGCCCTTGAAAGCTGTGAGGGCAGCGCCCTTGCAGTGGCCCGAAAATTCACCCCCAGCAAATTCTTTTTCAGACCCTCGCGGCCACTTCGGTGAACTATGATGTTCGCGAACGACAACACAAACTTGGGGATCGCAGTCCGCGTGCATCAACATCGTTCAATGACCTTCCGGGATGAGCGACGATAAGCAGTCACGCCAATGCCTGGTTTGTTACCGGACCACAACGTCCGTCCTAAACGGGCCGTAGCCCGCATTCACTCTCAGCTGCGCTAGCGCAAGCTAAAGGCTGGTCGACCAGAGAGGAACAGGACCGGTTGGCTCAGGTTAATAGCTAGAGAACTCGGTATGCCTGATTGGAAACCTCAACAGAGAACGGACGAACTACCCAAGGCGGCGAAGCTATTCGGCGAGTTGGCAAACCGGACCTCTCAGGCCGCCGGCGACTTGACCTTTATTCTCGCCCTCCTCACTGTGATCGTATGGGCCGTCACCGGCCCTATGTTCGGCTTTTCGGACACTTGGCAACTCGCTATCAACACCGGCACAACCATCGTTACTTTTTGAGGTTTTCTTGATCCAAAATTCCCAAAACCGGGACAGTGCGGCGATTCAAGTGAAGCTGGACGAACTGATTCGCGCGGGTGCCGCCCGGAATTCCTTGTCGGAATCGAACATCTCACAGACGAGGAATTAGCGGAGCTGCGTCAAAAGTGCGAGGCGAGGGCCAGGGCAGAGAAAGCAGGCGAGATATCCGTGCGGAAGGCCGGAACGAAAGCCAAGAGGGCTGCCGATAGAGCTGTCACCAAGTGGTGCGGTCATCCTGAAATGATTGAGCGCATTGCGGTCTTCTAGTGACGCAATTTCTTCACAGAGGTTTACTGCGGGCGACAAAGCGGCTCAATCGAACCAACGTCCAATTCACCGGTCGTACCGGGGGACAGTGAAAAGGATTAAACTGCCTGGATTAGCCGCGACCCACATTGCCTCGCCAAGTCGAACTCGTGCGGGTTCGATAGGTTGTTGCCAGAAGCAGCTGAAGCATCGCTCCAGCTCCATCTACCGTGCCTAAGCGAGATGATCTTTTGATCCATCTGCATCACAAGCGCTGAGCCGCCATTGTCTCCACCTAGCGTTGTGTCTTGGCTAGCCGCTTCTGCTGCCGACGGATTTCTACGATTAATTTCCGGCTTTCAATGATTTTGCGGCGTCCAAATGCTTTTGTAACGTATCGATCTGACCCGAAGCATATTCCCCGGCAGCATCCTTATTCTTGGCTGCCTTCTTGTACTCGGCGATATCCTTTTTGTGGTCTGCAACCATGTGTGTTGCGAATATTTTATCGAAACCCGCCCCTGACATTTTGGACATCTTATTGTAGTCGGCTTTTTGCTTCGCGTTCGGTCCGCTCGGCGGGTTCATTCCTAGGCTGTTCGCAGCATCTAATGCCTTCTGATTGGCGGCAGCGTGATCTGTGGCAAGCATTTTGCCATATGACCTAACGCCATCGCTTTGACCGTTCTGCTGGGCCAGATCTCCCATCCCCACTTCAGCGAAATTCCCCTGGATTGCTTTCTTGAGGAAGGCTTCGCTGGGCTTATTTTTCGCAGATGCGTTGGCAATCGAGATCGCGATCAGGGTTGCCGTCCCAAGCGATAAATACATCTTGTTCAAGGCAAACTCCTATGGATTGTTTGTCGATGAACCCGCCAATACTGAAGAGGTTCCAATCGAGTAATGGACATGATTTCGAGCGCGCTGCATCCGGCCTCAGCCAAGCGCCGGCACGCGGCCTTGCGCACGCCATGTGGCGAAGACTTCAGGGGAAGGCAAGCATCGAATGCCGCTTCGCTAATCCATGCGGAGAACGCTTTCTCGCGCTGCGAGCGCGGCCGTACATGGTTGCGATGAAGGCCGGGCGATCCTTCGGGCAGTTGGCGATATAGCGCGCGAGGTCGCTATGCACTGGGATGCATAACTCAACATGGCCCTGGCTCTTCTTTGTGCTGATGACGAAGCCGTCCTGAGTTAGGTGCTGCCAGCCAAGACGCACCGCGTCAGATCGGCGCAAGCCCGTATGCAGCAATACCTCAAAGGCAAGCCGTAGCGGCGTTCCAACCTCGTGGCGCTTTCGGAACTTGGTGATGTCTCCCTCAGTCCACGTCCGGTGGCCAGTCGTTTTGAGCTTCACTTTCTTGGCCACGACCACGGGATTATCGGCGCGCAGGCCAGCCGACACGGCATAGTCCAACAGACCTTTGAGCCGCTTCCGGAAGTTGCTCGCGGCGGACGGCGTGTCGGCCATCTCGTCAATCAGCGTATTGATGTGTTTTGGTTGAAGGCCAGCAATCGGCCCATCGCCGTGCTTATCAATAAAGCGGTCCAAAACGCCGCGATAGGTCGCCTTTGTTGTTTCAGCCAGCACCTTGAATTCAGTTGAGCCGTAATAGCCCTTCACGGGAGCCGCTATGCTGCCGGCCTTAACTCGTCGCACGTCGGCGGTCGGCTCGTCCGCCATGGCAGCACGGTACGCGGTCCAAAATTCTGGCGTGTACAGGGGCGCCGGGCAATGCAATTTGCGCCCTGCCGGGCCGACGTAGATATACGCGAGGCTTGCCGTGTCTATCGATGTACTCGTTTACGTATTTGGGCTTTCGCCGCCGCATGCCTTGTCCCAATAGTCATCGTTGTCGTTGGAGACTGAAACACCATCGAACAGCTGGTCGAGATCCTGGCGGTCCCACAGCACCACGCCGAGCGTCTGTTTCGGCGCCGTTGCCGGCCTTGTGTTGGACGTCGAAATGGCTGGGACTGATCCCCAAGTATCGCGCCGCCTCAGCGCGTCGCAGGCCACGCGGCTGCACACGATTGTCGTTTGCTGGATTGGGCAAGAGCGCGCCCCCGAGTAAGAAGATTGCTCTGCTTACCTCGCCGGCGTGAGCCGACGCACAAGGTGGATGGTGAACCGCTGGCGCTTCGCTGCTGGGTGTCAGCAATCCAGTGGTCGGCGATTCACCCGCCTGCCCCTCAGTATACCAAACGGTCAGGCCAGCTCGGGCGCAGCGCCCAGCCGAATGATTTCGTCATCCGAGGCCCGCGCTGACCACATCATGCGCGCGTACTCTATCCGCAGAGTACCTTTCGGGTCGTGGCGCGCTGCCCACCGACCCACCTCGCTCGCAGACGCGCCAGACTCCAAATTGATGTAGAGCGCACCCCGTTGGACTACGGGTTCACAACCCTGGGCTCGGAGGCCCGTACAATACGTGTATGCGCAAAAAGGCGTGGAGAGATCGATACCCGCGCTAGCCTTAAGATTTAGATTAGACATTTACTTCCCCTGTCGTCCGGCTCATTTGACCGGCGCCGAAACTGTGTTAACACAGATTCTATGAAGCCTCAAACCGTGATAACACAGAAAAAGCGAGGACCGCCCGCAACCGGGAAAGGCACGCTCGTCGGCGTTCGTCTGCAGCCAGACGACTTGTCAGCCGTCGACAATTGGATGGCAGAACAAAACGACGTCGCTACCCGTCCAGAGGCCATTCGGACGCTGATGCGAAAAGGACTGGGTCAGAAGAAATGACCGACGATCCGCCGATGGCCGCACGGAGCCAAGGGTTTCCCCGCTTCGAGCCTAAAAGTGCAAAAGATGGACGCTGGTTTGTCGTCGTGAAAACCGGTGTTGGTCCAGACTCACGTGTTGGGGACTTCGCGACGGAAGCGGAGGCCAATAGCTGGATTTCTGGCCCGGCAAGCCGGTGCAAGGATAGTGGCCCTATGTAACTCCCTAGGGGTGACACGGCACAGGAACCATTCTGCTCTCCCGACATTTCTCAGTTGCCTCAGGTTCAATCCCCCCTTGGCTTGAGGCGTCCTAACAGCGGCCTCCGCGTTGCCCCCGCGGGGGCCGTGCTGTATGCGAGGGACAATGGACGAACCCCTCCGCATTCTTTTTGCGATCAGCGCGACCGCCGTAGTAGCCGTCGGCGCGTTCTTTGCCATCCGGTTTCTGGTAGGATTTTACGTCTAGACGCTACACGTCAAGGTGCTAACGACCACCCGTATTTTGCCCAGGTTCTGTGACAACCGGCTGCCGTAAGGGGCGATGCTGTGACCCGATACTTTTTCGATGTCAGGGACGGGTTGGACCTTTTCCCGGACGAGGAAGGCGTGGAACTGCAATCGCAAAGAGAGGCCGAGGCAGAGGCTGTCGGGACTTTGGCGCAATTGGCGCGGGATATGGCGCAAGAAGTTGCGGGCCAGGATCATCCTCGGTCAGATATCGCAATCGAAGTGCGGACCGCGTCAGGACCGGTCTTTCAGGTCGCGCTGATTTTCGCCACCAACGAGACTGCGCTACAGTAAAGAGCCCACACTTTCGCAGGGGGCTTAAAGGCTTCCATGCGCCTAGGGCAGTGACCAGCATGATTGAGGGCGGTATTGAGGGCGTTCTCATCCTAAGCGATGGCGATGAGAACCTGGAGGGTTTCGGCGCGCTTCAGGTCACTGAGCACATTGCCGATACGTTCGAGACTCTCATTGCATTCCCGTGTTCGAGAGAATTTGATGCATCGGTGAAGATTCCTGTCCAAGTGGTCGAGCTGTCCGAAAACCAACGCTGAAATAAGCTTGTGAAGTGTCAATCGGCCTGCAAAGTTGACCCCTCATCGGCGTCCAATTTTGACCCCTTTGCGCGGCGGGGTTTGCTGGTAGCGCTCGTCTCGTCGGAGCTGGCCGGGATAGCGGAGGCGAGACGAGCGCGGGTGGCGTGATCGTCGTCTCGGCTTTTGAACCGCCAGCTATCGTTGCCGGTCTCGACGATGTCGCAGTGATGGGTCAACCGGTCGAGCAGCGCGGTGGTCATCTTGGCGTCGCCGAACACGGTCGGCCATTCGCCGAATGCGAGATTGGTGGTCACAATGACGGAGGCGCGCTCATAGAGCCGGCTGACGAGGTGGAAGAGAAGCTGGCCACCGGATTGGGCGAAGGGCAAATAGCCGAGTTCATCCAGCACGATGAAGTCCATGCGGGTCAGATGCTCGGCGAGCCGACCTTGCCGTCCATTGCGGGTCTCGGTCTCGAGGCGATTGACGAGGTCGACGACGTTGAAGAAGCGGCCGCGAGCTCCGGATCGGATGCAGCTTCTGGCGATGGCAATGGCCAGGTAGGTTTTGCCTGTGCCGGTGCCGCCAACCAGCACGACGTTGCGCTGTTGGGCGATGAAGCCGCCGCCAGCGAGATCATTGACGAGAGTCTGATTGATCGGCGTGCCGTCGAACTGGAAGTCGGCGATGTCCTTGGCCAACGGCAGCTTGGCAATGGTGAGCTGGTATTTGATCGACCTGGCTTGCTTCTCGTTGATCTCGGCGTTGAGCAAGTCGCCGACAATGCGCTGGGGTTCGTGCTGGCGCTTGACGGCAGTTGCCATGATCTCGTCGAAGGCAGCCTTCATGCCGTAGAGCTTGAGCTCGCCCATGAGGTCGAAGATTTGGGTTCGTTCCATCAGATGGTACTCCGGAGGTTGTCGTAGCGGGCACAATCGGCGATCGCATGGCGGAGCGTCAGTGCGGCCGGCGTCATGATGTTGGCCGGTGGGGTGGGTTCGCGTTGACGAGCCAGGATGTTGAGCACGACATCGGCGGAATGGACGCCATGATCGAGCGCTTCGGCACAGGCCGCTTCCACCGCGGGCAGACCGTCAGTCAGCACCGCGTTGAGGATGTCGACCATCTGCCGATTGCCATCGTCGGTGCTGGCAAGCTTGCGCCGGATCCGCTCGATCGCGGCCGGCAGCACCCAGTCCTTGAAGGGAGCACCGTTGCGCAAGGCGCCGGGTTTGCGGGCGAGCACCGGCACAAAATGCCAAGGGTCGTAGACGGTATCGCCGCGGCCAAAGGATCGCGGGTGCTCGGCAACGATGCGTCCATCCTGACGGATCACGATGCGATCGGCATAGGCTTGAACCTCGACCGGTCGTCCGACTGCGCTGGCTGCTACCGAGTATTTGTTGTTGTCGAAGCGCACCAGGCAGGTCTTCGAGACCGATGCCGTCACCGCATGGAAGCCGTCGAACCGGCCGGCATAGGGAACGAGTTTGGGGCGTTCGGCTTCGAACACGTCCCAGATCGTCTGATCGGCCAGCTCCGGATGGCGATGAGCCTTGGCGTAGGCGATGCATTTGTCGAGTAGCCAGGCGTTTAACTCGTCGAGGTTTTTGAACCGCAGCCGCGGCGTGAAGAAGCGTTCCCTGACCAGCCCGACCTGGTTCTCGACCTGCCCCTTCTCCCAGCCAGACGCTGGCGTGCAGGCGACTGGATCGACTAGATAGTGGCTGCACATCTGCAGGAACCGGCGATTGTAAAGACGCCCTTTACCGACGAAGATCGTCTGTCCGGCGCGACGCCTGGTGCACCGATCGGCAGGATGCCGGATTCTTGCATGCGTCGGGCAATGCCGATTCTCCGACTTCGCGGGAAGTCGAGATGGCGCTCGATGCTGTCGAGCGCGTTGTTCAAGCTGGCCACGCGGCCATTCTCCATTATTAAGAATTGCAATTGATGGGCGAAATAAAAAGCCGCTTAGCGGCTTCCACGGCTCAAAGCCGGAAAGTGTGCGACGGGATCGAACCGGCGCTAGTGGTGCACGTCACGTCGGGATCAGCATCCCTACAATTGGAATACGGTCCGGGTTCAGGGTAGGGACGCGCGTGTACAAAAATATTGGCGGTCAGTTCAGAAACTTCACAGCGAGACGACGCTCATCACGCCATACAACCGAGCAATCAATATCCAAGCCAGCACTTGGAACGCGCAGGCCGAAAGCCTCGGGCAGGAAAGGCGCGTTATCGATTTGGACGATCGCAGAGGATTCCGTGAGGTGGCGGACCTTGCACCGCACAGGACTGCCGTCGACTAGAATCTGTGCAGCATAGACATTGCGTCGCCGCTCGTTCGCCACGTGTCGCAGTCTCCCCCGCTCTAGCGCGCGGCAGATATGATCGGCGATTCCGGTCTCAAATGGGGCTAGACCATGGTTTCATTGTTAGGCCACGGGCTTTTTCTCCATCGCAGCCAGCGCCTCCAAGGCCCTATCCTGCGCCGCCACGGCCTTGCGCTCCCCGGACTTGCCTAAGCCCCAGCCTTTTGTGTCGGCTATCTGGCGTGCGGACAGGCCGTCCAAGCTCGCCTCCAGCACCGCGAAGTGCTCCCCAAGTCCAGCCTTCACATGCGCGCGTCTAGGGCGGCGATCAGGGCATCCTCGGGGCCGCTAGCAGGGCCAACGAAGCTCCCGGGCGTCGCGGTGACGCTGCGGTGCTGACGATAGCCCATGAACTCGGCGCCCTTGGCAATCCCCCTGGGCACCGTTCGGCGGGCGCTAAGCCAGCATTGCTCCGAGCCGCGGCGAAGGCATGTCGACCGCCAAGGCCGGCGCGGTCTATCTCGACCCGGCGACTATCGTTGCAGGCACATAAGGTCTGCGCCCAACTGGCCGCGCGTATCCGCCGATAGTCCTCGCCCTGACTGCCCCGTTCACAATACGCCGGCGCCGCCGGAAACCCACCGCTGGCGCGAATGGAAAGGTGCCGCTGGTTGTCCGCCTCCCGCTCCTCATCGGTCTTGCGGCGAGCGCCCTTCGCCTGTCTGTGCAGTTCAGTGGCGTCACGCCACTTGCCATCGCTGCCGCGCCATTGGGTGATCCGCCCACCCTCGACCTTAATATTGCGTCGGGCCGCAGCATCAAGTTCTGCTGGCGATATTGGACCGTAGCAGCCTCGCGCCTTGATGGCAGCGTTCACAGCAATCCTGATCTGCTCGCGTGGACTCGGCCGGATCTCAGCGACCCGGTCAACCTGAGTACTGCCAACCTCGTTGTCGTTCGCCGGCATCCAGGCCGAGGGCGCGTGAGGCGCAGCGTAATCTTGGAGGAGGCGAAGGTCGGCATGACGGCCGGCGCGGGCAAGCCGGGATTCGATCGGAGTATGTTTGTTCATTGAGTCCTCACGTGATGTGCTGAATGTGGCCGACTGCGCGGCCTGAAAAATAATCCCGAAATCTGCGGCGTCGCGTCCGCAACTTTGGGCCGGGTAACCAGGGCCGACCGCGGGAGGGATTGAAATGGCCCCCTACCCGGTCAGGCGGCCGTCCGGTTGGCCGCGACGACAAGCCTCCATTCATATGAATCGTCCGGCATGATCCGGTACCGGACGCGAGAACCAACTGACTGGTCCTCGCCGCCGCATTCGGCCGCAAGCGCGGCTGCCGTTTCTGCTGACAGATTTATTGTCAACTCGCCTCCATGTTTGTCGTGGAACGCTACCTGAACACGCGCGCTACCGTCTTCATCAGACTCCCCAGATAGGATTGTCACCTCGCACCATGGGAGTGGTGCAGATCTGCGGAACGTCTTTGCGGCATTTCCGGTTGACATCATCACCTCTTGGTTGGCCAACCTCTCAGGCTCGCCAACCACGCCTAAGGCATCGTCGAGGCTTGCGTATTCGTCGCTATGGCAGCGCAGTGTAAACTTGGCACCACGTGCGCTCCGAAGGTGGACCAGCAAGACGTCCTTCTCCTCGTCGTCCGCTCCCTTCTTGCCGACATATTCAGCGTGGACGATGCGCCACTTCGCAAACCGACCTCCCTCAGAGGCATGCCACCGCGCCGCACTTTCCTCTTTCTTGGCGCCACCCTGCGCGCCCTCAACAGGGCGCGCTCCTTTAGGGGCGCCTATATTATCCTCTGTAAGAGGATGGGTTTGGGGGTCACCATGACACCTTGGGAGCGCACTTTTGATACCTTGGGAAGGTCGTCTTTGCCCCCTTGGGGCGGCCCCGCTAGCAGGCCGGCCAAGTGATAGTCGTTCGGCATGGTGACCGGGCTGGTGCGAAAGTCCACTGCGTGCTCGCCGCCGCTGAGTTCACGGAAGCGATCTGAACCTCGGTAATAGAGCGCGATGCCATAGCGTGTCGGCAGGTTGACTACACCCCGCCGTATAATCCAAATTCGTTCAAGCGAGCACAGCAGTTTGCGAGCGCGCTTGATTGAGGCCGGGGAAATCGGGATGTCACGATCTATAAATGTGTCGGCACACTCCGCATAGCCGTTCTTCCAGCTGTAGGAGGCAAGCAATTTTCGAAGAAGCGAGCCGCTGTATGAGTGACCCTCGAATCTCCGTTTATGTCGTCGCGAAGATTGGAGCGCACCCAGTAGGTTGGCGCGAAATCACGCTGCTTCTTGGGCATTCGTTTGCTCCAGAGAACCCTCGGGAGCCACGAAATCGTATCGCGCTGCGCATGCCTCGGCACGCTCCCAGATCGCCTTGTAGATGGGCTCGCCGGTCGCGGTGCGCCCCTCGTATGAAATAAAGCCTTTCTCGATAAGCTCTCGAACAGCTTTGCCGACTGTGCGACGGCCACAGAACGATGCGGCTGCCAAGTCGTTATGGCTGATTGCACAATGGCCGAATGCTAGCGTCGCCTTCGCAATGTAATGAGCGACCCGGCCTGCAGAACCGCAACGTACAGTCCTCCACACGTCAGCATTGTGGTTACAGTAGAGGTCGCACTCTTCCTTGCCTGATGGCATCGCTGAACGAACCTGATCTAACGTCATGGACGTCGCCCGTGATGGGGCCCCCGAGTTGATTGGTAATACCTATTAGTGCGGCTGCGGCTGGCAGCCACTAAATCAGCCCATCAGAAAAAGCTTTGGGAGCTAGGAAACCAGCGCCGGTAAAGGGGGTCCAAGAAAATTAAGGCTCGGGTCTACCGGCGGCCTCCACTTTTCATCATGCCTTACGCGAAACAAAAACAAACGGCCGCAGGCGCTGCCCGAAGACAATCCCTGCGGCCGTTGCCGCGACGTTCCGCACGATCGGCGGGGCACGCAAAATGCTAACATGGCCCCAGCGTGAACTGGCGGCCTTTTAGCGGCAAAACCGCCCTCATTTTTAATGTTCAGCGTCCCGCTCTCGCGTATTAACCGCGCTACTCTGCGCGGACCCTCCCAAACCTCGACGGTGGGATGGGCCTCTAAGAATGTTTTGGCTCTAACCTCGGCGTCTTTGTCGGAAGGGCAATTAAGCTCGTAAGCTGCGCGAGCCACGCCGGATAAATCCACCGCGTACACTAAATATCGCATGGCATTTCCCGAGTGCGGGAAAGCTGCCCATACGATTCTCCGGCGCCCTCATTGTTCCTAGGCAAGAAACGGCCCCAGCTACTGGCGGCGGCTGGGGCCGTTGGAATTTACTCCGAACCGCAGGGGGGCATGGAGCCGGAGCACAGCACCAATCCAGTCGCTTGCCGGTCGTTCCTAGGGAAGAGGCTGCGGCGAATGCGAGAGCGACCCATCGTCAAACGCGCGTTCGAACGATGGGCCGTCCCGGGTGGATGTCGCAAACCCTGAACTCGGAAACAGGTATCGCGCCACAGACCGAAGTCTTAATCCTCGCCGCTGAAGAGTCGTTCCTTGCTGGACAACATCACGGAAAGCTGCCTACTCGGGCGGCCCTTACTCCTGGCCGGCCTTCATCCGCGCGATCGCGGCCTCCAGCTCGGAGGCTAACACCTTGTAGTGAGCGACGATCCTGTCAAAGGTCGCTCGCTTTAGCTCACCCTTCGCAGCATCTCTCAGCTTTTCGCATTCTTTAATCTGCGAACGAAGGGTCTCAAGGTGGGCTTGCATGTCTTTCATGGGGCTGAGCGGGAACATCTACCAAATTACACGGCACGTCAGTGCAGAAGTGCACATCGACTTCCCGCCGCGGCCTCTTTTTGTTCCGATAACAACTTTAAAGCGATTTACCGGTTGTAGGGTTGTGCCTTGAGTCCGACCTGCTGCCCAGCGAACGGCCCCGGGCATCTCCGGGGCTGGACCGAGACGCACCGAGACCGCCCGACGCACCAAACTCAACGCGGCGCGCCGGTTGATATCGTTCGGCCCGAAATTCTCGTGCAGAGTCTCAAATGATAGAGGATCGTAAATTTAATCTGCGGGTGTGCCGGCAGGCGCGGAGGGGTAGGCAATCACGGGATTTCTCTATGGGAAGCAGTGGTAGAGAAATTGCCTAACCGGGCCCCTCCGCTCGCGGTCAAGGTCGAGTCGTTCAGCTTCCAAGAAACTAGGTCGGCGCCGTAGGTGTAGGTAACTCTGCGCGTAACCACCCCCGAAGTTGCCATCGGCCCCTCGTGAGCCCAAGCTATGGGCAATTTGTGAGTCGGGGGGATTCATGGAACGACAGCCGTTTGAGAGCATGTCTCTCGAAGAACTTTGGCGACTCCATGCGGTGGTCAATGACATTCTTGCCGCGAGACTGGTGGCCAAGAAGGAAGAGCTTGAACGGCGTTTGGGACTGCTCAACCGGGCAGACAAGCCTCCCAATTATTAAAATCACCTGATTGGCGGGCCCCTGCCCTTCACGCTGACCAGCCTCTGTACGAGCACTCGCAGTGCCGCGCCGATCGTGCGGAACGTGCCGGCGCTGGCCGCAGGAGACGTCCTATAAGCTTTTAGGCGCTCATGCGGCCCTTCGTCGTTGCTCCGGCGCTCTTACCCGCAATTGGATCGGCAGCCGGGAGCATTGGGCGGGCTGGTAAACGATCCATGCATGATCGCCGATCCACGACAATCGGCAGAACGCCTGGCGCCGGCGCGGATTACGTCGAAGTGCACAAAGGTCGAGATGCGGATCTCGTAACGGTGGTTTCCCTCATCAAGACGGGTGAAAAGCAATTTTGCTGTCTCTACGGCAACTGAGAGAGCGGACTGCTGAGCCCTCCGAGCGCTCTTTTGAGACCGTGAGACAATTCGCCAGTCGTGAACCGGCTAGCGTCCACCGTTAGATTCCTCGAGCACGCCGGGCCCGCTCACACGTGCCTATGCAGTCCCCAAAGCGCAATAAGCAGAAGGGCCACGGCTCCAATTCCCAGCAGCATGAGAATAGCTTCCAGCATGACGAATCAAGCTCCGCCCGAGCGCGGGCTACACCCCCGTGGGAAATTGTCATCAAAGGCTGAGCCGCGAGCGCAGGTCGAAGGTTCTGCAAGTTGGCACGCGCGCTCAAATCGCGCGCCGGGGGGCTGTCTTTCACGATCCCGCGCAGCGTGCTCCGAGATGAGCGCACCGAGCATCGCAATAGCCACTCGTCGCGAGCTTTCAACGTCCAGAAGATCGGTGCAGAGAGAGACCTGGCGAGACGGAAACTGAAGGCCAAGATGGATCTCGCTGAGCGGAAATTTAGACAGGAGCAGTTGCTTCATGACTATCGGCGCAGAGTGGAATTCAGCGAACCGTTAGCGGGCCTGAGCCGGTCTTCGGCGCTTTGCGGGCGCGCGTCGCGAGCTCATGAAGCTGTCGAAATTGCTGGCAGTAATATCTCATCCGTTGTCAGTGGATATTCGAAGTCAGGCCGTCGGGGTAAGCCGCGGCCGTTAGGAGTTGGCAACGAGATCGGCTTGGCACTTCTGAACACCTTGGCTTTCCGCGCAGCTTCGTATCTTCGCGCGTAGATCAGCCCCCGCTCGTCCAGAACCTCCTTGCGCTCCGCGATGAGGAAGCGAGACTGCTCAATCGCGCGGGCTGCGCGATCATCGAGGACCTCCCATCGGGTTCGCGTCACCATCCAGCCGCGCAGCGCCCGGGCCCGAGCGCACGGGCTAAAACTGTGCTAAACAACGAAACTCAGCACCGTCGTCAAGGGTTCATATGGAGCACCAAATGGCTTCCACGCGGGACGACAGCGTCGCGGAACGGCAGATCGCGGAGGAGCTTTCGCACCTGACGCGCAAGGCGGAAGACGGTCCCTCGGTCCAGCCGACCATGGAGACGTCTCGCGCACCCGCAACGAACCATCAACCGCCGAAACAGCTCCACGTGGCCTTCGTCTGCTCTCTGTTGGCTGTATCCTTTGCTGCTTGGTGGTGGTGGTCGTCCTCCGCTCAACCGGCGATGAGAGCCCCTTCGGACCCTGCACCCCTGACGCGGGGCCCCCGAATGCTGCGGCGCCGAAAGACGCGGCGCCGTCTGCAATCGCCCTGGTTTCCGACTTGACGCAGCAGCTGCAGTCGATGACGCGCGATCTCGCTGGCTTGAGGCAAGCAGTCGAACAGCTTAACGTGACGCAAGAGAAATTGGTCCACGACAATGAAAATGTCGCGCGCCAACTCAAGACAGGCCGGGAAGAACTCGCACGTAACAACCGTGTCATCGACGACGTCAAAGGGATCCAGATCCAGATGGCACGCGAAAGTCAAACGCTCACCGATCGCCTCAACGCAAACCAGGAGCAACTCGCCCGCGCCACGGCCAACGCCTCGGCGCCAAAGGAGATGATGCCTGAAGTTACGAACGCGATCCCAGAAAAGCCAAAGGTCATGCAGGAAGTACCATTGCCACGTCCGCGGCAGTCGGCCAATGTTGCCCAGCCGCCGAAGCCGGCGCCAATTGCCAGGCCGCAAGCTATAAAACCGCAACCGTCATTCGCGTGGCCTTGGTCGCGCTGAGCCGCGACCGACCTGCTCCTACGGCTATGGAGTCGGGCGCCGTTTGACTGCGGCTCCTATTCAGACTTTCGGATCTGGCCCGCTGTCGCCCCGCGGTGCCTTTCGCTACGTAATCGCCCTCCCGTAGACCTTGTAAACCCGCGAAATCATCAGGATGATCGGCGAGTCGTAGCATCGCTCGCGAGGCCTTCATGCGAAAATGCGAAGTCGCCGTGCTGGGTCTAGGACTCGTGGGCGGAGCAGCGCTCAACTCATTGTTGGATGCCGGCGTCGATGCGCTCGGCTTCGACCCTGTCGGACTCGGTTCGGATCGAGGCTCGTCACATGGTTCATGTCGAATTTTCCGTCGCTTCAATTTCGAAAACCCGACTACACCAGCCTGAGCGACGAGGCTCATGCCGGTTGGATCCGGCTGCAGGCCGAAAGCCGTCAAACGATTCTGACGGAAACCCCTGTTTTGGAGGCAGGCCTCCCCGGCTCTGCGATGGTGGCGTCGTCACGCGCGGCCGCGATCGCGAAAGGGCGCCCTGATCCGATGTTGACCGCGACCGTAGCGAACAAAGAATTTCCGGCTTTCACCCTGCCCGACGACTGGGACGTCGTAGTACAAGACGGTGGCGCGATCCTGCGGACCGGTGTCGTCATGAGACTGATGCGCGCACGCGCTGGCGAGCGCGTGATTCCGGAACGCGCGACCTTCGCGCCCCGCCAGGACGGCGTGTCGATCCGCACGGCCAACCAGGAGTTCTTCGCCGAGCGCGCGATTCTGGCGCTGGGCCCATGGCTCGGTCGCGCACTCCCGAGGCTTGGCGCGCTGCTCAACGTAACCCGACAGGCGGTAGGCTGGTTCGAGCCGACCCGCCCCGACACTGTGGCGTTCGGTCATTTCCCGATCTTCATTCTGGAGCGAGGTCCGAACGACGTGGTCTACGGCTTTCCGGACTTCGAACAGCGCGGCGTCAAAGCGGCGCCTCACAACCACGGGCCCGTGGTCAGCCCTGACGACTGGGGTCCGCAGGCCACCGAGGCCGAACTCCGCCCGGTCGGCGAAGCGTTGGCGGCCCTTGTCCCGGGCGCGGCCGGGCCAATCATCGATCGAGACGTCTGAGCTTTCCCGATATTCTCAATTCACCTGAGCGGATATCGCGGCGTGGCCGGATCGGCTACGTGACCCTGGCGGTGTCACTGGTCGATATGTTCTGCGCCGGCGAGCTTCGGCGCGGGACCTCCGAATTCGCGCGCGAAGACTCTTGAAGCGCGAACTGAGCCTTGAGCCGTGGTGTGAATCGGCGTGGGGGTCCCGACGCTGATCGGCACGATAAGTCTCTGATTCACATCACATTGGAGGGGGCATGCTTCGATGCCGATTCACATCCCGGCCTTCCGCCGACCTGCACGCTCGCCGGCCGGACGTGCCGCGGTGGTCTCGGGTCTCGCCGAGCATGCTTCGTCGCTGGGCCGTCAGGCGGCCGTGGTGCGACCACCGCAAATCCCTGCCGGCTTCGCCGGCGCGGGCCGCCTCGTGTTCTCATTGAGCGCCAGTAGAGTCGTCTGTTCGGCAAGCCTCGATGGAGCTTGGCTTGTCCGTCTGTTTTGCGCGCCGAACCGGGCGAGCGCTACACCCGGACCCGGCTTTCGATTTCGCCGCGCTCGATCGTCAGCGTCACGTTGGCGAAGGTCTCGAGCAGCTTCGGGTTCGACTCCGTGATCAGCAGGGTAATGTCCTGATCCTGCGAACGAAGCCGACGCAGCGCCTCGGCGTACCTCTGCGCCAGCACAGGGGCGAGGCCCTGGAACGGCTCGTCCAGAATGACGAGGCGGGTGCCTAGCATCAGGGCGCGCCCGAGGGCAACCATCTTGCCTTGGCCGCCCGAGACGGAGCCCGCCGGGCGACTCGCCAGTTCCTTGAGCTCCGGCAGGACGGAGTAGGCTCGATCCAGCCGCCGGCGCGCCTCGTCCGCGCTAAGTTTCGCGACGCGACCGGGCAAAAGAATGTTTTCTTCGACCGTAAAGGCCGAGAAGAGACGACGGTCCTCGGGGGCGTAGCCGATGCCTAAGAAGGGCCGGCGGTGTGGAGGAACATGTCCCAGGTCCTGACCGCCCAGGCGCATGGTGCCGCTCGCCTTCGTGAAGCCCATGATGGTCCGTACCGTCGTGGTTTTGCCGGCGCCGTTTCGCCCGATGAGCGCGGCGGTCGCGCCCGGCGGCAGCGAGAAGCTGACGCTGCGCAGCACCGGCGCATCGGCGATCGCGACGTTGACGTCCTCGAAGTCCAGCATCGCCGTCATATGCCGATCACCTGTTCGCGGACCTTGGGATCGGCCAGAACCTCCGCCGGCGTGCCGACCTTTTGGATCTTTCCGACGTTCCACACCGCGACTCGGTGGGCGTAGCGCTCCACCATGTCCATGTCGTGCTCGACGAAGACCGAAGTCACCTCCTCCTTGGCGAGCGCGGACGTCAGGATGTCCATGATCTCCAGCTTTTCGGCGGAGGCGACGCCCGAGGTGGGCTCGTCCATCAGCAGCAGTCTGGGCTTCAGCGCGAGCGCCAGAGCGATGTCGACCAGCTTGCGTTGTCCCTCGGCAAGCTCCCTCGCCTTGCGAGACGCATACAACTTGACGCCGACGAGATCCAGAAGGCGCTCCATTTCAGGCAGCTCAGGCAGGGCGGAAAGAGCTGTGAAGCCGGAAGGGCTTCCCAGCCGCGAGGCCGCGGCGATCAGCATGTTCTCCATCACAGTCTGATCGAGAAAAAGCTGCGGTATCTGAAAGGCCCGCGCGATGCCGAGCTTGGTGATCGTGCGCGGGAGCTGCGCCGTGATTTCCTGGCCTAGGAAGGTGATGCTTCCGGCCTGCGGCCGCAGATAACCCGTCGAGATGTTGAGGAAGGTGGTCTTTCCGGCGCCGTTCGGTCCGATAATCGCGAGGTTCTCGCCTTGGAGTACGTCCAGATCGATACCGTCGGCGGCGACGACGCCACCAAACCGGATCTTGATGCCCTTCGCGGAAAGGAGGACGTTGGCCATCAATGTCCTCCCTGCTTCGCCTGGCCGTAGCGCTGCCTGAGACCTATCAGTCCGTTAGGCGCGTAGAGAATGATGACGATCAAGACCACGCCGAGGATCAGCTGCCAGGTGTCGGCCAGGTGGGCCGCCGCATAGAAGCGCACGCACTCGAACATCGCCGCGCCGGCGAACGCTCCGAGGGCGTGGGCGCTGCCGCCGAGGATCGCGATAAAGACGAACTCGCCCGACTTCGTCCAGAACCCGAACTCGGGCGTGGCGATCTGCTGGATGATCGCCACCAGCGTGCCGCCGATGCCGCCGAGAAAAGCCGAGATCACGTAGCCTATAAGAAGCACGCGCCGTGCGGACGTTCCGAGGTACTCGAGCCGGGTCTCGTTCGATTTGATGGCACGCAGCATGTGTCCGAGCGGGCTATCGAGATAGCGTTGCACGCCGTAGAACGCAACGACCGCGATCAAGAGGCTCACGTAAAGAATGACGTACTGGAAGGTTTCGGGCGTAAACGACAGCCCCAACAGGGCCGGACGAGGGACCCGGATGCCGTCAGCGCCGTTGGTGTAATGAAACATCTTCTCCAGCAGCGACCACAGCACCATCGAAAACGCCAGATTCAGCATTCCGAAAAAGATTTCCCGGTAGCGCACGACGAAGAGCCCGACGAAGAGGCCGAAGACGGCGGAGGTTATGCCGCCCAGCGCGATGAAGAGCACGATGTCGCCGCCACCGACGTACTTGCCCCAGAACGCCGCGGTATACGCCCCGGTAGCGAAGAACATTGCATGTCCGAAAGACACCTGCCCCGCCCGCAGCAGAAGAATGATACCGAGAACGACGATGCCCTTCGCGAGGATCAACGCGAACAAGGTCGCCCAGCTCGATACAAAAAGGGGCGCGACGGCGCTGACCAGAAAGAAGATGATCGCGATCGTGGTGACCGGCTTGATGCGACCGCTCATCATATTTTCCTTACCTGCACGGCGCCGAACAGGCCGAACGGACGCACCAGAAGCACCAGCACCATCAGCAGATAGGGAACGAGAACTTCGAATTCCGGCTGGAGATAGATCACGAAGGCACGGGTCAGGCCGATCATCAGCGCGGTGAGCGCGGTGCCCTCGATCTGGCCGAGACCCGCGGTCGCAGCGACGGCAAAGGAAAGCACGATCATATCGGCGCCCATACCGGGGACCAGCGAGGTGGTCGGCGAAGCCAGCGCTCCTCCCAACGCGGCCAGAC
The DNA here is from genome assembly GCF_023101665.1 of Bradyrhizobium sp. 195. NCBI lineage: Bacteria > Pseudomonadati > Pseudomonadota > Alphaproteobacteria > Hyphomicrobiales > Nitrobacteraceae > Bradyrhizobium > Bradyrhizobium sp. 195. Next base: position 209,067 of record NZ_CP082162.1, on the reverse strand, counting down.
TCGCGCCGATGACGAAGGTAACGAAATATACGCGTTTTGCGTCAATCCCGATAGCCGTCGAAGCTTCGCGGTCCTCCGTGACCGCAAGGATCACCGCTCCCGATAGCGTCCTGCGCAGGAAGTAGCGGAGCCCGAATAGCGTCGCCAATGCGACGCCGGGCAGCAGAATGACCTGGTACGACGTGTAGCTGACGCCGAACACGGCAACGTTGGGAAGTAGTCTCAATGGCTCCGCGGCGAAGATGGGCTGCACGCCCCAGATCAGACGCTGCAGGTTGTCCATGATCATGAAGGCGGCGAAAGTGATCAGAAGCTGGAGGACGTCCTCCTGTCCGGAGAGCGGTCGCAGCAGAAACCGTTCGATGAAACCGCCGCACACGAAGCCGATCACGATAGAGGCGGCCAGCAGCGCGGGATAGGTGAGCCAAGGCGAGATCGGCGCGATTGCAAGGCTGAACGTCGCAGCCAGGTAGGCGCCGAACGCGTACAACGAACCGTGCGCGACGTTGACCACGCGCAGCACGCCGAAGATCAGGCTGAGCCCGACCGAGACCAAGAACACCAATGCGGCGTAGCTGATCCCATCGAGGATAGCCAAGATAGCGAGTGTCGAGTTCATGATGGCCTTCGGAAAAGGTCCGTCCTCCGGGACGAGGCTCGGAGGACGGGGATCAGTCGGGCGTGCCGTTACTGAGCTTTGAAGGTCGGCACGTCCATCTTGACGAAGTCCGGCTTGAGCGTCTTGAGCCACTCAACCGACCGTACGCCAGCCGGGTTGGTGATCATCTTCGGATCGAAGATCATAATGTTGTCGAGCAGCTTGAAGTCGTACCCTGGAACGGACTTGGTGACGCCGACCAGCTGAGCCTCGAGACCCTGGTTGTCCTCGGGCCGCAGCGTAATCGGACGGCCGAAGCCGGTGGCGAACTCGGTGCCCGCCGTCGCGTCGACGACCTGTTCGCGCGTGGGCCAGTTGCCGCCGTTGGACTTGATCGCCTTGTCGTAGGCCGTCTGCAGGGCCTTGAATGCCTGCGCCATGTGATAGACCGGGTAGATCGGCCATGCACCGGTCTTCGCCTTGAAGGCTTCATTGAACGCCTTGAAGGCCGCGTCGTTCTTCTTCTCGGGATGCAGGAACCAGTGGTCTCCGCGCGCGCCGACGATCAGGCCTTCAGGCAAGTCCTTGCCCAACCGCTGGATCGATGATTCGCCGATCCCGAGCACGAAGGTCGACTGCTGCAACAGGCCGCGCTGACCGGCCTGGCGGACCAGCGTGTCGAGATCTCCGCCCCAAGACGTGGTCAGAACCACATCCGGCCGCAGTGCCAACAGGCGGGAAACCTCAGTGGAGTAGTCCGGTGCGCCGAACTTCGGGAAGAGCTCCGCGACGACTTGCACGTCCGGCTTCATCGCCTTGAGCGCGGTCGAAAAGATCTCCCAGCTCTCCCGGCCCCATGCATAATCCTGATTGACCACCGCGATCGTCTTAAAGTCGGGCTTGGTCTTGAGCAGGTAAAGGAGCACGGCCAGCATTTCCGGCGTGCCGTTCGCCTGAGTCCGGAAATTGTAGCGGTACTTCTTGGTTTCGAGGATGGAGGCCGCACCGCAGTCCCACATGAAATTCATGACTTTGAGGTCTTCGGCGACCGGCACCAACTGGGTGCAGCTGCCCGACGAGATCGAAGCAAACGTGGCATCGACCTTTTCATCCTGCACCACGCGTCGGTAATTCGAGACGAGCGCTTCGCCGCCCGCGCCCTCGTCGATGAAGGAGAGCTTGACCGGCACGCCGCCGATGCCGCCCTTCTTGTTGAGGTCCTCCGCGATCATCTCCGCCGCGGCCTTCGCCGGCACTCCGAAGACTGACGCAGGGCCCGACAGGAACGTCGTGATGCCGATTTTGAGCTCCGACGGCTTGGTCTGCGCAAGCGAGGTGCCCGTAAAGGTCGCAACTACAAGCCCGGCCGCAACCGCTGCCTTGAGAAACTGCATTGAAAGTCCTCCCTGTTCTTTGTGTCGCGCCCGGCTTCAGTCGCCGTGCGCTTCTTCTTGCAACAACGCTACTATAATTGTCGCGTGTTGCCAGCCCTCTTGGCCGCCATTCGCGAGCCGACGAAACCCGGTTCGACGACGCTGCCCATTTTGTCGGCTGCGCATCGATTGGAACGGACAAGGTCCCCGAAATGATCGATGCCTCCAATCCCAGGGTGGGATAAAAGCTCCGGCCCGAGCCTACGCGCCAACGTGCCTGCTCTTCCTCTGCGACGTAGGCTTCGGAGTAGCGTCGAAAGGCCATGGCCTGTCCTTCGCGTACTAGCCAGCCGTTCACGCTTTCCTTGTCGATGGAGCATGTCGCGAGGTCGCGGCCCTAGCGCGAGGTATCGCAGCGCCACCGACTCCTCAAGCTCGCGTTCCCTGCGCATCATCTGCGCTTCGGCAAGCTTCGCATTGTTGTGGCGAGCATCTGCTGCAGGTCCGCAAGCTGGCGGTTGCGCTCGCCGAGGTCGTCCGCGAGCGCAAGACGCGCCTCCTGGCCTTGGTTTCGGCGATGGCGGTGCGCTCGGTCCGCAACTTGGGCGCTGGTCGAAATGAGCACTTGGTTTTGCGCTTGCGAAGTGACGTTCGCTGTGGATTGACTTAGGGATGGGACGCTTCGTTGAAGGCGTGGACAGATCCCGGCTGACGCTCTTACCGGAATGTTTGAAGGATTGGGTATTGGACCATAGCGGGCATTGGAATTACGACACGTGACATTTGGAAATTGAGCGCCCCAGGAGAGCTATAAGTCTACTGAAATTCCATATTTGGCCTGCTGCGGTTGAACATTGGTTTCCAGCAGGAATGCCCTCCTACCCCAGCCATCCACTCACGCAACGAGCCTCGGCCAATCCTGACCACCGCCGCCGCAGTACCGTCGGGTGAACCGAGACACCGTCCAGAATTATTGACAGGTCTACTGCGGCGTGTTGAACTTAAGTGCATCCTGCCGGCGCCTCTGCGGCTTTGCACAGAAGCAAAACATAACAAAATTCGCGACGAGGGAGGCAAAGAATGACCCGCAGATATTTGACGGCAATGGTCGCTCTTCTCGGGAGCGTATTGTCGAGTACGGCACTAAGCGCCCAAGAGCTTAAGCTCTACGCGTTCAGTTCCGGCGCGTTGACTCTCGGCAAAGGATTTTTGGTGAACGGCGCACCCATGGAGCCGGCGATCCAGGTTCCGGTCGGTTTTTACGTGATCAAACATCCGAAAGGGAATGTTCTCTTCGATACGGGTAACAACGACAAGATTATCACCGACCCAGGCTACTGGGGTGCCGCGTTCACCGGGTTGAAGCCGGTCAACACGCCAGATGTCGCGATCGATACACAGCTGAAGAAAATCGATCTCACGCCCGACGATATCACCTACGTCGTGGTGAGCCACCTCCACCTCGACCATGGCGGCAACGTGGCCAAGTTCCCGAAGTCGACGCTCGTCGTGCAAAAGAGCGAGATTCAGAACTTCTTCTGGCCGGAGCCCGGCACCGGCTCCAATTACGTTCTCGGCGACGTCCTGCCGCTGCGCGGAAACATGACACCAAGCGCAAACGCGGTGAAGATGTTGCAGCTCGAAGGCGATCAGGACCTGTTTGGAGATGGCACGCTCGTCGTGAAGCGCTGGGTTGCCCACACGCCGGGCAGCCAGATGATGACGGTCCGGCTGAAGAACACCGGCCTCACCATCCTCACCGGAGACAACGTCTATTTCCGGGAGAACGTCGAGCAGAATATACCGCCGAGCACCCCGTTGGTCTATTCGACATCGGGATTCTACTCGGCCTTCGAGTGGATCAGGCGGGAGATGGCGACGCAGAAGGCAAATTTCTTCACCGCCCACGACCCGGACGCATTCAAGGCGATGAAGAAGGCGCCGGAATTCTACGATTGACTGGCTCGACGCCGACATTGGACCTGCACCTGACCGATCGGCCGCGCCGAGCCCCAGCGGGGCTTGGCATTGCGCCGGCTGAAAGCTCGCGGCACGGCATCGCCGTCGCCTCCGTCGAACGGCTGGGCAAACGTTATGGCCGCCGCCAGGCAGTGGACGGCGTCTCGTTCGAGGTGAAGCAGCGGGAAGTGGTGGGCCTGCTCGGTCCCAACGGCTCGGGTAAGACCACCATCCTGCGCGTCATCACCGGCTATCTGAGGCCGAGCGAAGGAACTGTCCGCATCGACGGCTTCGATGTAGTCCGCGACGGACACCAGGCGCGCGCGCGGATCGGCTACGTGCCGGAGAACGCCCCGCTCTACGGCCATATGCGGGTGGACGAATTTCTCCACTTCATGGGCCGGTTGCGGGGCTTGCGGGGAGGTGCGTTGCGCCGAGGCATCGAGTCCGCCCGCGCGCGGCTCGCGCTCGAGCCGGTCGGCGACGTCGTGATTGGCCGGCTGTCGCGCGGCTATCGGCAGCGCGTATCAATCGCCCAGGCCGTGCTGAACGAACCCAAGCTGTTGGTGCTCGACGAGCCGACCAACGGCCTTGACCCGCGTCAGGTCATCGAGCTGCGCGGGCTGCTGCGGACCCTGGCCCGCGACAGCGCGGTCCTTGTCACCTCGCACGTCCTTGCCGAGATGGAACGCGTCGCCGATCGGGTCGCGATCCTGCTCGACGGGCGGCTGCTCACCGTCCACCAGCTCGCCGGCGCGGGGCGCGGCACTTCGCTTCGCGTCCGCGCCCGAGCCGACCGGGCGGACGAGGTCGCGGCGGCGTTGTCCGGCCTGGCGGGGATCGGCGGCGTGACCCGGGAGGAGCCGGAGGGCGGCCTCGCCGGCTGGCGGGTGGAGGTGTCGGAGGCCGGCGCAGCGCCGCACGTCGCCGCGACCCTTTGCCTCGCCGGCATCCCCAGTGTCGAGACGGTCGAGACGGCTTCAGACCTGGAGGAGCTGTTCCTCCGGCTAACGGCGAGCCGAGCACTCCAGTGACGCCGTTCCTCGCCCTGGTTTCCAAGGAGTTGCGCGCGCTGTTCGTCTCGCCGATCGCTTACGCCGTCATCGCCGTCTTCCTTGTGCTCAACGGCTACGGCTTCGCCGTCACACTCATCGCCACCAAGCAGGCAACGCTGGTGAGCGTCTTCTTTCAGGCGGCCGTGCAGCTCGTCCTGTTCGTGCCGCTCGTTACCATGCGGCAGTTCGCCGAGGAACGCCGGGGCGGCACCCTCGAGCTGCTACTGACGGCGCCGGTGCGCGAGAGCGACATCGTGCTGGCCAAGTTCGCAGCCTCGATGGGCATGCTGCTCGCGATGGTCGCGCTCACTTTGGTGTATTCAGGGATATTGGCGCGGTTCAGCACTCCCGATTGGGGCCCGATCTACAGCGGCTACCTCGGCCTCACCCTGCTCGCCGGCGCCCTGGTCTCGATCGGTCTTGCCGTTTCCGCGCTCACCGCAAACCAGGTCGTGGCCGCGGTCGTTTCGCTCGGCGTGTTCGGGATGCTGTGGGCGATTGACGCCTGGGCCGCGTTGCTGCCGTCGCCGATCGACAATTGGGTGCTCGGGTTGTCGCTGCTGGCGCGCTTCCAGCCTTTTGCCCTCGGCGCCATGTACGCTTCCGATTTCGGCTTCTTCTTCGCGGTGACCCTCCTCGGGCTGTTCCTCGCCGTGCGGGGGCTGGCCCGGCGCTGACGCCATGGAGCACCCCGAGCTCGACTGGAACGCATTGCTCTGGGCTGGTGGCTGGCTCGCCGCCGTCCTGGTGCTGTTCGCGACCGGGCTGAGGCTGCCGCTGCAGACCGGGCTCGCGGGCTGGCGGGGGCGGGCCTACTCGGCCGGAGTCATCCTGATCGCGCTCGGCGCCGCGGTGCTGGCCAATGTCGCGCTGCATCTGCATGACGTGCATTTCGACCTGACTCGCGAGAAGGTCTATACGCCCTCGGGGGCGGCCATGCGGGCGATTGACGAGGTCTCGCGCGAGGTAACCGTCACCTACTTTTATCGGTCGCAGGATGCCGCGGGGCGGCGCGCGCGCGACCTCCTTGCGATCATGGCCCGGCGCAACCCGCTGCTCAAAGTCGTCGCGGTCGATCCGGACCGGGACCCCAGACTCGCGCGCGAGAAGGCAATCCAGATCTACAATGCCGCGGTCGTGGAGGCGGAGGGACGTCGAGTGCTGGTGCAAGGCACGGACGAGACGGAGATCGCGATAGGTATCCAGCGCGTATTGCGCGGGCGCGCGATTACGGCCTGCTTCCTCGAGGGCCACGGCGAGCTGCCGATGGACAACTTCGAGTACCACACGCACCTGGAAAGCGGCGCTGGCCACAGCCACGACGATGCCAGCTCGCAGGTGGTGGAGATGCCGGGCCACGGCGCGGGGCGGCTACGCCGCGCGCTTGAAGCGCAGGGTTATGAGGCGCGGAAGCTCATCCTCGCCACCGAGGGTGACGTGCCGACTGGGTGCACCCTCCTCGTCGCGGCTAATCCGCGGACCACGTTCCTGCCGGCTGAAAGCGCGGCCTTGCGCACCTATCTGCGGCGCGGCGGGTCGGCCCTTCTCCTGCTGGACCTGGGTTTCGTGCTCGAACCCGGGCTCGCCCGGCTCGTCGCCGAGCTCGGCGTCCGCCCGGAGCAGGAGGTCGTCGTCGATCCCTTGAGCCACTACTCGACCAACCCCGAGATCGTGGCGGTCACGGGCTACGACCCTCACCCGGTCACGCGCTCGGTCTCGCTCACCTTCTACCCCGGCATCCGGCCCATCACGATGCTGTCGACGGCGGGCGACCTCCGCGTCACCCCGCTGCTGCTCAGCAGCCGGGACAGCTACACGCGCCCGGTCAAACCGGTGGGGTCACACGCGGTCGAGCCTGACGCGGCGAGTGATAAGGACGCGGCAGCGCCCCCGGTCCCCGGCCCGCGCGTGTTGGGCGTCGCCGTGGAAGGGCGCCTCGACGGCAACTCTGAACCCATGCGCGCCATCATCGTCGGCGACAGCGACTTCGCCAGCAACTCGTTCTTTCCCTATATGGCAAACAGTGACCTTTTGCTCTCGGCGGTCCGCTGGCTGGCACGTGAAGAGCGCACGGCGGCCGTCGCCGCGCGCGTTCCCGTGCCCCCCCTCATCGTGTTGACCGGGCGGCAGTCAAATGCGGTGTTCTTCCTGGTCGTCTTTGCAATGCCGCTCCTGGTGATCGCGCTCGGCTGTGTCGTTTGGTGGCGGCGCCGATGAGGCACTTGTTGCACCCCGTCCTCGCGGCGCTCGCGCTCATCTACCTCGCGGCGATGGTGGTGAGCGGCGCCATGCCGGTGCAGCGCCAGCTCGTGCGGTTCGAGGCCAAAGGCGTGCTTAAGCGCGCGCCGGAAGAGGTCACGCGGGTGGAGTTGAGCCGCGGCACGCGCCGCGTTACCCTGCTCCGCGCGGGGGAGACGGCGTGGGCGACGTCTGATGGCGTCAACATCGGCACCGCCGGGCTCCGGGTGAGCAAGGCCGTCGAGATCATGCACAATTCCGGGCCTGTCCGCGAGATCGAGGCGGCGGAGCTGGCGGGGAGCGACCCGGCGCCGTTCGGCCTCGACCCGCCGCAGCTCTCCGTGAAGCTCTACGGAGGGGACGGCGAGCCGGTTCTCAGCGCCCGCTTCGGCGAGTTCAACCCCGAAGGGTACCTCCAGTACATGCGCATCGATGGCAATCCGCGGCTCTACCTCATGTCCCGCTTCGTCGGCGGCGAATGGGCCGAGGTCATGACTGAAGTGGCCGCGCGATGACGCCTCCTGCCTCTCTCCGCCGCGCGGCGCCGTGGGCTGCTCTCGCGCTGCTGCTACTGCTCGGACCAGCGCAAGGGCACATCGCCGGCTCGATGGGCTATGCCACCATGAGCCTGCACGGCGGAACCGTCCGATACAGCCTCACCCTCGGCCCCGATGCGCTCGCAGCGGCCAGCGGCAAGGCCGCCGGGGTGCGGCTGGCCCCCCGTGGAGACTACGCCACGCTGGCCGATTTGGTCGCGCGCAAAATCGGCATTTCCGCGAATGGGTTGCGATGCGAGCCGGTGCCCGGAACAGTCACGCCGCCCACGCCCGACCGCGCCAATGCCGTAGTTATCATCGACTACGCCTGCCCTGGTACGCCGCGCGAACTTGTACTGCGCGACGACCTGTCCGACGTCCTCGGCAGCGACTACCACACGCTTGTCCACGCCGAAGCCCTGGGGAGCGTGCAGCAATACACCCTTGAACGCGACCGGCGCGAGGCTCGCCTCGTCGTCGCGACACCGAGCGGGAGCCCGGCGCCCGAGGTTAATGCCGGGAGCGGCGTCTTCGCCTTCTTTCGGCTCGGCATCGAGCACATCCTGACGGGAGTTGATCACCTCCTGTTCGTGCTGGCCCTCGTCCTGGGCGGCGGAGGAATCGGATCCTTGTTCGCCGTCATCACAGCCTTCACGGTGGCGCACAGCATCACCTTGGCCGTGGCGGTACTGGGCGCGACGTCACCGCCTAATTGGATCGTCGAGCCGGTGATCGCGCTGTCGATCGTCTACGTCGCGGTCGAAAACATTTTCCTCAAACGCACGGCGTCGTGGCGCTGGGCCGTGGGCTTCGCGTTTGGCCTCGTGCATGGCTTCGGCTTTGCCGGCGCGTTGCTCGATCTCGATCTGCTCCCGGCCGCCCTGGCAGGCGGGCTCGTGTCGTTCAACCTCGGCGTTGAAGCCGGCCAGGCAGCGGTGATTGCCGCTTTCCTGCCGGTTCTCATCTGGTTTCGGCGAGCCGCGTGGGAGCGGCGGGCGGTGACGGCGCTCTCCGCGCTCGTGCTGGTCGCTGGGCTCGCCTTCCTCGTCGATCGCGTTCTGGTCGCCGCGAACTGGTGAGATTCCGCCAAGTCGGACGACCGCCTCATTATGTTCAATTTCGGAGCCGAAAAGCGTCAGCCGATCGACTTCGAGTCACCCGGCAGGCGCAAAAGAGATCTAACCGTTATGTCGGTTTCGGATGACAGCCAGATAGGTCGGTCCATCGGCGACGCTGGACCCATCATACGAGCGCGGCTTAGAGTCACGGTGTTTCCTCGTAAATGCCACGGATCAGTCCGGCCGCATCAAACTTGCAGCCCAACGCAAACCTCGGAACAACGGGAGCAGGATATGAGGAAGACTAAAGGCGCAGAAATCGCTCTGTTGACCATTCTAACAGCCATATTGTTGCTCACCGGCGCTGGAGCTCTTATCACGTGGGGAGCGACCACCGGTGTGGAAATCGGAAAGCATGGCTGGATAGCCCTTGGCCTCGGAACATTCTTCTCCCTGTTAGTCGGTTGCGGGCTGATGGCGCTGATGTTTTTCAGCAGTCGCAGCGGCCACGACGATATGGCGGACCCCTTCCGTCGGACAGAGGTCAGATAGTCGTATCGTGCCCTCATGACGGCCGACAGTCGCCGGTCGCCGTAGCGGTTACCCGTGGCGCACAGCGCCTGATCGTACTTCCTGCCGGCTACGCCTGCGCTCTTGAGCAGCCACCAGTCGGGGCTGTTGCAATTGCCTTGCATGCACTGACTTTGCTGATCGGGTGCCAACTGATGAACGAGTTTCAGAGACATGGTATTGACTATTTTGTTGTGCCGCCGCTCTGTCCGCCGACCGAAACGCCGTATTAAACAGTGGCCGCTAGAGCTGCTATCGAAGGATGCAAGTCCATCCGCACTTATCATCTTTTCTGAGGTTGACGCGCAATATTTATCGCTTGTCAAAGGCGGACAAGAGACAACACTAACGGCGCGACGTTAACCGCGGTCTTTGGATATCTGAGATGCTTCGGTGTGAACAGCGGCGTCATCCAATCCCGTCGCCAGACGACCGGAGCACATCCGTCGCCTCGCGCCGCGTCTATGCCCGTCGCATTCAACAGGGAGGTAGCGCGATGAATCCGACAAGAACGCTTACGATTTCGGTCAAAGCTTGTGGCTCGACAACATCACTCGCGATTTGCTCAACGATGGCACTCTGCAACATTACATCGACGAGCTCTCGGTGTCGGGTCTGACATCGAACCCCGCAATCTTCAACCATGCGATCAACAACAGCACAACCTATGACGTCGACATTTCGCGGCAAGCGTTGCCGACAAAATCGGCTGAGGATCTTTTTTTCGATCTGGCTCTGGCAGATTTGACCCGCGCCGCCGAGTTGTTTCAACCTGTTTTCGCGCGGACAAATGGGATCGACGGCTGGGTGTCGCTGGAAGTCTCGCCCGCCTTAGCTCATGACAGCGACAAAACCGTCGAGGCGGCGCTCGAGCTTCACCGGCGTGGCGGCAAGCCCAACCTGTTCATTAAGATTCCCGGCACTGCGGAAGGGCTGCCTGCCATCGAGGCGGCTATCTTTGCCGGCGTTCCCATCAACGTCACGCTGCTTTTTTCGCGCGAGCAATACGTCGCGGCTGCCGAGTCCTACCTGCGCGGCGTCGAGCGGCGCATCGCGGCGGGGCTGAATCCGGCAGTGGCCTCGGTTGCCTCGCTCTTCGTCAGCCGCTGGGATGTCGCAGTCGCCGGCAAGGTTCCGGGCGCGCTGACAACCCGGCTCGGCATAGCCGTCGCTCAGCGGACCTACAAGGCTTATCGAGAGTTGTTGGCCTCCCCGCGCTTCCTGCGCGCCGCCAACGCCGGCGCACTACCTCAGCGCCTGCTATGGGCCAGCACCGGCACCAAAGATCCGCACGCCTCCGATATCCTCTACATCAAAGCACTCGCGGCACCTTTCACGATCAATACGATACCGGACGCTACCCTCAAGGCCTTTGAAGACCACGGCGAGGTCGACACGGCCCTCGATCCTGACGGAGGAGACTGCGAGAGGGTTCTCGCCAAATTCCTGAAGGCCGGCATCGATATCGACGTACTCGCTGCCAAGCTGCAGAACGACGGCGCTCAGTCTTTCGTCAAGTCTTGGAAAGATTTGATGGGTCGTATCAACTCCAAGGGGATCGCGATCCGCAAAGCGAGCTGACGTAGACGGTTATAACGTCCCGTACACCAGGCTTTGTGTGGGAGCATTAGGCCGGTCACCCACGCCATGCCCCGCCTTTCTATAAAGCTGCAGCCTATCCCGTGCCCGTGCGCGGCGCCGCGGCTCGATCGGCGATTGCGGTCCCGCAAGATCTATTCAAGCGCCGCTTGTATCTCGCCACTCTCGCGCATCGCGTGGAGTGCAATTCACGCAGACCTTTACCTTTACGCCGATTTCCGCCGCACTCGCGGGTCACCAGCGGGGGCATTTCAAAGCCCCGAAAATGACTTGGATATTGCATCGAGTTTGCGCTGCTAACTCTCGCCATTCGTCCACCGCGTCTATCTCTGGATTGAATTCCTTAGCGTTGCCAACTCGAGGAACGCGTCTGCTTGCCGTCTCAGCTCTTCGGACGCCATCGCCGGTGTGGTCTGTAGACTCGACACGACCGTGACTCTGCCCCCCAAACGCTGAACCGCTTCGACGAGGGCACGAAAATCGCCGTCGCCAGAGAAAAAGGAACAGTTCATCCAGTTGCGGAGCGATCTCGAGCGCGTCAATGGCGAGGCCTATACCAATGCTGCGCCTCGACCTCCTACCCTCATCCTCATGGCGCCTGATCAACTTCGTACGAACGGTGAACCGATTGACCTCGAGCCAGTCAGTGAGACGCTGAACGTCGCCGGCCGCGCTTTCTCTTACCGCCAAGTAGAAGTAAGAACGGACAATGCTCCCGGATTTTTCGAATTCCAGCAACAATCTTTTGTAGTCGATCTCGAAGCCAAGGTTTCTGGCCGTCCGATCCAGATTGGCTCCATCGATGAAGAGCGCTCTTCGTCCTGTCATGCCTCTTGCTTTCGCGGCGATCTGAGCCGCCTGCTTCTTCGCGCCAACGTGCGCAGGGTCCCTACTGATCTCCCGAAATCCGAGGCAATACTTGGAATTGGTGGAACGGTGGCGGAGACGAAAGCGTCCACTCTAGCGTAGTCGCGCCAGGTCCCCACGGGTTGCTGGCTGCCCTCTCTTTCCGGACGAAGGCATACACTATGGTTACGAAGAACGTGATCAGACCGGCGGCGGAGAAATAGGATCCGATGGAGGCAATCTGATTCATGCCGCCGAATGCGTCCGGATAGTCTGCTATTCGTCGCGGCATTCCCGACAATCCGAGAAAATGCATAGGGAAAAACGCAATGTTGACGCCGACAAACGTCAGCCAGAAGTGCAGTTTGCCGAGGGTTTCCGAAAACATGTATCCGGTCATCTTCGGAAACCAATAATACCAGCCTGCAAAAATTGCGAACACGGCGCCAAGCGACAGGACGTAATGGAAATGCGCAACGACGTAGTAGGTGTCCTGCAGCGATCGATCGATGCCTGGATTGGCAAGGACAACGCCGGTAACTCCTCCGATCGTGAACACGAAGATGAATCCGATTGCCCACAGCATGGGCGTCCTAAAGGTTATCGATCCACCCCACATCGTCGCTATCCAGGAAAAGATCTTAATGCCCGTCGGCACAGCGATAACCATGCTGGCCAAGGCGAAATACGCCTGCGCGCTGCTGGACATGCCGACGGTGTACATATGATGGGCCCAGACGAGGAATCCGATGACCCCAATCGCAAGCAGCGCATAGACCATCCCGAGATAGCCGAAGATCGGCTTGCGGCTGAACGTGGAAACAACATGGCTCACGATGCCAAAACCCGGCAGGATCATGATGTAGACCTCGGGATGACCGAAGAACCAGAACAGATGCTGATACAGGATCGGGTCTCCGCCGCCTTCGGGCGCAAAGAACGTCGTTCCGAAATTACGGTCGGTGAGAAGCATGGTAATGGCGCCCGCCAGTACAGGAAGAGACAGCAGCAGCAGGAAGGCCGTGACGAGGACCGACCAGACGAACAGCGGCATCTTATGCATTGTCATGCCGGGCGCTCGCATATTGAAGATCGTCGTGATGAAGTTGATCGAGCCGAGTATCGACGACGCACCCGCGAGATGCATCGACAGGATCACGAAATCGACTGCCGGTCCCGGATGACCGGCGGTCGACAACGGGGCGTAGAGCGTCCACCCGGTGCCGGCGCCGTCTGATCCAGGCGCGCCCTCGACGAACATCGAAATGATGAGCAGAAGAAACGACGCCGGCAGCAACCAGAATGAAATGTTGTTCATGCGCGGAAACGCCATGTCCGGCGCTCCGATCATGAGCGGCACCATCCAGTTGCCGAATCCGCCCATCATCGCAGGCATGAGCGTGAAGAAGATCATGATCAGGCCGTGGCCTGTCACGAATACGTTGTAGATATGGGGGTCTGTGAAAATCTGCAGGCCGGGAAGCTGCAATTCCATCCGAATCAAAACCGAGAAGGTTCCGCCGATAAAACCGGCACATATGGCGAGCACGAAGTACATCGTGCCGATATCCTTGTGGTTAGTCGAATAGAGATAGCGACGCCAGCCGCCTGGGTGTCCCTGCCCCCCATCGTGCGCGTCACCGACTGTCGACATGGTTGTTATCGCCAATTCCGATCAAGCTTGGAACGCTAGACCTGCTTGCCTCACGACCTTCAAAGCAAGTGGTTGCATCTATCTTCCATCAGAGCGCCCGAGCGGCAATCGATTTTAATTGCAGCTTAGATGCATGATTCTTGATCGTTGGAATTCGTGTCCTTCTTCCAGGCCGACATCAGAGACGTTGCGGTCCACGGTCCATTTGCATGGCGCGATGTCACATGTGGCTCTCTGGCGATTGAAGACTTGGGCCAAAGGAGCGGAACCAGCCTCTTCGCCGGCAGCGGAGCGTCATGTCCGCTTCAGACCAAGCGAGCCTTTGGGCCCGCCGCCCGTGTCACTCGCCTAAGATCGCCAGGAAGGCCTCGAGTATCTGGGAACCACCACCGGATACATCTCGTGGACCTTCCGAAATTCGCGTGCGATCTCTTCGTAGCCGACTGCGTCGAGGAAGTCGCAGATCACCGTTTCAGCGCTACCGTGCACGTTGCAGCCGTCGTTGCTCCGTTGCAGCGATTTCAGTTTAGCGATTGTGTCATGCTTGATGACAGTGTGCTCGAATTGCGGTTTGGGCAAAACCGGCATTTCAACGTCCTCTCCTTTCCGGATGGCACGAAACTGTCCTTCCTCCGCGCCGTCGCGGGCCGAGGTCTCAAAGCCCGAGATACGCACGTCGGACTTCTGGATCGTCGATGAGCTGCTTGGCGGACCCGCTGCGGGCGATATGTCCGCTTTCCATGACGTAACCTCGGTCGGCAACCGACAGAGCAAGATTGACGTCCTGTTCGACCAACAGAACTGTCACGCCATCGCTGCGGATCGCCACCAGCGCATCGATCAACTGCTCCACGACTACCGGTGCCAGCCCCAAGCTCATCTCGTCGATCATCAAGAGGATCGGAGCGGCCATCAATCCGCGGGCCATCGCGCACATTTGCTGTTCGCCTCCCGACAAGCTGCCGGCAAGCTGACGCCGGCGCTCCGCCAGGCGCGGAAATAGAGAGTACATTCTGTTCAGGTCTCGGCTTATTCCAGACTTGTCCTCGCGTACGAACGCGCCCATCAACAGATTGTCCCGTACGGTCATGCGGTCGAAGAGCTGACGACCTTCAGGAACCTGTACGAGGCCGGCTCTAAAGGCACCGTCAGACGTCATCGGCAAGAGATCCCGGGAATTCAAGGTCATGCTGCCCTGGCAGGGAAGCACGCGCGACAGCGCGCGCAGCAGAGTGGTCTTGCCCGCCCCGTTGCTGCCGACCAGCGCCACGACCTCGGCCGCATAGATCTTCAGGGTTACGTCCTGCAAGACCGGCATTCCGCCGTAGCCCGCACTTACTCCGCGCACGGCAAGCAGCGGGACCACTTTGGCTGCCGGGTCCGGTTTCATGCCCGCCTCTTGCCGAGATAGGCCTCGACGACCGTTTGGTTTGACAGGACGCGGCCCGGATCGCCCTCGGCGATCTTCACGCCATGATTCAGCACCAGTAGCCGATCCGACAGACTCCTGATGGCCTTGATGACGTGCTCGATGACGAGGACGCTGATCCCCTCATTGCGAACCTTGCGGATCACTTCGATCACGTCTTCAATCTCGACCTGATTGAGACCCGCCATGACTTCATCGCACAGAAGAACCTTCGGCTTCATTGCCAACGCCTTCGCCAGCTCGAGCCGCTTGCGGCCGGCCCCCCCCAATTCGTCGGCGCGCTGATCGATATTTCTGGCCAGTCCGACGAACTCCAGCTGAGCGCGGGCCTGCTCGCGGGCTTTCGCCATTTGGGCCTGTCCGCCTCCCCGTCCGAACAGTGCGCCCACGGCGACGTTGTCCAGGACCGATAAACCGGGAAAGGGACGCATGATCTGGAAGGTGCGGCCTATGCCCAGTCTCGCACGGCGATATGCAGGCAAGTGGACAATGGACCTTCCTTCGAAGAGGATGTCGCCGGAGCTGGGAGCCAGCGTTCCGCCTATCAGGCTGACCAGCGTTGATTTGCCTGCACCGTTCGGACCGATCAGGCCGAGGATCTCGCCACGCAGCAGCATGAAGCTGACGTCGTCGACGGCGACCAGGCCCTCAAAGCGCCGGGTGACGTGGCTGATTTCGAGCATCGCCGTCATAGCTGATGGCTCCGAATATTTTCGGCGAAGTAACGCCAGCCCATGCAGCGAAAGCGCCGCAGCACGTCGGCCAGGCCGCGCGGCATCACGACGACCGCAACGACGACGACAACGCCGAAGAACAGGCCCGCGAGACTCGTGATCTCGCTCGACAGAAGCTCTGAGAGCGCCGAAAGCGAAAGAGCCCCGACGACGGGGCCGAAAACCGTCCCGGGCCCGCCAAATACCGCCATGATGATCATCTTGACGTTCAGGCCGATATCGAATGCGCTTTCCGGGTCGATGAACGTCACCCAGTAGGCGTGAATGCCGCCCGCCAGCGCGCTGAATACACCCGAGATGGCAAAAGCCACGGTTTTGTAGAGGGTCGTATTGACACCCATCACCGCCGCGCCTTCCTCATTTTCGCGGATGGCGATCAATCCAAAGCCGAAGCGGCTGCGCGTCAGCCAGTAAACGGTCAGCGTCGCGAGCACGAGCAGCAGCAGCGACAACTCGTAAAACAGCGGGTCGTTGTTGAGGGGCGGCAAGACGAGTCCGACGTTCCGCCCGGCCAGTTTCACGTTGGAGACGATCGCGGCCATGACCTGGGCGAGCGCCAGCGTCGCGATCGCGAAGTAGTGCCCCCTCAGCCGCAGCACCGGAATTCCAATGAGCACCGCAAACACAGCCGCAAGCGCCGCGCCGAACAAGAGGCCGCCCCCGAAAGGCAATTGCCACTGCGCCATCGCGATGGCCACGCCGTAGCTACCGAGCCCGTAAAAGACTGAATTTCCGAAGGAGGCATAGCCCGCATAGCCCCCGATGACGTTCCAGCCTTGCGCCAGAACGGCCAAAAGCAGGGCATTGATGCCAAATTGGATGAGCACGTCCGAACCGAACCACGGCACCGCTGCCAGGACGGCAATCGCGGCCAGAAGTAGCATGGTGCGTGCCGCCTTCATGCCGCTTTCCCGAGCAGACCGTTGGGGCGAACGATCAGCACCAACACCAGCACGCCGAAGCTTGCCACGTCGGAGAAGGTCGATCCGATATAGAGTGCGGTCAGGGACTCCAGGATTCCCAGGAACAAGCCGCCGACGATCACACCGAGCGGATTGTCCAGTCCGCCGATGATCGAGATGGCAAAGGATTTGGCCGTCAGCGCCGCGCCGATATAGGGGTTGATTTGCGACACCGTTCCGTAGAGGCCTCCGGCGGCGCCAGCCAGCGCAATCCCGATTCCAAACGTCATGGCGTAGAGGTGCCGGGGCTCGACGCCGTAGAGCCGGGCCGCGACCAGATTTTGCGCGGTGGCGCGGATCGCACGTCCGAGTCGTGTGCGCAGCAAGAAGAGCCACATGCTGACAGTCAGCAGGATTGCAATGCCGAACGCCAGAAGACGCGACACCGGCAGTACCACCGTTCCCAAGGCGATGCTGTCGCCGACATAGGACGGGTTGATGGTGCGAAAGTCGGCTGAAAACGCCAACTGAGCCAAGTAGGTGAGCACGACCTCGATTCCGAAGGTCACCAGCAGAGTGTTGAACATCGGGGCCCTGACGATCAGGTTCAAAAGGCCTCGCTGCACGCCGTATCCCACCGCAAACATCACCACAGCAGTCAGCGGCAGCCCCAGAAACGGGTCGATGCCGGCATAAGTGTAGAGGTACCAGGACAAATAGCCGCCAAGCATGATGAACGCGCCATGCGCAAGGTTGACGATATTGAGGACGCCCCAGACCAGGGCCAGACCGAGCGCCATCACGGCGTACAGACCGCCCAGGAGCATTCCGTTGACAAGAACTTGCGCGAGCAGGCCCACATCTTCCTCTTCTCAGCCGAAGGCCCGTTCGTAGTCTGCCTAGCGCACGTCCCAGGCCGGCATGGGATATTTCGGCGGCGCGATCTTGCCATTGCCGCCGTAAATCGCGACCAAGCGGCCACCCTGAACTTGAATGACCGTCTGGGGCAGATCGATCTGGCCGCTCTCATTGAATTCAACCGGACCGTACAGGCTGTCGAACTTCACTTTCGAGAGCGCGTCGCGCACCTTCGCGGGATCCGTCGAGCCTGCCATTTCCGCGGCCTGCACCAGGACTTCCACGTCGGCGACGCCGGAGGCTGCATGATAATCGGGGTCGTAGCCGAACTTCGCCTTGTAGACGGCCGCGAACTGCGCGGCATCGCCAAACCAGCGGTCCTTCAGGTCTGCCGAAGGCAGCCAGGCTGTCATGCCGAAGGCGTAATCGGCATCCGTGCCCAGCGCCTTGCGGAAATCCTCGCTGGGAACGCCCACAGTGAAGGAATACATCTTTGGAGCGACCGCCAGACTCTTCGCCTGTCGCACGAAATTCAGGATCTCGGTCTCATGACCAGCGACCAGCACCGCATCGATGTTCTTGCTTTTGATCTGCGACAGAAGTGAACTGAAGTCCGTGGCGTTCGTGCTGTATCGCTCGTCCATGACCAACGTCAGACCCGCCTTCTTTAATTTCGGTCGAGTCCCCTCCGCCACCGAAACGTCGAAGGCATCGTCCGCGTACAGCAGCGCGACCGATTTGGGCGCAGGATCGAGCCCCTTCAACATCTCGATCGTCGAGCCAAAATAGTTGCTGGCCGGCGCCAGCGTCCCGAAGATGAACTTGAAGCCGCGCGAGAAGATCTGGTCGGACGCGCCGCCCCCCTGCACCATTGGAACTCGGTATTTTTCGGAGACGGCCGAATCCGCCAGCGCGAAATTGCTCGCAAACGGCCCCAGCAGGAAGTCGACCTTGTCCTGCGAAACCAACTGCGTGTACTGACGCACACTCAAGTTCACGTCGGACTGATTGTCGTACAGCTTGAGCGTGAGCTTGTATGAATCGTTTCCGATCCTGACGCCCCCCGCGGCATTAATGCGATCGACCGCGAGCTGATAAGCGTCGCGGTAGTAGCGGCCGGTATTGGCGACGGGTCCCGTCAGTTGTACCGACGCTCCCAAGACGATCTCCTTTGCAAGAACCTCGCCCGACGGCATCGCGACGGCAGCGGCAAACAGCAGGAGCGCCGACAGACGGGAGATTCTGAACACGGAGCTCATGCTCCCCTCCTCGCCTTCGATTGCGGTATCGACGCGACGCTGCTCGCCGTCCGCTGGGGCTTTTTGGCGATGAGAACGCTGCAGGGCGGCTGATGCAAGATCGACTCGCCCACCGATCCGTTCAACCAGCGCGCAAGGGCCCCTTGATCTCGATGGCCCACAACAATCAACTTGGCGCCTATTTCGCGGGCACAAAGCACTATCTGTTCGGCCGGCCTCCCATGCCGGATCTCGCTGGTCGCTATGCATCCAGCGCGCTGGAAACGCTTGACGCCCTCTTCGAGCACCTTCTGCATCACAAACTGCTGATTTTGCGGGATATAAGTCATCGCTTCGCCGATGAGCATGCTTTCGGCAGCGTCGACGATCGCCAGAAGATGAACCGTCGCACCGCACCTTGACGCCAACGTCTCCGCCTGCGCCAGTGCCTCGCGGCCACAGGGCGAGCCGTCGAAAGCCAACAGGATTTTCTTATACATTGCGGGTTTCCTTTCCGTACTTACGTGCGCGGCCAGCAGCGACACGCCTGACCGCCGAGCATCTGGCAATCTTGGCCCAATAGACGGCGCGAGCGGCCGGCACCTTCATCGATACGCTCAAGCTGCTGGCGCAAAGATGGCCGATAGCCATTGAGCCTTCAGGACGGTGTCGACGCCACCGACCATCGAAGGCCAGCCGAAGCGTTTCGAAAAGAAAACTTGCGGAAGTTCGCATCATCTCGGCATTCCTCAGCAGCACGCCGTTCGGCGCAACGATCTGCACGATTAAGCCGTCATCAACGTATGTCCGGGATCAAGTTTGACAAACGAAATGTATCAACACTTGATATCAGTTTTGTTGCTGCGGGATTTCGTGCGGCACCAACGCACAACTCGAGAATGCTCGAAGGTGTGACATGCGACGAAGCGACAAGGGATCCGACGCTGTCGGTCGAACATCCACCTGCATCGAACTTGCATTGAACTGGCAACGAATTTCGTTTGCGTCGCTCAACCACAGATGAATACAGTTCTCTCAAGCACACAACAAAGCGGCTCAGGTCCGCCCAAGGAGGTTTTGATGTCGCGAGACGTAGTACGGCAGCTTGCCCATCGTCGTGAGCTTCTCACCGTCGGCGCCGCTATTGCCGGTCTTCTGCCTCTCTCCAACAGCGCGTTCGCCGCCGCCAGGCGCTCGCGCCCAAACAAGGGAAACGCTCGCACCGACAAGACTTCCGAGACGGCGGCCACGCTCCGCGATCTTTGGATCGGCCACATTTTCTGGGTAAGAGCCGTCTCGCTCGCGACGATCGAAAAACAGGGAGCGATCGCAAAAACGGCAGAACGACAAGCCGTTGCCAACGCTCAATCCATCGCCGCGACCGTAGAGCCATTCTACGGCGCAGCGGCCAAGGACGCCTTCTTCAAGCTCCTTGCGGGGCACTATGGTGCCGTAAAGGCCTATCTTGCAGCGACGGTCGCAGGCGACGCCACCAGGCAAGGCGCGGCAACTCAGTCTCTGACGTCGAACGCTGAGGAGATTGCAAACTTTCTGAGCAAGGCAAACCCATATCTGCAGAAGGATACAGTGAACGGCCTGCTCCAGGCCCACGGTAGTCATCACATCCAGCAGATCCAGCAATTGACCGATCATCAGTACGATGCCGAGGCTCAAACCTGGGAAGAGATGAAGCATCACATCTATCAAATCGCCGATGCCACTGCCGACGCTCTGGCAAAGCAGTTTGCCGAGAAGTTCTCCTGACCTTCGAGGCAGACAACGAGCACAGAGGATCGTTGCTCGTCGCGGCGATCCATTCTAGCCGGCGCGAGGGGCAATGATATCAGAACTGGCCGAAGAGAACCGGCCGAGCACCGCGAGCTCGGCCGGAACGAAGCGCCGTTCAATCGGATGTGAAACTCGACCTCGACAGCGCGGACGTCGTGCGCGGCCGTGAAAATTGTACCACATGGGACCCAATCCTTCATGAACGGGACTGACCGCGCGATACATGCCGGTCGTCATGGGCTGGCGATTTTGCCGAACTCGCTGTCGACCGGAGGACCGTCACGCTGCTCGGCTCGCCGCTTGCTGAACACCAATCGACCGAGTGGCCTTCCGATAGTCCGATCAAGGCTGCTCCCAGGGGACTCAATACCGAAACCGCGTTCGGTTGTTCCGACGTTTCGTGGGGCATGACGAGGACGACCTGCCTTGTCGTGCCGGTAACATTATCGCGCACGTCCACATGCGAGTTGACTGCTACGACGTTCTCTGGGAGCTCGTCATCAGGGACGATTCTCGCCCGAGATATCTCCCGTAGTACGTTCGATGCGGACGACGCCATACGGCTGTTCGTCAGCGCGGAGATAGCGATGGCGTATAGCCTGTCTCGATCCGCTTCTGAAAGCATGACTGGAGGAAGTGCAATCGGATGGTCGTCGGGCGTATTCATGGCGGACTCCTGGCGGGTCGAACCTCGCTATTTTCGCTCACCGCTTGCTATCCGCAAGCGAAAAACATTGCGCGTCATGATCAAGAAAATTGATCTAGCCTTCTGCGACTCTTACGCTTGAGCGTCGTTTCCGATGTACTCGACGGTTCAAGCGCTGCAACGTGAACTTCGGCGCCCCGCGAGAGTTGACGACGGAACGCCCCACCATGGCCAGAGGATATCGTTTACTAGAGGGCTCCATGGAAAACGACCTCTTGTCTGAGATAATTCTCGATCAAATTGCCGACGCCGTCATCTACGCAGACCGATCGGGTGAGATCGCGCGATGGAATCGCGCTTCGGTGGCCATGTTCGGCTTCCCCTCGGAAGAGGCGCTCGGCCAACGTCTCGATCTGATCATTCCAGAGCATCTGCGCGCTCCGCATTGGCGGGGGTTCGACGCAGCTATGTCAACCGGCGTATTGAAGCTACAAGGTCGTCCGACTTTGACGCGAGCCCTGCATAAGAGCGGACGCAAGCTCTACGTCGAGATGACCTTTGCCCTCGTGAAGGGTGTCGACGGCGACGTGCTTGGCTCGGTCGCCATGGCCCGCGACGTCACCGAACGCATCGAGCGAGAGCGTTCTGCAACACGCGCGGCCTGACTTCGGCGGTCATAGCCGCTCGACTCTACGCTGCGCGGTCGCAAGGAAGCGCGACAGGAGCTTGGCGCAAGCGCACCCGTCGCGCTCCCACGAGCCAACAACATTCTTGATGCAAACTTGCACTACTTTTCGCTTGTCGAACTCGACCGAATAGCCGGTACTGGTGCGCGGCAGCCCAAGACATCGATGGCCCAATGAGCCAAGGACTGCAGATCCTTCTCGTTCTCGCAGGGAAACGACATCATGCGGAAAGCCCGGGTACCCCAACAAACGAACGCGGACGTCACAATCCGGCAGTTTGCGCCCTCTCCTCTCAAGGCAAATGCGCTCGGCTCCAGCTACTTTGGCTATTGGTCCAAAGAGGAGATACTGCGCTTTCTCAAGCATCTGCTTGACGGCGAACACATCGGCCTGACCGCATACGCAGCGATCGGTCGTGCGGCCTGCACCCATCTTGCAGACCTGGCTTTAGAGGCCGAAATGGGCCAAGGAGCGATTTGCATCCTGCTCAGAAAGGAGATTGCCGCGAGAGGCGGGACCGGCATGCTTCGCGCAAAGGCGGCGGACGCCATTCCCAATATCGATTGCAGTCTCCGAAGCCGGATCAGATTTGCAAGCCGCAATCAGGCCATGCTGGCCGACATGATCGAGGATGCTGTCGTGGACATATTCGACTCCAAACTGAATGCGAAGCTCATTTACTTGCTGCTGCTACACCGCAAACAGGTCGAGCAGCTTGAAGCCATCGCCGCATAGCCCACGTGGGGCCAGCAGGTCTTTCGTGTCGCGCGGCACATGCAGAAACGAAGGGAGATTGTCGTGACCGCCAGAGAGTCTTTTGCACAGTGGGAGAAGAGAGAGATCGATCGTCGACTGAACGATGAGCTGGAGGGTACATTTCCGGCAAGCGATCCACCCAAGATTACTCGCTTTTCCGCGAAGTCGCATGGCGCCCCGGGCGATACACGGCAGGGCGCCCGTGTGCCCAAGTTGCGAATGAAGCACCGATCAATCTTGTGATGTTCAATCAAAATCCGCCGACGGCGCGTAGGACGCCGCAGCGCCGATGAAGCAATGAGGTCATGGGAGGATATCATGGCCGGGCTGTGCGGTCTCGACTCTCAATACGACGCCTTCCTGTTTGCCTCGATATGCGAGACAGATCAGAGCAACTTGAGCGTCTTGTCACTACTCGCACGCCAAGACGTCGATCCCTGGCAAGAGGCGGCTTGCCTAACGAGCCTGCCAAAGGCTCAAGCAATACAGAGCTTTGCTGCGACGATTTCACGATCGAAGAGCGAGCAATGGTCTCCGTCGGAGGCAATCGTGCTGGCTGGTCCCTTGATCGATCTGTTGCCGTCGCATGGCCGTCCCTCATCGGCAGCGCCCTGGGCAGAGGATGGGATCGGCGGGTTGACGGTGTGGGTGGTCCTCGGGGCGCTATTCATCTCGATCGCCATTTCGGGAAACAGCGTGCGGAATTCGACCAGGGACTCCGGCGAGCCGATCAACGTCGTCAGCAAGACTGCACGGGCGGATACGGCCACACGATCGTCGAGTAGAATCGGAACGGATTAGAGCGTCGCTCCGAATAGAACGAACCGGTCGAGAGAAGGGAGAGGCATCAATGGGACGCAAGATTATCGCGGAGAACATCAAATTGAAGCGCGCATACGATGAAGTCCACTCCGGTGACGGCACGCGAATTCTGGTAGACCGTCTTTGGCCCCGCGGCGTCAGGAAAGTGGACGCGGCGATCGACCTTTGGGCCAAGGACATCGCGCCTAGCACCGGGCTGCGAAAGTGGTTCGGACACAATCCCGATCGTTGGACCGAGTTCCGCCGCCGCTACTCGGAAGAGATGCGCCAGCACCGCGAGCGGCTTGACGAGCTACGCGCCCTTGCCCAACGGGGGCGTATTACGCTCGTTTTCGCAGCGCATGATGCTGCTCACAACGATGCCGTCGTTCTTAGGGAAATCTTGCTCGGCCGGAGCACCTCCGGAGCGCCTTAGCCTCGCATCGGCCGGTAACCGAGCGCGATGCGAGACTTGACTATCTCGTGATTAGCAACATTTTCTCGCGCTCTCGATGGATCAAGGCCAAGTTCGCGCCGCGGATATAAAAACACCTAATCGCAGCGCCCGCGCGCCCGTATTGTCTGCGGGGAGAGTATGGGGAAAGACCCGTCAGGGCGTCCATGATCCGCGGTCGCAGAAGCCCCGCGGGCCGGACCGTTCTGCCCTACCTGCCTCCCCTAGCTGGAGCAGAGCGCGTGATTTTCGGCGGATCGCTCGCGGGAAATGTTTGTTCCAGCTGCCTGTCCAATTCCTCATCCAGTTCCCGTCTCTCGCGCTGTTCTCGGGTCTCAATTTCTCTTGTCACGACTAATCTCTCCTATCTCGGCGGACAACCAAACCTGTTGACCTTCTCCGCGACCGCGCTGAATGCGTGGTTGGCGAATGGATTTCCTGCGGCAAGGGGTTGCGACCGCAAGACGAGGCCCCTGCTTCAATGCGGGACCAGATTTGGGGGCTTCGGACCTCCGGGCGCGAGCACGCGATGCGGCGCACGCCCGGTTCACGAGCGGATTTGTCGATACCCCGGGCTGCGAGGAGAATGCTTGGAAACTCGATTAAACATCATCGCTCTCATGTACGGTCTAAAGACGGGATCCCAAGGCAGCTGCGGACTTTTGCCGCACAGTCACACTGCTGCGAACTCGATTCAGGCGAGCATCATCAGCCGCCGTCAGACCAGGAAGGATTGGTGGCGCAGCGGGGTTCGACAAAAGAGGCTGCGCGCCCGGTAGCCTCGTCTGCGCCTCATGGGCGTTAAGCTGCTTGCGTGCGCTCAGACTTCGCCACTACAAGCACGCTGCATGGCAGTGGAGACAAGGTCGACCCATCTGCCAGGCCATTGAAGTAGCGGGCGAGCGCTCCGTGATCTCGGCGACCGACGATAATCAGATCCGCGCCTGTCTCAACGGCGGCGAGCATTATCTGCTCCGCCGGCTTCCCGTAGTGCAGCTTGCCTGCTGCCGCGCATCCGGTGCCCGTGAGCTGCCTCACAGCCTCGTCGAGCACTGCCTGGGTCTCAACTCCCTGATTCACGAAGGACGATGCCCCCGCCTCGACGGTGAGCATTCGCTCGGGCGATTCAACGATCGCAACGGGATGAACTATCGAACCGCACGCGGCCGCCACATTCTGGGCATGAACGAGTGCGTCGCGGCCTTCCGGTGATCGATCAAAAGCCAGGAGAATCCTTCTGTACATCAGAGTCCTTGGTTCGACATACGTTGAAGCTCGGAACGTCGACGGCACCGCAATGGTTCCTCGAGGGTATGGTCGGTCGGCATTTCTCTCGCTCCTGGTGCGCGGATCACGCTGAGGTCAC
The DNA here is from genome assembly GCF_023101665.1 of Bradyrhizobium sp. 195. Classification (NCBI taxonomy): domain Bacteria; kingdom Pseudomonadati; phylum Pseudomonadota; class Alphaproteobacteria; order Hyphomicrobiales; family Nitrobacteraceae; genus Bradyrhizobium; species Bradyrhizobium sp. 195. The sequence continues at coordinate 183,923 of NZ_CP082162.1, read as the reverse complement.
CCTGCACGTCGACCAACATTCGACAAACGAAAACCATCATCGGTTGATGCCGATTGACCGAAGGAAAATGGGGCGAGAATTCTTCAATCTAAACGACCGTGGACGCACGACTTGCCGGGCGTTGCACCTAACAATCTCGTCGATGAGAACTGACAACATTTTTCGTTTGCAAGACTCGCATAATGGACGACAACTCAGGAGGCTCCATGGGGACGCCGAACGCGGACTATCACAACGGATGCAATGCCTCTGCCGCTCGAAACTTTCGCCAAGCATGCAATGGGCACCCCCGCGCTCACAGCGCCCCAACTGACATTGCTACTTTTGGCAATTATTGTCTGCCTGGGCATTGCCCTCGTGTGGACCCTTTGGGAGATCGACCACGATGCGAATCCGCGACACGATAGATATCGGTCGGATTAGGTATAGCCAACCGCAGCCCAGCAACGACTGATTGGATCAAAGTGGGCGCGACGGCACCCGTCGCGTCCACGTTTTCTCTTCGGCGCCCGACTAGTCTTCGCGGCCGACCTTGAGCACGGTTAGCTCGCGCCTTTCGCCGGTCCTGGTGCGGAACGAAATCGTCTGATTGACCGAAAGTCCCAGAAGTGCGACGCCAACCGGCGTTAGCACCGATACACGTCGGCATGCAATATCGGCACCAGGTGGATAAACTAGAACTACTTCTTGAACCTTTCCGGTCTGTTCATCCCGAAATTTCACTTTACTGCCGAAAGTGACGATATCGGGACGGAATTTATCTGCCGGCAGGACATGCGCTCGCTCGAGTTCCTCCCGAAGATATTCGCATACTTCGGCCATCGGCCCGCTAGCCGTCGACGAGAGCGCCGATAGTCTGGCGAAATGATCAGCATCAATGGCAATCGGCGGTCTCATCTCAGCTACTCTGTCGCGCTGCATTTCCCACTCCTCAAGTCTTATCGAGCGATCCAGCTCTCTGCGAACACATCCGCTCCTAAGCCGCCTGAGGGCCGTCGTCATCGGATCCCGGAGAGCTAGTGGAAGCCCGACCGGAGCTGGGGCGGGATTTTGCCGGAAACAACAGGGGTGCTCCCGCCGGTGCCAGGACGCCTTCGACAATGACGGAATGAAGCCCGCCCTCGATACTGAAGAACTTCATACGCTGCCCAACTCTCATTCCGAGAAGGGCGGCACCAAGCGGCGAGAGGACCGATAGTTCCATCAGCCCGTTTCTAAGATCTGGCGGGCACACCAGGATTTTGCTTTCGGACTGCCGACCACCATCGACCCTGTAGGTCACCCACTCGTTGAGACGGACAGTACCATCCGGTACCTGGTTCGTATCGAACACGACGGCCCGACGAATCTCTGACATCAGGAATCTGCCAACCGGATGACGTTCCTTCACGGCATCATCGGCTAACCGTTCAAGGCGCGCATGGTCTCGTCGCGCTATGAAGATCGAGGGCAATTGCTCGGTGGAATCGAATTGGATGCTTGACATCGCGCAATACCCCTCAGTTTTCACGAGCCGGTAAGACGCCTTTGTCCGCCCCTTGGCGCTCGGAGGGGGCTAGACATATGCTTCGCATCCTCCGGGTTAGGTCGATCAGATTGTTCGCGTGCTGCCCCAGCGCACCTATCTGATTTCGATAATACGCGTCTGAAACCTCGATCGCTTCCATGCCGGTTCTGGCGCCTGCAAGGCGGGCGAGATATGCAAATGACTGCAACGTGTTGTTGCCGGCCAGTTGCACGGTTTTGCGACTATGCTCTGCAATGGTTGCAACTACATCGCTCGCGGCGTTCATGTACACCCGCCCGATCTCTCTCGCCTCTGTCATCGCTTGAACTCCTTCGGTATTAGCTCGATAGTGCAGCAGGTTGCCGGTCGCCAGTTGACCACGCTTCGTATTGCGGCGCACCTTCGCCGACATGCTCATATCAAACGAGCGCGCAGCGCGTGCTGCGCACTTCGTGACAGAGCAGGAAAGATTGCTGCAAAATTAGTTATGCCCGGACAGCCTTAAGGCTACCCGGGTCACCTGCCAATTTGCTGGTGGCCCTCGACGGAGTATTGTTGATCGAGCGCGATGATAATCATGCCAACATACTTGGCGCGACGGTCCGCGAAATCAAGATACTCCGTTGGTCCGCGCCGTTTTGTCGCGAAATGCTTCGTACCTTCGTACTTAGACACCTTCCGATCTCCGCGGATTGAAAACGCGACGAGATACGGGCTTGAACGTTGCCCCGCGACTATTGCACAGCGCGCTTAGTGGCTCTTATCGCTGCGACTTTCGCCACGCTGCCGCATTAGATCTGCGTCGCTTAGCCCAGCGTTTTCATTGCACCGAACGGGCAAATAAACTCGTTTGTCGTCGAAGGCGGCCGATGGGAAGGTGCTCCTCTCCGGGAGACGAGTACCATGGCCAACGCTGGAAAGAGACGTCCTGACCGACCGTCCATAGTTCTAACGAAAATGGACCGACAAAAGCTGCTCAGGCTGCTTCGAGACTTGCCAACGAGGAGCGTCGATACCGATTGCCTTCTTCGAGAGGAGATTGATCGCGCCGATCTGATTTCAGACACCGCCGCATGGAGTTCAGCCGTCAGACTCGGATGCGAGGTGAAGTGCGTCGAGCATGGAACCTCACATCTTCGTCGCGGTCGTCTCGTTCTTCCGGACGAAACCAGAACCATTCATTGCATCTCGGTTCTAAGTCCGCTTGGCATCGCCCTCATTGGACTCGGACCTGGGCAGACAATTCATTGGACTGAGCGTGGTAGGGAACGAAGCCTCGCGGTGCTTGAAGTGCGAGCGAGCGGACTATCACCGCCGACCTGATCGGCGACACAGCGTATCGATGCATGGTGACGGTCTTGGCGACCGTCGCCATTAGCGCCTCGCCAATGCTGACGCGATTGCAGGTCGAGCTACTTCCCGACGCTTGCAGCCTTGCGCAGCGCGACGAGTGCCGCCTCCAACGCTGAGGCGTCGACGTTTGTCGCGTGTGTGGCGTAGACGGGGAATGAGAACCGAGGCGCGCCAGGAACTAGGTGAAGTGCGCCCTCGGCAAGATATGACTGAACCGCATGCATTCGGAAGTATCCTGAACCTCCCTCCAGGAGGATATAGCTCAGCGCAAGCGGACCGAGATTTGTTACGAGACTCGGCACGGTTTCCGGAAAGCTCACCGCATGATGAAGAGCGAACTCAGAACCCCATTCGACGTGAACATACCGAGGATCGTTCTCATGATACTTCGCGAGATCGGTTGTCACGAGAACAAGTTCTTCCTCCATGACCAGATCGACTTCCAACCCTGGTCGATGTTGGGGAGCGTACATGATCGCGATATCTACAAGCCCGGCAGCAACGTGCGTAATCAAATCCTGAGGAACGTCGACGTGAACGCGAAGCGCAATGTCTGGGTGTGATTGCCTCAACGTCCTGACCCACTCGATTAAAAGCGGCCGCCATAAGCTGACTTCGCTTCCAATCGTCAAGACAGCGCTGTGTCCTTCCGGCACCGCCACTTGCTGTTTTGCGCGCTGCCACAATTGCACGAAACTCGGCGCGAAACGGAGGAACTGTTCGCCAGCCGGGGTGAGGCTCGCACCGCCCTTGTTTCTAACGAACAGCGGCCGCCCAAGCTGCTGCTCGAGGAGACGCACACGTGCGCTGACCGTGGTCTGCGCGACATGCAAACGGTCGGCAGCTTTGATGAAGCTACCGGTTGACACGATCTCGATGAAAGTTCTGGCGAGTTCGATATCCATCGTTTCATAGCATAATTGCTGCAGCAAAATGTCAATTGAATTTGCTTTCTTGCTTGTTCGTGCAATATCGGATTAGACCTTCGGCCAAGCCGTCATTCCCCATGGCTGCCCGGTCGACACAACGGATTGGCAACTGGCGGTGACGAATTGGCCGACGTTCCACAAGCGCGCCGCCGCAGGATAGCCTCGCTATCCCGATCCTAAGCAGTTGTTCTTGCTAAAGGCTCGCGATCCATCGGCCGACCGCCGGCAAGATCAAAGAACGTCACCGCGTGGCCATCGCCGGCGATCAGTTTATGTCCGCCAACGTCTACCGAACGGCGCCAGCTGGAGGACGTCTGCCGGACCGTCCATGGCCGCAAGAAAAGGTCGAAAAACCCGAAGAAGGCCAAATGTAGACCGGCCAGGTTGCAGGCCAACTCCGCCCGTCCAGGACGACAGGTCCGGATCGAGCCAGACGCTCGGCCGGAAGTAGAAATGCCGCTCGATATCAATATATTTGGAGGTAGCTAAGTAGTCTTCGCAAACCCGATTAAAGAGGGTCAGTTTCCCTTGGTCGCGCAACGGCCCGATTGTACTGCAGTCGTCTCATCGGAAGATAGCAAATGAAAGCTCGATGGACGGGACGCTTCAAGTAGGCGGCAGAACATCATCATCGGTTCGAATCGTCCTCCTCATCGTTGCGAATCGCGAGAATCCATCGCGCACCGTGCAATCGCCTTGCATTGAAACGTCAACAGAATTCGTTTGTGTGCTCTGAGCTTTGAACGGATACAGAATGGACATGATGAAAGTGTTCGCGCGAGATCCCTCGATCGATGGAGCAAGATTGCAATGAGCAGATCGCACCAAAGTATCAGGATGCGGAAGCCGGCACCAGGAATGTCAAGATTCTTCAGCCAGTCGAATCGCGATCGCTATCGCAAATTAGCAAGCGGTGCGATTAGTCACGATGAGCAGCGTCAGCTGTTGAACGATCTCGCGAAGGAAATGGATGCGTTCAAGTGTGAGGCGCGCTGCTGCCTTTCGCCGGCAGGCGAGAATGGCAGTGCCGCCTCCGGCTCCTCCCGACCATCATGGTCAAGTTTGATTCAGCCTCAGCGGTCGATGTCCGATTGAAGCCACTGAAAGAAAGATTCGGCTATCCCGTCCCCGTGAGCCGCGCACGCCGCCTCGAACAGCCGAGACTGCAGCGCAAGAACTCACCGCCTCCTGGCCTCTCAAATTCAGATCATGCGCATGCGCAGCAAGCCTGCTCACGTTAGCCGTGGTGAGAGTTTTCTTGATCTCCCGGTGCACATGTCGTGCACACGCCGCCGCCTATCCAATTGAAAACTTGAACTCTCGCTCCGATCCATCGTTGGACAAGCCGGAGCGCCACTCGTGGATCTCGCCATGCGCTGATGGCAGTCAGCTCTTAATCACACAAGAAGTGCTGAGGTGTCGCGCGACGCAAGCCTCTATCGGCCGCTGCGGGCCGTCGGTCGAAAATGGCCGTTTGAAAAATTAGATGCTCAAACGGCTTTGCTGGCTAAGTCATTGAAATGGTGGGCGCACCAGGGCTCGAACCTGGCACCCGCTGATTAAGAGTTCAAGCCTACCTCTTCGCTGCAGTTTCCAAAGCCACGCCACTCTACGACAAGGATTTGAGAAACCCTTTGTTTATAGGTGTTTCTCGCACAGCGTCGCGCTCCGTCGAAAGCCAAACCTTCCAACTGCTCAATCCGCCAACACCGTTTGAAAACCTTTTTGGCGCCGTGGACTCTCTCCATGACCTATATTCGAATCTCTCTCACCGACAAGACAATCGCTCAATTGCCCGCTCCGAAGGGCGGCTGGTACCTGGCGCGTGATACAGAATGAACTGAGCTCCAATGAGATCCGATCAGAGATAATATCATCCAATGACAAGAAAGTAGGCTGCCTTTTCTCTCCGCCCCATAAGTGCGGCGGAGAGAGTGTCAGTCAATCATCGTTGAAATATGCACCGTTTTTCATTCAGCGCAGGGCAAACCACGATCTTGGGTAGCGACCTGGCGAGCAAGCGACGCCCTAGTTCAAGCACCAGGTCGCAATAGATTACCCGTGAATCATCGACTACTCCTCTCAAGTCCCAAAGCCTCGCGAGAAAGTGTTCGACAGCGGCTCAAGCTGCCGACAATCGTAGCATTTCGGCATTGGTTTCTTCTAAATGCCTCCCCAACGGCAGCCAATGCCGCGCAAACGCGCAAAGATGACCCGATGTCAATCGGGAGCTGAAGCATGTCCCAGTCAGTACACCTTCAGGCCTTTCGCGACCTTGTGGAGGGCGGAGGCATCGTGGAAGACCCCGAGCGGATTGCCGCCTACACAACGGATCAACGCCAGCTCTTCACCGGCTCGACGTTTGCCGTACTGAAGCCAACGACGACGAAGCAGGTCGCCGACATCGTGCGGCTGGCGGCGCACCACGGCATCGGCATCGTTCCGCAGGGCGGCAATACCAGCTACTGCGGCGGCGCGACGCCGGACGCCTCGGGACGCCAGATTATCGTGAGCCTCGAGCGGATGGACAGGATTCGCGAAGTCGATCCCGTCTCAATGAGCATCTCTGTGGACGCCGGCGCCATTCTGAAGAACGTACAAGACGCCGCGGCGGCCGCCGGACTTCTGTTACCGCTCAGCCTCGGCGCGGAAGGCAGTTGCCGGATCGGCGGCAACATCGGCACGAACGCCGGCGGGCTATCGGTGGTCAGGTACGGGATGACGCGTGATCTGCTGCTCGGAATCGAGGCAGTGCTTTCGGACGGCACGGTGGTCTCCGACATGCGCAAGCTGCGAAAGAACAATACCGGCTACGATGTCAAACAGTGCTTCGTTGGAAGCGAGGGGACTCTCGGCATCGTCACCGGCGCAGTGTTGCGTCTGGCGCCCTTGCCGACCCGCCGCGCGACTGCCTGGCTGAAGCTCGCGCGAGGCGCGCCGCTCGCTGAACTTCTCGCCCTGGTCCGTCGCGAGTCCGCGGATCTGCTCACCACTTTCGAATTCATGGCGGCCCGATCCATCGCGCTTGCGACCGACGCAATGACCGACCGGCCCTCCCTTGGAGCGGGCCAAGCAGGCGCCGTCCTCGTCGAGTTCGCCTCTTCCTCACGTCATCTCGATCTCGACGAATTGATGGAAGCCGTACTCGCCGAGGCGATCGAGGCCGGATGGATCGAGGACGCATTGCTGGCGCAGAGCGGATCGCAGCGGACCGCGATGTGGCGGCTCCGCGAGACCATCCCCGAGGGCGAGAAGCGCCGAAACGGATCGGTCAAGCACGATATCTCGGTACCGCTTTCCTCCATTCAGCGCTTCCTGGATCTGGCCGGCTCGCAGGTGCGATCGTATGACGCCGACCTTGAGCTCTCCGTGTACGGCCATGTCGGCGACGGTAATCTGCACTATAACGTGCTCGTTCCTCCTGATGTCGACCGGCTGGAGTTCACCAAACGGATCGAGGGCAGCCTGTCGTTACAACTCTACGACACGGCCGCCGCGCTCGGCGGCACCTTCAGCGCGGAGCACGGCGTCGGTCGTTTCAAGAAGCACCTTCTGGAACGCTACGGTGATGTCGGGCGTATCGCGGCGATGCGCCGGATCAAGACCGCCTTCGATCCGGCTGATATCATGAACGCCGGCGCGATCGTTCCTCCGCTGGACCGGACGTCTGCCTCTTGAACCACGTCTTCGTTGACACCCCTCGATCGCCCAGACCGCCTTCTAAGATAAAGAAAGAGCCACTCCCAAGGAGTGGCTCAAGTTGGGGAGGAAACGCTCCTTCGGAACTGGTGACTTCCGGCTCCATCTTCAGATGGCGGAGATGTCCAGCTTCGAGCCGTCGACCAGACGCGACAGCCGGAACGGTGTGGGATCGACGCAAGGCGTATCGTTTACGACAAGTTGTGCGGCGAGATAGCCGAGGCCCGGGCCCAGACCGAAGCCGTGACCCGAGCAACCGGCCGCGAGCACGAGGCCCTTCACCCCGTCCACCTGCGACACCACGGGCACTGCATCCGGCGTGCAATCGACGAAGCCGCCCCAGGCGCTGTCGATCTTAATCTCGCCGAGTTGGGGGAAGGTTTTCCGGACGCTCTCCACCACTTGGCTCACCAGCCATTTCAAGGGCGGAGGGTCCAGCACGCGATTCTCTTCGAAGATCCGGTCGTCGTTGGTCAGCAGCGCGGGCAATGAATCCGGCCCTGAAACGAACGATTGGCCGATGCCGAGCCTGACGTTCTTCAGGCGACGCAAGAACTGCGGCATGAATTCCCGGCTATACCGGATAGCCTGGGGCGTGATTTCGAGGTTCGCCTTGCCGCTGATCGCAAGCGTGTAGCTGCCATCCAGTCGGCGCGTGATCGTGCAGTAGGGTGTCGAGACCGCCTCACCGATATTGATTGTCGGGGTGGAACGCAGCGCGGTCTGCCGTATGCTCGCTTGGGGGAAACTGACCCCGAGCGGCCGAAGGAAGCGCGAGGACCAGGCGCCGGCTGCGCAAAGCACCGCGTTGGTCCTGATGTAGCCCTTCTCCGTGTGCACGCCCGCAATCTTGCCATTGGCCAGGTCGAGCGCCCGCGCGGCACATCCCTGGTGGATCGTGGCGCCCAGAACTCTGGCCCCCTCAGCAATAGCCGGCGCGGCGAGCGCAGGTTCGGCCTTGCCGTCCCGCTCCGAATAGGTCCCGCCGACCCATTTGTCGCGCGCTTCGGGGACGCGCTCGGCCACCTCCGCCCGGCTCAGCACGCGGGTGTCGACGTCGTACTCCCTGGCAACCTCGCGCCACTTTTCCCAGCCGGCGAGCACAGCCTCGTCATGGGTCGCATAGACGAGACCGCAGCGTCGAAATCCGAGGTCCCGATTGATATCGCGCGTGAGTTCGTCCCACAGCCGCATGGAGAGCACCGAGAGTGGCAGTTCGCGCCGGTCGCGGTTCTGCTGGCGGCACCAACCCCAGTTTCGGCTCGATTGTTCACAGGCGACGTGGCCCTTCTCGATCAGCGCCACAGAGAGACCGCGCTTCGCCAGGTAATAGGCGGCCGTACAGCCAAGGATGCCGCCGCCGACAATGACGACGTCGGCCTCGGCCGGGAGACGCTCATCGCTGTGAATGCGCTCGACGTGGGGCGACATGTTCCAACGAACCTCGGCTGCCAAATGCGGAAAGCAAGTTTCCGATCACTGTTCATCGCATCGTACGCGCAATAGAATGTGCTGAAATCACCCATGACTTCGCAACATATTCGGGGTTTTGACCGCTTGAGTGATACAAGCTGCTCAAGTGCGATCGTCCCGACGCAAGCTGATCGGCAATACCCGGCTACGGTTTTGCAGAGATGTTCGCTTGGAAAGTCGGGGTGCGAGGAACGTTTAACTGCTGCATTGGTGATCCCATCTGACCATAACCCGTCAGGCCGTATCGATAGTCCGACGCCTATTCTTTTGCTAGCACCACCGAAGCAGGCAAACCGATAGGGTCTCGATCATGCAGTCCAGTGCAATCCGCCTCGATTTCCGCTCCGATACGGTCACCCGCCCTACCCCGCAAATGCGTGCGGCGATGGCGGCCGCCGAGGTAGGCGACGATGTGCTCGGCGACGATTTCACGGTCAAGGCGCTGGAGGCGCGCGTTGCCGAGCTGTTCGGCAAGGAAGCGGGACTGCTGCTGCCGACCGGTACCATGTCCAATCTCGCTGCGATCATGAGCCATTGTCAGCGCGGCGAGGAATATCTCTGTGGAAGCGGAGCTCATACCTATCTGTGGGAAGCTGGAGGCGCGGCCGTGCTCGGCTCCGTTCAGCCGCAGCCTTTGCCGGTCCGGGCCGACGGCACGATCCGCATGGACGATCTTCACGCCGCGGTTAAGGCCGACGATCCGCATTTCGCGGTCACCCGATTGGTCACGATCGAGAATACGTTCGGCGGGCGGGTTCTGCCCCGAAACCATTTGGCCGAGGTCGTCGAGTTTGCACGGGAGCGGAAGCTCGCCACCCACCTTGACGGTGCGCGGCTATTCAACGCGGCCGCGGCACTCGGCGTTGACGTTGCAACCTTGGCAGAAGGCTTCGACAGCGTGTCCGTATGCCTTTCAAAGGGACTGGGTGCGCCGCTTGGATCAGTGCTAGTCGGAGATCTCAGATTGATCGCGCGTGCACGCCGATGGCGCAAGATGCTCGGCGGCGGGATGCGGCAAGCCGGAATAATTGCAGCGGCGGGGCTGTACGCGCTCGACCATCACGTCGATCGCCTGCTCGATGATCACGCTAACGCCAAGGCGCTCGCGGACGGACTTATGGGAATCGAGGGACTGACGGTCACACCGCCGCAGTCCAACATGGTCTTTGTTGAGCTCGCGCCCGAGTTGGCGACCCGGCTATCCGACTCGCTGCGTGAGCCAGGCATCGCCGCGAGCTTTTGGCCGGGTGGACGGATGCGCTGGGTCACCCATATCGACGTCGATCGCGCCGCCGTTGACGAGGCAATCGCAGCAGTGCGCAAGAGCACTGAGCGGCGAAGATAAAGAGCGCCGCAAATTGGGAATATGCCTCGGGGCAGAACGTGATTGAGCCGCTAGCGCCGCCGAGAAGGCAGCGCTCGCGCGGGAAAGCCCATTTTGCTCCGGCGCCCGAAGGCAGTTTCAGGCCGCCGGCGTGCTAACGACCACGTAGATCTTGCGCACCGGCTCGATCGTCTTCCAGACGCCGACATAGCCGGGTTTCATCACAAAGCTGTCGCCGGCGCGAAAAATGCGAGGCTCCTTGCCTTCCTCGGTCAACTCCACCACGCCGGAAAGGATGTGGCAGTACTCGAGGGTCTCGCCCTTGATCGAGCGGTTCTCGCCAGGCGTGGCCTCCCAGACCCCTGTTTTCACCGAGCCGCCGCGGGAGGAGTCCTGCTCCCAGGTCTTGTAGGACGGATCGCCGGAAACCAGGCGGCCCGGCAGGGTCTTGGAGTGCTTTGGTTCGGCGGTGGGGGCAAGGTCGAGCTTGACGAGAAGAGACATGGCGACAGGCTTTCTTTGGTGGTGGAGGAGGACGGCGACGAGTAATCGCGCTCGGGGGCAACGAGGCCGACCGGAAGGCCGGCCGACGGCAACAAAACATTTCGATCGAAGGCAGGCAGCCTAGCCTGCGACCTCGTGAGCGGTGCCGGCATCCCGGGCTGTGCCGGGTTCGAGCAGCACGACCTCGCAGATGTCGTCCAGCGCGACAGGGCAATGTTCGACCCCATGCGGGACCACGATGAACTCGCCTTGCTCGATGATCTCATCCCGATCGCGGAACTTCATCAGCAGGCGGCCCTTGTGCACCAGGAACAGTTCGTCACTGCTCCGGTGAAAGCGCCAGGCGAACTCGCCAGCGAATTTGGCGAGCTTGATCTGCATGTCGTTGATCTGACCGGCGATCTTCGGAGACCAGGTCTCCTTGAGCTGCCCGAACGAGCTGGCCAGGTTCTTCTTGCGGAGCGGCGAGAGATGTCGATTGAGCGCGGCCACGTCACGAATGATGGCCCCGAGCTGACGACCGACATCCTTGTCGCCCGCTGGATACTTGCCGTCCAATGCGGCCGTGCCGACGGTGAAGCCGGCGGCTCCCGCGTCCTTCAGGGCGGCGATCCGCTCAGGCGTATCGATCGAGCCGGCCACATAGACGGGCTTGGGCACCGCCGCGCACACCGCTTTGATGAGGGCCGGGACGTCTTCCTTGGAGCGATAGGCGAGCAGGTCGAGGCCATGCACGCCCTCCCGCGAGGCGAGCGCCTTGGCGCTCTCGACGATCTCCCCGATGCTCCCTTCGAGCACGCTCGGGTGACCGGTGATGCGACCCGGGAAGGGGCAGTATTGAATGTCCGTGCCGCCAAGGATCGGCAGGACGTCGTCAACACGCGTGCCGCCGAGCAAGACGTCAACGCCGATTTCGACCGCCGCCTTCGCTGAAACGGTCTCGCTCTGCTGGTCGAGTGAAACGACTTCAAGATAGGAGGTCGCGCCGTCTGCCTTGATAGCCTGATTGAGGACTTTGAGTCGGTCGATCGGCAGCCCGATGTCCTTGAAGCCAATATGACGAACGCCGAGGCTCAGCGCGGTCTTCAGTTGTTCCGAAGCGTCCTCGACGGTGCGATCGTTGCGCGTGAGCATGAAGATGAAGCGAAGGCCCATTAGACTACCCCTTCCTTGGTCCTAATTTGCACGGCGACGAGCCGTCGCGCGTAAGCCAGCGCGGTCTCGAGACTGGCGGTGTCGGCGATGCCTTGGCCTGCAATGTCGAACGCCGTACCGTGATCAGGGCTTGTACGGACGAACGGCAGGCCGAGCGTGATGTTCACACCCTTTTCGAGGCCTAAATATTTCACGGGGATCAAGCCCTGATCGTGATATTGGGCCACGACCACATCGAAGCGGCCCTTGCGGGCCTGCATGTAGACGGTGTCGCCGGGCCAGGGGCCACTGGCGTCTATGCCCTCTGCGCGTGCCGCCTCGATTGCGGGACCAATGATCCGGATTTCCTCGTCGCCGAAGAGCCCCCCTTCGCCGGCATGCGGGTTGAGCCCTGCGACCGCAACGCGCGGTGCCGCGATTCCGAGTGCCTTCCCACCCTCATGTGCGAGCCGGATCGCCGACATCTGCGCATCGAAATCCGCTTCGTCGATCGCTTTACGCAGCGACGTGTGGATCGTGACGAGAACCGTTCGGATATCGTCGTTGGTCAGCATCATCGCGACGCGTTTCGCACCACCATACTCGGCGAGAATCTCGGTGTGCCCGGGATAACGAATGCCCGCGCTTGCCATCGCTTCCTTGTTGATCGGTGCGGTGACGATTCCGCTGACTTTGCCGGTTTTGGCTGCCGCGATGGCGGCGACGATGGCGTCGAAGGAAGCTTGGCCGGAGATGGCGCTGACGCTCCCGAGCGGGGGCGGGGCGACGATTTGCGTCGCCTCGATGACCTCGATGGACCGCGGCTCAGACCGCCTCTCGAGGCTCGGCGATGCGCTTGACCTTGAGGCCGAGACCCAGACGACGGACGATATTCTCCATCACGACCGAGCTGCCGAAGACGACCAAGCTTTCGCCGCCTTTGGCCAATGTCTTCGCCACGATCTCCGGGCCGATGCCGGAGGCATCGCCCATGGTGATGGCGAGGGGAGCGATTGGGGTCATCACAGAACCTGTCCTGATACAGAGGCGCCCAGGCGGAGCTGCGCGATCGCACGACGCAGCGTATTGTCGTCGCCAAAGCCACCTGCTTTCATGGCCAGGAGGAGCTCTCGTCCATTTAGGAACGCGCGGCCAAGCGGAAAGCCCGGCTCGAGCTCCTGCAAGATCTCAAACGCAGAGATGTCCAGGCCATCGAGGATCGCTTCCATCGTATCCCCGCCAGTGGCTATCACCACGTCGAAACGCTCATCGACTAACCTTCGAGCCGCAGCATGCGCAATTTCGCGCAGGATGGAATGGGGGTCGTTGATCCGGTCGACCGGGGCTCGTAACAGGGCAACACCGCGCGCGACCCCTATCCGGTCCGCCTGACGATGGCTGCGCGGGTTAGCGCTGCCGATGACAACAAGAATCTCGCTGCCCCCGGCCAGCGTCACGTCAGACGCAACCTGAACTGGCGCAAGCCGCTTCGCCAAGGCCAGAGCCATGCCTGGAGAGCCAACCCAAAGGATCGACTCCGGATCCGGCAATGCTGCGATCTTTGCATCAAGTTGGTCCTGTGTCGCAGCATCAAGGATGACGACATTGCCGATGGAGGTCGGGACGAGCTCAACCAGCCGCGAGTGTCGCGCCGGATGGACGGGATCGCGACCATAGCCGGTCTCCGCGACCGGGATGCCATCGACAAGCTGAACGCCACTGACGGTCGTACGCCCAGCACCCGGAAACGCAGGTGCGAAGACCAGCATCTTGCGACCGCTCGCGGTGAAGGCCGCTTCGATCTCGGCCCTCACGTGGCCGCGAAGAGTCGAGTCCACCGTCTTGTAGAGGACATCTCGTGAAGCAAGTTGCGCGGCAAGTTTCGACGCTCGCTCTGCCGCTTGCGATGCTTGAAGCGATCGCGATCCGCTATCGGCGGCGAGGATCGTTGCGTTCGATAGAGGCAGTCGGCGTCGTCCGACAACGGCTCGCAGTCCCCGCTGGACAAACGGAGCGGCCCCATCCGCGGCACTGGTCAGGTCGTCGGCAAGAATGCCGATTGTGTAGGAGCCATTGGTTCGCATGGGTCAATTATCCCAACTGAGTCCAGCATAAAAAAGCGATAGTTTTTGCGATTATTGGTGATATTATGTCACCAATGAAGCGGTCAGAAATACCTTCCTTGGACGATCTACGCGCGTTCGAGACCACGGCGCGCCTCGGCTCCGTCCGCGTTGCGGCCGACAGCCTTGCCTTGACCCACGGAGCGGTGAGCCGCCGTATCACCAAGCTGTCCGAAGACCTTGGCTTCAAACTCTTCGAAAAAAGCGGACGTGGCTTGCGCCTCACCGCTGCTGGAGAGGTGCTCAACCTTACAGTGGGTCGGTTTTTCGCCGAGTTGGCGGCAACCGTTGAGAGCTTGCGCGCTGCCAACGCTCGGCAGAATGCCCTTGTACTCTCATGTGAGCCTTCAGTCGCTATGCGCTGGCTTATTCCGAGGCTTGCAAGCTTTCAGGCCGACCACCCCGATATCGCTCTGCATCTGTCAGTCGGCGGCGGCCCCGTCGAGTTCCGCCGCGAGCGCATCGATCTTGCTATCCGCCGGCTCGACTTTGCGCTTCCGGAGGCGTGGCATGTCCAGCGTCTTTTTCCTGAAAAGGTGGGGCCGGTCATGAGCCCCCAGCTCGCGCCAGCCTTTGCCTCGGGGGAGTACATCGCTTTGGGTTCAAAGACCCGACCGGACGCTTGGTCGCGGTGGCTTTCCACCCATCCGTCAATGCGGCGTCCCACGGAAATCCGCTTCTACGACCATCACTTCCTGATTGTTGAAGCTGCATCGGCAGGATTGGGCGTTGCCCTCAGTCCGTGGGTCCTTGCTACCGACGACATCGATAGAGGACGGCTCATCGCCCCTGCCGGTTTCGATCCCGACGAAAGCCACTACGGCCTGATCTGGACGGGAGAAGCTGAACTGACCGGAAAAGCACTCGAGCTAGCTCGATGGCTGCAAGGACAAGTGCAAATTTCCATTCAGGCATGGCATCAGGCTTGATAGCCTTCTGCGGCGGCTCGCCAAAGAACGAGAACTGCCCCCGATGACTTCTGCAATCTAGCCTGCCACCTTGATGAGTGCGCGCTCCATGGTTGCCAGGAAAAGGTCAACATGCTCGGCTTGGCAAACGAGCGGTGGGCGCACTTTGAGCGTATCTTCATTGGCTCCGGTCGTGCTGATAAGCACGCCGTCATCCCGCATTGCATTGACCAGGTCCAAAGCCATCGCACGACGGCCTGTCGCGGGGGTTCTCTCAGACCCTATGTCGACGCCGAAGAAGAGACCGGCATTTCGGATGGCGCGAACCTCGTGTCGTTGCTTTGCAAGCTTCTCTAATCCGGCGCGGAGACGCAGGCTCACCGCAAGCGCCTTTTGCGGGATCTGGTCGCGCTGCAGGATCGTTAACACGGCGTTCGCTGTTGCTATTCCGACTGTGTTTCCAGCGAATGTGTTCGAATAGCGAGAGGTGGCACCAAACTGGTCCATCCATGCTCTGCGACCAACGACAGCGCCAATCGGAAATCCGTTGCCCATCGGCTTGCCAAGGGTAACAAGATCCGGAACGATCCCGTGGCGCTCGAAGCCCCACATGCAAGCGCCGGTTCGCCCAAAACCCGGTTGAACTTCGTCGGCGATGACGAGACCACCTGCCTCCTGCACCGCCGCAACTCCACTCGCGATGAAGCCAGGAGGATCCACCCATACGCCATCGCTGGAAAAAATACTGTCGATGAGCAGCGCCGCAACGCCGATTCCACGACGGTTCAGATCCACTATGGCTGAACGGATCTGCGTCGCGAAAAAGTCCGCAGACTGGGCTTCCGGTATGCCTGCCGGCCCGGGTAGTGACACCATCCGCACGAATGGGCTGAGCTTGACTGCGTCGCCCAGGTTCGGCGAAACCGCTGAAGTCGTAGCACTCGTGCCGTGATAGGCATAATTGGAAACGATCACGCCTTCGTTGCCGCTCGCACATCGCGCAATGCGAAGCGCCAGATCGTTGGATTCACTCCCCGTGCAAGTAAACACCACGCGGTCGAGCTCGTTTGGGAAAGTACCCACCAACCGCTCGGCATAATCGACAAGCTGTGGCTCGAGATAGCGCGTGTTGGCACTTATTCGGCCCGCCTGCTCCGCCATGGCCGCGTTTACTTCCGGGTGGCAATGGCCGAGACACGGCACGTTATTGTAGAAGTCGAGATAGGCTCGCCCGTCGGGGTCGTACAGCCACATACCTTCGCCGCGCACGAAGTGCACGGGCCGGCGGTACTGGAGCCGATAAGAAGCGCCCAGAACTTTGTCACGGCGAGCAATCAGCTCGGATTCGCGCCTGGGAAGCTCCGATTCGCCGGGCCTGTAACGATTGGGCATGAGATCTGTGGACATGAGCTGCTGCCTGTTTGAGAGAATATCCTGGTCACTTCGCAAAGTTTACGACCCTGTCGACTGGGCGAACCTCAGCGGCGTCACGGTGAGGACGACGATACTGCCGTCAGGACTGCCGCCTCCCCCATTGCGACATCGAGAGGCGCCAGGATCGAAAGACCGTGCTCGGCACGCGCGACGTTCTTCTTGATGTACTGGGCGTCGGCTGGAAAAAGGTGGGCGCGCCAGTAATTGACCAAGATCAATGCGCTTTGTCGCGCCCGCATCAGTGCGACGAGGAGACTTGCTTCGAGCGGCGAAAGCGCGATGACAGAGGCGTAGCCGCCAATGAGATGTTCGGCGCCGCCGAGAGGAAGGGACGGATCTGATACGAAGTGGCTTGCTGCGATCGCCAGATCCTGAATCCTGGGGCTCCAGCAGCCGTCGCCAAAATCGATGAAGCCCAGACCCCGGCCAGTCACAATCATATTGAACGGACTGGGATCGTTATGGGTGACCTGCCAGACGACGTTCGAGATTTGTGGCTCAACAAACTCCAGATACTCGGCCATGGCGGCGCGAACGCAATCGGCGACGCTCCCGCTTGGCAGATACGGCGCTAGTTCCATCAGGCGCGACCAGCACCCGACATGCCAAAGAACCGGCCGATGGGCTGCAGGCACCCTGACTTGCGCAAGCGCTAAGTCAAGCAGCGCGAGGGCGCGTCCAGTCCGAAATAGCAGGTCGGGAGTGCGAATGACCTTGTGTAGCGGAATGCCCTCGAGCCGGGTTTGCAGGAACCCGCATACGCCTTCTTCCTCAAACATCAATTCCCCGCTGCTCGTGCGCAGCACTGCGGGTGCAGCGAAGCCCACAGCCTCCTCCAAGCCTGCCAAGGCCGAGGCCTGGAAGCGGAAGCTGTCGACAGCCTCCGGTCTGGTCGACGTCTTCAGGATGCACCGGCGGCCGCCCGGGATGTTGACCTCAACGGTGCGCTCGATCTCAGAGGACAACGTCGCGATCGAGCCGGTCACTCCGTAGTGAAGCTTCAGCAGCGCCGCGGATATGTCCGGTCCGGAGGAGTCGGACCGCATGGCCAAGACTGCGGCGGCTGCGCGAAAATAGGTTTCGGTTGAAGCTGACGCGCAAGAAAGCTGGTCGACTGTTGCAATCACGGGTGTTTCTATGCCTGGGCTTGAAAGCGGCTTCTGGTGACTGCCAGCATTCATCGATAAAATCCGAGAACGGACTTGGTCTCAAGATATTCCTCCATGCCCTCGATGCCGTATTCGCGACCGTTGCCGGAGCGCTTGTAGCCGCCGAAAGGTGCGTTGGGGTCCCAGTCGGGATGGTTGAGATGCACTTGCCCCGACTGGATCTGCCTGGCGACGGCTCGCACCCTTTCCATATCAGTGCCCTGCACGTGTGCGCCGAGACCGTAGACGGTGTCGTTGGCGATCGCGATCGCCTCGTCCACGGTGTCGTAGGGAATGATCGACAGCACCGGGCCGAATATCTCCTCCTGCGCGATCCTCATGTCGGGACGGACGTTCGAGAAGATGGTCGGCCGCGCATAGAAGCCAATCTGCAGGTCGCCGGGCCGCCCGGGCCCGCCGATGACGAGCTTGGCGCCTTCTTCCAGGCCGACACCGATCATGGTCTGCACTCGCTCGAACTGCGGCCGGTTGGCGATCGGGCCATGGGTCGTGCTTTCCGCAAGCGGATCGCCCACCACCAGTTCAGAAGCGGCCGCCGCCGCCAGGATCTCGACCTTCTCCAGCTGTGAGCGGGACACAAGCATGCGCGTCGGAGCGCTGCAGGATTGGCCGAGATTGCGGAAGGCTGCGCCGACGCCAAGCGAAACAGCCCGGTTGAGATCGGCGTCCGGCAAGATGACGTTCGGCGACTTGCCGCCGAGCTCCTGGGCAACGCGCTTGACGGTGCGCGCTGCCGCTTGCGCGACGAGAACGCCAGCCCGCGTCGAGCCGGTGATCGAGATCATGTCCACCTGCGGATGCGACGCTAGACGAGCGCCCACGATCGGACCTGTTCCATTGACGAGGTTGAAGACGCCGGGCGGACAATCGGCATCGTCCATCACCTCGGCGAACAGCAAGGCGCTCAGCGGCGACAATTCGCTCGGCTTCAACACCACCGTGCAGCCGGCTGCGATCGCCGGGCCCACCTTTGCGGTGATCTGATAAAGTGGCCAGTTCCATGGCGTGATGAGACCGCACACGCCGATCGCCTCCCGCAAGATCGCGGTGCTGCCGCGCGGGGTGATGAACGGATAGGTTGCGAGATTGTCGCGCGCGACGCGGATATGTTCGGCGGCCAGCGGCACCTGGGCTCGACGCGCGTAGGTGATGGCGGCTCCCATCTCGCAGGTGAGGGCTTGCGCGAACAGCTCAAGCCGCTCGAGCAGCAAGCCATGGACCCGATCGAGCAGCGCCGCTCTCTCGGCAGGCGGGGTCATGGACCAGCTGGCGAAGGCTCGTCTCGCGGCTACGATGGCGCAGTCCACGTCATCGTCATCGCCGAGCGCGACGTCAGCGATCGGCTGCTCCGTCGCCGGATTGACGACGGTTGCTGCTGCCCTGACTGATCCGATCGGCTTCCGCCATTCACCGTCGATGTAGAATTTTCCGATGAAGCCTGCTTCCGTCAGGTGTCGAAGGGGCGAGGTCATTGGAACCCATCCTTGATCCGGTAAGAGGCCGATCAGCGGCAGAAACCACGGGGCCGAGGTGCCGGGGAATGGCCGGGCCAGCCCTACCAGCCGCGCATCCGGGGCCATCGGGCGTGAATCGCGTCGCTGCCGGCGGAGACGACGTTGTACGAGTCGTGCTGCGACGCCGCCGCGCAAGCATGATTGGGCAGGATCCTGACTCTCGCGCCGATCGGGAGATGCGGCAAAGCTTGTGTCGATGCCGATCTCATCGCGAGGATGCCGTGCTCCTGGCTTGCCTGGGCGACGATCAGGTCGGGATAGACTTTGCCGGAGAGATCGCAGACGAGACCATAGCCCTGATCAACCCGCTGCGCCGCGGTGCCGCGGTCGCGCGAGAGCGCCATCCACCCCGCATCGACCAGGATCCACCCCTTCTCCGGCTTGGTGCCGATCACTGTGGCAAGAACCGAGATCGCGATGTCGTCGGTCGTGCAGACACCGACGCCGTGCATCACCAGATCGAAGAACATGTAGACGCCAGCCCGCATTTCCGTGACGCCGGTCAGGTCTTCGGCGAAATGCGCGGTCGGGGTCGAGCCGACGCTCACGATGGGGCATTGGTGCCCGGCCACCCGCAAGGCCTCCGCCGCGGCAACCGCCACCGCTCTCTCATTCTCCGCGGCCGCGACGAGAGCCTCGGGCGTGAACAGGCTGTAGGATTCGCCGGCATGGGTGAGAACGCCGGCAAGCCTGACGCCGGCCTCGCCCAGCGCGACCGCGACTGCAATGAGCTTTGGATCGTTCGCGGTCAGCCCGCCGCGGTGACCATCGCAGTCGATCTCGATGAACGCGGTCGGTGTCACACCAGCGGCACGACCGGCGGCGCCGAGCATTCTTGCCTGCTCTGGCGAATCGAGCAGTACCTTGAGGTCAACGCCTGCTTTGCGCAGACGCATTGCTCTTTCAGCTGTGTGGGGCGCCAGACCCACCGCATAAGTCATGTCGCCAAAACCGTGCCGCGCGAAATACTCGGCTTCCGCCAGGGTAGAGACAGTGATCGGCCCCGGTCCGGACGGATAGGCCCGTCGGGCCACGTCGATGGATTTGCCGGTTTTCATGTGGGGACGCAGCACGACGCCCCGCGCCGCCATGCGCGAGGACAGGCGGGCGAGATTGCGATCGAGTCGATGCTCGTCGAGCAGCAGAGCCGGCGTTGCCAGCGTGCCGAGCGTTGCAGCCGTCTCGGAGCTCTGGTGATCCGTTCCGCTCATCTCCTCGCGTAGCACGTCGATGTCTCCTAGCCGAACGACTGATTGGGAATCGCAAACACGTGCGCCGGCCCGCTCGACGACGCCGGCGTGCCCAAGATCATGGTGGTGGCGTCACCGACCTGCTCCAGGCCGATCCTTTCGAGCCAATCCCCGAGCTGCGATGTGGCAGAGGTGTCGATGCGGACAAAAACACTGCCGAGCCGCGCGAGCGCAGCCTCGATCAGCGCCTGTGCATCGGTCGAGGTTTCGGCGACGACAGGACCGATAACATGCCCGCGGCCGAAAAGCCGGGAGATGGCGTAGCCGCCTGCAATGCCGTCGCGCTGCAGGACATAGCCATTACCGCTGTGGAGCAGCTTTTCGAGCATCTGTCGTCTCTCCAAGCCCGTTGCGTCGCGATCGAGTCGCATGACCACCTCGAAATCCGAGGCAGCCATTGGCCTGACGAGCTTGAGCGGCGGCGGCTCATGACGTCCTCTGGGAATTCCTTGATGCTGGTGGATGACCCCGATGGGGACGAAACCGCGCCGCTGGTAAAGCGCCTGGCCTTCCGCGGTTGAATTCAGCGCAATGCTTCGTGGACGCGCGGACGTCAGCAACGCATCCATGAGCCGGGCCCCATAGCCACGGCCCTGCGCGGTCTTTGCGACAATGATCAGGCCTGCGGAAGCGTGAGTCTCGCCGTACGGCCACCACGCCGCGGTCCCGATCACCGTCCCCCCGCGTTCCAGAACAAAGCCTTTGCCCAACTGCAGCGCGACATCCCAATCCTCGAGCCGATACGGCCAGGACATCTCCTGCGAGAGCTTCAGGGCGCCCTCCAGGTGCGATCTGGCGAATGGAACCAGCACCGCGGCTCGATCGTCGCAATCTCCGGCCTGGTAAGATGCGGGCTTCATCATTGGTCGACGTTTCTCTTGCTAGCGGTACTTATCGCCAGTACCTGATTGACGGCGGGGGCCACCTGATCCTCGCTTCGTCCGCACTGTACGTTGCACGTGACAGCATTACACAATTGGACTGGAGCAAAGTTCGGCATAGAATTTCATTGTTCATGGCTCGGCGCCGCCAATCTGCCGTCAGCGGCTGGCGCGCCAAGACGGCATTCGAAAGCGGCCATCAGAGCTGACGCCATCAAGCCTTCCAGTCCAGTACGATCTTGCCGCAATTGCCACTGCGCATGATCTCGAAGCCGGTCTCGAACTCTGCGACAGGCAAACGGTGGGTGATGATCTTTCGGATGTCGAGACCGCTTTCGAGCATTGCGAGCATCTTGTGCCATGTCTCGAACATCTCCCGGCCGTAGATTCCCTTCACAGTGAGCATCTTGAAGACAACCTTGGTCCAGTCGACCGTCGCCGGCCGAGCGGGAATGCCGAGCGTAGCGATCTTGCCGCCCATGACGAGATTGTCGACGATCTGGTCGAATGCGGCGGGAGCACCACTCATCTCGAGCCCGACGTCGAAACCCTCCTTCATACCGAGGCGCCGGATCACGGACCTAAGATCATCCTTGGCCACGTCGAGAGGAACAACGTCCGCCACAGCAGATGCCAGGGCCAGACGGTGCGGATTGACGTCGGTTATCACGACGTGCCGTGCGCCCACGTGTCGGGCGACCGCGGCGCTCATAATGCCAATAGGACCTGCTCCTGTGATGAGGACATCCTCCCCGACGAGGTCGAGCGACAGCGCGGTGTGGACGGCATTGCCGAGCGGATCGAGGATAGCCCCGATCTCATCATCGATTGCATCAGGGAGCGGCACGACATTGAAGGCAGGCAGACGCAGGTATTCCGCAAAGGCCCCGGGGATGTTGACACCGATCCCCTTGGTTTGAGGATCCAAGTGAAACCGTCCTCCGCGCGCAGCGCGGCTGCTCATACCAACAACATGGCCCTCGCCGGAAACGCGCTGACCGATTGCGAACTTCGTGACGTTGCGCCTACCTCGGCGATCTCGCCGGCATACTCGTGACCGACGACCATCGGAACAGGGACGGTCCGCTGCGCCCACTCATCCCAAGCGTAGATGTGGATATCCGTGCCGCAGATCCCGGTCTTGTTGATCTTGATGAGAACGTCATCCGGCCCGATCTGCGGGATCACCCTTTCGCCGAGCCAGAGCCCCGGTTCTGCTGCCGCTTTGACAAGAGCTTTCATGAGAGCACCTTTCTCGCCATCAAATCACGCCGAGCACTTTGCCGGCGTCCGTGAAGGCCTCGACGGCCAAATCAACGTCTCTATCGGACAGGGCAGCGGACATCTGTGTCCTGATCCGCGCCTTTCCTTGGGGAACGACGGGATAGAAGAAGGCGGAGACATAGATGCCGCGCTCATCCAGCGCGGCTGCCATGTCCTGAGCCAGCCGCGAGTCATGCATCATGACTGGAATGATTGGCGTCTCGCCTGCCAGCAGCTCAAATCCCGCCTGTTCCAACCCCGACCGAAAGCGCCGAGCGTGGGCAGTCAGGCGCTGCCGTCGGTCGTCAGCTCTTTCCGCGATCCGGATGGCCTCGATCGATCCGGCTGCCACTGCCGGAGCGAGGCTGTTGGAGAACAGATAAGGACGCGCTCGCTGTCTAAGCAAATCAATAATGGGTTGCGACGCCGCGACGAAGCCGCCCGTGGCGCCGCCCAGGCTCTTGCCTAGCGTACCCGTTACGATGTCGACCTGATGTCTTGTGCCTGTCAGCGTAGGCGTGCCGCGACCGGATTCGCCAAGATGGCCCGTGGCATGGCAGTCATCGACCATGACGACGGCGCCGTATTTCTCGGCCAAGTTGCAAATCGCGGGAAGCTTGGCCACGTATCCGTCCATAGAGAACACGCCGTCCGTGGCAATCAATTTGAAGCGCCCACCGTTCTTGTCCGCTTCCTTCAGCCGACCCTCGAGCTCGTTCATGTCTCCGTTGGCGAACCGGTAGCGATTCGCCTTGCAAAGACGCACGCCGTCGATGATGGAAGCGTGATTGAGCGAATCAGAAATGATGGCGTCTTCGGCCTCCAGGAGCGGCTCGAAAACGCCACCATTGGCGTCGAAGCAGGCCGCGAACAGGATGGCGTCATCCTTACATAAGTACCGTGCGATGGTGCACTCGAGCTCACGATGGAGGGTTTGCGTCCCGCAGATGAAGCGTACCGACGCCATGCCAAACCCGAACTCGTCCAAGCCTCGCTTGGCGGCTGCGATGACTTCGGGATGATCGGCCAGGCCAAGGTAGTTGTTGGCGCAGAGATTGACGAGTTCGCGCTCGGAAGCCTGGGAAACCACGCGGATCCGTCCGGCTTGCGCGCTGCTGATCCTGCGCTCGCGCTTGTACAGCCCATCGGCCACGAGCTGAGAGAGAAGCTCACGAACTCGGACTTCGAGAGTCGGCGTCATAATTACCCCCAATTCTCGCTAGGCGCCATTTCGGCGATCATCATGGGGATCTCTCCACGCAGCATGCGCAACATGCGCTCGAAATGACCCGGATCATGTGGCTTCAGGAGCGTAGCTTTGCGGGGCAGATATACGTCCCACAGGCGCGACAGCAAAAACCGAAATGCCGCAGCGCGCTGCATCGCGGGAAGCAGCAAGCGTTCCGAGGGAGTCAGAATCCGGACGCTCTCATATGCGCCCAGGAAGGCGATGACTCGCTCGTCGTCGTAACGGCCCGCGGGACTATCGATGCACCAATCGTTGAGGCACACTGCAATGTCGAACAGGAGCGCGTCGCATCCGGCGAAATAGAAATCAAGAACGCCGGACAGCTGCCCCCGCTCAAACAAGGCGTTGTCGCGAAAGAGATCGGCGTGCACCGGCCCCTTGGGCAGTTGCCTGTAGGCCGAGGATAAAGCGACCTCGTTCTGAAACGCCAATTCACTCGCCAGCAGCGCGCGCTGTCCAGCGGACGCGTAGCGGCCGACCACCGGCACAACCTCGTTCCACCATTGAAGGCCGCGCGGATTTATCTGTTGTCGCGGGTAATCGGCCCCAGCCAGATGCATTTGCGCGAGAAATTTTCCGACGTACCTACAATGCGCGACCGTAGGTTCCGTCTCACTTGCACCGAGAAGCCTGTTAACGACCGCGGCAGGTCGCCTCTTGAGTGAGTGAAGGATTGCGCCATCTAGGTCAGCGACCGGATCGGGGACGGGCATTCCCCGTGCCGCGAGATGCTTCATGAAGTGGAGGTAAAACGGCAGTTGCTCGAATGTGAGACGCTCAAAAATGGTAAGCACGTACTCTTCCCGATCCGTATCGACGAAGTAGTTCGTGTTCTCAATTCCGGTTGTGATCCCGCGAACGGAACGAGGCGCTCCGAGACCCAGCGCTCGAAAGAGCGCTGCGACTTGATCCATTGAGAGTTCTGTGAATACAGCCATGGTTGACGCGGTCTTTGTTCCGATATCTGCCGTTCAGCAGGCTTTCTCGTCCACAATCTCGGTGATGTAGTTCTTGACCGCCTGTGCATCCGCGGGAAGTACCTTGACTCGCCTCGGCAGCTTCTCGATGCCCTCGTAGCGTTGCGGGCGATCTGGCTCCCGGCCCAGAGCTTCCTTGATCGTCGCGGCGAATTTGATCGGCTGTGCAGTTTCGAGCACAATCATCGGCATCTCGGGGCTCGCGTGCATGCGCCCGACCTTCACGCCGTCCGCCGTATGTGGATCGATCACGGCGTTCAGGCGCTTCCACGTGTCACGGATGGTCGCGAGCCGGTCGGCATGTGTGCTCCTTCCACTCCGGAAGCCGAAACGGGCTGCGGCCTCTGCAAATCTGGATTCTCCACTCAGATCGAACGAGCCTCGCTCCCCGAGCTGATCAGCAAACAGCGATTTGGTTCGCTCTGTGTCCCTATCTAACAGGTCGAATACAAAGCGTTCGAGATTTGAGGCCTTGGAGATGTCCATGGACGGGCTTGAGGTCTCGAGCGTCTCAGCGCGACTTCGGACGCGATACACCCCGGTGCGGAAAAACTTGTCGAGCACGTCGTTCTCGTTGGTCGCCAGGACCAGCCGGGATATTGGAAGGCCCATCATGCGCGCAACATGCCCTGCGCAGATGTTGCCGAAATTGCCCGAAGGCACTGCAAAGCTTACACCTGTCGCCCCCCGTTCGGATGCCTGCAGATAACCGGAGAAGTAATAGACGACCTGCGCAAGGAGCCTCGCCCAGTTGATCGAATTCACCGCACCGATCTTGTATTTCTGCTTGAACTCCAGATCGCTCGCCACCCGCTTGACGATGTCCTGGCAATCGTCGAAGACGCCATCTATCGCGACGTTGTGGATGTTGTGGTCCTGGAGGCTGAACATCTGAGCTTGTTGAAAGGCGCTCATTCGCCCACGGGGCGAGAGCATGAACACCCGCATCCCTTTCTTGCCGCGCATGGCGTATTCTGCGGCGCTTCCGGTGTCGCCACTGGTCGCACCAAGAATGTTCAAGTTCTCCTGCCGGCGCGACAGCTCGTACTCGAGCAGATTGCCGAGCAACTGCATCGCCATGTCCTTGAACGCCAGCGTCGGACCATTCGACAGCTCCTGGAGGTAAAGTCCCCTCTCCAGCTTTCGCAGCGGCGCGATGTCAGGCTTTCCGAATATCTCCGGCGTGTACGTCTTTGCACAGATGGCTTTCAGGTCGGCGGAGGGAATATCGCCGACATAGAGCGACAGGATCTCGAAAGCCAGGTTGGCGTAGGACAGCGTACGCCACCCATCCAGCGTGGCGTGGCCAACGCGAGGATAGGTCTCGGGGACGTACAGCCCGCCCTCCGGCGCGAGGCCTTCAAGCAATGCCTCGCAGAATTGCTTGCGGCCTGAATGGCCGCGCGTGGATACGTACTGCATTGTCAATCTTCTTTCGAGAGGCGGAAGTGCCTCCGGAACTCGCACCCTGGGTTAGCTGTGCTGCCGGCCGTCAACGGCTGGCGCGCCACATCGCGATCCGGTCGCGCATCCGGTAGCCCTGAATGAAAGCAGGCATGAACCACGGATTGCCTCGATAGAACGGGATGAAGGCCGGTGGCCTGAAGTCGAACGCGGTGCGCGCCCGCTCCTCGTGTCCCATGAGCTTGTGGGCCGCATGCATACCGACCCATGGCGCCCAGACCACGCCCGACCCGCAGAAGCCGCTGGCATAGACGATGCCTTCCTTTTCGAAAATGCGCGGAATCATGTCGCGGTTCATGGCCACATGGCCGAACCAGCTGTGTGAAAGGCGAACGGCCTCCAGCTCAGGGAACAGATTCACCAGGCCCTTGCGCAGAAGCAGCTTCGGAGCGACGGGGTCGCCGACCCGAGAGCTGTCGCGGCCGCCGAGCAAGATGCGTTTGCCATCAGGCGAGGGCCGATAATAGAAGCCGACCTCCCGGTTCTCCGTGATCATCATGCGTTTCGGCATCAGCCGCGCCATGACTTCGGGCGCTAGCTCCTCCGTCGCAATGATCCGGCTGCGAACCGGGACCAGCCGACGGCGCAGGAAGGGCACGGCGCCATCGGTGTAACCGTTGGTACACACCAGCACCTGACGCGCCTGCACCGGACCGGCCGCGGTGACGACGCGGAAACCGGAGCCATCTCTGTCGATCGAGATCACGGGCGTCCGCGCGTGGACTGTCAATCCGGAAGCGAATGCGACCCGCAGCAGTTCGGCGTGGAATTTCGCCGGGTGCAGCCCGCCGATGTCCATCCGAACCGTACCGCCGCGATAGACATCGGTGCCAATATACTGGCGTTGCTCGGCATAGGGAACTGCGTAGGCTTCGATCCCGAGTTTCTTTGCGAACCGCTCCGCGGTGCGCGCCATGGCCTCGTATTGCTCATAGCCGAAGGCGCCCTTGAACTGCCCCACCGGCTGGAAGTCGCAGGCGAGGCCTTCCGTCCTGATGAAATCGTACAGGAACTCGCGTGCGGCCTTGCCTTCCGCCTCGATCGCCAGCGCCTTCTCCTCTCCGAACCGGCGCGTGAGCGTCGCGTAATCGGGCCGAATGGATCCGCTGGTGATACCGCCGTTGCGGGTCGAAGCTCCTTCGCCAGGGTCCATGGCATCATAGGCCGCAACCGAGCGGCCCTCACGCGCCAGCACCAGACCGGCCGAGAGCCCTGCATAGCCCGCGCCCACGATCAACACGTCGAGCTTCTTGGCTATTGGCTGCTGGGGCGGCGGCTTAAGCGGCGCAGCTTCCCACCAATAGGGCGTGGCCTTCTCGGCAACTCTCGGCGCGTGCATGGCTTTGCTTCTCGTATGGTCGCTGGGTTCAGCCGCGACTCGGTTGAAAGCGTTCAGATGTGGTCGTTTCGAACGTCGAGGGCATCTCGCAAGCCATCGCCGATGAAATTGAAGCTCGTTACCGCCATCGTAATGGCGGCGCCGGGAATGATGGCAAGCCAGGGAGCACTCGCCAGATATTGCTGGGCGCCATTGAGCATGTTGCCCCAGCTGGGCAGCGGCGGCTGGATGCCGTAGCCGAGAAAGCTGATATAGGCCTCCAGAAGGATCGCGCGGGCAACGGCCAGACTCGCGGCGACGATGATGGGGCCCATGGCATTGGGCAGGATCTCGCGGAACATGATGTGCGCTCTGCTAAGCCCGACCATGCGCGCAGCCTGAACGAACTCGCGCTCGCGCAGCGAACGGACTTCGGCTTCGACGATTCGCGCGGTCTCCATCCAGCTCGTGGCGGCAATGATGACGGTGATCATCACGGGGCTCGGCCGCAGCATTGCGGCCAGCGCCAGGACGAGGAAGATCGACGGGTAGGACAGGAAACCGTCCACCATGCGCATCAGCGCTGCCCCGACCCAGCCGCCGCGATAGCCTGCCGTCACGCCAACCAGGGTGCCGATCAGTGTCGACAGCAGCATCGCGGAGAATCCGACCAGCAGCGACACGCGCCCGGCCATCAATAGCCGCGCAGCCAGGTCACGTCCGAGAGGATCGGTGCCGAAATAGTGGTGACCGGTGAGAGGCGGTGCAAAGCGTGCGCGCAGATCGATCTGGAGGGTGTCGTAAGGTAAGGCATAAGGGCCAATGGCGCACGCCAACACAAGCAGGGTGATCATGGAGATCCCGACAAGTGCCAGATGATGGCGCATGAAGCGCGCCACTGCACGGCTGTGCCACCAGCGAGTAGGAGCTGCGTGCACGACGATGGCGGTCATATCTGCTGCCTCCTGGTAACAAGGGTGAGCGGCGGGCTCAGCCCAGACGAATGCGCGGATCCACGGTAGCGATGACGATGTCTGCGATCAGATTTCCCAGCACGACCAAGGTGGCCGAGAAGATCAACAGTCCCATCACCATCGGATAGTCACTGTAGCCGAGGCTATCGAGAAACAGCCGCCCCATTCCCGGCCAGGTGAAAACCGTCTCGGTCACGAGTGCGCCGGTCAGAATGCTGGGCAATTGCATCCCGGCCAGGGTGATCATCGGCAACAGCGCATTGCCGACGACGTGCTTCAGCAGGATGCGCCGTTCGCTCACGCCCTTGGCGCGGGCGGTCTTGACGAAATCCTGACTCAGCGCATCGAGCGTCGCCGAGCGCATGTAGCGGCTCCAGATCGCAACATGAACCAGCGACAGCACCAAGCTCGGGAGGATCAGATGGTGCAGATAATCCAGCACCGAGCCGTCGCCGATCGTGTACATGTTGCCTGCAGGAACCCAACCGAGCTTCAGCGTAAAGATGTAGATGCCAATGAGCCCGAACCAGAAGGTCGGAACCGAAAGTGCCACCATGGCACCCACCGTCGCGCAATAATCGAACAGGGAATAGCGGTTGGTAGCACCGCGGATGCCAATCCAGGTGCCGGCCGCGACCGCCAATGCGGTGGACGTTCCCATCAGCAGCAGCGTCGCTAGCAGATGTCGGCCGATCACCGCCAGCACCGCAGAGCCATCGCGGAAGGAGTGTCCCCAGTCGCCCCGGATCAGCCGCCAGGCCCAGTCGAGATACTGAAGCCACAGCGGCCGGTTCAGCCCTAGCTGCTCTGCGAGCCGCGCGATGTCCTTCTGCGTCATGCCGGGATCGAGCCCGAATTGCGCAAGAGGACCGCCAGGCATGAGGTTGAGAACCGTGAAGCCGATGATCGAGACGATCACGAGCAGCACGGCGCTCTGCGACAGACGATTGAGCAGAAAGGCGAACATTCGAGCCCTCCATTAGCGTGACAGCGCTGCCGCCGGCCTGCAGGTCCGGCGGCAAGAGATCAGCTCGCCCAGTACCAGGCCAGCGCATTCCAGGATTCTGTGCGCGTATTGCCGTTCGGCACGAAGCCGTTGATGCCTTTCTTGAGACCTTCGACCGCATTGCTCTGGTACAACGGAAGGAACGGCAGGTCGCGACGAACAAGTTCCTGGACGCGAGCATAGATCGCGCGCCGGGCTTCAGGATCGAAGGTCCGCGCGCCCTTGTCGAGCAGGGCATCGACCTCCGGATTCGCATATTGCGCGTTGTTCGAGCCGCGACCGCCCTTCGCGCCGATCGAGCGCGAGTGCAGGCGATTAGTGACATCCGGATCGGCGCCGATCAGATACGAGCTGCCGACGATCACGGAATCGAATTGCGACTGCATCCAAAACTCGCCCCACATCACCGCGGCGGGCAGGTTCGATATCTTCATCTCGATCCCCAATTGCGCGAACGCCTGCTGCAGGTACTGCTGCACCTGCTCGCGGAGCGGATCTCCGGAGGTGGTCGAATTGGTGAAGGACAGGCGAACGCCGTTCTTGGCACGAATGCCGTCCGCGCCCTTTGCCCATCCGGCTTGATCGAGGATCTTGGCCGCGCGATTCACGTCGAATTGGTGCAGGGGTAGATTGGCATTGAAGTAGAAGGACTGCCGCGGCATGAAAGTCTCCGTCGGCGTCGGCACGCCGTAGTAGAGCCCCTGGATGATCGCCTCCTTGTCGATCGCCGCGTAAAGCGCCTCGCGGACCGCAAGCTCCTTGAACTGCGGACGCTCGAGGTTCAGGTAGAAGGACTCGAACGAGGCCCTTGGGACCAGCGTCACCACGCGGTTCGGCAGCGTCTTGGCTTCACCGTAGTGATCGGGAGTGATGTAGGGCTGACCCACGAGATCGATGTCGCCGCTCTTGAACTGGGTGTAGAGGACGGTGAGATCGGGAATGTATTTGAACACCAGCCGCTCGATATGAGGGCCTTCACCGAAGTATTCGGTGTTGGCCACCAGTTCGAGATGATCACCAGCGACCCGCTTGCCCCACTTGAACGCGCCGGTGCCGACCGGCGCCTGGTTGAAGGCGGCGGTGTTCGGATTCGCCTCTTTCTCCAGAATGTGCTTGGGCACGATGAAGGTTTCGGTCAAGAACGACAAATACGGCGCGAAGGCCTCCTCCATTCGCCACGAGATCTCCGTGGGCGAGACCACCGTGATGTCGCGCAGGAGAGAATGGCCGGACGTGCGCCAACTCCGGAAGTTGGGGTTGGTGATCAGTTCGAGCGTGAACTTCACGTCCTCGGCGCTGAAAGGCTTGCCGTCGTGCCAGCGGACATCGTCACGCAAACGAATGCGCCATTTGAGACCGTCTTCAGAAATGCCGCCGTTCTTTTGGTTCGGCACTTCCAGGGCAAGGTTGGGCTGAATGACGCCTTGGGGATCGATGCGGAACAGCGCGTCGAAAACCGAGAAGTGCACGCCATCATCGACTTCAATGTGGACCATCAGCGGATTGAAGACGGTCGGCTCCTGTCCAAGTCCGACGATCACGCGGCCGGTTGGCTTTGCCGGAGAGGTGCGCGCGAAGGCCGACTTGCCCAAGAGATTGGGCGCGAAGAGGCCGGCAGCTCCACCAATCGCTACCATGCGCAGGGCATCGCGCCGAGAGTAGTTCGATGTCGTCGCAGAACGCTCGGTCATAACGTCTCTCCTTGCCTGTGGTGTCCGACGTGGCTTTCATCTTGGGTCCCGGGCTGCTCGCCGGGGATCGCTGCCACCAATTCTCGCGTGTAGCTGGATTTCGGATCGAGGAAGATCTGAGACGGCGGCCCGCGTTCAACGATCTGTCCTCGATGCATGACGGCAATTTCATCGCAGATCTGGCTTGCGACGCGCAGATCATGCGTGATGAAGACCATCGAGACGCCCGTCTCGCGCTGAATCTGATCCAGCAGCTTCAAGATCTGGGCTTGGATCGATACGTCGAGCGCAGAGACCGCTTCGTCCGCAATCAGCAGCTTCGGCTTGAACATCAGCGCCCGCGCGATACCGATGCGCTGGCGCTGCCCGCCGGAGAATTCGTGCGGATAGCGGTCGAAGGCTCCTGCATCGAGGCCGACGTGCGAAAGAAGCTCCCGCGCGCGCTCGCAAGCCTCGCCGTATGGCACCCCATGCGCGACAGGGCCGACCGTAAGAATATGTCCGACTGTCGATCGCGGATTCAGCGAGGCAAAGGGATCCTGGAAGATCATCTGGATCTTGGGCCGCAGCGATCGAAACTCGGCCTCGGAAAGCCCGGCGATGTCGCGCCCTTCGAACAGAATCGAGCCGCTATCGCACTCCATGAGCTTGATCAGCAGCCGACCGAGCGACGACTTGCCCGAACCGCTCTCCCCGACGACGCCGAGCGTGCGACCCGACGTGAGGTCGAAGCTGACCCCATTGACCGCAGGCACGATGCGCTGCGTGCGGAAAAGCGCGCTGCCGCTGCGATAGGTTTTTGCGAGGCATTCGACCTTGAGAATGGCCACTGGTTGAGCAGCTTCCAGGGGCACACGGTTCTTGCCGGTCAGGTGGGGAACGGCTGCGACCAGGCGGCGCGTATAGAGGTGGCTGGGCGACTTCAGCACCTGCTCGGCACTGCCCTGCTCCACGCAATGGCCTTTCTCCATCACCACAACGGAATCGGCGATCTCAGCCACGACGCCGAAGTCGTGGGTGATGAACATGACGCTCATCCCCTTGCGGCGCTGAATGTCGCGGATCAATTTGAGGATCTGCGCCTGGGTCGTCACGTCCAGGGCGGTGGTCGGCTCGTCCGCAATCAGGATCGCGGGCTCTAGAGCCAGGGCCATGGCGATCATCACGCGCTGCCGCTGTCCGCCCGAAAGCCGGAATGGATATTGGTGGTACATCAGCTGCGGATCGGGCAGACCCACTTCGACCAACAAGTCGATGGCTCGGCTGCGACGCGAGGCCGGCGTGCCGACGTCGTGCGCGGCCATCACCTCCTCGATCTGCGCGCCCACTGTCATCAGCGGGTTGAGCGCCGAGAGAGGATCTTGAAAGATCATTGAAACGATGCGGCCGCGCAGGCTGCGGAGCTTGTCGGGCGAGAGACCTACGATGTTCGTCCCATTCAGGTGGATCGCCCCCGAGGTGACCCGGATCGCTTTCGGTAGAAGCCCCATGATCGCATTCGCGGTGACCGACTTGCCCGATCCGGATTCCCCGATGATACAGAGAATCTGCCCGCGTTTCAGATCGAAGGAGATATTCTCGACGGCGTAGGCCCGCTCCATGCCTTCCGGCAGACTCACGGTCAGCTCGCGCACCGACAGCGCGACATCGACGGGGCTCGCCACCTGGATGCCAGAGGCCATGAGAGCGTCCTCCTTTTTCAAGCCAGTGCCGTCTTGCCGCGGCCGGCGGCTTCGGCTCCTTGCGCCTTCACGCTCCTTGGACAGGTCGATAATTTGCCGCTCAACTTGCCATTCCTTCGTTGGAGGCTGCGACATGATTCAGGCCTCTTCGCGCAACAAGCAAGAACTGTTGCTCGGAGCGCAGCACCGACCCAATCGGCCAACTCGATCGAAGCGAAGCACAGACGGCATCGGCATCATGGCCTGATCGCTTCCGCCAAGGTCTGCTCCTGGACTCATGCAGGTTGCCTCTGTGGACTTCGACCCACCGATCGAGTGGTTCTGCCGATATTGGCGATTTTCATCTCCGCGGAATCGCCGAAAGGGGACATCCAGGCAGCAGGAACTTCCGAAAACGAAGTCCGATTTGGCATTTCAGTCTGTGCCGCCAAGCCTGCCGAGGCGCCCGGCCCAAAGAAG
The DNA here is from genome assembly GCF_023101665.1 of Bradyrhizobium sp. 195. NCBI lineage: Bacteria > Pseudomonadati > Pseudomonadota > Alphaproteobacteria > Hyphomicrobiales > Nitrobacteraceae > Bradyrhizobium > Bradyrhizobium sp. 195. The sequence goes on along the minus strand of NZ_CP082162.1, from coordinate 150,638 downwards.
GCCGATGCCGCGTGCGGGAGGGTGCGACGGTCTGGCCGCCTGCAAGCTGCAGCATGCAAAGCATTTTCGCAATAATAGCCTTTATCAAAGGCAGTGAACCGCAGGAAATTCCGTCTCATCACGCAAGTTCGCGAGGCCTGCCGCAAATTTCTCAATTACGTTACGGCAGCCACCGGAGACCAGTCTGATGAGCGCGCCGCTCCTGCATATTGAATCCAGTCCCCTCCTGCCTGGCGAGGCAGACGTCGTCGTCATCGGCGGCGGCGTGGTGGGTGTGTTCACGAGCTATTATCTCGCCAGCCGCGGCATCAAGGTTGCATTGCTCGAAAAGGGCCGCGTCGGCGCCGAGCAGTCCAGCCGCAACTGGGGATGGTGCCGCCAACAGAACCGCGATGCGCGCGAGCTGCCGATCGCGACCAGGAGCCTCGACCTCTGGGAGAGATTTGCCGAGGAAACCGGTGAGGATACGGGCTTCCGCCGATGCGGCCTTCTGTATCTGTCGAACGACGAAGCTGAGCTGGCGGGCTGGGCGAAGTGGCGCGATTTCGCCCGGAGTGCGGGCGTTACGACGCACATGCTGAGCACTGAAGAGGCAAGTGAGCGAGGCAAGGCGACGGGCCGCAAGTGGAAAGGCGGCGTCTTCTCGCCAACGGATGGAACGGCAGACCCGTCGAAGGCTGTGCCTGTCGCTGCGCGCGCGATCATGGCGGCGGGCGGCACGGTGCACCAGCATTGCGCCGCGCGCGGCATCGAGCTCAGTGCCGGCCGCGTCACCGGAGTGGTGACCGAAGCCGGCACGATCCGCACGAAAACGGTGGTCATGGCAGGAGGCGCGTGGGCTTCGTCGTTCTGCAACCAGCTTGGAATTCGTTTCCCGCAGGCATCGGTGCGCCAATCCATTCTCGCCGTGGGACCCGGCGCGGCTGGCCTGCCTGACGCCCTGCACAACTCGCTGGTGTCGGTCACGCGACGTCGCAACGGCGGATACACGCTGGCAATCAGTGGTCGCGCACGCGTCGATCCGACGCCGCAGCAGTTCAGGTTCAGCCGCGAATTCCTGCCCATGTTCGTCCGGCGGTGGCGAAGCCTTGCCACTGGGGCCTTCGAGGGCTTGCGGCAGGGTCATGAATCACTGGCAAAGTGGGCGCTTGATGAGGTGACCCCGATGGAGCGGAATCGGACACTCAATCCCCGTCCCAACAAGAGACAGATTCGGCTGACGCATCAACGAGCTTGCGATTTGCTGCCTGAACTCCGGCGCGTGGCAATCTCCGACGTCTGGGCCGGCTATATCGACAGCACGCCGGACGGCGTTCCGGCAATCGGTGAAGTTGAGGCGATCCCAGGTTTCATCCTCGCGGCGGGGTTCAGCGGTCACGGCTTCGGAATCGGCCCCGGCGCCGGGCATATGATTGCCGACATCATCACCGGTCGTACGCCGATCGTCGATCCGCGCCCCTACAGGCCTGAGCGGCTCAAAACAGGGGCTTGGGGCAAGGTGGCCGAGTTCTGAATTGCGGTTTCCGACTCGTTGGGAAAAGGTGCTGGTTGATGCTATTAGGATGCATATGACGCTGAAGACCCAAAGCCCTGACGCCGTTGTTGGCCCCATCTGATGGCATTGCTATGAAGCTCGATAAGATCGACATCAGGATTTTATGCGAACTGCAGAAGAACGGGCGCATTTCCAACGTCGAGCTCGCGGAGCTGATAAATCTTTCGCCGAGCCCGTGCCTGATGCGCGTCAAGAGGCTTCAGTCTGAGGGCTTCATCACCGGCTATTCCGCCCAGATCGATGTTGCCAAGCTCGGACAAACCCTGACGGTCTTCGCGGAAATCACCCTGAAGAATCACCGGCAGATCGATTTCGCCCGCTTTCTCACGACGATCGAAAAGATCGATGCGGTCGTCGAATGCCATCTGGTTTCAGGCGGATACGACTATCTCGTCAAGTTCATCACCGCGGGGATCAGCGAATATCAGGCTGTCATGGAACGCCTGGTCGAGATGGATATCGGCATCGACAAGTACTTCAGTTTCGTCGTGCTGAAGTCCCCGATCGTGAAATCCCATCTGCCGCTCGAAAGCATCTTCAATGGCTAAGAACATGGCGCCAACCGGCAGCGCCGATGATCATCCCTTCATCGCCGCGCGGACGTCCTTGTCTTCGAGCGTTTGGTCGAGCGTAGTCTTTGTCCGCTCAATAATGCCGTCGATGTCGTCATCGGTGCAACACAGCGGCGGCGCATAGCCCAGCACGCCTTGCGCGAAAGCGCGGATCACGAGACCATTGTCCCATGCGCGATCGAAGATGCGGCGCGCTGCGTCGGCTTCCGCCGGCAGAGGCGTCTTGAGCTCCTTGTCAGTCACGAGCTCGATTGCGGCCAGCATGCCGCGACCGCGGACATCGCCGACAAGCGGATGATCGGCAAGCGCGCGAAGACCTTCCATCAGGCGGTGCCCGGCCTTGCGGCCGTTGTCCAGCAAGCCGTTTTCATAGAGATCAAGGCACGCGAGCCCAACGGCTGCGCTGACGGGATGAGCGGAATAGGTGTAGCCGTGGCCGACGGCCGCCTTGCCGGCACCGTCGGCAATCGTGTTGTAGACGCCGTCTGACATGAGAACGGCCCCCATCGGCACGTACCCCGAGGTCAGCCCCTTTGCCGTGGTCATGAGATCCGGCACGACATCATCTTCCTCGCAGGCGAAGAGCGGACCGACACGGCCAAAGCCGGTGATGACCTCATCGGCCACGAACAGAATATCGTGCTCCTTGCAGACCGCATGCATCGCCTTGAGCCAGGACGGCGGCGGAACGAGGACGCCTCCCGACCCCTGTATCGGCTCGACATAGAAGGCGGCGACGCGTTCGGCGCCGAGTTCGGCGATCTTGGCCCGCAAGGCCGCGACCGACGCCGCGATGATAGCCTGCGGATGCGAGCCGACAGGATTGCGATAGGCGTAGTGCGACGAAATTTTGTGCTGCCAGTTGTATGGCACTCCAAAGCCCGCATGAAACGCCGGCAGCGCAGTCAGGCCTGATCCTGCCGTCGACGATCCGTGGTAGCCAGATTCGACGGAAATGAACTGGTCCTTCTGCGGCCTACCCTTGGCATGATAATAGTAGCGGATGAACCGGATGGTGCTGTCGACGGCGTCGGAGCCGCCCAAGGTGAAGTAGACATGGTTCAGATCACCAGGCGCCAATTCAGCCAACCTGGCCGCCAGCCGGATCGCCGGGTCCGAGCCCAAACCGAAATAGCCCGTCGCATAAGGCAGCTCCTGCAGCTGTCGCGTAGCCGCTTCAACGATGCTGTCCTGTCCGTAACCGGCATTGACACACCACAGACCCGCAAAGCCGTCCAGCAATTGACGTCCCGAGACATCGGTCAGCGTCGCGCCCTTGCCTGACTTCAGCACGCGGACGCCCGTCGCCTCGTGGCTGCGATAAGAAGAGACCGGGTGAATCAGATGCGCGCGATCGAGCTCAATTAGCGAGTTGCTCAACATATTGTCCTCCAGGTCGGCCGCGACGTTTGTGCGAGCAGCCGCTGTGTCCGGGCTCAACATAAGTTGCTTAAGACAGCACTTGCTCCCAGGCAGGACATGGACTGAGGGCGTTTTGACTTTGATTGGGCACCACTGCGGCATCTTATGCCGGCATGGTTCGGCGACGGCATTGAGGCTAAACGAGGAGAGCCGTCGTCGCGCAACTCTCTGCCACGGCTCCGACACGATACGACACAATCTGCTCCCGACCACCGCGACATCGGCGCTTTATCTCGCCGGTGCTCGCTAGGCTGTGTGTCGTACCGGCAAGCGGTGCGAGATCGCAAGGATTGGAGCTATGGCGACATTCAGACCGAAATACATCACCTTCGACTGCTACGGAACGCTGACCAATTTCGACATGGCCGGCGCTGCGACCCGTGTCTATGGCTCGGAGCTTTCTGCCGTGGCGATGGCAAAGTTCATCAAGGACTTTGCAGCCTATCGCCTGGACGAGGTTCTCGGCGCCTGGAAACCGTACTTCGAGGTCGTGCACAACGCGCTGGAGCGCGCCTGCAAGCGCAATGGTGTCGTCTTTAAGCCGGAGCACGCCCAGCGCATCAATGATGAGATCCACACGTGGGGTCCACATGCCGACGTCCCGGCTGGCCTGGCCAAGGTTGCCAAGGAGATCCCGCTGGTCATCCTGTCGAACTCGATGAAGAACCTCATCATGTCCAACGTGGAGAAGCTCGGTGCTCCCTTCCACACGGTCATCACGGCCGAGGAGACTGGCGCCTACAAGCCGCACATGAAAGGCTTCGAGTACATGTTCGACAAGCTGGGCTGCGGCCCGGAAGATATCACCCACGTCTCCTCCTCGTTCCGCTACGATCTGATGACCGCCTACGATCTGGGTATCAAGAGCAAGGTATGGGTGAACCGCGGTCACGAGCCAGCGAACCCCTTCTATGAATACACCGAGGTCTCCGGCATCGGCGGCTTGGCTGCCGCAGTCGGCCTGGAGCCTCTTCGCAAGAGCGCCTGAGCGCAATCCTTTCGGGATATCTCGCGGCACTTCAGTAAGAGAGATCTGCGCTGGTCAAGGAAAAGGGGGCGGTTCAGCCGCCCCCTTTTTTGCTTCCGCCGCCGATCCGATGGGCCAGTCAGTCCAGCCCGCCCACATGGAGCGCCTTCGTCTCGAGATATTCTTCGATCCCGAGCTGCGATCCCTCGCGTCCGATGCCGGACTGCTTGACGCCGCCGAAAGGCGCGACCTCCGTCGAGATCAGGCCGGTGTTCAGGCCGACCATGCCGAACTCCAGCGCTTCGGCAACACGCCAGGAACGCTTGAGGCTCTCGGTGTAGAAATATGCGGCAAGGCCGAAGGGTGTGCCATTGGCGATCGCAATCGCCTCGTCCTCGGTCTCGAAGCGGAAGAGCGGCGCGACCGGCCCGAAGGTCTCTTCCGAAGCCAGGAGCATCTCAGTCGTGGCGCCGCCGAGCACCAGAGGGCGGGCATATTGCCGACCTTCCGCCACCGTTTCACTCTCCGAGATGATCTTTGCGCCCTTGTCCAGGGCGTCCACGACGTGCCGCTTGATCTTCTCGATCGCCGCTGCATTGATCATCGGCCCGATCGCAACGCCGTCTTCCGTGCCGGGACCGACCTTCATTTTCGCCACCCGGCTGGCAAGCTTCTGGGCGAAGGCGTCGTAAATGCCGGACTGAACGAGGATGCGATTGCAGCAGACGCACGTCTGCCCGCCATTGCGGAATTTCGACGCAATCGCGCCCTCGACGGCCCGGTCGATATCGGCATCGTCGAAGACGATGAACGGCGCGTTGCCGCCGAGCTCGAGGCTGAGCCGCTTGATGTTGTCGGCAGCACCTTTCATCAACAAGGCGCCGACGCGGGTCGATCCGGTGAACGAGATCTTGCGGACGGTTTCGTTGGCCATCAGCTCCTTGCCAATGTCCGCCGGCATGCCCGTCACGACGTTGATCACGCCCGCCGGTATCCCCGCCCGCTCAGCCAAAACAGCGATGGCAAGGGCCGAGAATGGTGTAAATTCGGAGGGCTTGATGACCACGGTGCAGCCCGCGGCCAGCGCAGGCGCCACTTTGCGGGTAATCATCGCGTTCGGGAAATTCCAGGGCGTGATGATCCCGCAGACGCCCACCGGCTCTTTCAGCACCAGGATACGGCGGTCGACGGTGGGTGACGGGATCGTCGATCCGTTGATCCGCCGGGCCTCCTCTGCGAACCATTTGACGAAGGAGGCCCCGTAGCGGATTTCGCCGAGCGATTCGGCAAGTGGCTTGCCCTGTTCCAGCGTCAGCAGAAGCGCCAAGTCCTCCTCGTGGCGCTGCATGAGGTCATACCAGCGCTCCAGCAGCGCGGCACGCTCGGCATGAGCCTTTGCCTTCCAGTGCTTGAATGCAGCGGCCGCCGTCTCGATTGCTGCCCTGGTCTCGTCTCGGCCCATGTCGGGGATGGTACCAAGCACTCTCTGGCTCGCAGGATCGATGACATCAACAACGGCTTTCGTGCTCGCGTCCCGCCAGTTGCCGCCGATCGGTGCTTGCTGCCGAAACAGATCCTTGTCCTTCAATGCAATCATGGCTGTCCTCCTTGCCTCGGGCTCGACCCTGCCGTCACTGCCTGATTTGCGAGTGGCGCGGCGAAGCCGGCTCGTGCGAGCAATACACGCCCGCACGCCGCATTTTTCATTGAGAATGAAGTGCCTGGCGGCTCTGAATCTCGTCAGATGCCGCCTCGTAAGTCGAATCTTCCAACCGCGGCTCAGCCCTCGGGCATCGTCTCAGTCATAATGGCAGACGTAGATCTTTCGCACGGTCTCGATCGTGCGCCAGACGCCGACAAAGCCTGGCTTCATGACAAAGCTGTCGCCGGCCCGAAACCGCCTGGTCTCGCCACCCTTTTCCTCGATTTCGATGAGACCTGAGAGGATATGGCAGAACTCGAAGGTGGTGCCCTTGATGGAATGGGTCTCGCCGGGTGTTGCCTCCCAAACGCCAGTCAGCACCTTCTCGACCTTCGAGGCGTCCTGCGCCCAGGTCTTGAAGGACGGATTGCCCGAAATGAGCCGTTCCGGCGCCGGCACGGCGTTCTTCGGTGCGAAGTTCGGATTCGTGTCGATAGCAATCAGAAGTGACATGGCATCTTTCCTGTTAGTAGCCGAGTGTTCGATCGACGAGGCCGATCGGATTTCGTCCGGCGCGGTGGCGCCGGATGTTCTCTATGACGGATTGCGCGGCCGTATGCGGTTGCGTCACCGACGCGATGTGCGGCGTGATGATCACCTTCGGATGCGACCAGAGCGCATGGGCTTCCGGCAGCGGCTCGGGATCGGTCACGTCGAGCATCGCTGCGGCGAGATGTCCGTTGTCGAGCGCTTCGATGAGTGCGTCCTGGTCAAGCTGCGGACCGCGGCCGACATGCAGCAGCCTTGCTCCCGCCGGTAGGAGAGAGAACAGCTGTGCGTTCAGGATGCCGCTTGTTTGCTCCGTCAGAGGCAGAAGACAGACGAGAATGTCCGTTCCTTTCAGGAAGTCGCCGAGCTGACCACCGCCGTGGAAGCAGGTGACGCCCTCGATCGTCTTGTTGCTGCGGCTCCACGCGGCAAGCGGGAATCCAAACGGCTTCAGACGGTCAATCGCAGCTTGTGCCAACATGCCCAGGCCCAGAAAGCCGACGCGCCGATCGGCCGCCTGGGGCGTTGCAAGAGCCTGCCATTGGCCTCTTCCCTGCTGCTCCCGATAGGCAAGCATCTCGCGATGGAGTGTCAGTACCCCAAGCGCAACGTATTCCTGCATCATCCGTAGGATGCCATCCTCGACCATGCGCACGATCTTGACATGGCCAGGTATAGCCTCCGGCTTGAATTGATCGACCCCCGCACCGATGGAAAAGACCACTTCCAGGTTTCGAAACCGCGCGACATCATTGGGTACGTTCCAGGTCAGCAGGTAACGTATCTTTTCCGGATCAACGCGTTCACCGGAATGATAGAATTCAAGATCAGGGAGCTCGCGCGCAAAGGCCTGCCGGAATATAGCCGCCCGAGCAGCATCGGAATTGAAAAGGAACGCCATCGACGTGGTCCTCTCAGGTCCTCGCCCGGGATGCGGCGCGTTGAGACCGGCCTGGCCGGCCACCGAGGGCTGGAAAGGCGGCGAGCCCTCGCGCGAAGCCTTCACGTTCACTGGGGCTCACCCTGCCTGCTGTTGTCGGATATCGATAGGCCGCGACCAGTAGCTTTCCCTGCTGAATCGAGTTGCACTGGCGGCGAAACATTCCGATTACCGCCTGCCAAACAGGCGAAACCTGCTGGCCTTCCGCGCTATGCTGCTGCAAAAGAGGGCTTGCGCGGCACGCAGCAGAAGGCCGGCGGGGGATAGGCCGCGGCTTTTGAGCCCCGCGAAGGAATGGATGAGCTGAATGGGACGAACGGTACGCGTGAAGTCCTTTGAACTGGTGGCCAAGGACATCAATGACGTTGATGTGAAGCTGCTCCACGCGCTTTCGATCGGTGTCGGCTGGCCGCATCGCCCCAAGGACTGGGATTTTCTACGCCGCGCCGGCCACGGCATCGTCGCCGTGGATGGCATAGACCGCGTTTTCGGCAGCGCGATGTGGTTCCCTTATAGCCAGGAATTCGCGACGATTGGCCTGGTGATCACATCGCCCCGAACCCAGGCACAAGGTACTGGCCGCTGGCTCATGGAGCAGGTGTTCGAGCGGTGTGGCGACCGGAATTTGACCCTCAACTCGACCCATGCCGCCTATCACCTGTATCTATCACTGGGGTTCACGAAGGAAGCCACCGTATATCTATGGCAAGGAGAGATCGTCTCACCACCTCCGCCGGTGCCGGCTCTGGCCGGTGAATTGAGCTCGCTATCTGCGGCGAACATCGGAGAGATCGCGGCACTGGATGAGCGCGCGTTCGGAACTAACCGGCGGAAGCTGCTCGCATTGCTTTCTGAAGGTGCGTCAATCTCCGTCTTGCGCCGTGGCGGAGAGGCCGTCGGTTTTTCCATGAAGCGAGAATTCGGGCGCGGTCATGTGATCGGCCCGATCGTCGCCAGCAATGATTGTGACGCGATCCATCTCACCGCCGTGCATCTCGAGGATCTCGCGGGACAATTCGTCCGCGTCGATACGCGGGAGCAGACGGGTCTGTTTGCCGACTTCCTTCAACAGAGCCGCCTCGGAATGACCGATACCGTCACAACGATGTCTAAGGGCCGGCGATTCCTGAACCGCAAGGAAAATGAGCCGTGGGTGTACGGGCTAGCCGGTCACGCGTTGAGCTGAGGCTATGAAGCGAAGCTCCGTGGGGACTGGTGGCAACGGTGCCGAGAGTGGGAGTCAAACCCACGATTCCCATCGCGGTGTTGAATCCTTTGCAGCATCATTCCTGCTCATTCGGCTGAAGTCGGCCGAGGCCTCACTCATGGGGCGAATTTCTGGAGTGTGGGCGACGCTGCCGCTCGCGCTATCGAGGGCTGGTTGACTATTTGGCCTGAGAAGACCGTTTGAGAAATCAGTTGCTCAAACGGTTTTCGTCGCTAAGCCCTTTAAATGGTGGGCGCACCAGGGCTCGAACCTGGGACCCGCTGATTAAGAGTCTCGTGCTTAGCGAATTAGTTCAGGCACTTAGTTGTAAAAGGCCTCGAAATCTGGCCCAACGAAATCAATTAGTTACAAGCAAATTGTAAATCTATGGCCGGTAGTTGCGAAACCTGCGACCCGTGCGTCCCGAACGCAGTGAATGTTTTCTAAGTCATTGATGTTTCTTAAGGTGGCGCCACCTATCGTCACGTTTTGTTCACGCCATTTTCGCCCATTTCATTGCGAATTCGTTGCGTAGTTTCCAATTCATTCCTGCCGGTCAAAACGGCGCTCACAGCAACCTCATCTCCCCCTCCTCGTCCCACTCAAGGTCGCACAGGACCTCGGCTTCAATCGAGGTCTCACCGTTGAAGTCTTTGGCGTGCTCAACGAGCATGCTTCGTGCGGTTTCCTCGGCTTGTGCCTTTGAGCTGCACTGCTTGTGAAATGTCGCGGTCGTCTCCGCCGCTCGCCGAACGGTGTCCCAACGCATGATGGTCAGAACCGCGTACCAGGTGCCTTTACCGCTACGCCGGCGTGCTTGGATCTCGCGATAGCGATCGGCAAGTTGAACAACACCCAGCCAAATTGGGCGACTCGTGTCTCCTTTGGAGATTTCGTCGGCCTCGAAGGCAAACCCCTTGAGATCGAGTTCGCTGAGCCACCGCAGTTTGTTGTCGATGCTTGTGATCCGCCCTTGAACCTCCTGTATGACTTCTTTCGCTTCATACGTCACCTTGGGCGGCTTAGGCGCGGCTCCTCTGGCCCGTTCGATCCTGGGCTGGCTGGCTGTTTTCCGCCGCCAGATATCGTCCGCAATAGCGTCCAGATCGTCCTTGGATAGAGTCCACCGGCAGGTAGAAGCGGATAGAAAGCCCCATAGGGATCACCCTCAATGATCCCGCATATTTCCCCCGCATTGATGGAATGGGCAATGGCGAAAGGGTTGGAAATCTCCGCCGACGCTATGCCCGATCCCGCCGGAAGCGTCTGAAGTCTCGCCATAGCCGCGACGTCCTCCTCCACCTGAAAAATTGATGCCCGGCAGTCAAAGCCTGTTCTAGCCTTGAGGTTCACCGCCGAGCGCCGGCCGTGCATCTCAGGTTCTCAAGGGACTGATAGTCTTCGGGCCGGCGTAGCCATCTACAATCAATTCCATCGCACTCGACATAACACCACTCGTGCGGGTTCACTTCTTCTTCGTCTTGGGTTGCTTCTTTGGCACCGGGGCCGCTGCGGCTTCCCGTGCCAACCGCTCTGCCTTCAGCCGCTCTCGATTCTGAGCAAAGGCCTTATCGGCGAGCGCGTGCTCGGACATGGCCTTTTCCGCGTCGACTTGGCGGAAGGCCTTGCGAGCTTCACGCTCTGCTTTACTGATTGGTTTCGGCGGCTCGTATTCACCAAATTCTTTTGTCATCTTATCCGATCTGATGCTTCTCTCAGGGGTCAATTCTTGCTTTTGGGCCCGGCATCTCGCGCCAAGCGCTCCGCTCTGAGACGTCTATGGTTTTCCTGGAACTCTGGATCTGCTTGGCTATCCGCAATCGCTTGCCGCGCCCCATTCGGGTTTTGCGCCTTTAGGTCGGCCTGATCAGCGATCTGCTGCTCGGCGTTGCGTTTCGGTTTGGCCATAGATGATCCTTGCTCCCATTGATCACGGCCGCGCATTGTTCTGCAGCCGTGACTGCTATTTTATAAGCTGACCGCCAACTTGAAAAGCGAGCTAATGACCCCTTCATTTAGACCGAGAGGTCGGGCCGCTAGCGTTGAGTTTCGGGGACGGACCACTTCCGGCCATCGGGTCCCACCGCGAATGAGACAGCCTCGACTAACAACGAGAATGCCGGCGAATGAAACGGAGTAGAGGTCGTAGCCGGATCTTCACCGAGAGCGCCTGTAGAAGCTTCACAGCCATGCGATAGCCGAGGAAGGAGTTATTGTGTCACTTCGCGTAACCCTGTGATCGGAGCCAGGCGATCCGACGCTCTCCATTCATCCAATCGTCAATATCGGCTTTGCTCGTAAAGCCCGTGATTTCGGGGTTCTGCGCCTGGGTACTCGGCGATGACAGCCAGTCGTCCTCAGACTTACGGAGTGGTTTGAAGCTCACTTTTACTTTTGCCATGCCGAACTATGCAGGAAAGTGCGCAAGAAGGGAACCTCGTGGAAGCATTTCAAACAACTTGCCGCCGTGCCCCGGCGCCGGATGTAAACGAGCGCCATTACATTTCCGCGCACCCGACGTCGCTCCCACAATCAGGGTTCGACCGGCTCTTAGCCGCCTCTACCTCGCTGATCAATGCAGTGAAGTGATCGGCTAATTTCGCATACAGCGCGCATATTTGGGTCGTCGCAAGATCGCGCGTTACACCGCCTGCGTTGCATCAGCTCGGAGCTTGTCCAGGCTGGCTTGCCTGAAGACGATCAGAGGAAAGCTGAAAGGGTAGCGGTGCTTGCGTTGGCGGCCTCTCCAACTCTCCTCGCCACCGATGTACGCTGCAGCCACAAGAATCCTAGAAGCGACCGCCGAAGCCGGCGCTGCCACCAATGGGAGAAAGAAATCGACGCACGCGATTGGGGGATCTCGCGCCGGAGCGATTCAGTTCGTCGCCTCTTTCCCGTGCGTTCGAGCCTCTTTCTCTGAGAGCTCTTCGACATAGCGAAGCACGAGGCGACGGTTACTCTCATCCTTGATCTTCTGGAATGCCTTTATGAGGCGTAGCATCTGCAGATCTTCAATTTGATTCCTCATCACGAAACCTCAGAGGCTATCTGGGCCCGGGCTGCCCTGACGTTCCTTGCACCTCTTTGACGCCCAAAGTCGGTGCGAGAACCTGTGCTCGCCTCACCCGGTCGCGCAATCTCTCTAGGCGGCGCCGCTGCTGCTTGAGACTGGTTACGTCTCTGTCCAGCAGTTCTAGGAGAGTGTGGGTTGGCAGGGCGCAATGCTGCTGATGCGAACTCATTTGACCTCCGGCAAGGTAAAATGAACGCCGCGATTATGATCCTAGACATGGGTCTTGGCCGTTATCAAAAGGTTCAACCTCACCGAGAACGTTGCGGATCCAAGACGCGCGAGCACACAGGTGATATCCCGAGGGCCGCACCCGTCAGATCATTCTGCCGCCCTTAGTCCCTGCTCGGTGGGCTCATAGCGCTGCCCCTGCTTCACCAGCCAGCCACCTTCAACCATCTTCTGCGCCAATCCTAACGAACATGCCGGTTGGCTGCCCCCCGGGTGATACATGCCGTCTCCGCGCTCGACCAGAAACCCGTAGACGCGGGCGAGCCGCAGCGGCTTCAGCATGCCGGGAATGAGGATGATGGAGCTGGTCATGGTCTCCCAAGCGCGCGCACTCGTGAATGTTCCGGCGCGCGGTCTGGGACTACGAGAACTGAGGCGGGTCTTGCACTTTAAGAAAGTTAGGGCTCTGGCGGAGAGCGGCTTCACGCGGCGGCGGACCAAAGAAACGGCCCCAGCCATTTGGCGGTGACTGGGGCCGTTGGGACTTACTCCGACCCGCAGGGGGGGACATGGGGCCGGAGCACAGCACCAAGCCAGAGGCTTGCCACTGGCTCCTAAGATTCCGTGAAAAGAGGCCACCCACTACGGCGACCTTACCTGGAAATTTACGGGTACTCGTCCTCGCGCGAGCGCCCGGATCCCGGTCGACGACTGCGGAGCGCATTGGTGATTATGGGTGCCGCACTCTTCTGTTTGCGGACTGGCATCGATAGATTGAGCTTCGCGCGAGAAGCAGAGTCGGAAAACTAGGCCGTGCACTCGTTATGCCGCCGCCCTACAGCCCGTATTGATTGCCGCAGCCATCAAATCGCAGGCGGCGATTATTACGTAGGAGTATTGGGCGCAAGCGAAGCAGGACTTTCATGGGTGAGACGAAACTCGACAGAGCTATGACGGATTTCGTTTGGAATATTATCGAAATCCACTCCCAACTAGAGGACATTCACAATGTCTGGGCTCGACTGCTCGGTATCAGCGAGCCTCAGTGGCTCATGCTGATGGCGATTGCGGACTTGGATGAAGGACTTGGAGTCGCGGGAATTGACATTGCCAGCAAGCTACGTGTCCACCCGGCGTATGTAGCAAATCAAACCAAGAGCCTGGAAAAGGCAGGCCTTCTTGTGCGCCGAACGCGCTCGGATGATGCCCGCTTCGTGCCGATGTCATTAACTGAGCAAGCGATGACTGCAATCGCTAAGCTATCCAAAAAGAAGGCAAGCCTGAGCTCAACGATGTTCGCCGAGCTTGGTGAAGGAAGGCTGGCTGAGTTGAACACTGCGCTTTTGGCAATCGCCAAGAATGTTCGACTGGCCGCCCGACTGTTGGCAATCGAAATCTTGTGATCTTCGGAATCTAGCCAAGACGCCAGAGCCCTCGGCAGTCTCCCGCCGAGGGCTCTGAGGAGCTCTCGGCGGCTTCCCACCAAGAGCTCCAATGCGCAGTCGTTAGACCGAACTTACCAGTTGCGCTGAGCGCGGAGGAGCAGGGTGATGGTGTCCTGATCCTTCAGCTCGTACACAGCGGCCGGCTTGGCCGTCGTGCCCGAACCCGGGTAAGCAAAAGTACCGGAGTACTTCTGGTCGAGGTGGGTCCAGTTCAGGTCAGCCGAGAACGTGAGGTTCTTGACCGGAGTCCAGCGGGTGATGATACCGACCTGGCCGATGGCAAAGTCAGGATTACAACCCGTCACACCGGCGAGACCGCCGAACACACCACCAACACCGGTCGGACCGCAGATCGTGGTCTTAGCCAGCGAGCCGAACTGCGCCTGAGCGTAGGCACCGTAGATCGCGGTGTTCCAGTAGGGATCCCAGTTGTGGGTGTACGCACCACGGAAGCCCCAGGTCTTCACAGTCTCCTGCGAGGAGCCGGTCACGAACACGGTGTCCGGAGCAAAGGCGAAGCCGACGCTCTGGTAGGCAACGCCCGAGCTGCCGAACATCGAGTAGCTGCCGCCCGCCAGGTTCTGGAAGTTGTAGCGGGACGCGCCGTCGGTGTAGACGCCCTGGATGTTGATCACGTCACCCGCACCAGTCGGGATGTTCTTGATCGACAGAGCGAGCTGAACAGCCCAACCCCACTTGTCGTCGGGGTGGCCAGTCGGCTCGGTGGCGCCGTAGTAGGCAACGTGGTTGTCGTGAGCAGCGACCGACGCCTGGAACAGACCCCAGGCCTGGTCGACACGGACCATACCGACGAGGTTCGGCGAACGCGAGCCGCCGATGGCGTTGGAGCCATACGCACCGCCAGCGATGCCAGCCACCGAAGCGCCGGTCATGTTGACGTTGCCGGCCTGGTAGTAGGCCGTCGCGTCTTCAGCCGAGAACGACGCCGTCACGCCCTGACCGAAGTCAGCAGTGTAGGTGAACTGGTTGACACCAGTGACCGTGCCGGAACCGCCGACGAGGCTGTCGAAGTTGTTGCCGGGATAGTTGGTCCAGGGCGCGTCGAACTGCGACACGGCCTTACCCATGGTGAAGCCAGCGAACTGGATGAAGGCGTAGTACACGCCGAGCGAACCGCCCGAGGTCGCGCCGTCAGTGCCGTTGACCGCCGAACCAACGAGCGCCGGGGTGGCGCCGGAGGTGTTGAGCGCCAGCGTGCTGCTGTAGGCGGTCGCGCCGGTTGCGCTGCCGGTGCCGGAGTAGTTGCCGGTGGTCCAGGAGAACACGCCGTCGAAGAAGGTACGGACGACGCCGTACTCGGTCGCGGTGCGCGTGTCGATGTTGAGATCTTCACGAGCGCGCATGGTGTAGTAGTTCGTCAGGCGGTTGCGCGCACCGTTGTTACCGGTCTGCTGGCCGCTGAAGACCGAGTTGGTGTTCAGCGCGACTTCAGCGCGCAGATAACCACCCAGCTTGATGCAGGTGTCGGTGCCCGGGATGTAGTAGAACCCGGCTCCGTAGAGCGAGCAGATCTTCACGTATTCGACCGCTTTGGCCTTCACGGGGAGATCGGCTGCCTGCGCTCCGCCCACGGCGATCAGACCCGCCGCTGAGCCGAGCAAAAGGCTCTTAACCAACTTCATGTTAAACCTCCAAGTTGCTCTTCAGGGAAGGTCACTGACCGGACGGCCAATTCCCCAACCCCCTCTAAATCACCGCTTTGGTCCCCTTCGCGTCTTCGGACACACCCGCATGAACGCGAGGGACTTAAGCGAAATGACCTAAACGGGACGACCTCGGGATGCCCCCCTCCGTCGCGCAGTCACCATGATCGATGCCCCATGCACACACAACAAGAGAACGCTCCGAAACGGGCCTATGAAGCTTGTTTTCGGACAGGTGTTGCACAAAAATCACGCAGTTTCTTGAGGGGAATTCTTGCCTAAGCTATTGTTAGGTATGAAAGTTCCGGCGCTCACAGGGGCGTGAGTGCCTCGCCGACGAATGGATCCCCAACGCGGGAACATCCACGTCTAGTGCACCTGAAGGCGGGAATCGATTTGCTCTGGGGGACGAATCGAATGTCCGCTTCGACATCGCAGCCAGCCATTCGGACCAGGATCACTATGTCTAAAGAGAGCAGCAAAAAGATCTCAGCGGCGCCAAGTTGGCTTGGCCTCACTCAAGACCGGTTGTCCTTCGTGTTCCTGCCGAACCGGGCCGAAACCGTGCGAAAGATTTTCCAACTCGCAATCGGCGGGATGGGCAGCTACGCCATCGCGAATTATCTCGACGAACTAAAGGTGCCGACCTTCACCCAATCGCTTAACTGGGACAACGCCACCATAGACTCCATGCTCAGGAACCGGGCGACCTACGGTGAGTACCAGCCGAAGTCCTTCGCCGGGGGTCATAAGAGAGGTATCCCGAGCGGCCATCCCATTTCCGGCTATTACCCTGCAGTCATAGACAAAACCACTTTTGATGCTGCGCAGGCGGCACGCCAACAGAATCTGGCGCATCGTGGGCGCAAGGGAAATGATCTCGCTAACATTTTCGGTGACCTATGCTTGTGTGCCTATTGCGGCAGCAAAGTCATCTTCCATCGGATTTCGAATGTGCAGGTCCTCGTATGCGAGCAGGTCTTGAGTGATGGCGCCTGTAGCCGCTCCGCCTGGACATACAAAGACTTTGAGATCACCGTTCTTGCTTTTCTGGCTCACCCAGCATTGCTCGGCCAAGCTGGCGACGAGCTAAAAGCAGGGCTGCTCGATCTTGTCCAAGAAATCAAAGGCCTCTCTTCCGATCAAGAGCGACGCTACGCTAGAAGAGTGAACATCACCGTTCTTCTCAAACGGATTGTCGCTGGCCTCGTGATTCACAGTGCAGGAAATCTGAGCCTGCCTAGACATTCCTCGGCACAGATCCGGAAGGACATCACCGGAAGGTTTCTTGAGATTCAGCTGCAAGGGGGGCCGTCGTACCCCTGCATCTCAATAGGGTAATCAACTCGTCGGCCGGTGGGCCACCACCTGTCCATGAACAGTGGATTCGCTTTTTGGAACGTCTATTTTGGTGGGTCACCTGCAGCAGGCTCGATAGAATTAAGCCATGATTGCCCTCACCCGCAGATCGGACAATCACAACGGTTGGCAGATCTATTTCGGCGACGTACGCATCGGGCAGATTGGCCGGCGATCGGGAGTGCCTGGTCATACCGATCAGTGGGGATGGATTCTCGGCTTCCATCCAGGCATGCGGAGCCAACTCACCGGTAGTGCCTCGTCCTTCGAGGAAGCCCGCGAGCAGTTCGAGGCCGCCTGGTCGAAGCTCGCGCCGACCTTGACCGAGGATCAGTTCGAGAGCTGGCGCCAAGACCGCGACTTCCAAGCCTGGAAACGTCGCATGTGGGACACGGACTGCCGCATGCCCACGCAGAACCAGGACGGCCGTTCGCGCTGCTTCTGCGGCGAGACGATCACCATCGACCACATTGAAGCCCACATCCAGGCCGCCCACCGGGGATAGGTGCATGAAGCACGCCGAGCCCCGTCCCTACGCCAATCCGGAGGCCGCCGCGCGCAAGCTGGTCGAACTCGCCGCCGGCGTCGAGCCGCTCGACGGCCGCGTCCACATCGAGAAGATCAACGCGCCCTTCCTGTTCACGCTGAAGGCCAGCGGCGCGGAGTTCGGAGCCGGACTGCGCTATGCGGTCGAGCAGGGCTGGCTGATGCTTCACGAGAGTGGAACCTACGTGAAGCTGCTGGCACCGAGCGAAGATCTGCTGCCCCCTCAGTGAAGCAGCATCACCGACATCCACGCCGCAAGCGCCGCGCACAGACCAATTCCGAGATATGGCAACACCAGGCGCATCGGGCTTCCCCTCCGAAACGCGAAAATACAATGCCGCTAGCGTCCCGTGATTTCACGCGACCGGCCGTCAACTCAAAGGTTGAAATTGTGGCCTCTGGTAGGCAATCGGAACCATTGCCAGAAACCAGGCTTGAATCCCGGTTATGTTCGCGTTGCGGAGTTGCGTCATGGGTAGGGGCTGGACGCCCTCGATCGTGCCGGGCGGCGACGAAGAGACGGTCTACCTGGTGAAGGACGATCTCGGCCGCCATGGCGCCGTCTGGCGCGAGGCTGGGCGCCACGGGCGGCGGACAGTCCAGCGGGTTGGTGACTGCCAACCTGCCTCCATACACGCCGGCCGGTACGATCACGAACGGCTCGATTTCCATTTCGCATAATGCCAACAGCCAAAACTCATCCACCACGACAGGCGGCGGCGCGTTTGGTATCCCCAGCTCGGGCGGTGCCAGCATCTCCGCATCACAGGGCACCTCTACGTTCACAGGAACGGCGCAGGGCGGCACAAGTACGGCGTTCACGAACATGCAGCCGACGATTGCGCTTAACAAGATCATGAGGGTTTTGTGAGCACGACGGAAACCGCATTCGTTACGGCCACGCCTTGGCCGAAGGGATTCCTCTGGTTTCTGCGCAATGGCGACAGTTGGTCCGCGCCAGATATCAACAACGGCGAACCGTATTTGCCGGGCGTAAAGGCACAATGGCTCCGCAACCTCTATTGGTTCTGCCGCAATCCCATGGGCAACTTCATGGGCTTCGTGCTTGGCGTTGAGGGTTACGATTACACGGTGACAGGGCCGGCGCCGATCATGCTGACGACGCTATATGATGCAGTCCCGCCGCAATGCGGCTGGAAATGGTCAATCATCAAGTGCGGCTGGGCTCGGCTTCCGTTCATTTCCTATTCCGGCAAGCGCGTGCTTTGGTATGCCGGATGGCGCCCGGCAAGCGGCGGGCTGGGTCTCAAGTTGAACATTCATTCGGATTGATGGCGCCGTCTAAATGGCAGCACCTTAGCAGCAGGGCGCTTCTTGGCAGGAGGGGGCGGCGGTTCGGGGTCGGGCGTCTCTGGATCGATGCCGTAAAGATCAACTAGCGAGTGACCTACCTTTCGCCAGCGAGCCTTTTGTAGAAGCCTTCATAGTACCAGAGTTCGGTAAACCGAGCATCTTTCCAAGGAACGTCACTGTCTTTTTCCTCGTCATCATCATCATCGTCCTTGCTTCTCGGCAGGAGGATTTTCACAGCCGGCCCGTCCCAGATCACTCCCCCCGGACCCAGCAGGCGATATTCGCAGTGCTCGGGGTCCAGGACTTCATCTATGAGGTAAGCCAATTCACGCGTATTCGACGCGAAGAACACGCCTACAAGGTCATGCTCCTTGATTGTTCGGACGAGGTACGCAGGCATAACCGGCTCCAAAAGGCCGGCATCATTCCTCAGAAGATGAGGCAAATCAATCGGGCCTCCACTATCGACCCTTCGGAGATTTCCGAAAGTTCACCTGCTCCCAGACAAACTACGTACAATGCGGAATGCGGGGGGGATCATGATCTATAGAATCGCAGTGGCAATATTCTCGGCCGCGGCAACCTTCATAAGCGGGCCGGTGAAGGCTGACACACTTCGCTGGGTCTGCAAGTACGATGTAATGGCCTCGCCGGCAGGAGTGCAGCGGGAAAGTTTTAGGCTCGAATTTGCCCTAGATAGTTTGACGAAAAAGGCCGTCCTCATCGGCAATGCCGGAATGTCCGATGTTGCTGTATTCAATGGTGATCAGGCCATCACTTTCGCAGAGACGCTGGGTACTGGAGTGATACAGACGACCTCGATCAGCCACGGGGACGGAAGGTCAGTGCACAGCCGACACTCCATCCTAGGAGGCAGTTTCGTTCCTTCGCAGTATTACGGTGCGTGCAAATAGCGTCGTCTAGCCAAACTGGTCAAGCACACGGCTGAAAGCTCGATGCGCCGTATTCTTCGACGCTGCGCAGCGGGACGAGCGAAGGGGACTGACGCATACGCTACTCCTACTCAAAGGAAGGAAATGGCGGCGGTAGGTTATCGTTCCGCGTTGCATTGGCAAGGCGGCGCACGGGGATGTGCAGCCACTACTTGCGCGTGAGCGACTTCATCGCCTCGAGTAGACGTTCGAGGCTGAACGGCTTCTGGAGCATGATGCTGCCTGAGACCGGACGCGGAACGGCCTGATTGTAGCCGGTTGCGTAGATGACCGGGATGCCCGGGTTGGCCTCCCGGCATTGAATGGCGACATCCCAACCTGACAGCGAGCCCCCCAGCCTGATGTCGGTGAATAACAGCTCGGGAGCCGCCTCGGCGCAGAGCTGGAGGGCGCGCTCACCGCTCTCGGCCTGCATCACCTCATGGCCGTGCGTTTCCAGGATGTCCGCGATCACGTCCCGGATCATGTCTTCGTCTTCGGCTACAAGAACCCGCAAGTCGTCCTCCGTCGCTCTTTTGTCCACGACGTGAGGACCCTTGAGCAGAAGCGCGGCCCCGGCTGCCAGGGGGCTTGGGGGTATGGCCGGGACCGGCTCTGCCAGCTCGGTTGCCGAGCCAGCGAGCCTCAAGCTGACAAAGGCGGCCTTTGTTCCTGCAGTTGGGCCTTGTTCTACTTTCCGGGAATACAGCGGCTGATTTAACTTTTGCGGTGGCCTGTTTTGTTCTAGCTTTTGGCCGTGGACCGAGAAATGGAGCTTCGCCATCTCGAACTAGCCGAGCGGCATATTGCCGAAGGTGAGCGCCGCATTGCAGAGCAGGAACAGCTGATCGCGCGCATTGCCCGCATCGGAGCCGACACGACCGAGGCTCAGAAGCTCCTAAACAACTTCTTCGCGACTCAGATGCAGCACATTGAGCACCGCGAGCGCATCTTGAAAGAGCTAGAAAAGTGAGCTCGAGATTGAGCTAGATCAATCTTCTCCTACCTCCCCGGCAAAACTATCGGGCCATGCCCGATCCTGACAAACAGACAGAGGAATAAGGAATCCAAGCCGTCGCGCCTAGAGGAGGCCCGGCGGATCATTGAAGAGTACGCCAACGATTTGCGGGAGATCATCCGGAAGCTCCGCCGGAAGATGAACTAAGGCCGCCGAATTGGCGCCTTACTGGCGGGCCTTTCCTGCACTCGCCGAGGTATCACAGCGTCACCAACTGGGGAAACCCGCCTAGGTAGGATCTTCGAAAGGCCGCCCCCAGCCGCGAGTCATCCTTTGCTCTTCACACCCTCCGCAATCGCGCGCTCGACTTCGGCGGCGAGCCCGCTCAGGTGATCCGCCAGCCGGCTGAAGAGTTCTCGCTTCTTAGCATCGCTGGCCAAATCGCGGATGAGGGCGCACTCCGCCGCATCCGTGCGGAGCTTTTCCAACTGAGCCTGCATGTCTTTCATTGCGGTCGGTCCGTTCCCAAACGGGAACTATAACCGGTGTGTGCAAAAGCGGACAGAACGGATTGCCGGTTTTTCCTAGGCTCAAACCACCTTGGCGTTTCCCATTACCGCCAGGCACTTCAGCGGCCCCAGCACCATCGTGATTTTGCTGGGGCCGTTTCTCTGCCCGTGTCGATCAGCCGAGGGAGCGCATTGGGCAGTAGGCAATTCGGATTAGGCACGTGGGTACAGTCCCGGGCGGCGCACCGAGCGCCCCTGAAGGGGATGGATTTCTTATTTGGGACCGAAAGCGCAGGAGCCCGATCGCAACGGGTATCAGGGCGACGCAGGCCCAGAAAGCTGGCGCGCCAGAGTTTAGACCGGCAATGAAGATCCCGATGCCAAAGCCGACGATAAAGGCCGAGATCGCATAGGCAACTACTGTGTCCATCGGTCGATCCAGGCAACAGGATCGATGCCTTCAGGACGCGCCGCGGCACCAAACGTTCCAGCGCGCCGAGGCGCCCCTGAAGGGGATGGATTTGTTTCAGGTGAGATGACAGGCAGAGCGTGAGAACTCCCCAAACAGCCTTGCATGATCAATGGGCCCGCCAGTACATGCTAGCCGTCCATTGTGCTAGCAACGTGGCGTGCCCCGCCGATCGTGCGGAACGTCGAGGCACCGGCCGCAGGTTCTGTTTCAACGCAGCGCCTGCGGCCTTACTTTGGGTGGGGGAACCGGCCGCGGGGAACAGCGTTTTGTAGGAACCAAGGAGGGTTCCGATGACCGAGTTTCCCTTACCGGACATCCTGCACAAAATGATCACTGGCGAGCTTGAACGGCTTCAAGCCAAGAGCGTCTTAGCTCGATCCGCCGTCGTCGAGCACATCGCTATCTCAAGCGAAATGCTCTGGCGGTCTCGCCAAGTGGAGGACAAAGGCCCCTTGCCGGATTCCTAACCTATGCAAATGCGACCTTTAACAAGCGCGGGCATTTTGACGAATGCCCGACGCCTTGCTCTTCCGTGCCGATATTGCCATCCAGGAAGCCCGCAAACTGCGGGACGAGCGCGACGCCATCGCTCGGCATGGCGAGATGATCCGCAGTGAATGCCGCCGCGCTTTGCTCGCTAGCTACACGGTACGGACAGAGGTCAGAGGCTACCAAGAAGACAAAGAGCAAGGCCGCCAGTTGGCGCCCGGGGCCGATTAACCCAGCGCTTTCGCACGTAGCGAGCATCACCCAGCCCGACATGTTCCGGCCTTCACACTGGATCTTTTTGCATGGCCCGATTTAATTAGCTGGCTATCCGCGAGAAATAAGCCCACGGTCTGTGTATCACCGGCCGAGGCTTGCCCGTAGGCGTCGGTGACTGAGAGACGCGCCGCGCTCCCGCCTGCTAGGCAGAGGAGCGGCTGATGTCCAAGCCGATCAACAATGACCATATTGATTTGCGGCGGCATCTCGCCTGGCGTGACATCGAGCTGATCGCCCGAACGCGCGAGCTCATCGCACGCAGCATGGAGCTGTTGAGGCAGCCACTGCCGTCAACATTCCTCGGGAAGCCGCGCGAGCCGGACAAAGATCAGGCCTGATTTACTAACCCAGGACAATGCGGAAGGTCTGGACTCAGCTTATGCATGCCTGATGACCGAGCTCGCCACATCGCGGACCGCGTCGCCCAGACCTTCTTGTCCTCGGTGTTCGGGGGTGTTGGTCGTTGTCCTTAAGATGTTTGATCCCAACACTGATCGAAACGTCCGATACTTCCAATGCCAGTCGTGCCGCAAACACGTTTGGGACGATGAGCTAGAGTAGAGGCCACGAACTTTGGAATGGTAAACGCGCATGGAAAACGGGGCTGGGCCTCCTTCGACGACGGAGCTGACGATCCTGGAGCGCTATAAGCGGGCGGCGCGTGAGGAAATGAACGGCCCCAACCTCCTCCAGTTGCTCAAAGAAATCGAGGACGAGATAAGAAGACGGGTCGCCGTGGTTTTTGAGGTTCTGCAATCTTGAAGGGAGTGAACGGTTAGCCAGCCACGCTCTTCACCGACCTCCGAGGATATCATTCCAAGTCGTCTTCTGGCCCGCAACGGGCTTCGCTCCGACGGTTGCAACGTCCGCTTCCAGGAGGCATGCGTTCGAAGAACGCTTGTGACCCAGAGCGGATATACGGCGGTGCGCTCACCTATCGCGAGCTAATTTCAGAAGGCCGAGGGCGTTAATTAGAAAGACGGGGACGATAGACACAAAGGAAAGAATTGCCGTCAGGCTCTTATGCCAAAACAGAAAGTAAGTTGCGCTTGCGATGACAGACATCGACAGCACCGAGCCAACTAAAGCCAAAGTCTGTTTTGCGCGTTTCATAGCGCCCTACACGGTTGGACACGTGTCAGCTCTGCATCACCAAACACTAACGGGAGCTAAACGGCCGGTGCGGAAGTTCGGCTCATGGCCCGTAACGGACCTGCCCGCTGTCCGCCGTATCGCCCGCTTCTAGCGCGACCCGAACTCGATGAGCATCCGCTTGGCGCATTTTGACAAACAAATGAGGCTGCCGATGAAATACTACCTGTACATTTCCGAAACTAAGGTGGGCATGCTTCACAGCCAGATTGGAGTGACGCGCTTCAGCAAAATCAAAGCTGCCATAAAACTGAAGATGCCATTTTTTGAAGCATCGGTGGATAGCGACGCCGGGGAGAAGTCGATCTACGCAAAGGCGGAAGAAATCAGAAACCAAATTCTCGCGGGAGGGGAGTGCGGTACGATTGCCGCCCCGAAAGCGTATGTCGATGATACTGCCAACCTCTCATTCGGCCGCGTCGCGGATTACGCGGCAGAGATCGCGTTTTTTGGCGGCATCGTCGGCTCGAAAAGCGTTGCATTAATAGGTTCGTCGTCGAGTTTGATTGGTGCGGCGAAACAGGACGCGAACCACACGATCGACTACTACGACATCAAGTTCATGGCAGAAACGAGCGACGAAATTAATCCGACTTTCCCGGCAAAGAGAGAGAGGTATGAGAATTTCGAGAAACAGATGGAAGCGTCTGTTGTCGATGCTCTAAAGCGCGTTAGAAATCGTCCCCGACCTGTGGCATTCGTTGCCAAAGTGATCCTCGCATCGCCCAACTTCCTGGTTGCCAGTCCAATTTTCGTCCGCGAGGCTTGAGCTCTCGTCCCCACCCAGCGTCCGATTTTCTCTCGCCGTTCCCGATACGAAATGCCGTGATCGGTGTGGCCGGTCGCAATCCACACCCGCACGCCCGACGCAATGGGGATCACCGTAGGCGCCCATCTGCCAGCGCCGCCGCGGCGGCCTTCAGCGTCGCCGCGTCGACCGGACCCGTGATCCGCATCCGAGCTCCGGTCGCAAACTCGATCTCGATCGCTCCGCCGCTGCTGGCCGGCGCGACTGGACAAGGCGTCGGCCCTGACTCCGCGACCACCATCGCCGGTACGAAGCCAGGTTGATCGGCGGCATCCTTCGGCTCCGGCCGAAACGAGCGTCGCCATCGCAGCAGCAGTGAGCGCGAAACGCCATACCGCCGCGCCGTTGCCGCGACTTGGCGCGGCGCCTGTAATCAGTCCGGGCAAAACGACCTCTGCAGCAGCCTCCTGAGCTGTGTCGGCAGCGCGCTGGAAGCCTCGGCGCGTTCGGAACCAGGGGTGTCTTGTCAACTCTATTGATTGTGCACGCTTTTCTGCGCCTGTGCGAATAAATACTACGGTGTTTACAACGGTCGAGTCAGCACTACCGAAAGAGTTTTTGTCGCAGCAGGTGGGCCCCTTCCCTGGCCAAAACGGGTGAAGTGCAATTTTGCTGTCTCGACGGCAAGTTGTGTAAGAGAGCGGACTGCTCTCAAGTGCCGCCGGTCCACGTGGCGGGGCTTGCTGCACGCGACTGTGATGACTGTTGAGAAATGCCGTGTGAAGTAGTTCACAAGCGGGAGGTATCTCTGCGCGTAGCATGGGCGCTTCCACTGGAGGGAAGCGCAATGAAGTGGAACTTGGCAACCTATCGAACGCTCGCGCTGACCATCGCTGTTCTAGTGGCCGCTGGTACTACTATGGCCATCGGTACTCCTCATGGAGTCAATGAGCCAATGTTGGGATCCGATTGGCGATGCAGCCGGACCATGCTGCTCGTGACCACGTGCGCACTGAAGGATTGAGCGAAATAGCCGCAGACCCCCGCTCGGCAAAGCTGGCGGGCGATCGTTGACATATCGGCCCTAATGAATGTCGGCCTAACAATCGGTTAAGGAAGAACCCATAGCCTGTTCCCGTTGACCTGCATCCCGTCACCACATGACGAGGTGGGTCCAGGACGGGGCCGATACCATGGCGGACCTCAGGGAAAAATTGGACAAACTCCGTGCCGATGCCGCGGATTTGGCCCTTATGAGCAGGCGAACCAGCGACTCGCAA
This sequence comes from Bradyrhizobium sp. 195, assembly GCF_023101665.1. Taxonomy (NCBI): domain Bacteria; kingdom Pseudomonadati; phylum Pseudomonadota; class Alphaproteobacteria; order Hyphomicrobiales; family Nitrobacteraceae; genus Bradyrhizobium; species Bradyrhizobium sp. 195. The sequence goes on along the minus strand of NZ_CP082162.1, from coordinate 125,399 downwards.
AGGCGCGCCCTTTTCGAACGCTTGGCAGATGAGCTCGCCATAGAGGCTCTCGAACTCGAGCAGGTGGTGAAGCTGCAAAGCCGGCGCTCCGGTCACAGCGACATGGACAAAGTCGTGCCCCTTCAGGCGCGTCCAGATCGTCGCTGACACAATCCCGCTTCCCTTTGTGGGCCACCGCCTCAACTCCCGGCCTTTCGTTCGCAGCTGGCGAGCCTTCATGCTGCAACTGCTCATGGTCTGTCCGGTCTGGTCTGCAGTCCAAACACCTCCGGCTTCCAGGCCGGCGGGTTTTTCAATGGATTAGCCGTCCTGACAGGTGATGCCGAGGCTGTCGCAGGTGAGTGCGAACAGCTCTTTTGACTTAGAATCTTCAAAGCAGAACCTGGTGCCGATCTCCGCTCGGTCCGTCCACCAGCCGGCGTTAGCTCCCTTGGCGATGCGGGCAGCCTCGCCTCGTAACAGGTCCAATCGTTTCCCGGCGGCACGAACAATCAGGCAATTCTCCTTGGGCATAAATGTCCTCCACGGCAATTTGGATTCCGCAAATTGTCGGTACAGAAAACTCGTAGAACTTGCAGCGAGGGAAACAAAGCTTGTTGGTGATTAAAAGCAGCCGGCCTGCACGAAGGCCGCAGCGATGTTCTCGCTGCGATCTCGCATGGTCAAAAGACACCGGGTGAAAAGATCTAAGTGAAATATACGGCCAGCCCCGGTGGAATGATCCTATCGCGACATTTCTGGCTCGCAATATGATCCATTTCACAATCGGCCGCACCATGCACTAAGGGCCGCCGCCGATGGTTTGCTGGAAGACTACGGTTTGAAGCCAGCTTCCCAGACTATTTCACCTCACGTTGCACATTTCCGTGGTGAGCGTTCGTGCCATTTTGCGCAACCAACGCCACCATGCTGAAACCTACCCGGCACGCAACTGCCAAAGAGCAGAGAGCTATCACGACCTGTTTGGGCATGGTGGCCTCCTGACCCACAGCCGCCTCTAGTTTCACGGGGCGAGCCTGACCAATCGTCGGACCTCCTGCTCGTCCCACTGTTTTGGCTTCCGCGTTTTCATGGTGCGGCGCTCAACCCGCCCTAGTTAACCAGCGAGCCTACTAGCCGACACTTGGGAAATTTACGGGTGGTGCCTGCCGTCACGAGGCTCGGCGGTGCGGCGGCTTTGGACGCGCAAGATGGGGGTGCGCGGCGCCCCGATTATTGCGCGAGCTCTTGGATCAGACCGGTGTCATTGGCGCAGGAGGTCTGGTATTAAGGGAAGATCGGACCTGCCGTATGCGAGCGCCGGACCGCCGCTTGTGACCCTCAGGCGACATTCGCCTACTCGAAATTCGCGGTGCAGCAGTCTCGTGCCGTCGCGCAGACCCGCCTTACAAAGGCTTGATCTCTACTTTACGGAATTTGATCGTTCCCGCGCCGTGTTGCAGGGCGATCGAGCCTTCATCGAACATTCCGTTCCGCAGTTCGGCTGTTTTCTGACCGTTGAGCACGACCGTGATGTCGCGCCCCTTCGCCGTGATCTCGAATGTGTTCCATTTGCCGCCGGCTTTCGGCATCGGATTGATCTCGATGTAACGTGTGATCGCGCCGGTGCCGTAACTTGGATCGGGCCGCTGGTCAAAGATATTTGCTTCGTAGCAGGTACGGTCGGTGATCTTCTTGGCATCGAGGCAGCGGAAGTAAATGCCGCTGTTTGCATCATCGCTCGGCCAGAATTCGATGCGCAGCACGAAGTCCTTGTACGGCTTCTTGCTGACGAGATAACCGGCCTCCTTGTCTTCCATCTTGTCGGCAATCACCGTGCCGTCCGCCAGATGCCAATTGGACTTCCCGACCTGATCCCATTGTTCGAGGTCTTTGCCATCGAACAGCGTGATCCAGCGGGCTTCCTCAGCTTTAGCCTGCGGCAGCGACTGACTCACGGTGAAACCCAAGGCGACGAGTGCAAGAGCGAATTGCAAAGAACGGAGTGACGTCTTTCGCATGATTGACTCCTCCTGGCCGGTCCGCCGATTGTCCTTCCGGTCGGCAGTCTTGATGATAGGGCCTTGCGTAAATTCTGGCTAGGCTCCTCCCTCACCCATTCAACGAAGATACGGGAGGCATCGATGGACTAAGGCTCCCTATGCTGAAGTTGGCGATGCGCAGGAGTCGCTCGTTACCTTCGATGAGGTGCCCTCTTGGAGCGACGAGGCGCTGAAGCTGTGCGACCGCAGCATGCTCCTCGTGGACGCACTGCGCTGCCGATCACGACGTAACGAATAAAGCCGGTCTCTCACCACTTAGGCAGAACGGTGCGACGAGACGTGTTGGAAGTCGGTTCAAAATAGCTCTTCAATGTGCCGCGCCGTCGGACGTCGAGTGTGGCGCAGTGGAAGCCGCCACCAAATGCGGCATAGTGTAAGAACTCACAGAGAATCGGTTCGAATCCCCAATTCTCCAACGCACGCGTCATCGCAATATGATGTGGATCTACGATGACGCGTTTCTCATCTACCATCAGTACGTTCATGTTGAGCCATTTCCCGCACAGCGAAGTGATCCTGAGCATAGGATCGGTTATCGGGTCGGGCTCGGGGGCCACGAGGATGTCCCATCCTTTCAAGATGGCCGGAAGGTGGTCGACGTCTATGTATTCGGGATTGATCAGAATCTTGCCGGGCCCAAGCGGCAATATGGTGGTGTCGATGTGCATTGGATTGAGACAGCAGCTCTCAATCTCATGGATGCGATAACCGTCGCCAAGGTGGCGACGCAGCCATTCGATACCAGATGCATTCGTGACGTTGCTGCGGGTCACGAATAGGTCGCGCCCGCAGCGAAAGAAGTCGGCGGCGTCAAAGACCGGCTCGAATTCGGTGAGGATGTATGAGATCGGCTCGCCTTTCTTAGGGACGCGGAATTCTGGGTCGAACAATTCGTCCGTCAGTTGCGGTCTGGGCGCGCTCGTCCACCGCGCGCCACGTTGGAAATAGTCTTTCAGAATCGGACGATAGGAATGCGTCTCGAAGTACCGACAGGGCCAAACCATTGGGGTTTCAATGATCTCGTCGCCGATCACGAGCATGCTGTCGCGCGGGCAGGAATTGCAGAAGCCGCGCGAGGACCATTCCGGCGTGCTGAAGCGTTTCCTGTGATCGACGGCGTCCGGCCGCCTTACGATGATACCCAGCGACTGTAGCAGCGCCACAAAGCCATCAAGCTCACGCTGAGCCGGTTCGATCATGATCTTTGGGTAACGGAAGCCTGCGAACAGCGCCTGGGCACGCGCCGCCATGCCCGGAATGTTGCAGGTCACAACCGGATGATCGGACGGGATAACCGCCCCCTCAAGCCTTCCGACTATCACTTCCTCCAGCATGCCCCACTCGTCGTGTGAGCTCACCGGAGAAACTTGGCCCGATGGGATGGTATCCGGACCGCGAACGCGTGTGACCATGTCCATGCATGAGGCCCTCTGTGCGCTACAACAGCCGCAGGTCCAGGGAGTTCCAGAGGTCCGACCGCGGTCGCGGGGTCGAGTCGCAAATCCTTGGTGTCGCCTGTTGCCCATCAGCGAAGTCGCGGCGCACCTCGTTGAGGTCCGCTTATCGAGACGCGGCAGACTAGGCCGTTAACCCATAAATTTGCTGGGCTGACGCCACGCCAGAGTCCGCTATGCCCCGATAGCCGACGTGTTGCTGCATAGCAGCGAAATGCGTGATGGGCCCAGATCGGACGTGAGCATAGCTCGATCACCGCACTAGAGCCTATGGGTTTTACGAGATTGATGCGGCCCGGTGCTTCACCCCGCCCGCTGCAGTGGCGGTTGCTTCCACTTGCCTTCCACCGCTGCTTCCTTCGGCCAGTAGAGGCGCATGATCATGGAGAATGGCCCCTTTGGCGCGGGCAGCCAGTTGGCTTCCTTTTCCTTACCGGGGGATTCGTTTTGGATAATCATCGTCAGCCCGCCGTCGGCATCGCGCTTGAGCTGCGGCAGCATTGGTGAATTGATCAGATAGCGGTTGAGCGGATTGGCCACGAGCAGACTCTGCGGCTCTTCGTACATGGTCAGCGACCAGAACGCGTTGACAGGTGGCAAGGGCCCGTTGCAAAGCGCAAGGAATAGCGGTTGGCACCGTCCAGCTTCTGCTTCGTCGCGTCCACGTAATAAACCGGATACATCGCCTCCTGCTTGGAGTTGCCGTAAATTCCAAGAACGGCGGCCGCCATGCGGTAGAGATAGTTTCCCTTTAGGTACGCAGTGCCGAACACGTCGCCCGCAGTCACCTTCCCCTCATCAAATTCCTTCTTCAGACCAGCGAAGGCAGTCCAGGCGTCGGCCACGCCCTGCTCGATGGCCGTCTTCATCTCGGGCGAGAGCTTGCTCGCATCAAAGGTCTTGCGTATCCGTCCGGTGAAGGCCGCCTTGCCGAATGAGGCGTGTTGTTGAGAACTGTCCTTATGGACAGTGATAGGCGCAGTGCCCAAGTCGAACGGCTTGAGGTGGTGGACACGGGCCGGCGACGGCGCTGGTCCGAGGACGAGAAGCTCAAGATCGTCCTGGAGAGCTTACAGGCGCCGCGCCAAGTCGCGGCAACGGCGCGGCGGTATGGCGTTTCGCGCTCACTGCTGCTGCGATGGCGACGCTCGTTTCGGCCGGAGCCGAAGGACGCCGCCGATCAACCTGGCTTCGTACCGGCGATGGTGGTCGCGGAGTCAGGGCCGACGCCTTGTCCAGTCGCGCCGGCCAGCAGCGGCGGAGCGATCGAGATCGAGTTTGCGACCGGAGCTCGGATGCGGATCACGGGTCCGGTCGACGCGGCGACGCTGAAGGCCGCCGCGGCGGCGCTGGCAGATGGGCGCCTACGGTGATCCCCATTGCGTCGGGCGTGCGGGTGTGGATTGCGACCGGCCACACCGATATGCGTCGCGGCATGAACTCGCTGGGCTTGCTGGTGCAGGAAGCCTTCAAGCGAGACCCGCACGGTGGCGACCTCTATGTGTTCCGTGGCAAAAGCGGCAAGCTGATCAAGATCCTGTGGCACGATGGGCTCGGCATGTCGCTCTACGCCAAGCGGCTGGAGCGGGGCCACTTCCTGTGGCCGTCGTCGGCTGATGGCGTAGTGACGATCACACCAGCCCAGCTTGGCTACCTGCTTGAGGGCATCGACTGGCGGATGCCGCAACATACCTGGCGACCGCAGGCGGCCGGCTGATCGCTGGGATTTGAATCGGTAGCGGGATCGGCGGTTCGGACAGAGACCGCGTCTTGTGATTCTCTGGTCGGCGATGGGCACGGGATGATTCTATTCCCGACGATGTGACCACGCTGCAGGCGATGCTGCGCGCCGAGCGAGCGGCCCGGTTGGCCGCGGAAGCCGAGGCCCAGGCGGGGAGCTTGCTGATCGAGAAGCTCAAGCTCACGATCAAGAAGCTGCGGCACGAGCAGTTCGGACAGTCCTCCGAGCGCGGCGCATTGCTGGACCAGCTCGAGCTGCAGCTGGCTGACCTGGAGGAGAACGCGGCGCAAGCTGAGACCGCAGCGCAGATGGCAGCCGAGAAGATTGCGGTGCCATCGTTCGAGCGTCGCAAGCCAGCCCGCCGGCCGCTGCCGGAGCATTTGCCGCGGCAGCGTATTGTTTATCCGGTGCCTGCCATCTGCCCATGCTGCGGCGACAGCCGATTGCGCAAGATTGGCGAGGACGTGACCGAGACGCTGGAGCTCGTTCCGCGCCAATGGAAGGTGATCCAGCACGTGCGCGAGAAGCTCGTCTGCCGAGCCTGCGAAGCGATCACTCAGCCGCCGGCTCCCTCGCATTCGATTGCGCGCGGGCGTGCAGGGCCCAAGCTGCTGGCCCATGTCCTGTTCGCCAAGTACGGCCTGCACCTGCCGCTTCATCGTCAGAGCGACGTCTACCAGCGTGAAGGCATTAATCTCGACGTATCGACGCTCGCGGACTGGGTAGGTGCCTCCGCGGCAACCCTGATGCCTTTGGTCGATGTGATCCGGAACCACGTCTTCGCAGCCGAGCGCATCCACGCCGATGACACCACGGTGCCAGTCCTGGCCAAGGGCAAGACCCGGACCGGCCGGCTCTGGACCTACGTCCGCGACGACCGTCCGTTTGCTGGCCCAGATCCGCCGGCGGCCGCGTTCTTCTACTCGCCCGACCGTGGCGGCGCGCATCCGGAGCAGCATCTGGCGGGCTATGCCGGACTGATGCAGGCCGACGCCTACGCCGGCTTTGGCAGGCTCTACGAGGCCAATCGTAAGGGCGGCCCAATTATCGAGGCTGCGTGCTGGGCGCACGGCAGGCGCAAGTTCTTTGATCTCGCGCGGCTCAGCAAGGCGCCGATCGCGACCGAGGCAGTCAAGCGCATCGATGTCCTGTTCGCCATCGAGCGCGAGATCAACGGTCTTACTGCGCAGGAGCGTTTGCGTGTGCGCCAGGAGCGTAGCCGCTCCCTGATCGCCGAGCTGGAGGCGTGGTTACGCGAGCAGCGCGCCAAGCTCTCCAGGAACAACGACACGACCAAAGCGATCAATTATTGCCTCAGCCGCTGGGATGCATTTAGCCGCTTCCTTCATGACGGACGGCTTTGCATGTCGAACAATGCTGCCGAGCGTGAGCTACGGGCGGTCGCCGTGGGGCGAAAAAATTGGACCTTCGCCGGGTCCGACGAGGGCGGCCGGCGTGCGGCTGCCATCTACAGCCTCATCGCCACCGCCAAGCTCAATGACATCGATCCACAGGCTTGGCTCGCCGACGTGCTGGCGCGCCTGCCGGATCATCCTGCCAAGCGCATTGACGAACTGCTGCCTTGGAATTGGCAGCCTCAAAGCATAGCTCACGCTGCCTAAGCGCGATCAGCCTTCCCCCAGAAAGCGGCCTAGCTAGGGGCCTTCACCGGATGCGTACGGTCTTGCCTGCGCCGACGCCGATCTTGGCGAAGCGCGCCATGAGTGCTTTCTCCGACGGGACCGTCGGGCAGTACTGCAGGACGAAGTTCAGGATGCTGAAGAACTCTGGCGAGGTCTTCTCTTCTGCGGGCGTGAGCGGTTTGATGAAATCGATGGCCGGGGCAGCCTTTGGTGCAGGCTGGCCGAGAAATGCAGAGAGCGGCTGTACCTTATAGCCCGCCTGGACCTTCCTCACATTGTCGATGTCATCCGGGTTGAAAAGCTGTGTGCGATATCCCGGGAACGCAAGTTCGGTCTCGCAGCGAAAGACTTTCTTGACGCCCTTGGGCGTTTCGCCCTTCCAGCCGGGCCCGGCGAGCAGGAAGCTGCCGCCTCCGTTGCCGGTCGTTCGGGTCCCGATGTAGTCGAAGTTAAATGTGTAGTAATCGATGAGCTGGACGCTGAAATAGCGCTCTTTTTCAATCGCCGGCACAGTGAGTACGAGAGGTTCGGAACGGAGGTCCGCGCCGATAAAAGGAGTAAAGCGTGTCCGAGTTGGGTGTCTGAATCGCCTTGTCCGCCGGCGAAAAGAGACGCGCGCTGTTCCATATCTCGTTAAAAGGACCTTTGTATTCGGGGTTCGTTTTATCCATCCAATACGCATGCTGAACGCGGTAATTGTCCACGATCGGGAAGCCGTATATATATGCCTCCTTGGCGATGGCGCGGGCTTCCGCCGGACTGACGCCGGGCTGGGCGTTGGCTGCCGAGAAATGGAGTGCCGGGAGCAAAGCAACTCCACCGACAAATCCTCTTCGCGTGACGGTTCTCATGACTCCAGACCTTTCAATTCGTTCGTGTCATCTATGAAACCTTCTTGATGCCGGGCGGCTGCCAGGTGCCCGTGCCCGGTGGCAGGATCGATGGTGCTTCGGTCTTCGGCCAATACAGCCGCATCACGAGGTACATTTCGCCATTCGGCGCCGGCAACCAGTTGGATTCCTTGTCGGCGCCGGGTGAGTCCTTCTGGATGTGCAGCGTCAGAGAGCCGTCCGGATTCTTCTTCAGGCCGGGCAGCATCGGTGAATTGATCAAGTATCGGTTGATGGGATTCTCGATCAGCAGTTGGCTCTTGCCGTCATACATCGTTATCGACCAGAACGCCTCGACCGGCGGATATTGGCCGGCGGGAAAAGTGACTGTGTACTTGTGCTTTGAAGCATCGAGTGTTTCGCCATCGGCGAGCGTTTTTGTCATTCGGTAGACTGCTTCCGCAGCGTCATTGCCATAAATGCCGCCTTTGGCAGCGGCGGCCCGCTTCAGCCAGTCACGCTGTAGAACAGCCGGTCTCCGAAGAGCGACTCGACTTTCCACCCGTTGATGTTCTTGCTGCCGCTCTCGAGGTACTTCTCCACTTTCTCGTCGCCTTCCTTCATGCCAAGCCCGATTTCGACTTTGTGTGTGAGCGGAAGGTCCTTGAAGTCAAAGGTCTTGCCCGCGCCGACGCCGATGCGCGCGAGCTTCTCTCGAATGGTGCGCTCTTCCGGTCCTGCTGGCGCAAACTGGAGCGCGAAGTCGAGATACTCGAAGAAGCTCTTCTTCACGAGCTCCGCATCGGCTTTGGGAAAGTCGATCGCAGGCATCGCGGGCGGCGCGGATTGCTTGAGATAGGCCGATAGCGGCTGCGCTTTATAGCCGGCCTGAACCTTTGCGACATTGGGCATGTCTTCCGGATTGAAGAGCTGAGTGCGAATGGCAGCGAAAGTAAACTGTGTCGAAGACTGAAAGACTTTCTTGATTCCGGGCGGAGTGGCTCCCTGCCAGTTCGGCCCAACGACCATATAATCTCCGGCGTCACTGCCGGTCGCGCGGCTGCCAATATAACCAAAATTGAACGTGTTGCCGTCGATCAGCTGCACCGTGTAGTAGCGAGCCTTCTCCACGGCCGGCACAGAAACAACGATTGGTTCAGCGCGAAGATCAAGCCAAAGAACAGAATAGGGCGTATCGCTGTTCGGTGTGACAACCGCAGTGTCTTTATAGGTTGCAACGTTCTTGAAATTGTAGATCTGATTGAACGGCGCCTTGTACTGGTTTGAGCTTCGGTCGATAGCGAACTCGTACATCACAGCGTAGTTCATCACAATCGGAAGGCCATAGATGAAGCCCTCCTCGGCAATCGCCTTGGCCTCACGGACATCCGGCCATTGCGCCTGCGAAACGGCTGGCGTCAGTGCGCATATCGAACCCGTTAAGGCGGCCACCAACACTCTGGATCGAACAGTCATGTCGATCTCCCACGAAGAGGCACCCCAAAATTGTGCTTGGATGATTATTCTCGCAATTGCCCTAGCGGTCTATGCAAAAACGAACGGCTTACAGGATCAAGTCATCACGGTTTCTGGATCGAAATCCGCCTTCATGAGCATTTTCTGAAACTACTCGGCTCTGTCGGTTCGAAAAGTCCGGTTTTGGTGTGCTACACGAGCGACCCAGCGGCAAGTCCGACCATGTCGGCTATACACCCGAAACGGAAGTAAATTCAGAGCATTAGCGCCTTCGCTATAGGCCGGGCGGGTTGATGGCGCCGCCCGAGACGTGATCCAAGCTCCGAAACCGGAGCATCGAATCATGCGTTACGAGCTCAGCGACTATGAGTGGACCGCCATTAAGCCGATGCTGCCGAACAAGCCGCGCGGCGTTCGGCGGGTAAATGACCGCCGCGTGCTCAATGGCATCTTTTGGGTCCTGCGGTCAGGTGCGCCAGGGCGCGACCTGCCCGCGACCTATGGTCCCCGCACCACCTGTTACAATCGCTTCGTTCGGTGGCGGCAGGCTGGCGTCTGGGATCAAATCATGGACGCGCTTGCTGCCGGTCACGATACCGCGGTGCAGATGATCGATACCTCAGTCGTGCGCGTCCACCAGCACGGAGCCTGCATCTCGAAAAACGATCACCAGGATATGGGTCGCTCGCGAGGGGGCCTGACCAGCAAGATTCACGCGGTCGTGGACACCAATGGCCTGCCGGTGCATCTCGCACTAACGCCCGGCGAGGCGCATGATAATCGACTGTGTTCAGTTCTCCTCAACGCCTTGCCTCCACAGGCGATGCTGCTCGCGGATCGCGGCTACGACGCCGACTGGATCAGGGAACTTGCTCGCCAGCAAGGAGCATGGGCGAACATTCCTCCAAACGAAATCGCAAAAATCCTATCTGCTTCAGCCCGTATTTGTATCGCACGCGCAACTTGGTTCTTCAACAAGATCAAGCAGTGTCGGCGTGTCGCGACCCGATATGACAAACTCGCGGTCAACTATCTGGCGTTCGTCAAACTCGCATCAATCCGAATTTGGTTGCGCGCTAATGAGTCCACGCCCTAGATTTGCTAAAGGTTGAGTTCTTCGCATTTTGACCCGAAGCGGAAGTCGCGTCGTAATCAATTATCGCCAAAGCGGCTCATAGTGGTCTGCTTCAATGTGATAGGCTGGGCCGCCCAGGATGGTCTGGGCGTTGGGTAGGTCGAGGACAATGCGCCGACGTGATTTGATCATGGCGCTTGCGGGCGCTGCGGTATGCCCGATTGCGGCGATAGCACAACAGCCCAAGCAGGTCGCGCGGATCGGTTTCATAGTGACGAGGTCAATTGACTCTCTCGAAGCGCGCGCAACCCTCGGTGCCTTTCGGCAGGGATTGCGGGAGCACGGCTACATAGATGGTCAGAACGTCCTCGTTGAGGTTCGAGCGGCGGATTCGAAAATCGAGCGCTTTCCGGCTTTAGCAAGCGAACTTGTCGGTCTAAACGTTGACGTCATCGTGGCTTCGAATTCGGTCGCCGGTCGGGCTACCCAGCGCGCAACCTCTACAATTCCAATTGTTGTCCCTATCATGGGCGACGCAGTCGGAGATGGGCTCGTCGCGAGTCTAGCTAAACCGGGCGGGAATATCACGGGCTTGACCTTCATTGGTCCGCAACTGGTCCCTAAGCGTCTCGCCTTACTCAAAGAGGCGCTTCCCAAGGCTTCCGAGGTGGTGGCGCTCTGGCAGCCAGCCGCATTTAGTGAGCACACCATGACCAAAATGATGAAGGAGGCTGAAGCGGCCGCACAGACCCTGGGATTGCATCTTCAACCTGTTGCCGTTCCGGGTCCCGACGATCTGGAGCAGGCATTTTCGACGATTGCGAAGAACCGAACCGATGCCCTGTTCGTACTTCCGAGCACGATGCTTTTCGCGGAACGAAGACGCATCATCGATCTCGCCGCAAACCTCCAACTGCCGGTGATTTCCATGAGCAAGGAGTTTGTGGAAGTCGGTGGGCTTATGTCCTACGGAGCTGACATCACTGACTTCGTCCGGCGCAGCGCAAGTTATGTGGACAAAATCCTTAAAGGCGCTAAACCCGCCGATCTCCCAGTCGAGCAGCCGACCAAATATGAACTCGTTCTCAACCTCAAAACTGCGAAGGCACTTGATATCGACATTTCCGCTACGCTGCTGGCCCGCGCCGACGAAGTAATCGAATAGGGTAGCGTTTGCTGCGATGCATTAGCCCGCGGGTGCCCCATCGCTCAGTTGGCGCAGTGCTGCGACATGTCCGGAGCCGGAGGTGGACCGGAAGTCCCGAACTCAGGTGCAGCCGACGCGATTGACCCGAAGCGGAACTCGCCATGTGTCTTTAATTCGTTCGCGTGGCTAATGATCGCCTGCCTCGCTTCTCGATGATGCGACAGCACCAGATTGACGGGACGCTTGGATTCTTACGCCAATCGCTCATCTGCCTGGTGGTCGCCGACGTCCCGCCCGAGCGCGGCGAATATGGCCTCATTGAAAACGTCTGATCTCGAAGGTGAAGGTCGCCCGTAGGACCGGTCCATCTCCGTCACGCACGTTGATTGCAAGATGGCGTGCAGGAGCATCGATTGTACAGAGGCGAACTTCATCTTTGGCCAAGTGTGCAAGCGCCAAAGTTGCTTCGTGCTGCATAGCCTCAATCGAGACGAGATCTATCCCCTGTTCGTCGGGGATCATCTCGTCACCTTCGCGTTGATCAAAAAAGTACCTACGCATGCAATTGCTCCCGGATAAGGCGGGAGCGCTGTAGCGTCTCTCTGTCACCGCGAATGCCCAGAGCGGATCGGTGATGATGCCAAGCTACCCGACTTCCGAGCATTCCTCAACCTTCGACGATGAGTCAGTTTGGATTGTGGTGAGGTTCGGGCTGGTATGTTGATCGGCCACGGCACATACTCCGCGAATGAAAAACCGCATCGGCTGGACGACTTGCCCCTCCATTGGAGGTGAATACGCAGTGGCCGAACTCCTCGATGGTGGTGTAGTCGGCAATGGAATTATCAGCTTCGCCACCAAGGCGCAGGCACAGGAGTTCATTGATTCTGGCCAGGCCGATGAGCTGGGGTGGCGTGGTTCCGTGCCAAAAAGCCGCGAATGACCACGCACGAGACCCTGCGCGACAAATGGACTGTAGATCTTGAGTGTCCACGTTGTGGGAGACTGGACGTGGCGCGACTCTCACAGGCGGATGGCTACGCCTATGTGAGGGGAAACACCGCTACACGCGCCGATCATGTGCCGTTCGGCTTTGCCTGCATCGATCCGGAGACCAGCAGCTTTCAGTGCTCGAGATGTCAGGTGCCAATATCGTAATGTTATTCCGCGAATGAGCGACAAGCGGGCCACGACTATTCTTCGCGAATTGCACGCTGCGGAGAAGGGTTCGTAGGGATGGCGCAGAACAGAGCGCTTTTTACACCATCGAGCTACCCATATAGCGTCCGTGCACAGGTCAGCAAAACGCTCACCTCGAAGCTGCCCATGAAGTAGCGACTTCCGAAGTCGCCGCCAATCGTCGTAGCAGCAGCTCACGTGCCATCGGAAGGCGCAATCATAACGTTCTGTTTATCTCAGCGCGTCAGTGTCGCAGATGTATCTCTGTGCGCGTCCAAGAAAGGCGACCTTCATGAAACTTCCTGCAGTTTTGCAAGGCGAGGCACGGACGCGCTTCCTCCAAGGAATCGCGTTCGGCGCGGTTGCGACCGTGGGAATTGGATTCATGTGGGGCGGTTGGGTCACTGGGGAAAGCGCAAGAATCACGCGCATCACGGCGGAGACAAGCGGCCGGATGTCCGTTCTGGTACCGCTTTGCGTCGCTCAATTCACAGCGGCAGACGGCGCTCTCACCAAATTCAGGGCGGCAAGCGCATACTCCAGAGAGAACGTCGTCAGCGAATTCGTGAAGAATGTGGCATCCACGAGCATGGACTATTCGTTCGCCAAGGCTTGTGCCACCGGGATTGAAACTGAACTCGCAAGAGCAGCGACAAAGAGTTGACTACCGTACCCGCAAGCCGCGCCGAGATCGAGTGCAGGTCAAGATCCCGCGCAGGCGCTTCAAGCTGTCGGATGACAGGTTAAAAGCGTCGTTCGCAAGTCGGGCAGTTCAATCTCGGTCATCATCAAGGAAGCCGCTAGTCTGAAGTAGGACCTTACGTCGCGCTCCTAAACAGCGATCGGACCGGACGATTAGGAATGAGGCGGCCGAGATTGAGCTCGCTAATTTGTTAGAAGGCTGCTACACGGTTCGTATCACCGCACGCTACGTGGCTGTTATCGGTGACTGAGAGCGTTGCGCTCCCGCCTCAACCTAAGAGAAGGCGGTCAGATGTCAAATCCCGACAAATTCGACATTCGAGAGTGGCTCGTATCACCTTTGTTGGTACCGACCTTCCTCGTACTGCTGATTACGGTGACGGCCATTTAATAGCGGTATGCGTTCAATCACCCTAACGTCAAAGCTGCAAACGGGAGCCTTGAGCCGATTCAAGCCAAACGGGAGCCAAAATGGCAAACACGGCAATCATCAGGGATGCCTACGGAGTTCCGGCAATCTTCGTTGGTTCGAAGACCGGCCGGGACGATGCGCCCTTTGTGTTCGTGAGGGTCGGAGGTGAGGAGCGCCGGACGCGCTGGTCCGAATGCGATGCTCTTCCGGCCTGGACCGGCGAGACTCCGACGTGGGCGAGTAAAACCAAATAGCGATGGAGTGTCTAGCATGAGGATGGTTCGAACAGGCACATGGACCGCGGCGCTTTTGCTGGCATCGGTACTGGGCATGTACACGCCAGCAGCTTTTGCCGCGGAGCCGAACTGCCGTGCGATCGAAAGCACCAGCGCGCGCCTCTCCTGCTACGATGCGGCATTTCCTCCAAAAACCAGGAAGACCACCGACGCCGGCATTGGCTCGTCGTCAGGCGACAAGGACCCATTTCTTGCGGAAGAAGCCCGAACCGCCGCGAAACTGAAGAACATCTGCCGCGGTTGCTGAGGTTCGCTTCGGCACATGCGCGCCCATTGAGAGAGCCTGTAAGATGACGAACGACGATGCTCAAGGTCGCCGAGTGGTCCGCCAACGGAAGCGAGCCCTTCACGTGGCTGGCACGGCTTTGGATGGCAAGGCAGACCGTTCCGTGAGTTCAAAGGACCAATCGGCCAGAAAGCAGCGCCTGCTTGACGGGCCGGCGGAATTCAAGAGGTCCGAGTAGATCGTTCGAAGAAGACTCCAGACAATGCTGAATGACCGAGGTTTGTCGCCGCGGACGCTTGCTCAGCACGAAAAGTCATGATGGCGCATGGACCATCAGAGCATCAAATACACTGTGGTCCAGACGATAAATCCGCCCGGTTGGAAGTGGTCGTTTGAGCGAGAAGGTCGCTCACCCCGAACAGGAATTGCATTCAATCGAGCAGAGGCTGTCAGCGCAGCCGAACGAGCAATCAGCCAGGCGATCAGAGATCAGCAACGCCAATAAAGGCGCTCTTTTGCAGCTCCTGCATCAATATATAGTCACGTTTATCGGCATGTTGCCTCTCGACGCCCGCGTCGCAAGATGCAAGTGCGAGCCGCAAATGCTCGAGTGCCGGCGGCGGAGAATTGCAAGAGAGTCGCTTTAGGCCTGTATCGCTACAGTTCATCGATAGCCCCAGCAACCGCAAAAGTTCCCGTCCAGGATCCGAACAAAGCGCTCGCCATTCGGCACATAGAGGCGCACTGTCTTACTACCACCGAGCGGCCCTTAGCATCTATCGGTGGTGTGAACGCAAGTTGCGCTCCCGCTCAACCCCGCAGCGGAGCCTTACTCATGCAAGCTAGACGTTCTCCAGTACAATCCCTGACCTTCGAATACCGCCTGGCGCAAGACGCGATCAATCTCCGCTTACAGGCGAAGGGAATGCCCGCAGGCATCCGTCGTTCGGAACTTCTGCGAAAGGCCCGGCAGATCGATGTCGCCGGGGAGATTAACAATTGGCTGTCCCCGCCGGGCCTACAACCGCCATCTTGATTTTTGGTCTTGTTCTTGTCCGACGTGTTGAACTTCAGCATGCCAAGTGGAGACAAACCTTTATCCGGATTTTACTCTCACCCTCCCGGGGCTGGTAAGCCGCCGCCTGCGCATGATTTAAGCGGGCGGCGTTTTTGCTTTGAGCTAGTAAGCCATTGGATGGGTCATCCAGCAGCCGATGGTAGTTTTTACATATTTCCAGGAACGCCGCTCGAAGATCGGCTTTGAGCTTAATCACCTTTCCGAATCCCTGGGCACTATCGGTGACCGAGAGCTTGTTGCTCCCGCTCGAAGCGGCGGGATGCACATGTGCAATAAGTGCGCTCAGATAGACAACGAGATTGAAAATCTTCGCGTGTTGATATCACCTGGGATGGACGGCCTTAGCTTGGCGATGATCCGATGCGCCATCGAATTGCTGGAGACAAGGCGATCCCTAGGCGGCAAGGCAGCCCGCATACCTAAGTGCGCCCTGTTGCCCCCTAAGTCCTAAAATCGATGCCTCGCAGCACGATGCCGGGCGGGGTGCCTTCGAACTCCGTCGCGCGATATTTAATTGCCGTGCTTGCTTCAATGCGGTCCCGCAGGCGGATGAACTGGGCTTCCCGCTGCTCGGGCCGGACTTGCGGGCCGCGCTCAAGATAGTCCATCGCAGAGGTGGTTATCGCGCAAGGAATCTCCTTGGCACCGTCGTGCATCGAGAACCGTACGATCATCCGGTCATACTCGTGACCGATAAAGCGGCCGCTGGTCAATGTCATAGCCTGCTCCAATACGCATTAGTCGCCACAACCCTCTCCGCCGAGCCGGAGGAAATCATCAAACAGCGCAGATACTAGGGCGCGGTGGCGCGTGTCCTCGGCGGGGAGGGTCGCCAGATAAAGGTTGAGCAGATAGCGCGCCTTCACCGCCGCCTCAGGCCATGAGGTGGCGGGCACCGTCATCAGGCGGTTTTCGAGATCGGACTCGCGTTCGCGCAGCTCCCTGACATTGTTCTCGACCTCGGCCAGCGCGCGGCGCAGGTCGGTGGCCTTCTGCGCGGCCATGCCGCGGTGCTTGTCGAGCTCGACTGGGATGTCGGTCATCGGCGCTTCACATCGGCGCGTTGAGCGTCCGCGAGGTCGACCGAACCAATCGAGCGCACCTCTGTCGCGCCCTGCACCGCTTCGGACGGCACCGTAATCATGGTGGCGACACGGCGCCAAACCGCAAACGACAACCCATCGATCATCTCTTCGTCGGTGACGACCTCATAGGGGCCCGCCGGCAATTCCCGCGCGACGCCGCGGATGTGGAACGGATTCTTGAATGTGACGGTTTCCCGCCGCGAACGGGTGGTCATGCGCGCCTGCCTTCCTGCGATAGCCGCCCCAACCGACACCGGCGATCACGACCATGCGCTCTGAACGGGCCAATAGCCAGCACTCTCGAGGCCACCGGGCGCGCGGCGTTTTAGTCCTCGCTATCGGCGTGATGCAGGCGTAGGGTCATTCCCATCACCGCATGTTCCGCTACGGCATCGACCGGTGACTGAGGGTCACGTGCGCTCCCGCCGAGAAACCAGTCACTGAAGCACGACTTCGTCGTGCTCGTGCAGGAGCATGCGATGCCGCGTTTTCGTGCCTCGGAATGGATCGTTCCGCCCGTCATCGTTCCCCTGTTCCTTCTGCTGCTTGTCGCCGCGGCGGCGCTCTTCCATGGCTAGGCCGATCCGCGTGCCCTACCTCGTCACCGGAGCGAACGAATACGGCTGCGCCAATCACGGCCGCGGCAGCGCAACCCTCGCGCTGCGGCTGGCGCGAAAGCTGCTGGGCGACGGCTACATGGACGTGCGCGTCTGCACGCCGCGCGGGCGCGTGCTGCAATCGGACGAACTGGATGAACTCAAACTCAAGACAAACCTCAAAAAGAGACCAACATGGCCAAGGGACAGCAACGCGGCAATCGCGAGGCCGAGAAACGGAAAAAGGAGAACGCGAAGGTGATCGCTGCGGCGCCGAGCCGCAAGGCGTCCGCTTGGCAGCCGGATTTCGGGCCGTCAAAGAAAAAATAACAGAAGGCCATCTGGCCAATGGCCGACCTTTTTGGTGCATCCCGCCGATCTTCGGCTTTTGATGCTGTGGACGGCTCCTCCACGGGCACGAGAGTGCCAAGGAGTGGGCGCCGTTTAAAGCTCCCACGATTCGGAGGAGCAGCCTATGCAGTCAATTTCGACGATTGGTCTGGATATCGCAAAGTCGGTCTTCCAGGTGCACGGCGTCGATGGAGCCGGTCAGGTGGTGATGCGCCGGCAGTTAAAACGCCGTTTTGTGCATTCCTTCTTTGAGAAGCTGCCGCCGTGCTTGGTGGGAATCGAAGCTTGCGCGTCATCCCATTATTGGTCCCGCGAACTGCAGGCGTTGGGGCATACAGTGCGGTTGATGCCTCCGGGTTACGTGAAGCCCTACGTCAAGCGGCAGAAGAACGATACGGCCGATGCAGAGGCGATTTGCGAGGCGGTCACGAGACCCAATATGCGGTTTGTGCCGACCAAGACAATCGAGCAACAGAGTTGCCTAATGCTTCATCGAGCGCGCCATCTTTTTATCCGGCAGCAGACTTCGGTCATCAATTCAATCCGCGCCTATCTTGCCGAGTTCGGTATCGTCGCTCCCGTCGGACGCAGAGGTGTCGAGCAACTACTGGAAGTCGTCGCCGATAAAGCCGAAGACCGGATCCCGGAGGTCGCCCGGATGTGCCTAGCCGCTCTCGGCGAACAACTGTGCGCTCTAAAGGCTCGCATCCTTGAGTTCGACCGACGCATCATAGCCTGGCATCGATCAAACGCGACGAGCCAGCGGCTTGATGTTATTCCCGGCGTCGGTCCGGCGCTGGCAACAGCGCTGGTCGCCAGCATTGCCGATCCTAAAGCCTTCCGATCCGGGCGAGACTTCTCGGCTTGGGTCGGTCTCGTGCCAAAGCAGAGCTCGAGCGGGGGCAAAGACAGGCTTGGCAGCATTACCAAGCAAGGCGATCGCTATTTGCGTAGCCTGTTCACGGCTGGCGCACTCGCGGTGATCCGCTACGCCAAGATTCACGGCCCCGATCATCGACCCTGGCTCACACGATTGTTGGCCCGGCGGCCCGCCAAGGTCGCGGCGATCGCGTTAGCCAACAAACTCGCCCGGATTGCTTGGGCGATGATGGCCAGGAACGAACGCTATCAGGAACCGGCCGCGCTGGCGGCCTAAACGAGATCGCGTCGGGCATATCCGACGTGACGTAACGGTTGGGAGGACGAACAGCACGTAATGCAGTGCCGGTCGATCCGGCGATCAGGACAACCCACATGGGCCATGGCATCTCGAATGCGTGCTTTTGACCGGGACCTGATCCGCGGAGGGCATTATGGCCAGCGGTCACGTATACCGCGCGAAAAGGCCGAACACATGGCTGCTCCGACCAATCCCTGCAGCGTGAAGATTCTTCTTGCCAACCCGGAGCCGTCCACACATGGCCCATTTGCGAAGTAACGGTGCGGCTCGTTTCCGTCCGCTGGTTGGGGCGAAGCGGACTAGATTTGCTCACCGTGAGTTCTTCGCATGTTGACCCAAGGCGGAAGTGCCGGACGGCTACACTGAGGTAAGCTAGTGCCAGCAAATGTCACGCGAACCGCTTGGGGCTCAATCGCGGCTCGTTCCGGCCCCGCGGCAGCGTGGCGTGTGCAACGCGAAGCCCTGGGTTAGTGGTAGCGCGGCAACACCAGGCAAACGATCAGCCGAATGCGACTCCTCGCGCATTTGACTCGCCCCTGCGCTGTGGTAGCCCTGCTACGGGATCAGGCGAATGACGAGGTTCGTTTTCAAGCGGCGGATCGGCTGCGGGGCCGCATTCATTGCGGCCTACGCACTCGTTTTCAATCTCATCCTCTCCAGTATCCTGGTTGCAGGCGTTTCACCGGCTGCTGCCGCGGCGGCTCACGAATTGTGTAGCGGCATTGGCAATTCGGGTACCGTCCGGACTGACGCAGACAAAAGCGACAAGAAGCGCGCGATACACTGTCCGTTATGCGTCGGACATCACACTCCGACCTCGGTTCCGCCGCCACAAGCTGACCTCCTCGATCGTCAATATGTTGAGGTGGTCATCGCCTTTGCTTTCGAAGCACGGTTTGTTGCGCCATTTCGCTCGCACGATCACCAATCCCGCGGACCTCCTTTCTTGACGTGACAGCAGCGCCACAGCGCCAATAGTCGTCAGTTCAATTGGGAGTTTTGATACCATGTCATCCGCTCTCGGGTGGCTACGAGCCTGTGCGCTCGCCAGCGCCATCCTTTCTTCACCTGTAAACGCGCAATCAAACGGGCAGAAGCAGTTGCCGCCCGTGACCGTGGAAGCACCTCAGCAAAAGCGGGATGCGACTAGCCGTCCATCCCGGGTCGCGGTCCGTTCACCGCGCATTGCGCGTGCCAGACGAACGCCAGAGGCACCAGTCCAATCGGCGGGCGACCAGATTGGCGCATCGCGCGTAGCGCTCGGCGTCCTCTCAGCACAGCAGGCCCTTAAAGAGATCAACAACACACCAGGCGGCGTGGCGATCGTGCCCGCCGAGGCCTACAGAAACTCGACGGTCTCGAACACGATCAAGGACATTTTGGACTACGTCCCGGGCGTATTCGCCCAGCCGAAATGGGGTGACGACACCCGCCTGTCGATCCGCGGCTCCGGACTGTCGCGCAATTTTCATCTGCGTGGCGTCCAGCTCTACATGGACGGCATTCCCATCAACACGGCAGATGGCTACGGTGATTTTCAGGAGATCGATCCGACGGCCTACAAATATGTAGCTGTCCAAAAGGGCGGCAACGCGCTGCAATACGGGGCTAATTCCCTGGGTGGTGCCATCAATTTCGTCATCCCGACTGGTCGCGATCCGCGTCCAAACGGAGTGTCCTTCGATCTTGGTGCCTTCGGCTTCAAGCGACTGCAAGCCAATGCCGGCGGTGCGAACGGCCCATGGGATGGCTTTGTCACTGCCTCGACCCAGGCATCCGACGGCTTTCGGGATCATAGCTTCGGATCGAGCAACCGCATCAACGGCAATATCGGTTATCAGATATCGCCGGACGTCGAAACGCGGTTCTATTTCAACGCCAACGAGGTACGCCAGCGCATTCCGGGCAGCGTGGACAGAACCACAGCGCTGACCTCGCCGACCTCGGCGGCTCCGATCAACGTCGCTAATGACTGGCAGCGCAATATCGACACCGTGCGGATAGCAAACAAGACGACCATTCGCTTCGAAGATACCCAGGTTGAGCTCGGGGCGTTCGGGGTCGATCGGCACTTGATGCATCCGATCTTTCAATGGCTCGACTACCGGTACAAAGACTACGGCGGCTTCGCAAAGGTCACAGACGATCGCTTCATCGGTGGATTCCGCAATAGATTCGTGGCCGGTTTCAACATCCTGAACGGCACCATTGATGCGCAGCAATTCGTCAATGTGGGCGGCTTCAAGGGGACGCCGACCTCATCATTGTTGCAGAAGCCGCAAAATTACTCCGCCTATGCGGAGAACTCGTTCTACTTCGTACCAAACGTCGCATTCGTGGCGGGCACGCAATATCTGTTCGCGGTGCGCGATCAGCAAGTGAACTTTTCGACCAATGGCGACGTCAACGGTCGGAGCACCTTTAGCCTGTGGAGCCCCAAGGTTGGCCTGTTGTGGCAGGTCGATCCAACCTGGCAGGTGTTTGGCAACATCTCGCGGAGCGCTGAAGTGCCTAGCTTTGGCGAGAGCGTGAGCCCGAACTTCCTGAATCCGACCTTGCCCACCATTCCGTTCTTCTCAATCAAGCCGCAAACCGCCACGACTTACGAAATCGGAACCCGTATGAAGCGGCCCGATTACGCGTGGGAGATTGCCTTTTATCGCTCGAACATCGACGATGAGCTGCTGTGCCTCTACAGCGCATTCGGCAACTGCAATGTCACCAACGCCAACAAGACCATCCATCAGGGCGTAGAGGCCGGCGCAGGCGCCGCAATCTTTCGCGACGTCTTCGTGAGCGGACCGGCGCCCGACAAGATCTGGCTCAATGTCGCCTACACACTTAACGACTTCCGCTTCGACAACGATCCGGTGTTCGGCAATAATCAGCTACCAGGCGCGCCGCGCCACTTCGTGCGCGCCGAACTGCTGTACAAGCACCCGAGCGGTCTCTATTTCGGACCCAATCTGGAATGGGTGCCGCAGGCTTACTTCGTCGACAGCGCCAACACGCTGATCAGCTCGGCCTATGCGATTTGGGGCCTCAAGGCCGGCTTCGACAATGGCGGTCCGGTCACGGGCTACATCGAGGCGCGCAACATCGCGAACAAGGCCTATATCGCGAGCGCGAGCATCATTGACCGGGCAACACCGACCTCACCTCTGTTCGAGCCTGGCAACGGGAGGGCAGTCTACGCCGGCGTGAGGTATCGATGGTGAGCACGAGAGATCCGCGCGGCATTTCGGTGTTCTTTTCCAGCAGAGGATTGATCACGGCGAGCCTTCGTGCCTTTTCGCTTGCGTTCGTTCTGCTGGCCAGCGCTGCAGTGCTGGCGGCGGAAGCGGGAGCAGAGGCCGAAATCGAAGGACTGCTGCATGGCATGTTCGACAAGCCAGACGCTGTCCTCACGGTATCTCCAATCGTGGTCGGCGATGGTTTTGCCATTGCCGACTGGACGCAGGGCGAAATGGGCGGCCGGGCTCTCCTTCGCCGCAAACAAGCGTCCTGGGTGATCGTGCTGTGCGCCGGTGACGGCATCAGATCGCGTGAAGCGCTGAGGCAAGCCGGAGTTCCGCAGCAGGAAGCGATTTCATTGGAGCGCGATCTCGCGGCGGCGGAGAGCAAGGCCGATCCTCAACGGGTGGCCATGTTTTCCCGGTTCGAGGTAATGGTGACGATGGAGAGTACGCCCAATCAACCACACGGCAACTCGCATCCACCGAAATGATCGGCCGAATGGCGGTGATGAACGGCCTCAAGTCGCCTTAAAAGGGCGAGGCCGCCTCAGTTGGCCTTCGCCCCGTCGGAGCACCGCCTTTACGGAATGAGGGCGCGAGATACCTGAACCATACGGCACTGGAACAACCGGCGCCGAATCATGCTGCGCTGCGAGTCCGGATGTGGCCCGGAGGCGGACCAGATTTGCTCACGTCGAGTTCTTCGCATTTTGACCGTTAGCTGACTTTGAGGCTCCCACGTTGCACTTCCTCGAAGGGAGTGGACTAAGCGCTGAGAGCGGAGCGACTTGTAACGTGACGGCCAGGCTACCAGCGGTTAGCTTCGCCGCGTGAGCGAGACCGAAAGCGACCTTCTGAAACGATCCGATGACGCCATTGCCGAGAGCCGCAGGCTTGGTCGGCAGAACCGCTCATGTATCGTAGAGAGCCAATGGTGGCTCCAGCGCCTCCATTGGACGATGGAAGAGATGCAGCCCCGCCCGGAAAAGTCAGATCGCGTCATCGCCAAAGAACTCAGCGTCGCCGACCGCACCGTAAACCGCGCCCGTAAGAATGTCGAAGCCACTGCGACACATGTCGCAGTGGAAGCGTGTCGGCGCGGACGGCGTTGAACGCAAACTGCCCGAGAAACGCACGCAAGGGCGTGGGACGGACGCGGATTAGGCGACTGCTCATTTTGAGTAAGTAAAGCTAAACGCTCGGCGCCGGCTCGCTCGGATAGGAACGCCCCAACCAAGACCGTGTCGGCCACATGCGTTTTTACTTCGACTATCAGGACTCGGCCGGCGCCATCCTTGACGATCAGGGCGAAGAGCTTCCGAATTTTGCGGCCGCGCGGGACGCTGCGATGAGATACTTGGCCGAGGGGATACGAGACCACAGTCCTTCAAGCTTAACCGAGAAGCTGTCCGTGCTCGTACGAACGGAAGAGGTCCCGATCATGACCGTGTCGGCTACTGTTGAAGTGGCTGCGGCAACACCGATCGGGAGAAGCAGAAGCCGTTTCTTAAAGGAAATTGACGGCCTTTAGCCTAGGTTAGTGCGCTGCTCTGGCGTGACTGGTTAATTGGGCGGTCATGACAGAGAATCGCGCGCAAACAACCGAACCTCAGACAAAATCTGCCCTACACGAGCTAGCGGAGGAGTACCGGGCCAGAGCGGAACGGCTCGAACTCAACGCGCCAGCACCCGAGCCTTGAAGGCTGGAGCATCTCGGCTCTCGGTCAACGATTGTGGCCCCCAACCCTATGGATGGAGACGGCGATGGAAAACGGGGCCGGACTTATTTCGGCGACCGAGCTGAAGATCGTGGAGCGCTACAAGCGGGCCGCGCGTGAGGAAATGGACGGTCCCAAGCTCCTCAACTTGCTTGAAGAAATCGAGGACGAGATAAGAAGGCGGACCGCTCTAGTCTTTGAGGCGCGCGATTGGCGCGGGAGAGCACAATGCGGGCCGGACGCGGCGACATAGATTGGCACTTCGCCTCTATTG
Organism: Bradyrhizobium sp. 195; assembly: GCF_023101665.1. Classification (NCBI taxonomy): domain Bacteria; kingdom Pseudomonadati; phylum Pseudomonadota; class Alphaproteobacteria; order Hyphomicrobiales; family Nitrobacteraceae; genus Bradyrhizobium; species Bradyrhizobium sp. 195. The sequence goes on along the minus strand of NZ_CP082162.1, from coordinate 101,658 downwards.
TTGTTTTGCTGATCTTGGCTAGCGTTGCTTTTTGCCAACGCTTCTCGCGGTGCTTTTCCTTGGGCGCCGAATCTGAGGCCGCAAAGCCCGTAAGCGAGCGCAGCTTAGTGGCTTATGAGGGACAGTTGTCCCAGAAGGAACCGGGCGAGACGAATACCTCACCCACCTTGAGCATCTAAAGAATGCTAGGAACGCCAGCCGTTGCAACAGGTTTCCATCCATGCCTCATTACTTCTTCGATACCCGCGACAATAACATTTTTGTACCCGACGACATCGGGGCACAGTTTGCGACCATCGACGAAGTAAAGCACGAAGCTTCAAGAGCAATGGCAGACTTCGCCAAAGACGTGCTGCCGGGTTCGGTCCTGCGCACGCTCGCCATCGAGGTTCGAGATGATTTCGGCCCAGTACTGCGGGTCGTGCTGATTTTTGAGATCGAACAGGTGGTTCCGGCAGTTAATTAAAATGGTAGGAACTTGTGCCCTAACTTACGATTGTCCCGATCAGCGGCTGTGTCCCTTGGGCGCTGCTGGCTGCTACTCGCTTTCGCGGCTAGAGCGGCAATTCCATTCCGGCTCAAACTTCCTCGGACAAAAGTAATTAGAGGTGTGCGATGCCAGGTGCGTCAACGGATGCGCTCGTCCTAAAACTCAAGAAGAACAGTCGGCTCGATCAAGACGATGTTCTTGCAATCGAGCGATTGCCTATCAAAATCAAACGCATTGCAGCTCATCATTATTTCGTGCGCGAGGGTGAACGACCTTCCGAATCCTGCCTGATTATTGAAGGATTCGCGTTCCGGTCCAAGCTCACGCCTGACGGAGTACGGCAGATTCTCTCGATTCAAATCCCGGGGGACATTCCTGACCTTCAGAGCCTGCACCTGCACGTCATGGATCATGATCTAACTACTCTCTCGGATTGCACCCTCGGCTTCATCCAGCACGATGCACTTCGCGAGTTGATCCGACAGCGCGCAAATGTATCAGCAGCGCTCTGGCGTGAGACCTTGATCGATGGGGCAATTTTCCGCGAATGGATAGCCAACGTTGGGTGCAGGCCCGCGCTTCCTCGTATGGCGCACCTGCTTTCAGAGATCCACGCACGGCTTGAAATGATCGGGCGGACGGCAAACGGCTCATTCGAGCTACCGATCACGCAGGTCGAACTGGCGGATTGCCTTGGGCTATCGATCGTCCACGCCAACCGAACCCTGCAGCAGCTTAGGCACGAAGGTTTCGTCGCGACCGAGCGGAAAAACTACCACCTGCTTGAAAAGACCAGGCTGGAGGAGTTGGGTCAGTTCGATCCGACCTATCTGCATCAGAATCCCTCGCTATGACAAAAGTCCGCCGCGTACCGACTTCCGCTTCTGGCCCGCTGCTGACCTTCGCCCGAACCACCGCAGAGTCCGATATCCCGTAGACCGGACCTTCCGTGAAACAGGGTTGAAGTCGCAGTTTGACCCATTGCGGGCATGCGACATGGCGCCGCTTTGCGACGGAGAACTGCACTTCACCATGCGACGAACGTCAAGGAGTGATACTCTGCACCCCATCGTCCTCAAGCTACGATGAGGAACGAATGAAGCGGCGGGAGTTCATAGGAGCTACTGCGGCGGTGCTCGTTTCACCTCGGCGTTCGCTCGCGCAAGCAAAACCTCGCCGAATTGGCTTCCTTGGTCGTTGGGCAGATGATCCGACCCGCGACCCAAGTCACGCTGCATGGCTTAGCGGCTTGCGCGAGAAGGGCTGGATCGAGGGCAAGAACCTGCTTGTCGATTATCGTGATCCGGCCGGCGGCCTACCAGCTTTAGCCGCCGACTTGGTGGCCTTAACTCCCGAGTTGATAATTGCTTCGGGACCGAACCCAGCCATAGCGCTGAAAGCGGCCACTACCACAATTCCGATTGTGTTCGTGGCGGTGTACGATCCGATAGCTATCGGCCTCGTGCAGAGCCTGTCACATCCGGGTGGCAACATCACTGGTCTCGCGACCTCCGTGCCCGGAGGCATGACAGGAAAAAATGTCGAGATCCTCAGGGAACTGGTGCCTGGCGCTACGAAAATTGCGCTGTTGGTCAATCCAGAAAATGCGATTCACCGGCTACTGTTAGCGGAAGAAATACCGCGCACGGCCGGAAACATAGGCGTGGCCCTGCCGACAGTTGAGGCGAGCAAGGCCGAGGAACTGGATGTAGCCTTTGCCTCCGCCGTCGCCCAGCACGCCGATGCAATAATAGTTTTGGGCGACTATCTTACTGTTTTCGAGGGCCCCCGAGTTGTCGCGCTCGCGGCCAAGCATAATTTGCCCGCGATTTATCTCTTCCGCCAATTCGCCAAGGACGGACTGGTCGTCTACGGACCCGAATTACCCGCTATATGGCGCCGTGCAGGCAGCTATATCGATAAGATTCTCAAAGGCACCAAACCATCCGATCTGCCGGTGGAGCAGCCGACAAAATTCGAGTTGGTGATCAACGTAAAGATTGCCAAGGCACTTGGCCTCACCGTACCGCCTTCGATGCTCGTCCGCGCCGACGAGGTCATCGAATGATGCTGCGCTGCATGAGTCCGGAAGTGGCCCGTTGCTGACCTTCGCCCGCCGAGCCGCAATGATCTGCTTTCCGGAGATGAGCCGACCAAGGTGAAGCAGCCTGCCAAGAGCACCTGGTGACCCATTTGAGACCCTCCACTGGACGCTGAAAATGTCCGCTCGGCGCGGCCGACCGGAAGTCAAAGCCGCGGGATGACGCAATCAACCCAAAGCGGCCTCAGCGCTGGCCGATTTGGCGTTCCGTAGCGGACCCAGTACAGCTCCACCAGTCAGCAGATTCGGCCCGATGAGTTCGAACTAAATCTTCGTGACCTGCAAGCGACGAACGTAATACCCTTGGCGCTGAACGGTTGATCTAATCTCGTCACTTACTTTTAGAATTCTTTTTCTGCTCTTGCGCCACTTATTTGCAGAGTAAGCCACGGGTATCGCGGACCCTGTGCTAAGAACGAGAAAATCACGCTTCCCATTGCGATTGACATCAAACACTTTTTGCCCCCGCTAAGATTGTCAAAGTAAATACGAAATATGTTTCGGTCGTTCTGATCGATCAGCTTACAACTCCGAACGGCTGTGCGGGTTGCAAATGGGCAACGCTCCGCGACTTTTGCTTCAGAACGAGCGAAGCCGGCGAACACGCCGTCGAACCTCCTTATGAACGTGGTTCTGGAAGGCGAGCGTTGATTTTGCGAATGTCCTAAACCGGACGATATGGTGTTCCAGAGGAGCGCCATGAAAGATATGAAAACTTCGATCTGAAGCGCGCCATTGTAGCTCTCGTCGGCCTTCTAATCAGACTGCCGACGCGATCTATCCGTTCAACGGCGCCGGTGCGCATCGCAAACCGGTCATAGCTGGACCATAAATGCGTTTTGCACTTGGCCAAGGATGAGCTGCCGCCGGCAAATGCTTTCTGATCGCTGACGATCTATGATGGGGCTTTCAGGACGCCAATCCACTCAATGGTTTCGCCATCGGCGATCGCGATGCCTTAAAGTACAATGCGGATGGTTCGCTTAATCCTTACGTTTAGTACGAAACCCCCGGCCCGGTCCCGACAAGGAATCGAATTGGCTGTCAGCGCCAGAAGAGCGGAACTCTCGGCTTGACGATGAGACTTAATGCACCGAAGCCGCAGATAGCAGAGCCGCCGGACCCCGCCGGCCATTCGTAGGGTCTCTGAGATGCGGTTACGGCTCCATCTGGGCCCGTCCGAGACACCTACCATCATGTTCGCTCCACGCCGAGAGCCGAAAAGCTCACGATTACGGAGGCGTTCCATTGGCATTTGACGCATTGCGAACTGCCCTGCTCTTTTGGGCGCGGTGGTCGCGGCGGCGTGAAATCTGTAGCTTCGCACCGTGGCTACTCGCGCGAATCTTCGGCTGCCTGCCGAAAATTGCAGACTAACCAATGCCTTCGTCGTTCCCGTTTGGAGGAGTGGATATCCTCGTGAGTATCGGCTGGCAGCATGAACCCTGGCGGGCTCTGTTGTCAGCACGTAAACCTTGGTTCAGACCAACACCTTCGCCGCCCTTCTCGTGCTTCCCGACGATGCGATGTCGAGCTTGAGTGTAAATAAGCGCCGACCTTCTTGATTGCCTTCTTCACGCCCGAGGCGGACCGCCCAGTCTTTTTTCGATTCGTACCGCACTTCGTAGTCCCGCCCGCCGCCGAGACGTGCCCGGTCCTGATTGCGTCCGCGTGCCGTCTTCTTCGCTGTCGCCACCCTGCTGTTCACCGTTTTCGCAGCATCGCGGGTTCCGGAACAGCGGATGGGGGGATGCAGATCAGTCCGTTACGCCTCTCCGGCCCTGCCGGCCTTCGCTGTCTTGCGCTCGACCGCGTCTTCGGCGACAGCTTTCGCGCGTTCTTCGCAACGCGCGCGCAGATCCTCAAGCTCGTCCGCGCTCAGATGCTCGATTCCTACGAAGCTGTTCTGCACGATGCCCGTCCGGATCAGTTCATCCAGTTTCACCTGGATCGCGGCACTGTCGCGGTTCTGCGAGTTCTGGATCAGGAAGACCATCAGGAAGGTCACGATGGTCGTCCCGGTGTTGATGACGAGCTGCCAAGTGTCGGAAAACCGGAATAGCGGCCCTGTGACCGCCCAGATGATGATTACTGCGCAGGCCAGAATAAAGGTCGATGCACGCCCGGCCGCCTGTGAGGCCTTGTTGGCAATGGATGCAAACAGTCGCCGGTGGCGGTGCTCGCTTTCCTCGTGGCTTTGCGGCATGACATTCCTCCATTCCGAATCAAATTCCGATCAGCCACCGGTGGCGAACCCTGGATAGAGGCTCATCCCTCCGTCGACGAACAAGGTGGCGCCGGTGACATAGTCGGCCATGTCCGAAACCAGCCAGGCCACCGCCTGCGCGATGTCATCCGGCTCTCCGATGCGCTTGTACGGCACCAGCGTCATGAGCCGTTCGTAGGCATCCGGCGTCTCCCATGCGGGTCGATTGATGGGCGTGCGAATCGCGCCGGGAGCGACCCCGTTTGCGCGAATGGCAAACGGGGCCACTTCCTGGGCAATGCTGCGCATCAATTGCATGACGCCGCCCTTCGACGCGGCGTAGTTGACGTGACCGGCCCAAGGTATCTCCTGATGAACGGAGCTCATGAAGACGAGCTTGCCTGCCGACGCGGAGACTTGGCTGACTACGCCGCGTTTCCTGAACTCACGAACGGCCTCTCGCGCGCACAGGAATTGGCCCGTGAGATTGACGTCGATCACCTTCTTCCACTGCTCGAGCGTCATCTCCTCGAAGGAGGCATCACGCTGCAGGCCGGCGTTGTTCACGGCAATGTGGAGGGTCCCGAAATGTCGGACCGCTTGGGCGAACATCGCATCGACTTCGTCCTCGTTGCTGACATCCGCCTTGATGGCGATGGCCCGGCGCCCGCCGGCTTCGATTTGGTGCGCCACCTCCTCCGCCGCGGCCGGGTCGGCCACGTAGTTCACGACGACGTCCGCGCCCGAAGCAGCCAGGCCAAGCGCGACAGCTTTGCCGATTCCGGAATTTGCGCCGGTGACCAACGCCGGTTGCCCCTCCAAAACGACGGGAAAGCCGATGGCTGGACGGCGCCTCGCGCCTGGGGGGGCGGATCCAGCGGGGTCGGTCATCACTTCAGGCATGGTTGGCTCCTCTACGTTGTGCTCTGCGCTCCTTCGCTTAGCAGCGACTTCTTTCCGCCGCGTGTTTCGGAGGGCTTGTCGCGGTGAGTGAGGTTGTGCGCCGTGTTCACCAGCGCGATGTGGGAGAACGCCTGCGGGAAGTTGCCGACCAGTCTGCGTTTCGAGACGTCGTACTCCTCGGAGAGCAATCCGACGTCGTTGCGCAAGGAGAGAAGCCGCTCGAACAGCGCTTTGGCATCGGCCGCGCGGCCAATGAGCTGATAGGCATCGGCGAGCCAGAAGCTACAGGCCAGGAACATGCCCTCGCCCGGCGGCAGCCCGTCCTTGGTTGCGCCCGTGTCGTAGCGGCGCACGAAGCCATCCGCGACCAGCTCGCGTTCGACGGCTTGCACGGTGGAGATTACACGTGGGTCCTCCGGCGGGAGAAAGCCCACCGCTGGAATCAGCAACAGGCTGGCGTCGAGCTGAGGCTCGCCATAGACCTGGACAAAGGACTTGCGATCCTCGTCGTATCCGCGCCGGCAGACGTCCGCATGGATCGCATCCCGGACCGCAGTCCAATCGTCGACCGGACCTTCTATGCCGAACTCCCTGGCCGACTTGATCGCCCGATCGAACGCCACCCATGCCATGATCTTCGAGTATGTGAACTGCTTGCGGCCGCCGCGGACCTCCCAGATGCCTTCGTCCGGCTCGGTCCAGATGGCCTTCAGATGATCGAGCAGCGCGCATTGGACAGCCCATGCCCGCTTGTTCTCGGCGAGCCCGCCGCGCCGCGCCTGGTAAAGCGCATCCATCAGTTCGCCGTAGACGTCGAGTTGGAGCTGCTGGTGGGCGGCGTTGCCGATCCGGACCGGTTTCGAATTTTCGTAGCCGGACAGCCATGGCACTTCCCACTCGGTCAACCGGCGTTCGCCAGTGACCGAGTACATGATCTGCAGTTGGTAGGGGCTGCCGGCGACCGCGCGAATGAGCCAATCGCGCCAGGCGCGCGCCTCGTCGTAGTATCCGCCGTCCATCAGCGCGAGCAGCGTGAGCGTGGCGTCCCGAACCCAGCAGAAGCGGTAGTCCCAGTTGCGGGGGCCGCCGAGCTGCTCGGGCAGAGACGTCGTCGCGGCGGCAACGATGCCGCCGCTCGGCTGAAACGTCAGCGCCTTCAGCGTGATGAGAGAACGGAGAACCACGTCCGAATACGGACCGGCGGCATTGCATCGACCCGCCCAGTCCTGCCAGAACTGCTCAGTGTTCTCCAGGAGTTCGGAGGGATCCGCAGCCGACGCTTCATGCTGATAGGAAATCTGGTGACTGAGCACGAAGGCTCTGCGTTCGCCCGCCGAGACTACGACCGAGCCGACGGTCATCATCTTCTCGCCTTGCAGCGGCACGTCAGTCCGCAGCACCAGCATGGAGGCACCCGCCACCAGGGATCGTGCGCCATCATCGAGCCGGCTGACCCATGGCACGGAAATGCCGTAGTCGAAGCGTGCCGCCAATTCGCTCCGCATCTCGACCCGGCCCTCGACTCCTTCGACGATCCGGACGAGGCGCGATTGGTCGGATTTGGGTGGCATGAAGTCCGTGACACGGACGCTGCCATCGTCGGTTCTGAAGGTCGTCTCCAGGATCAACGTGCCCGGCCGGTACCGGCGCTCGACCGAGCGCAACGCAAGGGGCGCGACGCGCCAATAGCCATTGTTTTTGGATCCGAGGAGCCTTGCGAAGCAACTGTCGGAGTCGAACCGAGGCAAGCAAAGCCAGTCAATGGAGCCATCGAGCCCCACCAGTGCTGCGGTCTCGCAGTCTCCGATCAGTGCGTAGTCTTCGATTCGGGCCATGGGGAAACTACTGCGCGGTCGGCTTCTGCCGCCGTCGACTCCAGCCGGGTTAGGACCGCATCGATCTCCTGCAGTTCGCGCTCGACCGCGGCAAACCGGGCCGGTCCAGCTTCCTGACGTCGATCGAGCAGCTTCCGCTTGCGTTCGAGGATTTCGGCGACACCGTGCATTCTCGGCTCCGAAGCGTCGCCCCCGGAATGGTTTCCGGATCAATGCTTCCTGCGCTCCAATGTTCCTTGGGCACCGCTCGGATGGCCGTCCTGGGTACGACCTCGATCAGGAACGACGCTGCGTGCGAGCCGTTCGACGTGCACAACAAATGTTAGCTGTTGTGAGCCGCCAGTGAGCGTTCTTCTCGTCGAGGACGACCCACTCATCCTCGAATTCGTGGTCGAAGCGCTGCGCGAGGCAGGCTACCACGTGATCCACGCCAGCACCGACGAGGAGGCTTTGGCCTGGTGCGAACGCCACGTTGCGGACGTGCTAGTCACGGACGTCAGGTTGCCCGGACACCTCAACGGGTGGCAGATCGCGGAACGCTACAGAGAGCAGAGTCCGGAATTGCCGGTCATCTACGCCACCGGCTTCTCGCCGAGTACGCCACGCCCTGTCCCCGCCAGCCGCATCGTGAAGAAACCCTTCCATCCGGAGGAGATCATTCGGATGATCCGGGAGCTCGGCGAGGGAAAGGGGCACCGGGGGGTAGCTGCTCCACTCGCGGCGAATTTTCCTCGCTATCGCCGGTTGGCCGAATTCGCATTCGGCCGCTTCGCCGCAGCACGCCTTGGCCCAATCATCCTTTCGGTAGGGCCAACTCCTCGACGGCCCGACCACAGATCTCGGCGGGGTCCTTGAGGCCGGTCTGGCCGATCTCGATGATCTTCTTGGCGATCAGTTCGGTGAGAGGGTCGTTGCGATCCTCTACGCCAATCGTGCGGAGGGCCTGTTCGTAGGCCCTCGAAAGCCGCGCGATCTCTTCAGGCCCAAGCGGCGAGTTTTGAAGTATCCGGTAGATGGCCAATTGTTATCCCCCGTTGCGGCCAGCGTAGGACCGATCTGCTGCCGGAGAATTGCACCCTTGCAGCTAATTTTAGCTTCCGAGACCTGCCCACTTTGCTTGCGTCCTAAGAACGTGCACGGGGAGCAGAGAGCGCCGCAGGCGGGACGCGATCTCCCCTTTCGGAGCGCCTGGATCCAATAAAACTTCCCCGCGCTCAAAGGAACGATAACGCGAGTACCGGGTTTCCGGACGCCCGTGCCCCAAGGGGCGAACCCCGAACTGGCCCCAGCTCATAGCCCCTGGCCCCGAGCTGGGGCCTTCCTCCGCCAAACCCGGGAAGCGCGGTGAGCCGAGGGCTCTGGTGAAGACGGCCCTTAGCAGTCCTTCGCTTCCATAGGCTAGCGATCTTCGCCCGCTGCGGCGGAATCGTCGGTGCCAAGCAGCTTCAGCGCAGTCTCGAGCTTGGCGAGGAGCGCCTGAATCTCTGCGCTTTAGTGCGAGCCGGGATCGGCTTCGAGCCGCGCCAGCAACTGCTCCTTCTGAACCAGGAGCCTCGCAACAGCAGACATCTCATCCCCGTATAAACGAAGGTCGAAAGGGCCCCTTCGATACGGCCCTTGTCCTAGTTCACCAGCTTCGAGGCCAAAGCTGAAGCCAATGCTTAGGCCACCGCCGTAGTAGCCATAGTCGCGATCATAGTAGCCGGCCCACCATAATAGCCGTAGCTCCGGCGGACCACGTAGCAGTCGTCTCGGCCTTGTCGACGAACTCGTCGATCTCGATGGTGCGCGTGGAGTCGAGCGCGATCTCGTCCAGCTCCTCCTTCGTCACCTCAATGTACTGACCCTTCTCGAACTCATAGCCCTTGACGACGTCCTCGCTGGGCGCCTCATCGCCGGTGTCGGCGTCGACCTTGAGGTACTTGATGCGATGGCCGCTCGACCGTTTGGGCTGGTTGAACGCGATCGTGGCTAGATAGAGCGCCACCGGGCAGGTCACCAGGGATAGCCTCAAAAGCCTTTCGAGTTGGCGCGCGGGGCCATGATACGCAGAACTCCACAGACATAGGTAGCTGGGATTCAAGATGAACCAGGTGCGCCAGTTCCGACACCTCGCCCGTCGTCCTCGCGATTTCAATCTAAACCACCGGTCTGCTGCGCCCCCCAAATCCGCAGCACGGGATCGACTTTGCGCGAACGAAGTCGAATCCGCCAGGGAGCGGTGAAGGTGCTTCTCCGACGGCGCTGACTAGCCCTTCATGCGGCGCTCGAAGATCGAATAGTAGCCTTGGACCATGTCGGCCGAAATGATCTTATGGCCTTTGCGACGAACGTATTCGTTCATGCTCTGCGCGACGATGTCGTGGGTAGAGTCGTAGCTTATCGCCGTAGCTACTCAGCAGAAAGCAGTGTAGCACCGGATAGATTGTCGACATTTCAGTGGCTTAGCTTTCGCGGTTTGGAGGAGGGGTGATCCTCTGGCTTTTGAAAATTTGGGCATATCGAAACGATTCAGCCGAGCATTACGGAACAGAGTTTCCATCGGCGACGCCCTGTAGGGCGCCTTCCCTGGCCCAAAAGGATTGATAATTTGACTCTGGCTCGCGCCGCTTTGATAGCGGGATGCCTCGCCCCAAAAGCCACACGCCCACGCGCGCCAGAAATCACTTCCGGTGAATGCGTGTCAATCGGCTTGCAAAGTTGACCCCTTTTGGAATGGCCCCTTGGGGCGGACAGGTTTAGGCTACTGAATTGACCGCCTGCCGGGTGTGTTGATTCTCGAAATGTAAGCGGACTGATATAGCCGAGACGGCAAAGATGCGAAAAGCGAACGTGGGAAGGGCGCGCATTCTGGACCTCAATGAGCACTCGCGAGTGGATGACCTCACGCCCTTCGGTCTAAGGGTTGCTCAAACGGCGCCCATTCCGCTCCACTCAAGTTTCGCGGAACGCGCGGGAGAAGCTGTCGAGGACAGGCTTCATGATGTACTCGAAAAACGTACGTTCTCCGGTCTTGATGTAAATGTCCGCGGGCATCCCGGGCGTCGGGATGAATTCAGGCATTTGCCTGAGAATATCGTCCTGGTCCAGGCGCACCCGAACAACATAGAATTCCCGACGCGTGTCGCCGTCGCGACGGGTTTCGGCCTTCCCCTGCACTTGCTCCGCCAAGGCGTCCGCTGACACGTAGATGACGCTCGCCCCGACCATGGGCGTGATGCGCTGGTTGAGCGCCGACAGCCGCACCAGCGCCTCCTGGCCTACGCTCACATGCGAAATGTCCTTGGGGTTCACATGTGCCTCGATGATGCGCTCGTCGCCAATCGGCAGAAGCTCAAGGATCACGGCACCAGGAGAGACCACGCCGCCCGGTGTATGGAAGTTGTTCTTCACCACAATACCTCGAACCGGCGACCGGACATCGACCCGATGGACCACATCCTGAGCGGCGCGAATCTGCTCCTCTCCGTCGTCCAGCTCGGCCTCGGTCTCGCGCAACTCCTTGATCGCCTCCCGAAGCGCCGTCGTGTGGAGCTGCGCTATTCGTTCGTTCGCCTGGGCGATCCGCTCCCTCGAATCGGCGATGCGGCCGAGATATTCGCCTAGCTCACCCCCGAGACCCGCCTCTGAGCGTCGCAACGCAAGCACATCCGACTTGCGGACCAACTGCTGGCCAAGAAGGGAATTCTTGTCCTTCAGCTCTTCGGCGAACAAGAAAATTCGCTCTTTGGTGGACTGAACTTGCGCCTGATATCCGCGGATGCTTTCCTCCAGCCCAGCGATTTGCTTTAGGAGTACGCTTTCGTCGGTCACCAGACTTGCCCGGCGGGCCTGAAGCTCGGCACGTTGCCGCTCAAGAATTGCTTTGATTTCTGGATCACGTGCGTTCTCACTGAATGCGGCCGGGGTTTCGATTGCGTCAGAAGAGCTCATTTCAGCTTCCAGACGCGCCTTCATGGCGAGCAGTCGATACTTCTTCAAAACCAGCCGTTTCAGCTTGGCGTTGGCAGCGGTATCGTCCATGCGAACCAGGACCTGGTTGGCCTCGACGGCATCCCCGTCCTTGACCGCAATCTCGCGGATGATGCCGCCCTCGAAGTGCTGGACAAGCTTGTTCTGCCCGGTAGCCACGAACGTGCCCGAGGCGACGACCGCACTGTTGAGGGGAGCGACTGCGGCCCAAACGCCGAAACACCCGAGCCAAACAACCAGGATGGCGAGGCCGGTGAAGATGGGCCATTTGGCGCTCAGCGGAACACCGCGGTACCACTCGATGTCGTCCTTTACCGCTCTCATGCTGTCCTCCCGCGCTGGTCACCCGCCCGCGGATTCGATGCGTTGCGGCTGCTCCGGCTCATCACCGCCGGCCCTGGCGGGCGACCGAACCAGGCGATGCAACACCTCGCTCGGAGAGCCGAATGCTTCCGCGCGTCCGGCCCGCAGTATCAGCACTTTGTCCACACTGTTCAGTAGCGCCGGGCGCAGGGTTACGACCACCGCCGTGACCCCCCGCCTCTTGGCGCGCTGCAGGGTCTCGGTCAGAGCCTGCTCGCCCGCCGCGTCGAGATTCGAGTTGGGCTCGTCGAGCACGACGAGGGACGGATTGCCGAAGAAAGCCCGGGCGAGTGCAATGCGCTGCTTCTGTCCTCCCGAGAGCGGCCCGCCACTGCGGTCGAGCACGGTCTCGTATCCTTGCTTCAACTGGCAGACCATGTCGTGAATGCCCGACAACATCGCCGCCTCATAGATGCTCTCGTCCGGCAAGTCGTCGCGCATGCGACAGATGTTCTGCTTGATGGTGCCGGGAAATAGCTCTACCTCCTGGGGCAGGTAACCGCTATATTCCCCGAACTGGCGGCGATCCCAGTTGCGCAGCTCCGTTCCGTCCAGCCTGACCTTGCCGGCGGTCGGCACCAGACAACCCACCAGAATGCGCGCGAGCGTCGACTTGCCCGATCCCGACGGTCCGACAATGGCCAAAGCCTCTCCGGGCGCGAGCTCGAGCGACACACCATTGAGCACCGGCTCCTTGGAGCCGGGCGGCAGATACAAGACCCGATCAACGCTCAGGCGCCCTTGTGGTCTCGGCAAGCGCAGCTTGGGCGCCTCGCGCTGGAATGACTCGACCGCCTGCTTTACGCGGGCATAGGCCGATCGCGCCTGCACGCAGCTGCGCCATCCCTCGATCAAACCCTCGAGCGGCTGCAGGGCGCGACCGGCAATGATCGAAGCCGCGATCATCATGCCCCCGGTGATCTCGGCGTGCAGGGCCAGATAGGCCCCGGTGCCGAGGATCGTGATCTGGGCCACGAGGCGGACGAATTTCGACGCACCGCTGATCCAGAAATTCCGGTCAAGGGCCTGGCTCTGCACCGTCAGCGCCGGCGCCTGCCGGCGCCCCCAGTGGAGAATGCTTTCGCTGAGCATTCCCATCGCATTGATCACCTGCGAATTTCGCGCCAGCGACTCCGCCGCCGCATCGGCCTCGGCGGCATGCAGGCCAGCCTCGCTCAGACGCTCCGAGGTCGCTTTCTGGTTGATCAGCGCAATCAGTGCCAGGACCAAACCCGATACGACTGCGATCAAACCCAGATCTCGGTGAACGAGGAATATGACTGCGAAGTAGAGGGGCGAGAGGGGCGCGTCCATCAGTAAAAGCATGACAGGGCTCGAGATGAAGCCCCGCACCTGGTGAAGGCTGCGGATCGCTTGGATGGTTCCGCCCTCGCCGGCCCTGGCGTTGTTGATGCTGCTCGCCAGCACGGCGCCGCCGAGCACCGCCTCCATCTTGGTCGCAAGACGCCCCAGCACCTGCCGACGCAGAATGTCGACGATCGAGAGAATACCGATGAATGTCAGCGCGAGAGCCGAGAGCATCAGCAGTGTCTCGAGACTCCGGCTCGTCAGCACGCGATCGGAGATTTGAAAGAGGTAGATCGGCAACGTGAGCATCAGCAGATTCACAACGACCGAAAATGCTGCGACCGCTATCAGGTTGGTGCGCGCGACCGAACGCCAGGCGGCCAGCGCGTTGACAGGTCCGACATAGTCGCGCGCCTCGCCGCCGGGTGCGACGCGAAGTTGAGCTCCGGAGTGGTTGCGCAGCGGATCGTCCAGTGTCTCGACAGCTGCCATGTTTTCCTCCCACTAGAGGATGGCATCATGAGTTCCAACGTGATCGATCGGAGTATTATCCACGAGGTCGGGAGGCGGCGGCGCGGGTTTTTGGACATCGGCAGCCACCGGCGCGGAAACGTCTTGAGCCGATACGGCGTCCGCCTGCGACACGGCAGTCTGGGAGGGTGCGATCTCGCTGCTGAGCGTGACGCCGTAGTCTGTATACTGGGTTCCGTTGAACAGCGAATCTGCCGGCGGCGGTGGCGCATCGTTCAACGCGATCACATCGCCCGCGACGGCGGTCGTCGCCGCGGCATTTGAGGTGTCCGTCACGACGTTCTGCGGGGCAGTGGTGGCGGATGCCGAACTCTCGATCGGTGCGTCAGCGGTGGTGGCGAGCGCAAGAAGCGTGTCGGCCGATCCAGGAGTTTGAGCGCTGCTGGTGTCCGGCACGGCCGGCTCTACCGGTTCGGTCGCGGGGGTGCTGAGCGAGTCTCCGGCGCTGGTGAGCACCGGCTCGGTCGTGTCAGCGACGGGTGCCGCACTCGCCAAAGCATCGCCCGCCACGCTGCCCGTGTCCGCCGGTTGCGACACGTCGCTCGACGCATCGGTCGGAGCCGCAGCTGTGGTGAGCGCCGGCTCGCTGATGTCCGCGACCGGCGCCGCACTCGCCAAGGCATCGCCAGCCACGCTGCCCGTGTCGGCCGGTTGCGACGCGTCGCTCGGCGCATCGGTCGGAGCCGCAGCTGTTGTGGTGAGCACCGGCTCGCTCGTGTCCGTGACCGGGGCCGCACTCGCCAAGGCATCGCCAGCCACGCTGCCCGTGTCGGCCGGTTGCGACGCGTCGCTCGGCGCATCGGTCAGAGCCGTAGCTGTGGTGAGCACCGGCTCGCTGATGTCCGCGACCGGTGCCGCACTCGCCAAGGCATCGCCAGCCACGCTGCCCGTGTCGGCCGGTTGCGACGCGTCGCTCGGCGCATCGGTCAGAGCCGTAGCTGTGGTGAGCACCGGCTCGCTGATGTCCGCGACCGGTGCCGCACTCGCCAAAGCATCGCCAGCCACGCTGCCCGTGTCCGCCGGTTGCGACACGTCGCTCGGCGCATCGGTCAGGGCGGCAGCGGTTGTGGTGAGCACCGGCTCGCTGACGTCCGCGACCGGTGCCGCACTCGCCAAGGCATCGCCAGCCACGCCGCCCGTGTCGGCCGATTGCGACGCGTCGCTGGTCGCATCGGTCGCAGCCGTTGTGGTGAGCGCGGGCTCGCTCGTGTCTAGGACCGGCGCGGCACCCGCAAGACCATCGCCAGCCACGGTCTCAGTGTCGGCCGGATGCGACACGTCGCTGCTCGGATTGGTCAGAGCGGCAGCCGTTGTGGCGAGCACCGGCTCGCTCGTGTCAGGGACCGGGACCGTACTCGCCAGAGCATCGGCAGCCACACTACCCGTGTCGGCAAGTTGCGACAGGTCGCTCGGCGCATCTGCCAGAGCGGCAGCCGTTGTGGCGAGCGCAGGTTCGCTGGTGTTAGCAGCGGGCGCCGCACTCGCCAAAGCATCGCCAGCCACGCTGTCCGAGTCGACGGGATGCGACACCTCGCCGGCCGGATTGGTCAGAGCGGCAACTGTTGTGGTTAGCACAGGTGCGCTCGTGTCAAGGACCGGCGCGCCACTCGCAAGTGCATTGCCAGCCACATCGGTGGGCTGTGATACATAACCAGGGGCACCGTTACCGGTGATCAGTTCCGCCTCCGCGATCTCAAGGGGTGATGCTGAACTATCAAGGGTATCAGTTCCCGTGCTGTCCGATGCAACCGTTTGCGACAACGCGGTCGACTGAGTGTCTGGACCCGTCGTCTGGCCAACCACCTCGTTGCTCACCGTGCTCACGGTGTCGGTCGCCGTCGCAAGCGCGGGCGGCAGCGTAGCCTCGACCGGCGCAATTGTTCCAACCACGTCATCGGGCAGCGTGCTCGCAGTGTGGGCAAGAGTGGATAGCGTCGGCTGCGCCGCCGACTCGACCGACGCAATCGCGCCGACCACGTCGTCGGGCAGCGTGCCGGCGGTGTCGGCCAAGGTCGTGAGTGTCGGCTGCGCCGCCTCGACCGGCGCAATTGCGTCAACCACGTCGTTGGATAGCGTGCTGACGCTGTCGGTCGCCATCGCGAGCACCGGCGGCACCATCGCCTCGACCGCCGCGATCGCGCCAACCACGTCGTTGGGCAACGCGCTGATGGTCTGGGTCGCCGTCGCAAGCGCCGGCGGCACCGTAGCCTCGACCGGCGCAATCGCGCCAACCATGTCGTTGGGTAGCGTGCTGACGCTGTCGGTTGCCGTCGCCAGTGTCGGCTGCGCCGCCGCCTCGATCGGCGCAATTGCGCCAATCATGTCGTTGGATAACGTGCTCACGGTATCGGTCACCGTGGCGAGTGCCGGCGCTACCGCCGCCTCGATCGGCGCAATTGCGCCAATCATGTCGTTGGATAACGTGCTCACGGTGTCGGTCGCTGTGGCGAGTGCCGGCGCTACCGCCGCCTCGACCGTCTCAATCGCGCCAACCATGTCGTTGGGGAGCGTGCTGACGCTGTCGGTTGCCGTCGCCAGTGCCGGCGGCGCCGCCACCTCGACCGGCGCAATTGCGCCAACCACGTCGTTGGATAGCCTGCTGACGCTGTCGGTTGCCGTCACCAGTGCCGGCGGCGCCGCCACCTCGACCGGCGCAATTGCGCCAACCACGTCGTTGGATAGCCTGCTGACGCTGTCGGTCGCCCTCGCCAGAGTCGGCGGCACCGCCGTCTCGGCGGGCGCAATCGTTCCAACTATGTCGTTAGGCAGCGCGCCGACGTTGTCGCTCGCTGCCGCCAGTGCCGGCGGTATCGCCGCCTCGACCGGCGCGATTGCGCCAACCACGTCGTTGGATAGCGTGCTCACGGTGTCGGTCGCCGCGGCGAGCGCCGGCGGTACCGCCGGTGCGATCGTCCCAACCACGTCGTTGGGGAGCGCGCTCACGGTGTCGGTCGCCGTCGCCAGTGCCACCGCCGCCTCGACCGGCGCGATCGCATCAACCACATCGTTGGGCAGCGCGCTGACGCTGTCGGTCGCCGACGCCAGTGCCGGCGGCACCGCCGCCTCGACCGGCGCAATCCCTACCACCACGTCATTGCTTAGATCTCCAAGCAGAGGAAAGGAGCTGACCACCGACGGACTAAACGAGCCGTAAAGCACATTAGAGCCAATGGATTCGAGCGTTGCCCCACCAGACAATTCAGTACTTCCGAGGTCGGAATCTGCTGACGGCGAGTTGATGCAAGTGACGCTACTGACGTCGGCCGAGGTGTGAGCATGGTGCTTGCAAGAATCTGCATCTTCGCCACCTACGCCCTCACCCCCATCGTTCGCGGCGACTGCTTCGCCACGAGCGGTGCCCGGTCTGGGCGTGTGTTCATGCGGCTCCGCCAGGAGACCGGCGCGATCGAGCTGAGTCACATGCGTCTCCGACGAAGCGGCCGGCGCTTTGGGCCTCTCATCCTCCGCGCCCGGCTTCGCGGGATCGCTCGCAGGCAGCTCGTCGTTCGTCCGTTGCGGCCTCGCACTTGCCTGAGCCGCTGTCGCGTCTTCTTGCTCGGCCAGCGCGGATCTGAACGGGGCGGCAAGAAACTCTTCGCAGGCAATCAGCGGGGCAATGAAGAACGACCAGGTCAAGAAACTGAAGGAGCCGGATCGCTTATCAGCACGCTGCACTCCAGCTTCGAAAATCTTCCGCTCTTGTTCGAACAGTTCACGCTTTTCTACCTGGTGCATGACCGCCGCCTTTCAGGCTCAGAAACCGCTCTCGCCCGGAAGCATTCACCGCCAAGCGGGTCTCTTCGGCACGTCAGGCGCCCGTGTCGTGCGACGTATCGGTCGCCGTGTCGAAATGCCCTACGTCGAAGTGATCCGTTGGACCCATCAAACCGATGGCGTATTCTAGCGCATCGTCGCAAGACATCGAAGCGAGCGCGCCGTGTATGTCACCCGAATGATCGGCACCGTGCGAGCTGAAATCGCCCGCGAACTCACCTTGGGAGAAGTCGAACTTGGCCAGCGCATCACCCGGACTACGATCGGTGTAGCCCCTGCTGCCATCGTCAGCCGGCTCGAGGTCGCAGTGGTCCTTGGGCTGGTATTCGCCGTCGTTGGCATCCTTCCAGGCGTCGTCCTCTGGGTAGTTGCCCTTGCCGCTAAGGTTGGAATAATTGTCCTTGCCGCCGCCGTTCGAATACTCGTCGTTATCGCTGTGATCGTCATTCCACTTTGACTGCTTGCCGTCGCCACAGTCGTCGGGCTTGGTTGACGTGCATTCCTCGGGTGGGACGCCGGTTCCCGCAAGCTTTATGAACCCGAGAATGCCCGTAACACTGCTCAGGATAGACATGGCTTCGCTCCTCGCTTCAGCGATGGTAACGGGCACGTGCGCCCGTGCGCGTGCCCTGCCCGGATCACCACGCCGTCACCCCTACTGTCGCCGAAGCACGCCTATGGATGCAGCGGCGAAAAAATAAGTTCACGCCTTACTCAAGCTGCCGGCGCATGGCCACGAGCTCTCTCCGGATCCACGCCTTGACGGTTCCCACAGGAACCCGGAGGTATTCGGAAATCTCCTCGTGCGTGCGCCCATCGACGATCGCTAGAAGCAGGCTCGCGCGGCGCTGTGGCTCGAGTTGATCGAGCATGGTTCGCAGCGTCATGCTGTCTGGGATACACGACGAAGGGTTCGGAACGGTCTGTTCTCGAGCGCAGATGGCATTCAATGCATCGTCATCGAGAGCGAGTTCGCGCCGGGCGTTCTGCCGCATCTTGAGCGCCGTGTTGCGGACGATCGCGTAGATCCAGCCTCGGGCGGATCCACGTGCAGGATCGAAGTTCTTCGCATATCGGAGAATCTGCGCGAATGCATCGTGGATGACGTCCTCGGAGCGCGATCTGTCGTGCACGATACGGTGTGCCATCGCGCGCAACTGCTCTCTCTCCCGTGCGTAGATCTTGCCAACGGCCGACTGCGATCCGGAAGCGCACTCAAGCAGAGCTGTTTCATAATTAAGAGCCGTCTCGCGACTGAAATAACTGTCATGCCGCGCTGCGCCGGAGCGGGGCTTCGCCTTCGTTAAAGCGATGCATTGATGGGGCATGGTGGAAGTCACCCGCAAATGGCAGAAAACCTGACTGCTTTCACCCGCAGGGCCAAGGCTGCTGCATTTAATGCCCTGCATTAAAACTCATTTAAATGATCTACTTTTAAAAAAATACGAAATCGACTGTCGGCGAACTCAAGTCAGCAGCATCGACTTCGTTCCCGAAGTTTTCGAACTTTTTTTCCCGACCGCCAAACCGGCGACGCGATCGCCAGGGTGCAGGCGGGACCATAACGGGTCGTGCTTGCTTGCGAGGTGAGCCCTACATAACTCCTCGAGCCCACTTCGAAAATGGGAGGCGTCAACATGGTCCCTAAGTCCCGTTTAAAACTTCAGAGCACGCATCGGACCCTACTACCGTGCAACGCCATCGAGCGTCATTCGAAGTACCTTCAAGAAAATACGTCTCAATCCCCCACATTCCCGCCTCTATCCAACCTGCCCGCAATCAGCTGCGACGGCTCTGAGCCTTGTCATGCCCAACGGGCGCTGCGAGTTGCGCAGCTATCGTGATGAGGTCAGCCATCGCGACAAGCTAAGGCGCTTCTTGCGTCCCTGGAGTACCACGCGCTTTCCTTCGGAAGCCGCGATGTCGCATCGCAGCCGCGCAGAACATTCAGCAGATCAGAACGTCCGTTCACTGTGACGAAGCCGCCACTGATTCCCACTTTAGGGCGCGCCTTGCATACGACGTTACAAACATCACGATGCAACAAGCGTCAAACGTGCCACTCACAAAATTTCTGCGTGACCGTGCATCCAGATTGAGATCTAGCCACCTAGTGATGACGTGGCGACAGTTACTCAATGTTCCGCCACTTACATCGAAAGGAGACCAACATGCTAGAGATGACCAATCTTGCTCACCCTATCGAGCTGTCCGATGAGGAGCTCGACCTCGTGGCCGCCGGCACCAGCGGCTGTGGCTGCCATGATGGCGGATCACTGATCCGAACTGGCGACATCAATGTTCTCAGCGGAAATCAGGTTCAGGTTGGCTTGTTCTCCAAGCAGTCCCAAATCTTTGTTGGGTAGAGACAAGATGCGTCGGCGAACCGCTTCTCCATGGGGGAAGCGGTTCTCCGGTATCCATCCGCAGCCTCGCTGTGGCGGAAAGATGCTCCCCGCTACGCTACTGAATAAGAGCACATCAAGGTGCGCCCATGGATACTCGGCCAGCTCTATTTCGCAAGGAAGCTGTCGACTTTCTGCATCAGCGCCACAGCTGGGGTGAGGTCGTATTGCTGCAGCCGCTGTCGAGCACTCTCCTTAGCTGGAGCCTTGCAGCGCTCATTGTACTCATTTTGTGCTTTCTCTCTATCGCGCAATACGCCCGCAAGGAGACCGTCTTCGGGTATCTGACGCCGACCTCCGGCACGGCTAAGATTTTCGTACCACAACAGGGCTTCATCAAAGCGATACAAGTGAAGGAGGGGCAAGAGGTTGCGGAAGGTGACCCGCTCCTGACCGTAGTCACGTCCCAAATCACCGCCAATGGCGATGACGTCAATGCCACCGTACTTGCAGTGCTGACGCAGCAACGAAATGTGGTCGAGCGCCAGATCGCCGCGGAAGATCGCCGAACCGCCTCGGAACAGGATCGCCTCGCTTCCACGATCAGAGGGATAGAAGGAGAGATTGCTCAAATCGAGGACCAGCGAAACATCCAAAACGAGCGATTGAAGCTTTCGGAGAGTTTCGTAGCAACCGGCGCCAAGCTAACCGCGAGCGGTACATTGCCACCGATTGAGCTGAAGCGCCGCGAGCAGGCTGCACTTGAGCAGAAGCAGAGCGTGGTGTCGCTCGATCAGCAGATTACCGCGCGACGCACCCAATTGACAGACGCTCGGCATACACTCGAGCAACTCCCAACCGTCGCCGCAGAGAGGATCCGAGGACTGCGTAACGAACTCTCCTCGATCGAACAGCGCGTGGCCGAGGTGAACGGGCGGCAGGCTTACGTTATTAGGGCGCCAACGAGTGGGCGTGTGTCCACGCTGCAGGCGACTATTGGCCAGATCGCTGATCCAAGGCATATGCAGCTCGAAATCATTCCCCTTGATGCGCACTTGCAGGCGGAGCTGTTCTTTCCGACGCGCGCGTCTGGGTTTGTGCGCCCCGGCCAGCAGGTTAGGATACTTTATGATGCATTTCCTTATCAGAAGTTCGGCACCTACCGCGGCAGCGTGACAAACGTCTCTCAAACGATTCTGACCGGCAACGAAACGACCGGGCCCATCACCCTCAAGGAACCGGCTTACCGTGTGACTGCGGCTCTCGAGCGGTCCGACATCGACGCCTATGGCCGGAGGATGCCGCTTCAACCGGACATGATGCTGAGGGCTGACGTAATCCTTGAGCAGCGTTCCTTGATGAAATGGCTGCTTGATCCGGTGTTGAGCGCAAGGATGTAGCGCATGCAGGGACTATTGAATTTCAGCGGACGCAGATCCCTCCCGGTCATCCGGCAGACGGAGGCGACGGAATGCGGGCTCGCATGCCTCGCCATGGTGGCGTCTTATCATGGTCATCGAACTGACTTGAACAGCCTGCGGCGGCGGCATCCAGTGTCCCTAAAGGGCGTCACTCTTCGGGACCTCATGCAGATAGCAGCTCACCTGGGGCTGTCATGTCGCCCGCTGCGAATCGAGATCGGCCATCTCTGCCAATTGCGTGTCCCGGCTATTCTGCACTGGGACATGGCTCATTTCGTTGTACTGAAAGCGTACAGGAGGAAAGGGATCGTGGTGCACGATCCGGCAGCGGGCGAGAAATGGTTTCCTGTCACTGAAGCATCTAGGCACCTTACCGGGGTCGCGCTCGAACTCTCGCCTACTGAAACGTTCTGCCGCACAGATGAGAGAATGCGACTGCCGTTCTCGGTTTTCTGGAGCGGAATGAACGGAAGCAATTATGCTCTGGCCCAAATACTAGTTCTGTCAGTGGTCATCGAAATTCTTCTCCTCGCCGCCCCTTTCTATATGCAGCTCACGGTTGACGAGGTCATCGCCAGGGGAGATGTCGACCTCCTGGTCGTACTCGGGCTAGGATTCGCGCTCCTCCTCCTGATACGGATCGCCTCGACCGCAACCCGCTCCTTCATTATTCTCGTTCTGCAAAACACGTTGAGCTTTCAAATCGGCGCGCGGCTGTTTCATCATTTGGTGCGCTTGCCACTCTCATTCTTCGAAAAGCGGCACATCGGCGACATCCTGTCGCGCTTCAATTCGATCGAGCCCATCCGCAACGTGCTCGCGGAGGGATTGATCACGGGGTTGATCGACGGTCTCATGTCGGTGTTGATGCTGGTGTTGATGTTCACCTACAGTATCCAGCTCGGACTTGTCGTCCTGCTGGCGTTCGCGTTGTATGCCGCCCTGCGGCTCGCTCTCTTCGGGATGTTCCGACAACGGAGCGAAGTGGCCATTCACAGCAAGGCAGACGAGAACTCTACCTTCATCGAAACCGTGCGAGCGGTGCAAAGCCTAAAGTTGCTCAACCGAGAGAACGAACGGGAGGGCCAGTGGCTGAATCGCTATGCTGCGTATATTAACGCCAACGTGCGACTAGGCCGGGCTAGGATCAGCTTCAAAGCGATGAACGACACGATATTTGGCTTGGAGAATGTAATCACGATCTACCTCGCCGCTCGTCTCGCACTAGACAACCTCATCTCGGTTGGCATGATATTCGCGTTTGTCAGCTACAAGCTGCAGTTCGCTGAGCGGACAGCGCTGCTGATCGAGAAGCTGGTGGACGTCCGCATTCTCGGGCTGCACCTGGAGCGTCTCGCCGACATTGCGCTCACCCCGCTCGAGCGGGGGCACGACGGAGACCTGTCGTATCTCCGACCGATTCGTGGCGAGATCGAGCTGCGCAACGTCTGCTTCCGGTATGCAGAAGGAGAGTCTCTGACACTTAACAACGTCAATCTGTGCGTTGCTCCCGGACAATTCGTGACGATCATGGGACCATCGGGCTGCGGCAAGTCAACTCTTGTCAAGATTATGCTTGGGCTGCTCGAGCCAACGAGCGGAGAGGTTCTAATCGACGGCCTTCCGTTGGGCCAGATCGGGCCGCGCGCTTATCGCGAGCAAATTGGCGCGGTGATGCAGGAGGATCAATTGCTGTCGGGGTCGATTGCCGACAATATCTGCTTTTTTGATACAACATTCGATCTGCAAGGGATGATCGATTGCGCGCGGATTGCCGGCATCCACGACGACATCATGGCAATGCCAATGAGCTACAACAGCCTCATCGGCGACATGGGAAGCTCGTTATCCAGCGGGCAGAAACAGCGAGTACTGCTTGCCCGCGCGCTCTATCGCCGACCAAAGATCCTGTTTCTGGACGAGGGCACGGCACATCTCGACACCGAGAAGGAGAAAGAAATCAATGCGAATCTCCGGCAACTAAACATGACGCGCGTGAGCGTAGCGCACCGACCCGAAATTACTCAGGGAGCAGATATGATCGTTCATCTTGCCTCTGCGAGCGGGCCGTCGCAGGTCGGAATTCCAAGCCGCAGCGCAGCCCCGGCACCTGCTGGCGATGCTGGCTCCGCCGGGCTTGCCGTAGAGGGTACAAGATCGGGCGATGCCGCATCGGCCGTGGACGACCAAGCTGACCGCTCGAATCACGGCCGCACGAGCGATTACTCGGATCGTGCCGGAAAGGACAACGACTCGAATGATGGCAAGCGCGACCAGTCCAAGCACGATGGCGACTTCAAGAGCGCCAAGAACGACGGTTGCCAGCCGTCCCGGGACGACGACCCGCCAAAGAAGGACAATTGCCGCCCCAAGCCGTGCGGCGACCGCGGGAACGGCGGCAACGATCGCAACCCCGGTGAAGCACTAGCCAAGATCGACTTCTCGCAATGGTGATCCCGGCTCGCCTGATCCCGTGGCATCCCCTTCATCCAACACACCAAGTTCAGCGAGGCACCGATTGAGGACGTGAGGGAGAAGATCGGGGCATGCTTTGGCGCGCCGATATCCAGCAGCGACGTGAGGCATATGGCCAAACAGACAAATGCGCGAGGCATTGGCATTACGATCTGTCTGTCCAGAGTGAACCCGCTGCGTTCCAGCCCGCGATGGAGCGATCGCTTGCCGACCGGCTCGCACGACCCTTTGGATATCGTTTAGCTGATGCGTCCTATACCGCGCCTTCGACCGCAATACCTACCATCTGTAGCTTGTCACCGTAGCAGCTAAGGCTGCTCTTCGATGAGCCGAGAAATTCAGTGGGGTAGCTCCTGCGGTTTGGAGGAGCCCCGTTCCGCCGACGTCGCTACGGAGTCCCCTCACCCCCACCTTGAACACCAACGCTTGCGGCCGGAGCCATCGGGGAGGCGCAGGAATTTCTCAAGAAATCTGTACACGGATGGGGGTAAGACGATGGCGCGTCACGTAAAATCGGTTGAAGCTGTTGCCTATCTCCGAACCTCATCGGCCGCCAACGTCGGGACCGACAAGGACAGTGACCGGCGACAGCGCACCGCGATCGAGAGCTTTGCGAGGGCGAACGGTTATGAGCTGGTCGGCGAGTTCTACGACGCTGCAATGAGTGGTGCAAATCCGATCGCCGAGCGGCCTGGCTTTGCGGCGATGCTAAACCGGATCGCAGGTAACGGCGTCAGAACAATCCTCGTCGAAAGTCCCGATCGCTTCGCACGTGACCTTGCAGTTCAGCTCGCCGGCCACGATCACCTGCGCAATCTCGGTGTGACGCTCATCCCGACCAGCTCGCCTGACTTTTTTGTCGAGGACACCCCGACCGCGGTCTTGGTCCGCCAGGTCCTTGGTGCCATCGCCCAATTCGAGAAGGCAACTACTGTAGCGAAGCTACGAGCGGCGCGTCAGCGCAAGCGTGAGGCCGTTGGAAAAGCCGGGGGTCGCAAACGCTGGGCAGAGCTCAATCCGGAGCTGGTGGCCACAGCGAAGCGTCTGCGCCGGCGATCACCAAAGGGGCACCAGCGCTCTTTACGCGACGTCGCGCACGAGCTCGCTGAGTTGGGCTTTACCAATGAGCGCGGAGTGAAGTTCTCGGCCTCGTCGATTGCTTCCATGCTTTCCAATTAGGACGGGTCCCACGCTCGCTCGTGCCTGACTCCGCTCAACATTCAACAGCGGCAGAAAAGCGAGATCGCTTGAAGTCCGAGCTGGGCCCAAAAGCAGACCCCCGCGCTGCCGCAACTCTCGCTGCGCGTTCACTTCGCGCGGACCGCGCTGAGTGGCACATCGTGAATAGTATGATGTATGCAAGAGCTCCCCGCAAGTATCCGAGCTTGATCTCGATTGATCGCTCTGTTTTGATACTTTCGTTCGGCAATTCGTATTTCGGATGACCATCGTGGGTGAAATGAGCGGATACCTTCGTTCGTTGAGTGCTCGTTCAGAGAAGGCATCGTGACCGCCCACCGCGCTGGCCTCGGGAATCGGCTATTGGCGGCGTTGCCGCCTGCGGATCTCGGCTTGCTCACCCCCTACTTCAAGAAGGTCTCGTTCGAACCCGACGCCGTCCTTGTCCGGTCGGGCGATGAGCTCGATCCCGTTTATTTTCCCCATAGCGGCGCGATCGCCTTCATGCTCGATATGCCGGACGGGCAATCGGTCGCAACCACCTTGATGGGACGGGAGGGCGCCTTGGCCTCGTTCTCCGTGCTGGGCCCCTCGCTTTCCTCCGTGACCGCGATTGCTCGCATAGCGGGCACAGCGTCGCTGATTTCCGCCGCCAAATTTAGAGCGGCCTATGCGCAAAGCGCAGCCATCAGGAACGTCGTGCAGATCCACGCCCGCGCGGTGTTATTGCAGCTCCAGCACGTAGCCGCTTGCAACGCGCTGCACCGGGTTGACGGCCGCTTGGCGCGGTGGCTCCTGCAGCTTCACGACCGCGTACCCAATGACCTACTTCCGGTGACGCATGAGGCGCTTGCGCAGTTGGTTGGGGTGCGGCGGACGACAGTGACTCTGACGATGAGCAAGCTACGCGAGGTCGGCGCCGTCCCGTCCGACCGGCGCGGGTTTATCGAAATCGATCGGGCACGGCTGGAGAGGGTCGCGTGCGATTGTTATGGGCTCATGCAGTTCAATATCGATCGGACTTATTGCCAGGAATTGGCGGCGCCGCAGCCGCATCCGCCGTTCCGGCAAAGGGCCGTCGTCGCCTCCAACCGCGCGAGTGGTGGATCCAGGGTTTCGCTGGCGGAAAAGGAAAAATAGAGAGCGGTCCAATTCACTCGCGACGTGATCTCGCGAACGTCACCCGGCCGGAGGTTCAGGGCCTCTGCCTCCTGATCGCTCAATTCGCTATCGAGCTTGGTCGCGAGGAGCCGCCACCGCCCAGAGCTTATGCTCGCGATTATCGGTCATGACCCGAACCAGGTGGATTTCCGACGCATTTGCCATAGCGCATTTTGCGCACGACTTGCTTATGTTCCAAACCGTAAGCCGCCTCTGTTGACGGCATCCACGTCATGGGGAGCTATCTGGCAAAGAACGACTCTCCAGCTTAGAGGATTAAGATTTCGGTCTGTGGCGCGATACCTGGATCACTCCAACCTCCAGCTTCGCGACATCCACCCGGCGTCGGACGATGGGCCGTCCCCGCGTTAGGGGATGGGTCGGTTCTCGCCGAGGCCGCCGCGGGCCTCCGCGCTCTCTGGGTGATCGACGCTCCTTAGCTTTTCCACTCCCACGACCCGCAGTGGCTCACGCTCGTTCCGAGCTGCTAGGAATCGACAAATTTGGCGCAAGTTTTGCCGAGTGGCTTCGGGAACGTTCGGTGGCGGCGTTGCTTGGAAAGCAATGACGAGCACGACCGTAGTTCTCATTCCCGGCATGCAGAAAGCGCTTCGCCTGGTGCGCGTCTACGGCTTTATAGTCGAGCGCAGAGACGGTCTGTATTACCCCGGCAGCAACCAGCCGGCATGCTCGAAGGCTTTGGCAGAGAAGATGGTTGAAGGCGGCTGGCTGGTGAAACACGAAGAGCGTTATCAGGCTACAGAGAAGGGTTGGCATGCAGGAGAAGCCGGTTCGGATGTGGGGTAAGATAGGTGAATCCAAGGTCGCGCGGGAATGACGGCTTCGGGTCAAAATGCGAAGAACTCAACCTGAGCAAATCTAGTCCGCCATGCCTCACTGAGCGGACCTCAATAAGGTGCGCCACGACTTCGCTGATGGGCCATAACCTGACCTTCCACGTGGCCCGCCGCGACCACAAGCACCTTCATTGCGCCAGCTCGTCGAGTAAGGACTTGGCCTGCTTCAAATCCAACGTGTCGAAGCCCTCGGTGAACCAGCCGTAGATAGGCGCGAGGAGATCGCGGGATTCTCTGCGCTTGCCACGGTCGCGCCAGATCCGGGCCAAGCTGGTGGCAGCGCGCAGCTCCAGGCATTTGGCGCTCTGGCAACCCGCCACGTCTAGCGCACGCTGAAACCACCCTTCTGCTTCGGTCCCGTCGCCGCTCCGCCTGGCAAGCGTCAGCTCCCCAGTTAACCGGCAGATTTCCGCCTCCCATCGCCGCTCGCCGGTTTCCTCGACAACGCGCGCAGCCTCGACCAGCGCGGTTAATCCTTGCTCGATTTCTCCGGCCCACGCCGATGCTTCGGCCAGCGACGCGAGATAATAGGGCCGACGGATGCGCACGCCCGTCGGCTCGACGGCCGCGAGACCGCCGCGAATCTCCGCGATCCCTTCCACCGCCTGCCCGCGTGCCGCGATCGCCCACCCCCGCAAGATGCTCCCAGCCGCCGCCAGGTGCGGTGCGATGCCATACTCGGCGCACACCGCGACGAGGCAAGCCGCTCGCTCAGGGGTTCGGACCCCGATCCATCGTTGCTGATACGCGAGGTTCTCTCCAATTGCGATAGAGAAAGGCACCAGTTCGCGGGCAATGGATGTGAGCTGGTGCTCCGCGCCCGGAGAAACATAGCAACGAACTCAATAGTTCCGGCGTCGAGCTTCGTTCACTCCCTCAGAGGCAGCTCAATGCGCTGGAGGTCGGTGTGGGTCAAAATGCGAAGAACTCAGCCTTAGCAAATCTTGTCCGCCATGTCTCAATAAGCGGACCTCGTGGAGTGATGCTGCCACTTCGCCAAATGGCCAAGAGGTAACATCCGAAACCCGTCAACTATGGCGGTCTCACTGCCTCTGGATGATATTGGGCGGGAAGGTTGGCTGCGGTGGGGACGCTTCTCCGACCTGCGCAAGGTAGGCCTTGTCGTAATACTCCAAGGCGAGGATATGCATGGCCTTCGATTTTTCTGGGTCGGGTCTGCCAACGCCATCCGGGACGCAATTTCAGCTTGCTTCAAATAGTACTCAGCGGTTGGCACGATGGTTCCCCCAACGACGTCCCTCAACGCATGAAATTGCAACTTGTTCCCGGGATAGATTCAGCCAAGACCTACCGTGTTCCGCTCAGGCGGGCGTCCTCTTGCCATTTTTTCCCGAAGCCGGTTACGACCTCTTAGTCGATTTTGCGTTAGCAACGACAAAACACTTCGGGGCGCCGACAATGGCAAAAGAACCGGACCAAGGCGGACAACGTGTTACCTTCGAGCACCCCCTCCCTGCGCACATGATGGCCATTGACGGCACTTGGCGCCGCTCATGCATCATCAAGGATGTGTCAGAAGCAAGCGCAACACTTCAAGTTGAGGCTTCGATCGAGGGGCTGGCACTCGCAGAGTTTTTTTTGCTGCTTTCCTCGACCGGTCTTGCTTATCGCCGATGTCAGCTCGACCGAGTCAATGGCGAGGAGATTTCGGTGAACTTTCTGCGCCAGAAGCCGAAAGGCAAAAAATCGCCCGGCTTGC
Organism: Bradyrhizobium sp. 195; assembly: GCF_023101665.1. Lineage (NCBI taxonomy): Bacteria > Pseudomonadati > Pseudomonadota > Alphaproteobacteria > Hyphomicrobiales > Nitrobacteraceae > Bradyrhizobium > Bradyrhizobium sp. 195. Next base: position 73,017 of record NZ_CP082162.1, on the reverse strand, counting down.
CCTCTTAAAAAATCGGTTCCTTGGTGGACCTTTGCGTTATTTGTAACGTCCAGCCGAGTTGCGGCAGAACGGACAGCAGATGGGGTTGCCGAGTGGAGCTTCCAACCGTGCCGTCCCCATCGGCGTCGCGCTTTTCGGACCCGTCTGGCGGCCGGGTGCGGCTGGTGCATGCCGCGCTATAGGCAAGCGACACTTTGAACCACACCCAGCTATCGAACCACCAAATAACACCGGATCATTGCACATAGAGATCGTTTTCAATGTCGAAACCGGCGAAGCCGCGCATCGCACATCCAGTCGCATTGGCGGTGTTTCTGACTTTCATCTTGTCGCTGGCCCTCCTGGTGATCCTCCTCCCCATTTATGCGACCCCTTAGGACCTGGAGACCCTCCCGTCTGACCGATAACTTGAACGAGTCCTCGGGAAGCCACGACAAAGGACTCTCCGAAAGGTTCACCAACAGGGAATGAAGACGGGATGGCCGGAGCTGCGCTCATTTTGGCTATGCACGCAAGTATTAGCGTGCGATCCAGCTCGAAAAGCTTGCGGCCAGTGAATCCGACTCGGCCTCAAATCCCAGTTGCTCGAGCAGGCGGCCTCATACCGAAAGCTTGCCGCCAAGCGGGCCAGGGAATATGGCCTGCCGCCTCCGAGTCCTCCAGAGAAAGCGAGCCTTGTCGGCTAGAGCATCCTTCCGCCGGTCGCACGCGACTAGCCTATCATGCTGCGCCCAGCAGTGGCAGCGCCAGTGGGGTGAATGCCCATGACTAGAGACTGGGAAAAAGCGTCCGCAATTTCTCGCTCAATTGATCTACGGAGAACGGCTTCGCAATCGTGGGCGCATTTCTGAACTCCTCCTCAAGCGGAGGTCCGCCATAGCCCGTGCTGAAGAGGAAGGGAATCCTCCGGTCGCGTAAGATCCGAGCCACCGGAAAAACAAAGTCGCCCGCAAGGTTCACATCAAGCAGCGCCAAATCGAACGATTCCGTGGTCGCGAGCTCGCAGGCTTTTTTCACTTGGGCAGCCGAGGCCACCACCTTCAATCCCAATTCTTCGAGCATGTCTTCGAGCATGAGGGCGACCAGCCCTTCATCCTCGACGAGGAGAACCCTGGCGCCAGACACCTCAGCCATTGGACGCCGGAACCTTGATGGGAAACACCATGCGGCAGCGGGTCCCCTCCGGCTCGAACACCAGATCGAACTCCCCGGCAAGATCATGCTCTACGCAACGCTCCATCAATCGGGTGCCGAATCCGCGCCGCTTGGGCGGCGTGACCGGTGGTCCCCCACGTTCGCGCCATTCGCATTCCAGCACGCTTTGCGGCCGCTCACCGGCGCCGAACCGCCAGGTGAGCGACACCGATCCCTCTGGCACTGAGAGTGCGCCATATTTCGCGGCATTGGTCAGAAGCTCATTGAGGACCATGGTGATGCTTAGCGCCGTGCGCGCGTCCAGATCGACGTGTGGCCCCGCTGTCACCATCCCTCCGCCCGAAACAGCGGCGACGATGTCGTGCACCAGCTTTTCGAACGGAGCATCCTGCCAGTTTCGCTTGGTGAGCAGGTCATGCGCACGGGCGAGCGCAAGGAGTCGTCCCGTAAACGTCGGCAGAAACTCGTCAAGGTCTGCGGCATGACGAGCAGTCTGGCTCGCGAGGGACTGCACCGTGGCCAAGGTGTTTTTCACCCGATGGTTTAGCTCGTCGATGAGCACCTTTTGGGCGTTCTCAGCCCGCTTGCGCTCGCTGATGTCGACCAGCATGTTGATAGCGCCGACCAGGTTTCCGGCCGCGTCGCGCAGCGGCGTCGGATAGGGAATGAACGGCACGCGCCCGCCATCCGGGCGCTCGGCCACCGCTTCGGCACCACGAACCGGTCGGTTTTCGCGCAGCGCGACGGCCATTGGGCATTCGTTGTGCGGCAGCGGTGAGCCATCAGGCCAATAGAGTTTCCAGGTTACGCACCACTCGTCGCCGGGCTGCGGCGTTCTCCCGGCCATCTCGATCGCGGCCCGATTGAAGAAATTGATTCGGCCCTCTGCGTCGGTCGTATAGATGGCTGCGGGCAGCGCCTCGAGGAGATCGCGCATGCGCTGCTCCCCTCCGCGCAAGCGATCCTCCAGCTGTTTAGTGGCGGTGACATCCTGGGCGACACGCACGCCGTAAAGGAAGCGACCTTCCGAATCCCGCACCGACGAACTGAAAATATCGAGATGTCGTACGGCCCCGTCCGGCCTTAATGCGCGCTTGCGCGTGGTGTAGTTCGCGATGTCGCCGCGCACCTGCTGCGCATACAACTCGGCATCCTCTGTCCGGTCGTCGGGATCGGTGTAGTCGAAGAAAGTCATTCCGAGCAGTTCGTCGCGTGAGCGTCCGGTGATGCGGCAGAGAGAATCGTTCACCCGCAAGAATCGCCCGCTCTCGTCGACCTCGGAGAGGCCGACGCTGGCGGCCTCATAGGTTGCCGCCAGTCGGGCTTCACTGGCTTTCCTTGCCTCTTCGGCAGCATGCAATTTCGTCACGTCGATGGTGAAACAGCGCGTATTGACGAACTTATCTTTCACAAAGCGGCTGTTGGACGTAATCAGCACATGCTTCACGGAGCCATCACGCGCTCGCAGCCGGGCAGGATAGCGGTCGAGTGGCTCGCCGCACGAAAGCCGCTGAATGATATCGCCGATGACCCGAGCGTCGGCATGAAACTCCGCAACGTGACGGCCGATGTACTCCTCAGGCCTGTACCCGAGAATATCAAGTTCAGCTTTGTTGGCGCGGAGGATAATGCCCGCGCTGCTGACAATATGCAGGCCGACGGCGCCGTTGTCGAAGAAGTCCTCCAGATCCTGTGTCGTCCGACGAGCTTCCTCCTCGATCTGCTTGCGTCCCGTGATGTCCTGGAAACAATTGATAGCGCCTTGAATGCGGCCGGAGTAGTCGCGCAACGCACGGATGTTCACCAAGGCCGTAAAGCGGGACCCATCCGGCCGTGCCATGATGACTTCGGCATTGCGCGTAGGCGTCCCGAGAAGTACCGCTGTGGCCACCGGGCAGTCGCTATGGGCGAGCGGCGTTCCATCCAGCAGATACAGCTGATGCGAACCACAGAAGCGCTCTTTCGTGGAAGCGTCTGGTATTCGTCCCCACAATTCCACGGCCTCGCTGTTGTAAGCAACGAGCCATCCTTCGGCGTCACAGAGGTACACCGCCCCAGGAATGGCATCGAGGGCGGCGTGTCCAGCCGCGACCAACGCTTCGAACTCCGTCGGGCGACGAGCAGCGAGCGGAAAGTCTTCGACATTCGACATAAAGGTGCTCTCGGTGGGAGAGGAGGACGGCCCAGTACCAGCCAGCCTGTTCAAAAAGGGACATTGGGCAAAGCCCCCCGTGGCCCGAACCCTCCCTAACGTCCTGCGCGGCGAGTGGTTCCGTGGGTTCCTCTACGCACTTCGTCGACGCTGGAACCGCCCTGTGAATCCGCCGCCTAATTCAGTGGTTGCAGGCCGGAGGGAAGGCAGCCACTCGCTTCGATGCGACCCAAGCCTTCCGCAGTAGGTGCTCGCGCTTGCCAGCGCGAAGTTGGGCGGCCTGTCCAGCCAATCGTTTCAAGGGAGTGAGTTTGCTTCACTCTGCGGCGCCAGGAGTCCTGCCCGATGCCGGAGCCAGCCTGAGCACTTAGCGACCGTTCCGCTTCCTTGATCTGCCGCAGAGCCACGCGTTTTGCCGCCACGATACGATGGTCTAGGTTTTGGCGCGCTTTGGCCGACACCGTAGAGGCGCAGATGGCGACCAGCGCGGCCCAAGACAGCTGGGACGTGATCTCCTCCCTTTCGGCGTACAGGCGGCAGACCCGCATGGCTTCCGATGCTCCCGCCGCGTCGATGTCGAATTGAGCCCCGGACCGGTTCGCCGAACCTCCGGTTGTTCGGGGTCTGCACCCTGACCCGCAGCCCGTGGTTTGATTGGCAGTACCCGCAAGGCAGTTCGGCCGGCCTTCAGCCTAGGCCGATCGTCAAGGCCTCCGGCTTTTCACCTAAGGACTAAGCGGATGCACACAACCGAGAACCGGCCAATCTTGGCTTGCCGGAGTGCTGTGCCCGACCAGGTTTTGGTGGATGAAGCTCGCAAAGCGTTCGCCGGCGAAATTATAGCTGGGCGAGATTTGCTCGTACTCTACCCGTGCTCGTGCGGGTCAGAACGCGAAGAACAACTCAACGTGAGCAAAGGAGTCCCCCTACCTCACTGAGCAGACATCCCCGATGCAGGTCGCTACTTCGCAAACGGGCCAGATGCGCACATTAAATGAATGAGAGAGGTCGCCAAACTAGGCAGCCCACTCCTGTAACGCGAGCAAGATTCGGTCTCGGTGCTGGAAGTGCTGGACCTGAGTGGCAAACAGATTTTTCGACCTCGGTTACATCCGCTCCTGAGAAACTTTCCCTGCACATTGCCTTTGGACGTGATGGGCGAGGTAGAACGCGAAAGGATCTCCAAGGATTAGTATCGGCTGCTGCGAACGCGAGCAACGTCCAGACACAACGGATCATAGCTACCCTTGACGAGCATCTCCTTGTGCTCGATCGAGCGGGCGGCATCCAGACCGGAATCGAGATTGTTTTGGAAAGTCCAGAGCGACGCAGGACGAAGCTGTAAGCCGCAGCTTATTGGCGCATGATGCTCTCCTTTCAGTACCCTGTATAGTGGCAGAAGCAGCGTGAATTTTACCGTCCGTATTCCGTTTCCGCGCCAAAACGGAATCATTGTCATCTTCCGCGTCATCTCCCGTTTGACCTGCAACCTGCAGACGGTGTGGCCAATGTGCAACGAGCGTTTAGCCTCACCACGGCTATGTCGGCAACCGAACAATCCGGCTCACGAGGTACGCGGTACGATCCGAGCGGCCAAATACTGAGGGCCTGCGGATGAACTTTTCAAGCTCGAAAGATCAGACCTTATTGTCTCTCTGGGAAAGTGTGCGGCGGCAAGTGTTGGCTGATCGCGCGAATGGCGGCCGCTCCCGCGTTGTTGGTGACAATCTTCGTAACTATGCTGAGTTGCTCCGTTCGGAAATGGATCGGCGGGAGCTCAAGTATACCTCCATCAATTCAACGTATCCGTCCGGTGAAGGCCGCCTTGCCGAATGAGGCGTGTTGTTGAGAACTGTCCTTATGGACAGTGATAGGCGCAGTGCCCAAGTCGAACGGCTTGAGGTGGTGGACACGGGCCGGCGACGGCGCTGGTCCGAGGACGAGAAGCTCAAGATCGTCCTGGAGAGCTTACAGGCGCCGCGCCAAGTCGCGGCAACGGCGCGGCGGTATGGCGTTTCGCGCTCATTACTGTTGCGATGGCGACGCTCGTTCGGCCGGAGCCGAAGGACGCCGCCGATCAACCTGGCTTCGTACCGGCGATGGTGGTCGCGGAGTCAGGGCCGACGCCTTGTCCAGTCGCGCCGGCCAGCAGCGGCGGAGCGATCGAGATCGAGTTTGCGACCGGAGCTCGGATGCGGATCACGGGTCCGGTCGACGCGGCGACGCTGAAGGCCGCCGTGGCGGCGCTGGCAGATGGGCGCCTACGGTGATCCCCATTGCGTCGGGCGTGCGGGTGTGGATTGCGACCGGCCACACCGATATGCGTCGCGGCATGAACTCGCTGGGCTTGCTGGTGCAGGAAGCCTTCAAGCGAGACCCGCACGGTGGCGACCTCTATGTGTTCCGTGGCAAAAGCGGCAAGCTGATCAAGATCCTGTGGCACGATGGGCTCGGCATGTCGCTCTACGCCAAGCGGCTGGAGCGGGGCCACTTCCTGTGGCCGTCGTCGGCTGATGGCGTAGTGACGATCACACCAGCCCAGCTTGGCTACCTGCTTGAGGGCATCGACTGGCGGATGCCGCAACACACCTGGCGACCGCAGGCGGCCGGCTGATCGCTGGGATTTGAATCGGTAGCGGGATCGGCGGTTCGGACAGAGACCGCGTCTTGTGATTCTCTGGTCGGCGATGGGCACGGATGATTCTATTCCCGACGATGTGACCACGCTGCAGGCGATGCTGCGCGCCGAGCGAGCGGCCCGGTTGGCCGCGGAAGCCGAGGCCCAGGCGGGGAGCTTGCTGATCGAGAAGCTCAAGCTCACGATCAAGAAGCTGCGGCACGAGCAGTTCGGACAGTCCTCCGAGCGCGGCGCATTGCTGGACCAGCTCGAGCTGCAGCTGGCTGACCTGGAGGAGAACGCGGCGCAAGCTGAGACCGCAGCGCAGATGGCAGCCGAGAAGATTGCGGTGCCATCGTTCGAGCGTCGCAAGCCAGCCCGCCGGCCGCTGCCGGAGCATTTGCCGCGGGAGCGTATTGTTTATCCGGTGCCTGCCATCTGCCCATGCTGCGGCGACAGCCGATTGCGCAAGATTGGCGAGGACGTGACCGAGACGCTGGAGCTCGTTCCGCGCCAATGGAAGGTGATCCAGCACGTGCGCGAGAAGCTCGTCTGCCGGGCCTGCGAAGCGATCACTCAGCCGCCGGCTCCCTCGCATTCGATTGCGCGCGGGCGTGCAGGGCCCAAGCTGCTGGCCCATGTCCTGTTCGCCAAGTACGGCCTGCACCTGCCGCTTCATCGTCAGAGCGACGTCTACCAGCGTGAAGGCATTAATCTCGACGTATCGACGCTCGCGGACTGGGTAGGTGCCTCCGCGGCAACCCTGATGCCTTTGGTCGATGTGATCCGGAACCACGTCTTCGCAGCCCATCCACGCCGATGACACCACGGTGCCAGTCCTGGCCAAGGGCAAGACCCGGACCGGCCGGCTCTGGACCTACGTCCGCGACGACCGTCCGTTTGCTGGCCCAGATCCGCCGGCGGCCGCGTTCTTCTACTCGCCCGACCGTGGCGGCGCGCATCCGGAGCAGCATCTGGCGGGCTATGCCGGACTGATGCAGGCCGACGCCTACGCCGGCTTTGGCAGGCTCTACGAGGCCAATCGTAAGGGCGGCCCCATTATCGAGGCTGCGTGCTGGGCGCACGGCAGGCGCAAGTTCTTTGATCTCGCGCGGCTCAGCAAGGCGCCGATCGCGACCGAGGCAGTCAAGCGCATCGATGTCCTGTTCGCCATCGAGCGCGAGATCAACGGTCTTACTGCGCAGGAGCGTTTGCGTGTGCGCCAGGAGCGTAGCCGCTCCCTGATCGCCGAGCTGGAGGCGTGGTTACGCGAGCAGCGCGCCAAGCTCTCCAGGAACAACGACACGACCAAAGCGATCAATTATTGCCTCAGCCGCTGGGATGCATTTAGCCGCTTCCTTCATGACGGACGGCTTTGCATGTCGAACAATGCTGCCGAGCGTGAGCTACGGGCGGTCGCCGTGGGGCGAAAAAATTGGACCTTCGCCGGGTCCGACGAGCGCGGCCGGCGTGCGGCTGCCATCTACAGCCTCATCGCCACCGCCAAGCTCAATGACATCGATCCACAGGCTTGGCTCGCCGACGTGCTGGCGCGCCTGCCGGATCATCCTGCCAAGCGCATTGACGAACTGCTGCCTTGGAATTGGCAGCCTCAAAGCATAGCTCACGCTGCCTAAGCGCGATCAGCCTTCCCCCAGAAAGCGGCCTAGCTAGGGGCCTTCACCGGATGCGTACAATTCAACTGAATGAACAGAGGATGCTGCCGGAGGCAATCTGATGAGAGACATGCACGAGCAGTTGGAGAAGCTCCGCAACGATGCCGCCGATTGCAAATCGATCAGCGATCTAGCCACCGACCTGCGAAAACGAGAGTTGTTCGCGAGGCTTGCCGATCATCTGGGCGTGTTGGCTAGAGAGGTAGAGCGCGCCATTGGTACGACAGTGTCTAGCACCCAACCGGAGCGATAAAGGTGCGCTGGCATCCATGATCGAGGATGCGATGGGTGGAAAAGGGCACATCTGACCGGGGGCCTACTGGCATCAGGTAATCTCGCTCGCATCGCAACTATTCCTGTATGCGGCGCCGAGCGGTCTCCCTTGCGGCGCTCCGCGCGACGGGGCACGATGTTATCGCCTACATCGAGGTGTTGAAGGACGAACGCGCTGCAGTACAATCCATCCCGCGTCAGGCATACGGCAGCACCTCCTGCAGCAAGCGATCCGCGGCGGATAGCTGATCAAGCCGAAGCACGAGCAGCTCGTTCAGCCGCGACAGCCGATGTTGAAATTCCTCACGTATCGATCCGCCATCCACATCTTCAAGCAGACCAGTGAGAGCTCTAAGGCATTCGATAACGACCTTGACATTCCGTCGCAGCAACTCGCAGTCCGTTCTGATCTGGACGATCAGGTATCGCTCTGGACTAAATGGCAGCGGGATGATGTTGGCAGCCGCCGGCTCGGACGCTCCATCACAGATTGTCGCTGCGACCACTCCAGCGTGACCCGCTGATGTTGAGGTACTTGTCATGCGGACCTCAAGCTGCACGTACAGTGGCCAGGAACTTTTCGACCTCTGACTTTAGCCGCGCGCTGTCGTTCGAGAGCATTTGCGCTGAGGCCAGCACCTGACTTGAGGCTGAACCGGTTTCGGTGGCTCCCTGCTGCACCTCCGTGATATTGGAGGCGACCTCGTGAGTACCTTGCGAGGCCTGCTGGACGTTGCGCGCTATTTCCTGCGTAGCCATTCCCTGTTCTTCTACCGCGGCGGCAATGGCCGAAGAGATTTCCGAGATCCGACCGATCGTGCCGCTGATTTCCTTGATCGCGACGACGGAATCCTGGGTGGCCGCCTGTATATCGGTGATCTGATGACTGATCTCTCCAGTCGCCTTCGCGGTCTGTTCCGCGAGCGCCTTGACTTCGGAAGCAACGACAGCGAAGCCGCGTCCGGCCTCGCCGGCCCGGGCCGCTTCGATCGTTGCGTTCAGGGCCAAAAGGTTGGTCTGTCCGGCGATCGTATTGATCAGTTCGACCACGTCGCCGATACGAGTTGCCGCCTGCGACAGCTTGTTGACGCGATCGTTAGTTTTTTGCGCCTGATCCACTGCCGCCCCGGCAATCCTAGCTGCGTCCTGCACCTGGCGGCTGATTTCGGTGACTGATGAACTCATCTCTTCGGTGGCGGAAGCAACCGATTGGACGTTGGTAGAGGCTTCCTCAGAAGCCGCAACTACCATGCTGGAGCGCTCCTGAGTGCTCTCGGCCGTCCTGCTCAGGGTCTTGGCCGCTGCCTCAAGCTCGGTCGAAGACGACGATAGCGTCTCGATGACCTCTCCGACGGCATCCTCGAACCGGCCGGCGAGTTGGTGCATGTCGGCCTTGCGTTGGGCAGCGGCACGAGCCTCCGATTGCGCTTGTTCGGCGCGCAGCCGGTCCGTTTCAATCATATTGTCCTTGAAGACCTGAACCGCTTCCGCCATCTCGCCGACCTCGTCGGCGCGGCCCATGCCGGGGACCGCCGTGGACGTATCGCCTCCCGCGAGGCTGCCCATGGCGGCGGTCATCCCCTGGATCGGGCGCGCGATCGTCCGAGCGGTCAGCAACGCAATCGCGGTGCCGAGGCCAAGTCCTGCCGCGAGCAAGCCCCACAGGACCTGCTTCAGGAAGGATATACTGGTCTGCACCTGATGGCTTTCTTCGGCAAGCATTCTCTTCTGATTCGTCTTGATTCCTCCAAAGCGGGTGCCATCGGCTCCTTTCGGCCCGTCAAGCAGATCGAGAATTTTCATCGCGCGCGGCGCCGCTTCCGTTACGAGAATATGCACGGCTGCATTCCAGTCTGCGGACTCCCGGAGCGCGAACATCTTCTCGTAAAGGGGGACAAATTCGCCACGCGCCTTCGTGATCTTCTCGAAAGAGAGCAGCTGCGATGGCGTGAGTAGGTCCTTCTTCGCACTCACCGCAGTATAGCCTTTTTCAAAGAGTTCCCACGGCTTGAAGAATATTTCCTTGTCCTTCTTTTCGCCCGACAGGAGGTACATGCGAAGTTGAGCAGTGGCTGCGGCAAAATTGCCGCGCGTGTCTGCCATGGCTTTCAGCAGTCGCTTTCGCTCCGCCGTCGCCTCCAGACCTTCCTCCTCGTTGATGATTCTGGTGATCTCGGAAAAGATTGTTTCGGCGCGCGGACCGACTTCGGTCACCAATAGCTTGGTCGCCGGATATGCCTCGGAAGTGAACGCGATGGCTTCGGCTTTGTCTTGCGCAGCTCGGAATTCAGCGAGCAGCGCCTTGGCCTCGGCCCATTTTCGGCTGTTCTCCGGGTTGGTAAAACGTACCGCCTTCTCATCGAAGGCAGCAATTGTGGCATCCATTTCCTTCCACATCGCGGCCCGATCGAGCTTGCCTTGCGGATTTCCGGTCAGGAGATAGCCACGCAGTGTCGCCAGTGTGGAATAGAGATTGCCGACCAGCTCCGTGCTCGCGATTGCGACGGGGGTGCGCAGGTTCACCATGCGATCCACGGTCGTGGAAATCCCGCCGACCGCAAACACTGTGTACCCGACAGAAAGCGCGATAAGCGCGCACACGGCAAAAAATCCCGAAATCAGCCGGCCACGAATCCGAAGTTTGACTTTGAAAGGCATGGCAATACTCCGCGGGTCATCGGACCCTTAAAAAACGATCGACAAGAATGGATTTGAATGTGACGCACTTAGTCGCCGCAACCGACGACGGCTTTTCGGGGGAGACGCCAAAAAGATCCTAGGATTCACTCAATTGAAACTGCAACTAACGCTTCCCCCCCTACCTCAGCGTGTAGACGATGGTGAAGACAATTGCCTGCTAGTTGGTTAAAGAAGAATTTGATTCTAATTTTCCTCATGCGAGCAAAAATTGCCGTTTCAGCGCCTTGTCACGAAACTTGGGTCGCGCTCTTCGCAAATTTTTAGCTCGCTGGGCCGCGGAATGCGCGCGGAACCCCAAAACTGAGTGCTAAGACAGTCCTTCCAAGCCATTCATGGCGAGTGAGAAGAGCAAGGCTGCGACAACCTGTCTCGATCATTGTCGCGGCCGAACTGCAGGCTTACCCACAGACGGAAACAAGAACTCGATTCCCGCATCCCAAAAGACCCGGCGAAGGATATCCATAGTCTCGTCCGGTATTGGGGGAGCATCATCATATTCCTCAAGCCGACGGATGACGGCCGACGAAATCCCTGTTCGCGCGGCCAATTGCTTCACAGACCAATTTAAGATGCCGCGGGCTGCGCGCAGTTGCGCGCCCGTAAGCTGCGATGTCGCCGCGCGTTGGACGGAGAGCTTTTCCTGATGCACGTCAATGGAGAGACCCATCCATTCCTGGATGCTGCCATCCGCATTGGTGACAGGCACTGCCGTACAACGGTACCACCGATATGTATTGTCGGGCTGTCGCAGCCGATGTTCGACACTGTACTGCCGTCCCGTCTCGACCGAGGCCGTCCAGTTTCTCACGGCCGCCTCACGCTCGTCTTCGTGAAGAAGATCGACCCAGCCTTTGCCAAAGAACTGATTTGCCTCCGGTGTCTTCTCGCCATTCGGCAGTGCTGTGATCCGACCATCGGAACTACCGATCCACAGCTGGCCGCCTACCACTTGGGTCAAAGCGCTGTAACGCTCGGCGTCACTTCGTAGCGTCTGGAGCAACCGACGTTGCGCGGTAATGTCGAGAGCAATCCCCAAGATACATTCCGGCTCACCTGCTCTATCTAGCAGCACCTCTGTGTGGGAGTGAATCCAGCGCAAGGCGCCAGTGGGCCGAACAATACGAAACTCGCCGTCGAGCAACGTCCGATCTGTCATCAACTCGCTGGGACCGCGATTCGGACCGCGATCGTCCGGATGAATTCTTTGTTGGATTTCCGCGTATGAAGGCGACACCGCATGCTGATCCAATCCGAGCAGCCAAAAAAAGCCACGCGACCATTGCATCTGGCCGGCTGCATCACAGCGCCAGACACCTGCTCCCAGCTTTTCTTCGATCAAACGAAGCACATCGGACAGTTCAAGATGTGCCTCCAGCTGAAGCAAAATCAGCCCCCATTCTTCAAATGCCGACATTCAACTCTCAATTGTAGAACAATTCAATAGTGATGCTAGAGTGAAGGGGATGCGGTCGCAGGCCGGCGGACAGCTCTCCACGGCGGCAGAGTGCCAAAGAGAGTGGTATGAGTTCCCGCGGCGAGGAGCGGCCTAGGCAGCCAATTTCGGCCATCGGTTTATCCCGCAGTGGGGCTTTCAGTGCCCGACGTAGATGCGGCTAAGCCAAATAATCCTTTCATCCGAGGCGCTGATGCGCACTCACCCTTCACGTTGCATTGAGGACTTGGTGTCCGGGATTGGCGCCCTGTCTGATCAGCTTACGGTGAGGCCAGGCATGTACTTCCAACGTTGCTTTTGAGCGGCAATGGTCCAGGACCGGCAACCGCATCAAGAGAAGCGCTTGTAAGACACCAGGGACTTGGCTGCCGGAACAAGTTTTACCAAGCACAGCTGCCAAAGACACTTAGGCTGCATGTTCAGGGCCGCTCGACCACAGCTATGACCAGTCTGTTCGGCTCAAGGTCGAATGAATCAAAGCGGACGCTGGATGCTATATTCGTTTGGGGCATGCCGTTCACACCGGCGGCCTCCCGACCTCGCGTCAACGGACCAACGGGGCGCTGGTTCGGGTGCGATTATGGATAAAGAGCAACTCACGAGCATGTCCATCGATGAATTGTGGGCCCTCCACACAGACGTCGATGAGATCCTCTCCTCAAGGATAGTCGCTAAAAAGGCAGAGCTCGAAAAGCGGCTTGCGCAACTCCAACAGCCGACCGAAGGCGCAGTTGATCAGCGCCTAGGCCCGGCAGAGTTAGTTAGTGGCCACGCCTTCGGGTGAACGGCTCACGACGAAACGTTGCTGATGCATTTGCCGACGGGCGACGATGGTGCCCATGAAGCCGACGACTGCCGCACCGTCGAGGAGCACGAAGCCGGCCCCGTGATTGGACCAGCCTTGCTCGAACATCCGGCGCCAGGTTCGCTTCTTGGAGTTCTGCCGAAAAGCCTGCCCCCTGAAGCTCAAGTCGATCGAAAATCGAAAGCGGAAATCTGAGCCGAGAATTTGCCTCAGAAGACAAATGATGAATATAACTAGCTCGCCAAGCGTTCATGATGGCCCGGAGCGCTGCGATCCAACGCGATGATCGTCAAGTTCGCCCGGCCGGTGACCGGGCAGCAGTTCGTCGGATTGCGTTGTATAAAAACGCATCCGCTAGCGCATCGCATACGCCTCTGGATCGCCGCTGTCTGTCGGATTGTCGATGACGCGCTTCAGCGCTGCGCTCAAAGGCACATTGAGGCTGATGCCGTTCGGAGGAATAGGGTTGAGAAACCATTTGGCGTAGATCTTGCTGATTTCACCGTTGCGAAAGATTGTCGCAAGCGCATCGTCAGCTACCCGCTTGAAGGCGGGATCGTCGCGCCGCAGCAGGATGCCGTACGGCTCGACCGACAGCGCGTCGTCCGAGACCACGTAGTTAGCGGGCGCCGCCGAGTTGGCCACGAGGCTGTACAGTAGGATATCGTCCATGACGACTGCGGCCGCGCGATCCGATTCCAGCATGCGGAAGGCCTCGAAATTGTCCTTGGCCGCGATAATGGTGAGGCCAAGATGGCGCTGCACATTGAGCTCGCTGATCTGTTTGAGATTGGTTGATGCTATGGTCGACACCACCGTTCTGCCCTTGAGGTCATCCAGCGTCCGCAGATTTGCGGCTGCCTTGGAGACGAACCGATTAGAGGCGACGAAATATGTAGTCGAGAAAGCCACGACCTTTTGCCGCTCGAGGTTGTTAGTCATTGTTTCGCATGCGAGATCGATCTTCTCGGACAATATGGAGGGAATGCGAAGCGACGGCGTGATCGGCACCAGCTTGACCTCCAGCTTTGCCAGGCCAAGCCTAGCCTTCACAGCTTCGGCAACGACGTAGCAAAGGTCCATCGCAAAGCCCACGACCTTCTCGTCTTTGTCATAGTACGAAAAAGGAATTGACGATTCTCGATGCCCAATCGTGATCGTTCCGGAGCTCCTGATTTTCTCCAGTGTGCCGGTCAGTTCCTCAGCGATCCCCGAATGGCCTGCGATGCACAGGGCGGTTGCCGTCAAGATCAATTTTAAGTCCATCATTCCATCCCCGGTTGGGATTTTCGGTTCACCTGCACAATATTCATCTCTTGCCCCGTGCCGCCGAGGCCTGGCCCGCCCGAATGCCCTGCTGATCCAGACTAGCTGGCCGACCCACGACTTCCGCATAGCCCTCAATTGCCGCAGGCCTTCCGATTAGGAAGCCCTGCACGAGATCGCAGCCAGCACGGGTGAGAACATCGAGCTGGGCTCGCGTCTCGACGCCCTCAGCGGTCACCGGAAGCTCAAGCCCGCGCGCTAGTCCGATGACGCCACGCAACAGGGCCTTCGATTGTGCGCTGCGTTCGAGGTTCGATATGAAGCTGCGGTCGATCTTGATCATGTCGAACGGAAACGCCTGCAGATAGGACATCGACGAGTAGCCCGTGCCAAAATCGTCGAGCGCGATGTGCACACCGAGCGATTTGAGGCGCCGCAGGATCGACACTGCACGGGAAAAGTCGTCGATGAGAACGCCTTCCGTGATCTCGAGCTCAAGCCGACCAGCGTCCAATCCAGTGTCGATCAGAGTCTCGTGAACGAGCCGCACGATGCCATCGTTCCGAAACTGCACCGGCGACAGATTGACGGAAATTCGCAACTGGTTCGGCCAGGAGGCAGCTTCGCGGCACGCAGCACGCAGAATCCATTCGCCCATCGTGACGATCAGCCCGTTCTCTTCCGTGAGTGGGATGAAAACACCGGGTGCGACCACGCCGCGGCTCGGATGGTGCCACCGGACCAGCGCCTCGAAACCCACGATCTCGCCACGGATGCTTGCCAGCGGCTGAAAATCGAGTCGCAGTTCGTCGTTCGCGATAGCAGATTGTAGATCGTGCTGCAGTTCGCGCCGATCGCGCAATTGCGCAGCCATGTCGGCCTCAAAGAATCGGATCGTATCGCGCCCTTCAGCCTTAGCGCGGTAGAGTGCCACATCCGCGTTGGCGAGAAGGGTCGTCGGGTCGGTCCCATCAATCGGAAAGGAAGCGATCCCGATGCTCAGTCCAATGCGCACCTGCCGTCCGGCGATCTCAATGTCGCCGCTGAGCGCGGTCCTGAATTGCTGAGCCAGTTGACCGACAGCCGTCCCCCGTGCGTCTCCGATAGAGATCACGATGAATTCGTCTCCGCCAACGCGTGCTAGAAAGGCACCATCGGCAACGGCTTGCAGACGCCGCGCCACCTCGCGCAGCAGTGCATCGCCGACCAGATGGCCGTAAAGGTCGTTGACCTCCTTGAAACGGTCGAGGTCGAGGCACAGGATTGCAAACGTCCCGGCCGCGCGTAGACTCTCGTCAATGGTCATCGCCAGATGGTCGGAAAACGCCGCGCGATTGTGCAGACCGGTTAGTGAGTCATGATGAGCAATGTGCGCGATCCGCTTCTCGGCGTGTTTTTGCTCGGTGATATCCTCTACGGTGGTGACAAAGCCGCCACCCGGCACGGGCCGAAACACAGCTAGTATAGCCCGCCCGTCGGAGAATTCCGTCACGGTACTCGCCGGTTTGCAGGCGATCACGATAGCCATCATCTCGGGCACATACTTATCAGGGCTGCCTCCCGGATAGGGACCGAGCGAAATCTGATGCTCGAGGATCTCGCGCAGTGCGGCTCCGGGCCGTGTCAGTTCATTTGGCAGATGGTACATCTCGGCATAGCGATCGTTGCACAGAATCAGGCGGCGGTGGTCGTCGTACATGCAGACGCCTTGCGACAGATTGTTCAGCGTGGAATCGAGCTGCATGCTTTGCCGGCGAAAAAATTGCACAACGACGGCGCCGGTACCGCCGATCGCCACGACGAGGACTATAGAGAGCCCGATCAGATACCCCGCCTCGGTCCGCCAGTCCGCGAGCGCGGCGACGACAGTCGTGCTGGCAATCAGATTGATCGGAAGGTTGGAAAGCCGCGCCTGTGCTGTCAACCGCTCCGAATCATCAAGCACATGGCGCTGCCCTGCCGCGCCGCTGCTGGACCCTTGCGTCGTCCCGCCGCTGAGGCTGTGGACAAAGGGTTGTGCAATAAAGGAATCGATATGCGGATAGCGCGCGAGCATCATGCCATCCTCGCGAAACAGTGCGATCCACTCATCGGTCCCGCGCGCGATAGCTGCGTAAGATTCCTCGAAGTACTGCGACTTGACCGTGCCGACAACCAGGCCGAGGAACTCGCCGTTCGATCCCCTGAATTTACGGGCGAAATATGTGGTCCAGGCGCCCGTCTCGCGATCCCGCGTCGGTTTGCCAAGCATCGAGCCCAATCGCGGGTCGGCCTTCAGCGCCTCGAAAAAGTCCTGACCAGCGAAATTGAGTTGTGGGGTTGGCCAGGCCTGCGACGAATTGATGAGCCTGCCATCGGCGCCGATTAGCATGACCGCGCCGATGTGAGGGAAGCCGCTGATCCTGTCCTTCAGCATTAGGTGAATGCCGCGTCCCACCATGGCGCGCTCGTAGAGCTCATCGGAAACGATGGCGAGTGTTTCCATGTATTCGATCAGGCTGGCATCAATAAGACCGATTGACTCGAAGTCGCGGGCCGCCTGCCGGGCAAGCACGGTTGCGGTAGCCAGCAGCTGCTGCTTGCTCTGTTCGATGGCGTGGTGACGCAGGTTAGACAGGATCAGGGAGATCACGCCCACCACCAGCGCGATCAGGAATGCACTGCATAGCACGAGAACGACAATTGGGCGCGTCGAGGCGGTCCGGCGCCTCGGACGCGCTGCGCCGTCGAATGTGGACTGCCCTGGCAAGCCTGTACGTAGGCGGGCAGCCCACGAGGTGATTCGCTCGATGGTTGACATCCCGGAACACAGACTAGGTCCGTCTGCTTCGAATCACGTTAACTGTGCGCAAGAGCACTGTTGCAATCTCGGTACGGTTAAGAATGCATTTCATCGCCGTGCCGGCTGCCAAAAGCGAATGGGCTACCGCATTGTTGGAGACTGTAGCGCCGCTTTTGCACGCGCAAACTAAAAGGCCGCCCTGGATCGACGGCCCGATAGCCTGGCGGTTGTTGTGCTGACTGCCGGGCGCCGCGGAAGCAAAAGGATGCATTAAGGGAGCCTTCGTAGGTAGCGTCACCGGCCACATGGCGGCCCAGAAGCTCGGCGCAGCGGCTGGTTGCGTGACCTGTCATCAGGAGGCGAACAAGCCGGAGCCGAACAAGGCCAACGCTCAAGCACCGTCCGGTCAAAAGTGAACATTCCCGCGCGGCTGCACAAGGCCGCCACGACGATCATAGAACATCGTCTTAGAACTTGAGAGCGGTTCGTAGTCCGAATACCGACCCGTTCCTTAGAGCCTTACCCGCCAGCGGCCCGGCGGGTAGCGCGGCCCCGTCTCCGGGATGGACGATGTATTGGAAGTTCGGCTGTACCGTCCAGCCATCCTTGATTTGATACTGATAGACGGCCGTCAGCAAACCTTCGAAGCTTCGCACCGGCCAATTCGGATCGAGCAACGTCCGGTAGTCCGTATCGAGAGCCTGCGCCCGTTTGGAGACATGGCATAACCCGCGGCAATCCCGAACTTGTCGTGGGGACGGTCCTCGCGAAGCCCGATGAACTCGACGCCGACATCGGCGTAGAGATCGATCAGGTTGCGATCAGCGGGTGCGCCGGCGGCTCTTGCGAACACACCAATCCCACGATCGTCGCTGTGAGGCACGCGATAGATCTGCTGTTCGAAGACCGCCCACCCACCGATGTCTCCTGACAGCAATAGCGGCTCGCCGCTGCTGCCCGGAGCGGCAAGAAGACGCCGTTTGACGCGAGGCGCTGGTCCGGGAAGGAGCCGAAGTGCTGCCAGCCTCCGAACTTGATCTGGCCGGTCAGGTTTGGATCACCCTTCTTTGTTCCAGGCATACTGGATTTGGCCGAGCAGCAACGGCGGATCGTTGACGCGAAAATTCAGGCCGTAACGATTGCGCTCCTGCGGGTCGCCTGAGCCCGGCCCGGCCTGATCGTCATCGAAAATCCCGCCCAGCACGGCAAGCTGATCGGTCACGTTGACCAGCAGCCGGGCGCCCATCCCAGTGTCGAACATCGTGAAGCAACAACTAGCGCTCACGGGTTACGACAGCAAAACCTGTCGCATGTTCCGAACTCCGATGGAAATACGCACAGTTCAACGGGCACCCACGAAGATCGGGAGGATGCTTAAGCACCCGGCGTTTTCAGCGTAGGACCAAGGATAGATCTGAACCAACGCGCCGGTTTGACCGACAAATATATTCGAACTGCATACACTCCGCGTTTTGCCCTCGCGTCGATATCTGGAGAGCGCTCGGCGGGAGCTCTCGACACGTGGCGAGACGGAGCTTAGCTGGCGGGCTGCTCAGCTGCCGAGCGTCTGAGTGGAGTTGCTCATGAGTACTGAGCGGAATCCCGACCCTGTGATCCTGTTGTTCGCGATTGCCGTCATAGTGGTGGCCTTCGCGGCATTCGTCACGACGTTTGAGCGGGTCGAGACCAGCACAGCTAATGGCGAGATTCCCTCCGGCACCACTGGCTTAGCTACCCGGCCGCCTCTGGAGCGCGCACCGGGCCAACTACGAATAGGGAAGTAAGCGCCACCCATGCTGGCGCAGAGTGCCCATTGTTGTGCTACGGCATCAGAGCCCGCCTCACCCGAGGGACCGGACTTTCGGATGAAAGCCAACCCGAAAGACAGAGCGAAAGGGACGCGCAACATAATCCCTCCGGCTCTGCGAGCCCTTCCACATTCACGCTACCGTCTTTTGGGACTTGTATGGTCCTACCTCCGATTGCATACTCTTCCCGTTGTCGCCTGCATTTGCTTTAATAGTCATTGTTCGAGGCAGTAATGAGTAATCGAGGTCAGGTTTACAATTACTCGGCTATTCTGCGTGAACGGGTCGAGGGGCTCATCGCACTATTTGCGGAAGTGCAGACACTCCGGCGGCGCCTGTGAGCCGCGAACGCGAGAAGGTTGGTCGGCGCATCCCGAAGGCGAAAGCCGTGCGGAGAAGGAGAGTTCTTCGGCGGTGATAGCTACCGTTCAATGCAATCGCGCGTCCCCGCTTCGACATTGGCGCAACCGCATCAGTCGCTTCACGAGCATCTGCATCTGCAGCCTTTGTCCGCAACACCGAAGCATTGGAGCAACAGTTTCCCGGCACCTTGACCAGTGCGCGATTGTTAATTTGCGTCGTGTGAGCGACTCAGTCCTCCTCTCTGCACGAAACAGACAAACCTAGGGGGCGGGGGAATGATTGTACGCGCGGGGGCCACTGTTGCGTTGCTGCTGATGCCGCTGGGGTCCGATGCCTTCGCTTCCCGTCACCACAGGCCCACAACGCGCATATCTTGCAGTGAGGTCAGATACTACGTCGCAAAATACTCGGCAGCCGTCGCCGAGATGTACGCTCGAAATCATGGCGCTACCGACGCACAGATCGAGCGGGCGCGACGTTGCTTAGCGTCAAACGAGACTGCCGAAACCGACCGACCACGCGCTTATACCGATTGAAGTTGATCGGCCCCGGAAACTGGACCAGATGACGGCGGGCACGGCCTTGCATTCGCACCGTATGCCATGGCACGAGCTCAATGAATCCATCGCACCGCCAGATTTGGGCCGTATAGCTGCCTAGGTCGGTGCAAAGGGTCATCCCGGGTGGGCGCAACACCGGGAGTTTTCGATGTCCGGTTATTTGCGATTGTGCTTCGTCAGTTTCGTTCTTCTTGAAACTCTTTTGACGGCGCCTGCCTCCTCCAATCCTCTTGCGGATCTCTTCAACACTGCTGCAGCCCCGCCTCCGGTGACTTCTCCGCCGCAAGCAGAATGCGTGGGACGTCCCGGCAACTCGGCTCCCGACGGCCAACATTGGGTCTATCGACTGGACGGGCACCGCAAATGCTGGTTCCTGAGCGAGGGCACCGCGAAAGTGAAGAAGATCGCTCGTCGCGCCCCCAAACCTGCCACGGCCAGTTTAGACGAGAGCGGGACCGCGCGGCCCAGGCAGAGCGGGGTCCTCGATGCGCGCGCGGAGCTGCTGCGCTCCGCACCCGCCTTGCCTTCACAGCCGCCTCGCGCACAGTTCAAGGTAGCTGATGCTGACCCTGATCTCGGTACAAGCACTGCTCTGGCATCGGCCGCTCTCGTTGGCCAGCACAGTCGCCAGACCATGCCCTTCGGACAGAACCAAAATCAAGTCGACGTTGAGCAACTTCTAGCGGCCGCGCCGGCCAACGATGTGGTAACTTCGTCCGAACTTCAGAGCGTTCCGGTCGGCGTACGCCTCGCTAAGGCCGATGGCGAGGCGACGAGCCGGACGGCAACTTGGCTCGGCGTACTGCTGATGATGCTAGGGTTGCTTTCCATCCTAAGCACGAGCCGCTCGGTTCGGCATGCGGTAAGATTGCGCTTCTGAGCGCGTTGCGCTCGGCAGGATACCTTGCCGCCAAGGCGAGTCTCGCGCCGAGTTTACCTAGGTACAGCAAACGGCGACCCAAGAGCGGACATTCTCGCGATGGCGGTTAGTGGACGTCTCGGTCCAACTCTCGCAACAGTCGATGCAAGAAGTCGCTGGCGTGGTTGTATTGTGCGTCGCCGTCCAAGATCTGATGAGCGAGCGGTGACATTATGTTGCCAACAGCCTCAGGGCCAATCAGCTCGGTCTGTGATGACCACAAGTCTAACAGACGATCGGGGATGTGGTCGCTCGATCCAAATAGTTTGAGGAGCCGGCCTTCGGCGACGCCGTTATGATCATGGTGGGCTTTGGCCGCATAGAATGCGAACAACCCACGAAAGGCGTCACGGGAAACGGAAGGCTTAGCCATCGCAATGTCCCCCAAAGAATTTTATGAATTTTCGAAATCTGGAGCTGAACGGAACCTATTCCTTCAAAATACTGGCGCGAAGATTCTACAGCAGACCGGGAAAAAGTGGCAAGCCCCTAATTGATGTTAGATGTGGCCGACTGAGTAAGCCTTTTTGGCGTATCGCATCCACCTTGTTCATTTTTCATAATGTTGGCGCGTCAAAGCGCGACCGTCACGGCCCGCGAGTGCCTATCGGCAACATGCTATGCGAATCTCGCCAGCAAGGGTTGCAATGTCAGAATCCGAACCGACCAGAGGTTCGGATTGCTCTCTAGTTCGTCCTTTGCTGAGCACCGAACCATATTGACGATCAGTCCGGCGCAAATGCCGGCCTTTTCGTCGAGCTCATCCCTTGGACAACGCGCGTCGGCCGCCGAACCATACTGGCGATCTGGATTGCACGAGCGCTCTGGCTACGCGGCTCACTTCTCGAACACGCTATCATTTCCCTTGAGGGCCGCGATCGTCTCCCGGTCAGGAACCTGCTCCGGGCGATAACGCACCTCGCGCGGACGCGGCGGCGGCCGCTCAGAGGGATTGCGACCGATCTTAGCCTGAAGCTCGGTGAGTTCGGTGAACACGTCTGCTTGGCGTCTTAGCTCGTCCGCGATCATAGGCGGATGGCTGGCGATCGTGGAGATCACGGTGACACGGACGCCGCGCCGCTGCACGGCCTCCACCAGGGAGCGGAAGTCACCATCACCGGAGAACAGCACCATCTGGTCTATGTGCTCAGCGAGCCTCATCGCGTCGACAGCGAGTTCAATGCTCATGTTGCCCTTGACCTTACGACGGCCGGAGGCGTCGATGAATTCCTTGCTCACCTTGGTGACGACGGTGTAGCCATTATAGTCCAGCCAGTCGATCAGAGGGCGCATTGACGAGGATTCCTGATCCTCGATGGTCGCTGTGTAATAAAACGCCCGCAGAAGTGTGCCGCGGCTCTGAAATTCGCTGAGTAGGCGCTTGTAATCGATATCGAAGCCGAGCGCCCTCGTTGAGGCATAGAGATTGGCCCCGTCGATGAAGAGCGCAATCTTATCGGAAGATGACATGATAGGCGATCTCTGGAGCGCGAAGTGCCACGCTGCGGGTTCAGCATCTGAACCCGCCAATGAGGCGGCACCCAAAGCTTTTCATCGAAGCTTGACCTCATAAGGGTATACCGTGGTCCTTTAACCTTCAAACAGTTTTGCGGCTGCCAATGGTTAATTCGGAACCCTGAGATGCCCAGGACAGATTGGTCAGCACTATCGCTTGTTCACCGATGCCCCCACTTGCTGCAGTGCAGTCGTGAGCACGCCCGGTTTAGATGGCGTGCACAACCGCAGGGTATCCCCTGCCCGCAATGATGGACCGATCGCGATCAATCTCCCTTCACTTCACGATCGTAAGACGCCCTCGAACGGTAGGCCAATCTGGTTAGGCGACATGTTCAGCTCCCAGTCGTACGTTATCGGACTGCTGGCCGTAACTCGTCGCGCAAAGCAAACCAGAAAAGAGCTGGTCCGATGCTACGCGCCGCGCTCAATTCTCGAAGGGCTTCCTTCATTGACTGCGCACGGCTACGATCGGTCGTGACGGTTGCAACGCGAAAGGCTTTCCAACCGAATTGAACTTCGTGCTGCTTCGCTGACTGTGCAGCAAGGTATGCCCGCATCTTGCGAGCGAAGCTCCTTTGCCCGACATCGGTTCGTTTGATTGGCATCGTGCCGCGATCGATCTCCACCATGAAGCAGCGACGCGAGCCGTCCGAAAATCTGAGTCCGAAGATCAAGTCCGGTACAAGTCCGACCTCCTGAGCCATCCCGTTATGCGACACTCCGACCCGCATTGCGAGTGCATTGCGCATGCTGCGAGTCTGCTCTGGAAATTCAGATACAAGTTCATCCGTATGAATGACAGAAATCGTCGCGCTGCCGCACTGCGAGATCAAGCGACACTTGAAAGTCAACAATCTCCAATTGATGTTCGATAAACGGTCGACCGGCATTCCGATTTCTTCGGCTCAGCTCGAGATGTCCGCACTCACTCCCGCGCTCGGCAAGTAATTCGGCGCCGAGGTCGCCGAGCGCGTACACCATGGGTGCCGATCCGGATGTGGGATAACGGTCGAGCTGCGCCCTCGACCTATCGACAAAGCCCGCATGATAGAGACGACATGGCCGGTCGCTCGCCCGATCCAATGAACTGTCGATCAACGCTGCAATGTGAGGGGATCCCAGGAAACGATAACGAGCTAAATCGAACTGTTCTTTGTGGAGCGACGAACGTAATACCCTTGTCGCTGAACGGTTGACCTAATCTCGTCGCTTACTTTGAGTTTTTCTGCTCTTGCGCCACTTATTTGCAGAGTAAGCCCCGGGTATCGCGGACCCTGTTCTTAGAACGAGCAAATCGCGCTTGCCATTGCGATAGACATCAAACACGTTTCGCCCCGCTGAGATTGTCAAAGTAAATACGAAATATGTTTCGGTCATTCTGATCGATCAGCTTACAACTCCGAACGGCTGTGCGGGTTGCAAATGGGCAACGCTCCGCGGCTTTTGCTTCAGAACCTGTCAAACCGGCGAGCGCCGTTGAACGTCCTTATGAGCGTGGCCCTGGGAGACGAGCGTTGATTGTGCGAATGTCCTAAAACGGACGATACGGTATTCCTAGAGGGGGAGTGCCAAGATAGATATGAAAACTTCGATCTGAAGCGCGCCAGTGTAGCGCTCGTCGACCTTGGTGCTAATCAGGCTGACAACGCGATCTATCCGTTCAACGTCGCCGAGGCGGATGGCAAACGGGTCCTAGCGGAAAGCTCACGCTTACCAGCGCCCGAAGGCGTTCAGCCAATTGTTGCCATTTGGCGCATTGCGAAGTGCCCTGCTCTTTGGGCGCGGTGGTCGCTGCCCCGAAAAATCTGTAGCTTCTCACCTTGGCTACTCACGCGAATCTTAGACCCCCTGCCGAACAATTGCAGACTAACGTTCCGTTTGGGGGAGTGGATATCCTCTAGCTTGATAATTGAACTGTTTCGGCCTTTAGTTTGCGTGGGTCGCGCTAACGGAACATGCGTGCGTGGACGGTCTGAGGCCAATATAGCCATCCGTCTTCGCGAGCGATCATAGAATTGAAGCCGACGCGCGCAGTCCCTCGGGAGACACTTGCGGCGTTTCCTGGTAGTGGATCCGACCAATTGCGAGGCTGTTCACATATCCAGGCCAGACAGCATGCTACCGTGGGCCCGCTACGATCAGTTGAAGCAGTCTAGGACCGAGTTGCCCCGAACAACAATCAGGCTCTGAGTTGCTGAATCTTCTGCCACGCACAAGGGTCCAGCCATGGAAATCAGGACTTGGCTGAGAGGGTTGGGACTGGGACGGCATGAGTCCCTGTTCATCGCGAACGCCATAGATTGCGATGTGCTGCCGCAATTAACGGAACTCGACTTCGAAAAGATCGGTATCCCGCTCGGAGACCGGAAGCGTCTCATGAGCGGGATAAGTGCACTTCCTCCTAGCCCTCCCTCACCTGTCAGGAACGCTGCAGTTGCGCCGTACGCCGAACGCCGCCATCTCACGGTGATGATCTGTGACTTAGTCGATTCGACCGCTTTGGCGGCACGACTTGACCCGGAAGATATGGGCGCCGTCATCGATGCCTATCACGCCGCTTGTGCTCGTATAACGCGCTCCTATGACGGCTTTCTCGCCGACTTTCGCGGGGACGGCATCCTTGCGTATTTCGGCTATCCCATTGCACACGAGGACGATCCCGAACGAACGGTCAGGGCGGCACTAGATATCGTGGCTGTTGTCGCCCGGCTTGAAACGCGCGCAGGAGAGCCTCTTGCCGTGCGCATCGGCATCGCTACGGGAATGGTGGTCGTAGGCGACCTCGGCGGCGAGGGCAAACTTCGGGAGCATTCCGTGGTTGGAGGCGCTCCGAATGTCGCGGCTCGCGTGCAAGCCTTGGTCGAGCCGAATACGGTGGTCGTCGCGGACTCGACGCGCCGGCTTCTTGCCGACATCTTTGATCTTCGCGATTTGGGCGCCCACCAGCTCAAGGGCATCAGCACGCCCGTGAGCGCGTGGGTCGTTCAGGGCCTCTTGGCCTCCAAGAGCCGCTTTGAGGCGGTGCGTCCGGCAGAGCTCAACCATCTCATCGGCCGAGATTCTGAGTTGGAGTTCCTGTTGGAACGTCAGGATTTAGCTTGGGCCGGCGAAGGTCAGATCGTCCTTATCTCCGGCGAGCCAGGTATAGGCAAATCGCGGCTTGCAACGGCTCTAACGGAACGTGCAGGCAAGCATCGACCACATCTGCAATTTCGTTATCAATGCTCTCCTTATCACGCCAACAGTGCACTTCATCCGGTGGTCGAGCAGTTGGAGAGAAGCGCAGGGTTTAAGGCGGAGGATACGGCCGAGAAGCGGCTTGATAAGCTGGAATCGCTGCTCGCGTTGAGAGGGCCGGAAGTCGAGATCGTCGCTGCACTATTTGCCGCGTTGCTGTCGATTCCATTCGAAGGCCGTTATCCGGCGCTGCAGCTAAGTCCCGCACAGCAGCGTCGACGCACGCTTGCCGCGCTGCTTGATCACTTCGAGATTTGCTCGCGCAAACAGCCGATCCTCTTGCTCATCGAAGATGTTCACTGGGCCGACAACACCACGCTCGAATTGCTCGACCTCATCGTAGAGCGAGCCCGTCTGCTGCCTATGCTTGTACTGGTTACTTTTCGACCCGAGTTTGAGGCTGCTTGGACGGGTCTTTCAAATGTCAGAAGCCTGACGTTAGGACGACTCAACCCCGACGAAGTCAAAGGTGTGGCCACCCAGGTGGCAAATGGCCGCGCGCTTCCGACCGACGTGATAAAACAGATCATAACAAAGACGGACGGGAATCCGCTTTTTGTAGAGGAGCTCACGAAGGCTGTTCTCGAAACAGGCTTTCTGGTTGAAGATCAAGATCGCTACCAACTCGGGAGTCCGTTACCGCCTTTCGCCATCCCGGAAACCCTTCACGATTCCCTCATGGCTCGGCTCGACCGCCTGCATTCAGTGAAGGAGATCGCCCAAATCGGCGCCACCATCGGTCGTGACTTTTCCTATTGCTTGATACGAGCGGTGGTCACTCGAGAGGAAACACGTTTGCAGCAGTCCCTCTCTGAACTCGAGCAGGCAGGACTGATTTTCCGTCAAGGTGACTTGCCGGATGCCGTGTACACATTCAAGCACGCATTGGTGCGAGATGCAGCTTATCAAAGTTTACTGAAAAGACGGCGGCGGCAACTCCATGCTCAAATAGCGCACGTCATTGAGCAAGAATTCCAGATTGCCGCCGTGAACGACCCCGAAATCCTTGCACACCATTTCACCGAAGCCGGCCTGCTTGAACAGGCTACGGATTATTGGCTCAAGGCCGGAAAGCGTGCGCTCAGCCGCTCCTCCAATGCCGAGGCCGTAAAGCATCTGGCGCGAGGGCTGGAGCTGATCCAACAGCTGCGGAGCTCGTCACAACGCGATCGCAAGGAACTGGATTTCTATCTGGCTCTTGGGCCTGCAGTCGCCGCGACTGAGGGCGACGCTGCGCCTGAAACGTCGCGGGTCTTCTCGCGGGCTGGCGCGCTGCTTGGCGAAAGTGCCACCCTAGAAGAACGAATGACGATCCTATGGGGTAACTACCTAGCCCACAGCATGCGCGCGGAGTATAGCACAGCGCTCGAGGATGCCCGCCACTGCCTTGCGTTGGCCGCCGAGTATGATCATCCCGGCGTCTCCGTCCTAGCCACACGCTTCATTGGACAGACGCTGCATTGCACAGGCGCGTTCGCGGACGCGCGCAACCACTTAGAGCGAGCCCTCTCGTTGTGCTCAACGAATCCAGCCACGATATCGACCTATCGCAGGTTTGGAGTGGATGACGCGGTGAACAGCCTAGCGTGGCTCTCGTCGACTCTATTAGTGCTTGGTTATCCTGAACAGTCTGCAACGATGGTCGAGCAGACTGAAACTCTTGCTCGGACGAGGCAACAAAGCTTCACAACTGCCCTGGCTCTGGGGAACATAGTCATTATGGGAATAATCGGCGGCGACGCCCAGCGCGCCTTGGCGCACGCCGACGAGGCGATATCACTCAGCGTTGAGCATGAATTCGCGGCGATCGAACGAAGAGCACGTTTTTTCCGTGGAGCCCTATTAGCCCAAGCAGGAGACGTTCAAGCCGGGATCGACCAGATGCGCAGCGCCTTGGCGGCAACTTACCGCAATTCTGAACGTGGCCGCCGAACTCTCTACCTGGGCCATCTCGCCCTTGCCCATGCCAAGCTCGGAGAGCCGGAAGTTGGACTTCGTTTGCTGGACGAAGGCGTTCAGCTCGCCCAAACAACAGGTGAGAGGTTCTTTGAAGCCGAGTTGTACCGTCTCCGGGGCACCATCAATCTAGGTCTCGGCAGAAGTGACCAGGCAGAGGCCGAGCTGCGGCGATCCTTGGCGATCGCGCGGCAACAGCAGGCCCGCTGGTGGGAGTTGCGTACCTCCATTTGTCTCGCTCGGCATTGGATCAACGAAGGCAGGTACTTCGAAGCCACGTCCCTGATGAACCCAGTATACACGTGGTTCATCGAAGGTCGGGATACGCCAGATCTGCAAGACGCCAAGACTCTCGTTGAGGAGCTGAACTCAGTTTCGGGATTGGAATGGAAGCCAAACCACGGCAACTGCTAGCTAACGCTGCAGTATCCGCGCGTGGCGCAAACTTGACAGCGTCAACGCCTGCCCTTCCCCGTCTTTCGCTTTCGAGGCTTGCTACCCGATCGTTCGAGCCTACTGAGGGCAATCTCGACATCCCTTATTGCCTTCTTGAGCTGCTTCTCGCGGCTCCCAAGAATGCTCTTGAGCTCTCTTCGTTGTTCAGCCGTCAATGTGGTAAAATCGATCACCTTCGTAAATGCGATGAAGGCCATTACTTACCTCCCGATGGCCTGGTCGTCAGGCGGTGATCACTACGTGCGAGGCAAAGAAATGTGATATTGTCCGCTATCATCGACCTATAGTCAAACGGCATTTCCTCCTGCCCGCGGAGCGAGAACGAAACAGGTAGCGCCGCACGTTTAGTACTACGACTAGTCTCGCCGCCGCTTTCTCTTCTTGAGGTGTGCCGGCTGCGGGGTGCGCTTTGGGCGCGCGAACCGAATGGACTTTGCCGACACAGAGTCATGCTGGGGCATTGATCGCTGCAATGAGGCACCGAGCGTTGCAAGGCGGTGTTGATAGAGCTGATTGGCTAGGCTGTCGGCATCAACAGCATCACTGCCAAGCTGGCTCAACCAAACAAATGCACTGTCAAGGGTTCGCAGCTCAGGCGTCTGGTATGATAGCAGATCTCTGTAATATTCGGCCGCCTCTCCGCAAAACAGTTCCCTCGCGATGCCGTTTACCAGTCGCCGCACTCCGTACTTTATACCCGTGATGGCGGCTCCGGAAATACCATGGCTCAGCATCGCTCCGAAGGTAAAGTTATGCAATGCTCTCAAGAAAGGAGCCGCGCCGTAATGCCGCTCCGTGAATTCGAAGGTTCTACCCAAATATGGATATCGCGCGAGTGCCTCGCTTTCCTCGCCGCGTGGAGGCGTGAAGCGGTCGTTCCAAAGGGCAATCTCTTCATAAAAGAGGGCGAGCTCCGGACGTGCCGAGAGATCCATCTCGACTCCGTTCGCAAAAATAACAAAGTCGAAATCAAAGCTACGATCCCTACTTCTGGCTCTTGCGATACCGCCCGCTGCGTCGACGGCACTCCATCCGCAGTCGGAGTGCCACGCAAAGTTCTCGAACCTGCGGCATCGCCAGTAGGAGTCCTGTGTAGGCGGGACCGAGAGCTCCTCGAGAATGTGGCGCATGAATCTCCAGCGGTCCAAGTCCGCCAGTTCGCTGAAGTGGCCCAACATACCAGCAAAGTTCATCCAGGTGAGTGGATTGACTCGGGGCATCTCCGAACGGCGGAAGCATAGGTCTACTCGTGCGGCGCCCGCCTCAAGTGCGAGGGCTGCGTTGTCAAACGCCGATGCACCGGCACCAAGAATTCCGATGCGCTTTCCTGCAAGCTTGCGGAAATCGATATCATCGGTTGAATGCGCATAAAGATCTGCCGGCAACTCAGCAACAAGTGACTTAGGAGCCCGCCAACTGCCGCTCCCCTCAAAGCCCGTTGCTAGAACGATCTTTCTTGCATACACCCGCTCGATCCCGTCAGAACGACGGAGATGGGCAAGGAAAATATCATCCACGGGCTCGATCAGCATCAACTCCACATCGTTTTCGACCGGGAGAGCCAAGACGTCGCGGTACCAATCCAGATAAGATCGCCATACTTCCTGATGGAGCGTATCTATCCGATCCCATGATCGCTTCCCGAATTTTTCCTCGTACCAAGCCCGCACCGTTAGACTTGGGATACCGAAATCAATGCCAGTCACCTCTTTCGGCGTGCGCAGCTGCTTCATCCTAGCGAAACTGCGCCAGGGGCCTTCCAGACCACGCCGGCGACGATCAATGATCCTGAAGTTTCTTATACGCTCAAGCCTCAAACCGAAGGCGATTCCTAACCCGCTCTGACCACCGCCGACAATCAGCACGTCGAGAACCAGCACGCCGTCCTTAAATCGCGGGACAGTCCACCCCCGAGCGGGATAGTCCAAATAAGTCAGCTCGCGCCGAACGCGCTTCGTGAGTTGGGAGACGCTCATGGGACGCCCCTGCCCTGCGATCTAGCAAGAAGAGATCTTGCCTTTCGACTTCGTCCTGCCCCATTACCATAGATCTAAGTTCAGAGAAATCGACGCTCGGCCGCGACCGTGCAAGTTCTTGCCCCTGCGAATCGGCGGGACAAAGCAGAGCTGGTCGGCCTGCCGCAGCCGTTACCTACTTGCCCGATTCAGTTGTCGTTGGCGCGCCCGAATCTCGATTTGGCGCGCGCAAAAAAACCCGATCACCGCAACTCAGACCGCGGTCGGGACCAGTGCCCCAGCCGACTCGACGGTCGTGCCGAACTGCGCGATTCCATTCCTAGCACGTCACCGTTGCTATTCACGCGAGCTTAAGAGTCGTAGAATTTGCAGAGAATTCACCTTCTTAGCCATTTCGTTTGGAGGAGCGGTGATCTGCCGAGTCAATCAGGACGCGTATTTGCCACTATGCCCAGCATCAAGCCACAGTACTGATAAGCTTTTAGAAACCTTAGCAGTCCAAGAACTGTTTGCGACCAAAGCTTACAGTTCGCAGACCGACTCCCCCTCTGCCAAACCTTATCAGTCCGCGAACCGACTCCATCGGGAGCCAGGACGCGGGCGAAATCCCGACGCATCATCAAAACAGAAAGAAGCTTGGGAGACTTAGGACCAACCTGTCTTTGATGTCCTCCACGGCCGACATCCAAGCAAAGCACAATCGCGATTGCAAGGCGGTACGCTATCTTGTGCTAGATCGGCGGCCGTTTGTCGGCTTCAAATTTTTGACCTTCACTTGCACCGCTCCGGCAACTTTCGTTTGATCGCTTCCGCCATCGCCGAGACGGTACCTGGGTCGACTCCTCCGGGCATTCGACGCCCGCGGTACGTTCCACGTCAACTGAGCCTTAACTAGGCTGCGGCAGTATATCCTCGCCCTTTTTGGGTTGCAGCATATTGAGCGAGCCACCGCTGATCGGCATAGCAGCGGTGGTCATTCCTCCTGCTGCAAGGCCCCCAGGATTGACTGACCACCAGGAGGCGGCGCCGTGTCCGAGGCCATGAAGCTAATTGTGGTCAGCTACGTAAAGCTGCAGGATCGAGGCGCACTTGAGTCCCTGCTTGTAGCGCGTCGCAAGGTGCTCAGCGACCTTCAGTCTGTCTCGGGGATCAGCACAGCCAACGCGATTGAAATCATCCGGGGCGATTTAGCGATAATCGATGCTGGCTTGGAAGAGCTGAAGGCGCTGCCTGGCACGTTGCCGGACAACGGATCGCAGTGATATTTCTCGATCGCCCGCCGCTCAACATTTGTCGGGAATGACCGCGTTGCAGCGGTCGGCGAGGTGCTTGTCAGTGATGCCAGCGGGCGTCATCCGGCAAGACCGTCTAGCTTGTCTTGTTCGGCCCGAACGCCTGCGCAGCAGCCCTTGCTTCCTCAGGGGACATCTTCTGTGTGATCGAGCGGCGGCCGGCGTCGGCGTCCCAGTAAACTTGGACTCGCGACCGACTGGAAACGGCACTTAAACGAGCTAAGGAGCCTCTACCAAAACTTGGAAGACCTGGGTGCCCCCCAACTCCATTTCTCGGGAAAGTAATGGTCAGTCGGACCATCCACCGTTGTTGCCGACTTCGCCTCAATGAGATCGGAGGAACGAAGGTGGACGCCCGTGTGACCCGCGGCAGCCGTCGTGCGGTGTTCGTCCCGGTCAGTTCGAGCGCCATCTGTTGACATGCTTGGACTCCGTCTGGATCGCAGATGCCTAGCAGCGACAATCGGCGAATGCTGTAACCGAGGTGCTACATTCACGAGGAACTGCGCAGTTGCCTCGGTTTGTTTCAGGGCGGTAGCAGAACGTGATTTGTCGTCCCACGCCTGCAGCAATACTGGTCGCAACATGCTTGCAGGCCTATTGGTTACGGTCGGAGTTAGCGTGCTGGCTTTGGCCGTCACATTTGCCGTGGCCTTGTATATCGACGCGCGCGCCGAGCGGCCGCGCCGGTAGATCGAGCAACACTCTACCCGCACTTAGTTGCCGTTCGGCGCTGCTAGCATCTTCTGCCGCTCGCGCAAGGCCGTCAGCTCCTGCATGACTTTGGCTCGCTCCTCAGGCGCCATCGGCGGTGCCCGGCTTGGGAGATCTTCCACGGGCAGATAGGTCCTCGTCGGCTTAGGCGTGTCACCCCGGCCCTTCGCCGGTGAACTATCCGCTGAACTCACCGCGATGGTGCCCAGCAGCAGCGCGCCGGCGATGTCGCCCACGATACGATCAAACGAAGACATGGACGGGTTCTTTCCACCCGTCTACAGGCGAATTTGACCATTTTCGGTTATGACCTGCCACATGAACCCTTCGCCTTCAGACAGCAAAAGGTAGGCCGAAACATCCCTACGTATAACTAGCCCGACAAACCGGACCTTCTGTACGAGTGCATGAAACATCTGCACTACGGGATAGAAGGCCTGGGATGTTAAAGCGCGGGGATCGCATCAAGCTCACCGACGTTGTTGCCGAAACGATGATGCGGGGGGGCTCCGTGTCGCCGTAGAGCTCGCGTCGATTGGGCGGGGCGGCGGGGCACTCTCGTCCGCAACAGCAGCGTTCAAGCTACCGTAAGATGGGACGATACGAAGCATCCGGATATTTGGCCGCTTCGTGCAGTGGAAAGGATCGAGCCATGATCCTTCCATTGCCACCTCAGCGTCGGTAATAGCGGTACGGCGGTTCGAAAACATATGTCGAGCCGTATCGATACGGCAGGGGATCATAGCCGATCAAATATGCTGCTCTTATCCGGTAGTGCTGGGCGATTCGGCCGGGCCTGCGCCACGTGCTGCATGCGCACCGTTGACGAGCGCTGAAATCGGACACCTGACTGGGCTGCGTCTTCATCTGATCCGCGGAAGCTGCGTCGGGAAGGGTGCAGAAAGCGCAAAAAGCGAGAAGCGCCAGCAGGCGAGTCATATGATCAAACCCTAATCGCAAATGAACACACCCCACAACAGCCCGGAAACACGTAAGTTCCCAAGGCGGGCAAGGCGTCCCCGCATCGGCCTTGAAGTTGAGGGAACGTTAGCCGGGCAGGCTGTTTGGCTCTCGGTATCTGTCGTCCCCCGTCGACATCGAAAGGCTCCAGCCTTTCTCTGCCCCCAGCTGCGGCGTTTCCTTTGCACCGCGCGTTGCTGTTTGGTGACCAAAGCCCGCCCTGCTGTCGAGGCTGGCGGGTTTTGCCGAGGCGATCCGCGACGAGAAACCAGAGTTCCGTCGACACAATAGTGCGCAAAAACGAGCAGAGAAAAGCCTCGTTCCGGGTTAACTCTAGAGCCAATTGGTGCTCCCCTGTACCAAGGCGACGGCCCCGGCATCGCTCTTTTGCGGAGAGCGCTTAGTCCGGGGCCGTGTTTTCTCCGGACAGGTCTTGCTCCGAGATCAGCTTGGGCTCTGATCTACCCTGAGAATGGCACCGCGCCGTAAAGTAAGCCACGCGGGCGAGTTTGCTGCAAAACCAAGATGCGCTGGACCTCGGACGAGCATCAGGCTGGAGTAGTAGTTCAATGGCTAGTCAACGCAGGCCCGTCCGGCGCGCCCTAGCCGGGGACAATGTCGGGGAGGCGCTCGATCAGCTGTTGCATGAGGGCAGGCCGCGCGGCGTGACCTCAGTATGACGCGCTTCTGCCTCCAGCAGTCGGAAGCCCTCCGCTCGAGCCGCAGCCCGACTCGATGATCTGATGCAATCCGCGAACCGCAAAAACAAGCACTCCCCCGCTTACGAGCCGTTCCGAACGGTGGAGGCGTAGTAAGGCCGCCTACTGTTGCTTCTTGCCTGCTCCCTTTTTCGACTTCAGGACGTCGGCCTGGCTTTGGAACGCGCGTGCTAGCGCCTGCAGTTCCTCGGACACCTCGGCATCTGCGGCTTCTTTTGCCGCGCGCACAGCCTTTTCAGCTTGCTTCCGCAATTGTTTGACTTCCTTCGCCATGGATCAGCCTCTCTGTGGTTTTACCGATCAGGCCGCCAAAAGATTATATCATGTCGCCGCCATTAAGGAGCCGCACGCAAGCCCCCGCTGTCGTGCGGGCTCGAGCCAAACTCCTTCGACTGCATGCTTAATCCCGGCGCTCACTCGCCAGTGGGCTTTGAGCGTGTAGAGGAGCGGCGTCGATTCAATGAGGCGCTCCTGGATCGGCTCAAGGCAGATGAACCCATACGCTTCTCGGATACTACCGAATCCGGGAGGCGGCCCCGGCTTCAGGGGGCTTTTCAGGGGTAGGCCGGGGCCGCTCCGCCAGCTCGGCGACGAGCCCGCTCTCGGGCGTGAGCTGGCCGATGGGAAGATCCGTGACGGGTGCCGCCGGCATCAGAGCCGACGCGCCTGCATCGAAAACAGAAGCGGCGTCAGCGACCTTGACTTCGCGTACCGGGGGCGTCGGGACCCCCGCGGCCGGCGAAGAGATTGGCAATTCCGCGCGCGCGTCGATTATCTCTCCCATCCGACTTAAATCCGGCAGCGAGATGGATTTATTGTGCTCCTCGCCACCCGAACTAATCAGCCCATCCAGCACTCTTGGGTTGCGGCACGCGGCAGCGCACTCAAGCAATCGAGCCATCTGCGTCTTGCTGGCGATTTGTCCCATCCCCTGTCCGCAACGCCGCTGCCCGGTTTATGCCCCCTCTCCGCACTGGCGCGGCGGCGCTAAAGCGCAACTGGTGTGGGGCAAGTTCGCGGCTACCACCGTACCGGTTTTCGTGCCTCAACGATGGTTGCCCGCGCACCAAATTAAATGCTCCGCCACGATATTACCGCTGTCGTGCCTTTCTCCGTGCAACCTCCCGCATTTAAATGTGGATTGTACGGCCAATCTCTATTTAACTCCTTGTATGATTCTTCATTCCCGACTTGTCTGCCTGGGCCTCTCCCAAGAGTTTGCATCGAGCCATGAACACCGAGCATTTCAACACGCTCTCCCTTGAAGAGCTCTGGACACTTCACCAACAGGTCGCCGCCAGCCTGACTCAGAAACTCCTGTTGCAGAAAGCACGGTTGGAGGAACGGCTCGTCAAAATTGGACTGCCCGACAAGGCCACAAGGTTCGACCGCAAACGCCGCTCATATCCGCCCGTTCGCCCGAAATATCGCAATCCAAAGAACCCGGCGGAGACGTGGTCGGGTCGCGGCAGGCTGCCTCGGTGGCTGCGGCCGCAGCTTCGAGGCGGCCGGAAGTTGGACGATTTCCTAATTGATCAGGCTTCGATAAAAAGGCGGCAGACAAATTGAGCGACGCCCGTCGCGATCGCGTTGGGAGCTAACGCACATCCTTTGTTATCCACTTGGCTTGTCGATCGATTGAAAGAACACGAGGTTAGCCAGGCGTCGGATCAGTGAAGATCAAACGATGTAGGGCGCCCTCGTTCACCCATTGGAGGGCGCCAATGAACATCCGTGCTGGCCTATTGCTTGCAGCGCTTTGCTGCGCATCCGGGAATGCTTGCATGGCCCAGAATGGGCTCGTGGGACCAGATGGGCTGTATCCTCCGCAACCCGAGACTTCCCCACCCAACCGAGGGAACC
This sequence comes from Bradyrhizobium sp. 195, assembly GCF_023101665.1. Taxonomy (NCBI): domain Bacteria; kingdom Pseudomonadati; phylum Pseudomonadota; class Alphaproteobacteria; order Hyphomicrobiales; family Nitrobacteraceae; genus Bradyrhizobium; species Bradyrhizobium sp. 195. Next base: position 37,797 of record NZ_CP082162.1, on the reverse strand, counting down.
GCAGGCGGGCCAACGCGCCGGAGCTAAAACCGTCGTCGAAGTCCGAGCCGACCACCGAGAGCGAGCGGATGAAGCTCAGCTCAGACGTAAAATGAACATCTGCCATCATTGCTGAGAGAAGGGCTCAAAGGCGCCGCTAAGGAAACCGTCGACGTTGCGAGCCGACGGGGAGTTGGAGATAGCGAAAGGCGAACACCAATGGCTCTTATCTTGCAGGACCGTCAGCGGGGTTCGGCCGAGGCCATTTCGGTGCCCGCTCCGGATCCATTCGTAGTTCGTCACCGTAGCTACTCAGACCGCCTGGGCCGCCCTATCGGAAAATTTGCGATGCTCCAATGGCTTATCAATTCAGATGGGAGGAGCGGTGATCCGCCAAACAGTCAAGTCGCGCGCTTGCCAATATCGCGCCACAGTACTGATAAGGTTTTGTTAGAAACCTTATCAGTCGAAGAACTGACCGCGGTTGAGAGCAAAATTTTATAGTTCGATCGACTTGCAACCCTTTCAGCCATCCGGTCATCGTGGTTGGCCGCTACTGAGAGACCAAAACGCACAATTGAAACCGCTGCATTGCGGGTGGCAAGCTATCGTACGCACGAGCCGAGCGCTCATAACGGTCTGGTTGCAGGTTCGAGTCCGGCCGGGCCCACCAATAAATCGATCACTTTGCCGGGCTGCGACAAGCACTCCACTTCCGCTGAAGCGGGCGACACGAGCTTTGGCCGCAACCCAGGTCGCAATAAGGTTCAAATCCGGCAATGCGGCGGATTCATTTTCGCGGCAGGCGAGATGAGTGCGCGGAGCGGGGGAATTGATGCAAAGGCTGTAACACACCCGAACGGATGTAGCCGATTTTACGGCTGCCGGACGAGCGCTATGTCCGAACTGACGGCTGGGCATTCGACCTTCCCGGGACGACATTCTCTCCGGAGTGCAGAACCCGTCCGATCGCGCGGAGCGATTGCGATGAGGGAGGCTACGATGGATTTTACGCGGATGTCGGATGCAATCCGGCTGCATCACGCCTCTCATCACCGCGATGGGTACGATGGCGCGGGCGAATTGGGCCCTGCGTCGAGTGCTCCGTTCGTGGCTGACCCGGTCGGCGGTGACGCCCTGGTCCATCGTCCCGGCCCGTTTGCTGGTCCTGGAGCATACGCCGCGAGCGCGAATACCCATCATAGAGACTCCGACCCGGTTCAATCCAAACATTCCCCATCGGGGGGCGAGATGGGCGGCCACGCCGGCAACCACGCCGCAGAAGGCCTGGATGTTTCGTCCACGAAGCCTCCTGCCGGCGCATCCTTTCCCGAGAAGGGCATTGCTTCGGTCGAGAGTGGGGCGAACACGGCAGGGAACGGCGGGGATGGCCATTTTTACGGAGGTATCATTCACGCGTCCCTGTTGATCTATGAACCGATCAACATTTCGATCAGCGTGGGATACGGCTCGGTCGCCCTGGCCAACCAGTCCAACAATTTGAATGTCGATCAATCCGCTTTTCAAATGGCCGGCGTCGGCGGCCATGGCGGCAATAACAACATTGCAGCGGGTGGGAGCATCAGTACGTTTTCAGGCTCCGGCGTGATCGCGAGCGGCGAAAACAGCGCCGGAAACGGCGGCAGCGGCCATTTCTCGGGTGCGATCGTGGACGCTCCCGTGGTAATCTATCATCCGATCAATATTGCGTTGGCGAGCTCGGGCGGCACTGCACATGCGAGTCAGTCGAACACGGTGGACATCGACCAATCGGCCACGCAGATCGCGGGCGTCGGCGGAAGTGGCGGACATGGCAATGTGGCCGCCGGCGGCAGCGTCATCACGCTCGACCCCAATTGGGGATCGAGCGTCTTTGACGTTCAAACGGACGGAAGCCAGGCCGGCAATGGCGGTGACGGCATGTTCCACGGGGAACTCGTCCATACCTCGTTTGTAGTGTACAACCCGATCAACATCGCAATCGCGGGCTATGGCTCCGGCGCTTACGCGGTCCAGATAAATGATGTCTCCGTGGATCAATCCGCGGTTCAGATCGCTGGCATTGGCGGGCACGGCGGCAACGACAACGCCGCAGCTGGCGGCCATGCAAACCTTCTCTCCCATAATCTGTGGGGCGGGTCCGATACAATCGCGACCGGTTCGAACAGCGCTGGCAATGGCGGCAACGGTTATTTTGCGGGCAGTCTGATTGACGTCAGCGTCGCGATCTATGCACCCATCAACATAGCAATCGCAGGTCCACATTCGACGGCCGTGGCCGATCAGGTCAACAACGTGCACATCGACCAGAGTGCGACCCAGATCGCCGGCGTTGGCGGGGACGGCGGCTCCGGCAATCTCGCGCTGGGTGGCGATGCCGCGCATCTCTTGTCGGATTTTCACCTGGTGGCATAACGAAACATCGCATCGCTCGCATGGCCGATCGCATCGCGGCACGCGCCGTCGCCGCTCTTCGCATGGAAAGCCCGCGCAGAGGCGCCCTCCGCTAACAAAATGTCGTACTTTCGTACGTAGGCCCATCAAACCGGACGGTATCCGATTTGACATCTATCGCTCTCGCGCACGGGCGGATCAGACTTGCCGTGCGCGTCCGCCTGATCGGGATGGATGTTGCACGACAGCCAACAAAACGATGGAGGCCTCAAATGATGCCAAAGGCAATCAACATCTCGGATACGATCAAAGTCAAATCGATCGATACCGGTGGTCAAAGTGCCGGAAATGGCGGCGACGGTACTTTCAAGGGAGCCATCATCAGCAAGCCGACTGTCAACTACGATCCGACCAACAAGGCGGAAGGCGCCGACGTGCACGTGAGCACCGGCGATCACGTCAAACAGACGGCGGATTGGGATGCCGGCGGCGCCAACGCCAAGGCCTCGGTGTTCTCCAAGGCTCATGGCGGAGACGCCGAGTCGAACGGCAGCCAGAAGTCCTACAGCGGCTACGATACCTCCAAGGTCTACGCCAACACGGATGCCACCCAGATCAACAAGCTCGCGGTGGACCAGCACCAGGAAGTTGTCGCCGGCATCGGCGGCGATGGCGGAGACGGCAACTTCGCATGGGGTGGCGGGGTGACCTTCCATCTCGACACGCTCTGACGAGCCGCTCGTCCGACTGGCGGGACCGGCTGCCGCGGCCGCCGGTCCCGGATTTCACGCCAAAGATCTACCGATGCCGTTGCCGGATTGCGTTGACCATCAGTCAAGTGCGCCGGACCTCGATTTCAGGCGGTGACGATCATGCTGATGCCGCCTATTCGGTTGCCCATCCTGCCGCAGATCCGGACGCCACTGCACACAGCCCTCCGGTCCTGCGTGGGACCGCTAGGTCTCGTATTCGCATATAGCTGCAGTTACAATCTGCTACTGTTTGCACCCTCCATCTATCTTCTTCAGATCTACGACCGGGTGTTGTCGAGCCGGAGCGGCGACACGTTGCTCCTGCTCACGCTCATAGTCGCGATCACAGTGGTCGTCGGCGGCATGTTCGATGCATTGCGGCGCGCCGTCCTTGGACGCCTCGGCGCCTGGCTCGACGATCGCCTTCGTCCCTGCGTGCTTTCGGCCGGCCTCGAATCGGCGTTTCGCAGCGATTGGACGCAAGCATCGAGCGCATATCGGGATCTCACCGTGCTGCGCCAGTTCGTCGAGTCCGGCTCATGTACGATGCTGTTCGACGCGCTCTGGGCGCCCTTGTTCCTCCTTGTCCTCGTTCTGATCCATCCCCTGCTTGGCGTGGTGGGCGCCTGTTGCGTCGCCTTCCTATTCGCACTCACGGTCGCCGGAGAGCTGGTCACGGAAGACGCTTTGCTCAGGTCCAGCGCCGCGCTCTCCAGAAGCTACGGTCGCCTTCAGACTGCCGCGGGCAACATCCACATGATCCGCGCCATGGGAATGTTCGATAGCGCTGCGCGCATGATCCACCGTGACGCGCAGCACGCGCGCAGAGAGCACGATGTGGCACTCCGGCGAGGCGAGATCGTCTCACTGGCCGCCAAGCCGGTTCGCGCGCTGTCGCAGGTCTTGATCATGGGGGCTGCCGCGTGGCTCGTCCTCGATCACGGAAAAAGTCCGGCAATCATCTTTGCTTCTACGCTGATGTTCAGCCGGGCGCTCGCGCCGGTCGAAAGTGCGGTCGCAGGCTGGAAATCACTCGTGACGGCCGTGAGCGCCTGTCAGCGGCTCGGCGTACTTCTCGCCGCATTCCCGGTCGCCCGGCAGGAGAGCGCGGGGGTTTTCCCGCCGCACGCGCGAAGCGGCCTCGTCGTCGACAATGTGGGCGTGTGGCTTGCGGGGACCGACCATCTTCTGCTGAACGGCGTCTCCTTCAGCCTCATGCCCGGAGAATGCCTTGGCATTATCGGTCCGTCCGGGTCAGGCAAGTCCTTGCTCGGCCAGGTGATCGCCGGGCTGTCGATGCCGACGCATGGCCGTGTCCTCCTCGACAATACCGACGTCTCGCTGCTTCGCGAGGGCCGAAACGGCGACGGCCTCGGATATCTCCCCCAGGACATCAATCTGATCGGCGACACCATCAACGACATCATCGCACGCCTTGAAGATGCGGACCGGCGGAAGGTCGTCGACGCGGCCAAGCTCGCCGGAATCCATGGGGCGATCATGCGCCTGCCGCAGGGTTACGACACGGTGGTTCACAGTGAAACAATCTTCTCACGCGGGTATCGGCAGCGCCTCGGTCTTGCCCGCGCATTTTTCGGCAGTCCACGCCTCATCGTTCTCGACGAACCCAACGCCAGCCTCGACTACGGGGGCGAGCGAATGCTCCTGGATGCCATCGAGCGCATGAAGCTCGCGGGCGTCATCCTTGTCGTCGTCACTCACAGGATGGGTCTCCTCGCCGCCACGGACAAGATTGCCATCATGGAAGACGGTGCGGTCGCCGCGTTCGGCGACAGCGAGGACATCTTTGAACGGCACCTGAGCCGACCCCAGGTTACTTCGCAGGTTGCGCCATGATCTGGAATTCTCTCACCATCTGGAAGCATCCTGCCGTCTCGAGACTTCCCATGATCTGGGACCGGCTCATGCGAGCGCCGGTGTGCCCCCCGCCCGCCCGACGATCTGGCGTCGTGGTAACCGCAATCGACGATTTCGAGCCTCTGGAATTTCCATGGTGCTCGACGCCTACGCCGACCTCGCCACGCGGAAGGCTTCGCGCTATCACCGTCGCGGGCAATCTGCTGGTGCTCTGCTTCATGCTGGGGCTTGGTACATGGGCGAGCCTAGCGCCTCTCGAGAGCGCCGCGATCGCCGCCGGCGTCGTGGAATCGGAATCGAGCCGGAAGACGATCCAGCATCTGGAAGGCGGCATCGTCAGCAAGATCCTGGTTTCGGATGGCGATATCGTGCGAACCGGCCAAACGCTGGTCGCGCTGGAGGATACCCGGGCGAGCTCGGAGATGCAAAGCCTTCAAGGCCAATTTTGGGACGCAGCTGCTCGTGCAGCACGGCTTCAAGCCGAGCAGCAGAGATTCGAAAGGATCGCAATCCCGGACGCGCTGGAACAGGACAGCAAGCAGAGCGGGGTGGCCGCCGCTGCGGTGTCGGCGCAGCAGTTCATTTTCCAGGCACGCCTGCAGGTTCACGAGTCGCAGCTTGCGGTCATTCGCGAACGAAGGCGTCAAGTCGAGAAGGAGATCGAAGGTCTCAAGGCTCAGGAAACCGCCACCGGGCAGCGGGTCGACATCGTTCGGGAGGAGCTGGATATGGTCGCGACCCTCGTCAACAAGGGGCTCGAACGGAGGCCGCGGCTTCTGAACCTGCAGCGGGAGCTGGCCGACGTTGAGGGCCGCCGCGGCGAGATCGCCGCGCAGATTTCCCGCGCCGCGCAAGTCATCAGCGAACAGCAGGCCACCTTGTTCAAGCTCGAGAGCGAGAGGCAGAACGAGATCGCACAGTCGCTTCGTGAAGCACAGAACCAGATATTCCAGCTCCGCGAGCGGTTGCTTGCGGCCAGGGACCAGCTATCGCGAACGGAGGTCAAGGCGCCAGAGGACGGCGTGATAACCGATTTGCGGATTCATACAGCCGGTGGCGTCATCGGAGCGGGCGCTCCGCTCATGGACCTGGTGCCCCGGCAAGACCGTCTCATCGTGAGCGCGCGCCTGAGGCCCGAGGATATCGATGTGGTTCATCCCGGCCTCAATGCCGAGGTTCACCTCGTACCGTACAATCAGCGTCGCGTGCCTCGCCTGAAGGGAACTGTCGTGCACGTGTCCGCAGACCGGCTCCTCGACAAGCGTACCGACCAGCCATACTACGCGACGAAAATCCGGATCGACGACGCGCAGATCGCCGCAAACGACATCCAGATCGTCCCCGGCATGCCGGTTCAAGTGTTCATCACGACAGGGCGCGGTACCGTGGCTCTCTACGCGCTCAGGCCCCTGCTCGACAGCTTCCGTGGTGCATTCAGAGAGGACTAAGTCTTCTGCATTGGACCTGCGCCGGGGTCGTGGTCGCGCCCCTGCGCCGGCAACCGGCCGCGCCAGCGGAGCACGGCTTCCGTCCGATTGTGCGCAGCACATTTCCGCATGATATGCTGGATGTGCATTTTGACTGTGCTTTCCGACAGGTTCAATTTGGCGGCGATCAGCTTGTTGGGCAGGCCGAGCTCCAATTCCGCCAGAACCTGTTGCTCACGAGGCGTGAGATCCGTCACGCTCCTTTCGATAGTCACTCCGGCTCCCTCGTTCACAAGATATGCGCGCGCAAGCCCGCGTGCATCTGGCGCCTCGAAATCCGGTATCCTGTTCATCCCGGCGACGGGCAACGGCCTGTAGACGCCGCCGACCAGGACAAGACGCAGGCCAGCTATGGCGATCTCGATCGGCAGCGAGGTAGAAAGAAAGCCGCGCACGCCCCGCTGCATCGCGGCCTGCACGGTCGGCTCGTCGTCATGATTCGACAGGACTGCAACGGCGGCGTTGGGACAACACTCCGCGACGAAGGCGAGACTGCCCTCAACCGAGGGATCGTCGATGGGCTTGTCTGCGATACTCAGCACCACCAGACGAACATCGCGGGTTGACGTGGAGTCCAGGCTTTCGACCGTTGCCATGTCGAGGATCTCGAATTCCGCCAATTCCCGCCTGAGGACGTTCAGAATACATGTGCGAGGCAACAGGAGCGGTTCGACGATTACCAGAACCGGAAAGTGAAGCGATCCATCGAGCCGCTTTGAGGAGTTGGTTATGTCGTCCATGATTTCCTCGAGATGAAAAGAGCTTCCGCCAAATTCCCATTCCGTATTGCGTCTCCCCTGCTGCTGCATTCATCCTGAATGATCATCACGAGAGCGGCACCGTCCCGCCGCCAGTGCCTTATGCACTGCCGGTTTACCTGACGCCTGGGTGGAAATTCTTTCCGCTCAAATCATTTGGGCGCGTACCGCGCGGTGACGCAGTCGACGCATTTCCCTAATTGCAGATATTTCGATACGCCGTTGACGCCGCCGACCCCGACTTGCCGTCGACGACATATGCTTCATCCTCCTTCACGAGATCAAGAAACGGTCTCTCTCCGGTCTCGCCGCGTGGTGCGCTTCTTCCCTTCACACGCCCGCAAATCGTATCCACGGGGCGTCCAAGCGTGTTCTTTCGCATCGTGCGCTTCATTTCGGTGAATTCGGCCGATCCTGGATCCTCCATCTTCGTGGCGATGGTGACCTTCGCCTTTTCTAGGACAGAATCTGATACTTCCGCGGGCCTTTCGGATGCCGGGAGGCTGATCCTCGTCCGCGGTGACGCCGCTTTGGCGAGGTCGACCGATCCGCTCTTCTTTGGTGATGATTTCTTGCCGGACGTTCCCGGAGTTGCAGAATTGGATTTGACGATCAGGGGATCCGGCGCCAATGCCGTCGGCGCTGGCTGCGCGGGTCGGGCGACCGCAACCCGGTCGAAACAGGGTCGTGACGCACACCCAAGGAAATACCCTCGGGAAGGCGCGAACCAGCCAAAGCCGATCAGGACTCCTGCCAGCACTCCAACAAAAAGCAGTCCCATCCGATTCCCCTCCCTGGGAGCTCGGCTCGCACTCGTAACTAGGACTAATTCCGCGCTGGTGATCCATCTGTTGCGCAAAAGCGTTAAACGCCCATTAAGGGCGCAGTGGCGCTCTTGGACCCCTCTGCAACTTGCGTGTTCGAAGGTCCGCTTTGCACCACCAAAGGATGCCGATGACCGGCTTATGGCCCACAGGCCAATTCCGGAGCACCGCACCAGTTTCGCACCAGAAACGCGTGAGCGAAACGGAGCGAAGGCGACTGGGATCGAGCAAGACCGCAGGAAGAACAACGAAGCTGACCAATATTCTCCCGCTCATAACGGTCTGGTTGCAGGTTCGAGTCCTGCCGGGCCCACCAACATGATCAACAACTTACTTCGTTCTCGTTGCCCGCGACGCAGCCGCCGCACCAGAAACCGCACCAGATACGTGCACTTTCGTTCGTGCGCGGTCGCAAGGTGTCCGACAAGTTCGCCTGCTCAACAGTGGATGTGACAGTGCATCTATGATCCTCGCCTTCCCGGCTGACGAAGGACTGACGGAAGCAGTCTCTACTTGGCGATAATGTCGGCCATCTCCGGCAAAGCGGAAGTCAGCCATGGCATCAATCAAGTCCGCTAAGGGCCCAGAAGCGGGACTCGGCTGGCAATTTACCGAAGTTTAGCGCTCGTTGATGCACAACCGATGGATGTTGAGCCCTTCGAACGAGATGTCCGCGCATGAGAACGCTACTCAAAATTGCCCTCGTGGCGGTCTGCGCTGCAATCTTCACCGCAATGCTCCTACTCGTCGTCTTAGCTGGCATCTTTGGAATGCAATGGAGCAGGACGCTGCAAATACTGAGTACTGCGATGGGGCTATATCTTTTGCCAGCCGTCATCTTCTTCGAATTCTATTTCCTCACGAACGACCTGTTGGCCTACCTTTGCAAGAGATTCGAGCTGGACTTCGGGCTACACTTCTCTGAGGTTCCATTTAAGTTCGACCTCGACAACTTTGACACATTCATTCCGCTTAGGACGAAGCTCGTGCAGCTGTATCCCCTCACCATTCTGCTGACACTGCTTGCGTTCGTTGTCGCGCTGATCACGCGTCAATAAGGTCGGTCCCTCAGGTCCGCAGCGGGGCAGTAGCAGACATCGGCCGTCCGTACGGTTTGCTACACGGGGTAGCGCCACTTCAGGGCGCGACGGGCGACGATCAGCGCAAAAACATTCGCCGCGAGGCCAAACCAAAGGACCGTCGGGACTGACCACGCGATGCATGTGTCGATCAGGTAAATGACCTGCCCGATCAGACCGGCAAGCAATGCAACTCTGGTCCAGCCCAATAGCGTTCGTGGTATCCAATCATCGGACTGGTCGATCAGATTTGCCGCGATCCATCCTGACAGGAATTCCATGCTTTGCCATTCATCTGGTCGTCCGCAGGCATTTAAGCATTCCCCAATGCTACTGACTATTGGGACGGAAACTGGTTGAATGTGCGAGCGCGGATCGAAGCACCGGGGGCGGTAGTTCAGGCGCAGGGTAGCTTTGTTTTTGCGCCCGACCTAGCGAGCTTCACCCGAGAACTTGAAACGCTCCATACGGTGTTGGTTGGTGAAGCCCGGCTACGTTCTTTGGAGCCGAATTTGGAGATTACAATCCAGTGTGGCACTGGCGGCCACGTGACGGCAAAATTCATGATCACGCCCGACCATATGACCCGGTCGCACGAATTCGAATTCTACCTTGATCAGACCTATCTAGGACCTCTCTTGGACGGATGCAGAAGCGTTTTGTCACGCTGGCCCGTACGCCCGCAGGCTTCTGCTTAGGGTCAATCGCGACGGTTTGCCCGGTTTTAAGTTAGGTCCGGTCTACCCCTGACAGCCGACTATCCTCGGCCGTGCGATGCGACAGCGATGGGCCATAAACCGACTTCACTTCCGCTCGCTCCTCTTGGGGGACGGCGGCGTCCGGCTCCGAACAACCGGCATCTCATTGCCTGCGTCGAACTGCTCGCTTGCGATCTGCTCGATCTCCGCTCGATGCTTCCTAAACGTGCCCGCTATGTCCTCTGGGTCGGTGCCATCTGCGACGGCGCATCTCGCAAAGCGGACCAGTCGACCCTACACTCGATGCGGTTGTCGCCATCGAACATCGCGAACAGAACGGCTTCAGGCTTCGCTTCCTGAAAGTCGCCGCATGGATCTGAGGAAAGGGGCAACTCGGAATCCGCTCGACACTCCTCAGGAGAGATTGCTGCGCTTGCCATGGGCCGGCGCGCCGACCACTTCGATTGTTGCAGATACGGTCATGATCAGCGCTTCCTCCATCCTTACATGAACGGAGAGCTTGTCGGTTAATCCGGAGGGGCTATGGGCCTTCGCTTTGAGTTGTTGCAGGTTTCTGTTCTCGCCGAACATTCTGTATTCCGTCTCACGCCAGACGTAACAGGACGTCGATATAGACCACGCAGAGTCAAAATTGCGAGCGAAGGCACATCGGTCGTGTTTCCGATGCTGACAGCCAAGTTGAAGGGCTCTCGGGGTATTTAGCTATCTGACGCTCTGCAGACGAACAGTCTTGCCATGTAGGTCTGCATGCCAAGCCAGTCATTTTTCTATTGGGGTTCTTGCGGCGTAGCCGCTGCTACAGCGCTCGACAGTTACTTCTGCGGTGCGTCGTATAGAGGCTTGCCCTTGTCGACAATATGGACGGTCAGCAGCCTGATCGTCTTGTCACCAACGACCTTGTAAGCACCGTGCGGCGTGTCTCGTACGTTCAAGCCAACAGAGCCCGTCGGAATCGGCATCTGCTTTCAACCGGGCAGCTCAATGGTGCCACCTTCCAGGAAGTAATACGACTCGTCGCCATGATGAATGTGCCGCATCGAGATGTCACCGGGCTTCAACTCGCTGATGCTGGTGATGATCTCCATGTTCGTACCAATCAGGTCACCTCGCTTCAGCTCTTCGCGAAATGGCGAATCCTGAGCAATTGCGGCCGTTACCAGCGTCGAAGCCAAAGCAATTCCGAGCAGCACCTTCATTGCAATCCCCCCTGCGTAAATTCGATCTTGAAATAGGTTTATTGGTAAAGCGGCAGCATCGATTAGTTTGTAGCCAGCCGCAAGCTGTCTTGGTGTCCACGATCCTGCAGCGCAACAAGGCGCATCAAACTTTCCCGGGTGAAACTTCGGTCGCTATCAGCTCCCCAAAACGCTAAAGCTGCCAGCAGCCCAAGACGAGCCTCAACGATGCACTCAAGCTAGCTGCGGGGTCCGAGACACTGGGCCCGCCAAGAACGCATCAGAGACTCTCGGTGAGCTGGGGCGCATCAGCTGCCCACGATGCACTGAATAAAAGGCAGAGTTCTCGACAAAAAATTGACAGGGTGCATTTTTGGGGTCGTAAGTTGCTGAAATCATTATCTGCAATGGCAGGGCTTGTACTAGATGCCGTAATGGGCCCTGCTCCGTGCAAGGGGGCATGATGGTGGCTGTCCCCCGATCATGCGAAAGTCGTGCAAGGCCGTCGGGTTGGCGAACGTCGACTCGATTTCGACTACGCTCGGCTCGCCGAAATCCGTGCCGAACATGACGTCCGGTCCTTCCTCCGCATCGACCTTGGCTTCAATGAGCTCGCTGTTGGCTAGGCCGTAAAGCTGTTGGCGGAGACGCTCGGTCATCTCGAGCGGCAGAACCACGTTGGCGGTGTATCGCTCGCGCAGGCGCTCTCGGGCCGACTGTTGCACGAACCGGAACGTGGTCACGATGAAATGGGCAACCGCGCACAGGTTTACGAGCAGCCACCCCACATGGATGCCCAGCAATCCCAATTTGAAGACCTGAAGGTCAGTCCCGAGCGACAACCGGTGCAGGAGGAACTGCAACGGCCATAATAGCTGCACGCAAAGCACGGCAAGTAGCGCGACGCAGCTCGCCACGAGTTCGAACGATAAGGACTCGTGATGGTAGAGCTGCACGTCCGTGGACGAACCCTCACGCTGCGCGACGAGGGTGACGAGGGCAAGTGCCAGGGAGACGACTCCTAGAGCGCCCACCTGGGTACTCAGCAAATAGCTCGAGACGTTGAGCACCAGGCCCTTAAGGTCGATGCCGGGCGGTCCCGACGCCGTCCACGATGGCAGAGAGTCCGGCGCCGTCCAGGCCGCGACTGCCTCCGCAGCCAGGAAGACCAGATCGACAACAAGATACAGGCCGACGAAACGGCGGAACGTTCCGACCCGGAAGGCATATCTGAGTGCGCGGACGCCGATGTCGTAGCGCGCCGCGGAAGCCGCCGGGTTCGACCGCATGTGCTCGTGCACTTCCCGCCGGACCCACCGGTTGACGCTCCCCGTCCAACCTCCGCGCCGCCAATCGACCATCGACATCTCATCCAGCCGGACCGCCGCGCCAGGTATCAGGATGGCCCGACGCCCATCGACGAATGAATGCACTCCAACGCACATGATGAATTGCCCGCTGCAGACGGGTTCGCCAAGGAGAGCGACGACGTTTTCCACGGATTGCGGCTCGTTTTACCGGCGTTCATCCAGAGCTTTGAGACTTCGCGTCCTGGGTCGAACGCAGTCATCGCCGGGCTGTCCCTAGAGCAAATATCGAAGCATCGCGCCGCGATGCTCGCGGACGCCACGGGCAGACGCAATCAAGCCGACCGGGGAGGTTGTTTCCGATACGCGCCATCCAGGATCATTTTTTGGATTTCGACGTTCCGCTGACTCGACTCTGATGTTCATGATATGTTCTAATTGGGCATGACCGACTGTCCCGCGAGCTGGCGCATGCCGACATCCAAGCAGATGGAAAAGATGGCCGCCGCTGTCGGCGCAAAGGCCGCTTCGGCGCGCGGACTGGCTCCAGACGACGATCTGCCGGTGGAATACTGGCAGGCGCTGCTGGACGACGCCCGTGCCGACGGTAGTCCCGCGGTCCCGGGCGCATCAGCAGTCCGGAGGCCGCTAAGCCAAATTCCTCAACATATTCTGAGGCTGAGCTGCCGCCGCTGCGCCAGGATCGTGGAAATCCAGAAGGCGGACGCCGTCAGGCTGTTCGGCCAGGATGCGATCTGGAGGGATGTCGGTCGGCGCCTGCTCGACGATACCTGCACGGAGCGGACTGGGCGCCACGAAGAAGACGGATGCTGGCCGGTGTTCGAATGAATGCGGTCAGGACGCAATCCATCCGACTTTTCAAGGGCGCCCCAAAGCCGCTGGGGATATCTGGGGCGGCGGCCTCCGGTTGTCTCCGGCAATCGAACGACGATTTCCGCGGCACGCTAGACTCCGCTGATTCGGCTGAGAGTGAGTTGTCGCTATGACCGCATACCGGTTCGTGCATGCTGCGGACGTCCATCTCGACTCGCCGCTGCGTTCGCTCGCTCTGCGCGATCCGCGGCTCGCGGAATTCGTCGGCAACGCCAGCCGCCAGGTTTTCTGTCGGATTGTCGACCTGTGCCTCGACGAGCAGGTGAACGCGCTCCTGCTGGCGGGCGATCTTTACGACGGCGAGCAGACCTCGATGAAGACGGCCCGCTTTCTTGCGGAGCAACTCCGCCGCCTGGATGCCGCCGACATCAAGGTCTTCATCATCCGGGGCAACCACGACGCCTTGTCGAAGATAACGAAGGAACTGGTCCTTCCCGAAAACGTGCACCTGTTCGGCGGCCGGGCCGATAGGGTCGAGATCCCCCGAGATCGCGCTGAAACACCGATCGTGATCCACGGTCTCAGTTTCTCGAAGCCGCACGCCCCTGAAAGCCTTCTCGCCAAGTACCGGCCGCCCATCGCCGGCGCCATCAACATCGGACTGATGCACACCAGTCTGGACGGTTCGCCGCCTCACGACGTCTACGCGCCGTGCAGCACGGCGGACCTCCTCGCCTCCGGCTTCCGGTACTGGGCGCTCGGGCACATCCATAAACGTTCGACGACGGCAAGCGCCTGTGCCGTCGTGATGCCGGGCATTCCGCAAGGGCGCGACATCGGCGAGCAGGGTCCCAAATCCGTGACGCTTGCCAGCGTGCTCGACGATGGCTCCATCACGACGGAGGAGCGCGTCGTCAGCCTGGCGCAATTCGAACGCGTCGCCGTCGACGCCTCTGCGGTGGCATCGTGGTCGGAACTGGCTGCCCAGCTCGAGAGGGCCCTCGGAGAAGCCGCCGGCAGATCGGCATCCGATCACGTGGTCGCGCGCCTTGCCGTTTCTGGAGCCACCCCGATGGCCTGGAACATCCGGCGCGATGCCGATCTCCTGCGAACCGAAGCCGAGGCCCGGGCGGAGACGATAGGCAACGTATGGATCGAAAAGATCGACATCGACTGCCGACGGCCCGTGGTCGATTCGGAGAGCGTGGATCCGGTCGAAACCCTGCGTAGGACGATGAGCGATGAAATCGTCGGATCCGAGGCCTTCCGAACGGAAGCGGACGGCATCGTCAACGACCTTCTCTCGCAGCTGCCGCCCGAATGTCGACGCAGCCTGGCTCCGGACGACACCGGTCTCGACCTGCTCATCGGACGACTCGCGAGCGAAGGATCCGAAGAGGTGCTGGCGCGGCTTGCCGCCGGTAACGCGCAGGAGGCACGTTGATGCGCATTCGGAAGCTCGGACTTCGTCGTTACGGCAAGTTCACGGACGCGGTCATCGATTTCGGAGAGCGCATCGCCGGCGTCCCCGACCTGCACATCGTCTACGGACCCAACGAGGCCGGCAAATCCACCGCCATGTCCGCGTGTATGGACCTATTTTACGGCATTCACCATCAAAGCCGGTTCAACTTCTTGCATCCGTATCCGACCATGCGGATCGAAGCCGAGCTCGATATCTTGGGGAGCGTCCGTAGCTTCTCCCGGATCAAACTCCCCCACAACAGCCTGCTGGACGATGCCGGCAATACCGTTGCGGACGCCATCCTGCTCGGAGAACTCGGCGGTCTCGATCGCAATGCATATCAGACCATGTTCTGTCTCGACGACGAGACTCTGGAGGCGGGCGGAGAAAGCATCCTCGCCAGCAAGGGCGATCTGGGTCATCTACTGTTCTCCGCGACCGCCGGACTTGCCGATCTGAGCGATCGGCTGGGATCGGCAAAAGCGGAAGCGGAAAGCTTCTTCCGGTCGGGAAAGCGATCGGGAGTTCTTTCCGACCTCAAGAAAGAGCTGGCGGCCCTCAAGGACGAGCGGGACCGGATCGACACTCTCGCCTCCGAGTACTCGCGTCTCGTCATCGAGCGCGACAAAGCGAGTTCGGCCTATGCTGAGGCTATCGGCGAGCGCGGCCGCACGCAGGCCCGGATCGACGAAGTGCAACGCTTCATCAACGCCCTGCCGAGACTGCAGACCTTCCGATCTCTTCGCGCGGAGCTTCGGCCTCTCGCGGCCTTGCCGCACGCGCCTTCGACCTGGGGCGACGATCTTCCGGCGCTGATGACCCGGCACACGAAGCTCGCGACGCAGGCGCAAACGGTCGCGGAGAACATCGCGCATTTGCGGGACGAACTCGAACGGCTCGTCGTAGACGCTTCCGCTTCCGGACTGGAAGACCGCATCGAATTGCTCATGGACCTGCGGGCGCGGCACGTCACGGCGGAGAAGGATCTGCCCGACCGTCGGCTACGTCTGGCGGTCGCCGAACAAACGGTCGCGCGGGTCCTGACCCGCATCGATCACGCCTCGGAGCAGGACCCCGCACGACTTCTCCTACCCGCGGCAGTCACCGGCCCGATCCGCGATCTGATGGAGCGGCGGTCGGGCGTCGAGGCCGCCCTCGCCGCAGCCGAAGCGGAGGTCGACAAGGCAGTCGAGGCGCTGTCGCTGGCCGAAGCCAAGATCGAGGAAAGCGAGGTCCGATACGACGGCTCGTCGATCGGTGCCTTGACCACCGCGATCGCGGCCGCTCGTCAGATCGACGATGCCACGCGATCGGGGGCGGCCGATCGCCTATGTCGCGAACGCGCGGACGAATTCGAGGACCGCCTGATCGATCTGCGTCCCTGGACGGGCGACAGAAATGCGCTCTGCGCGGTACCGGTGCCGAGGCAAGATCAACTTCAGCGTTGGACATCGATCGAGGCGGACGTAGCTCGCGAAATCGCTTCGCTGAAAGGCGAACAAGACCGTCTCGTCGCCGAAGGGGGGCGGCTCGATGCGAGAATCGAGGCGCTCGCCGGCGTGGTCGGCGTCGTCAGCGACAAGGATGCCGGCGAAGCCCGGACCGCTCGCGAAGCCGCCTGGTCCATTCACAAGGCGGAGCTCGATGCAAAGTCGGCGGCGGCCTTCGAGACCGCCATGCGGAAGCTCGATCTGATCACGGAGCAGCGTTTCAGTCACACCGCTGGCGTCGCAGAACTTAACCGCGCCCTGCTGGAACAAGCCGAAATCCGCGCTGCTCTAGAGCGGACCGAACGCAAACTTCGGGATGCCATGCGAAATCGTGCCGAGGTAGCCGAAGAGATCGAAAAGGCTCTCCGCGCGATCGGGCACGGTATCGAGATCAACATCGGAGTTGCCGGGCTGAACCTGTGGCTCCAGAAGTACGATAGGGCGATCGACGCCCATCGAAAACTGCTGGCTGCAGAACGGGAATGTCGCGAAGCGCAGATCGAAGCCGATGGTTCGCGAAAGCGGGTCGCCGTTGCGATGCGCTCGGCTGGCATCGAAGTCTCACAGGATGACAACTTTCCCGCGATGTTGGCGGCCGGCCAATCAGCGCTCGACCGCGCCGTCGACGCCAAAAACCTGCAGGCAGCGATCGAGGATCGAATGCACGACCTCAGATTCCGCGAGAAGAACCTCGGCGACGCTCGGCTGGCCGAGGAAGCGTGGAGCAAGGACTGGCGAGAAGTCTGCGCAGACTGCTGGCTCGGCCAGCGCGAAATTCAGCCCACGATGGCCGTCGTGCGTGAAACGCTCGAAGCGCTCGCGGAGTTGGAGTCGGCTCTGCAGAAACGAGCGGAGTGGACCGACCGCATCGCGAAAATGGAGCGCGATCAGTTCCAGTTCCGGCTCGAAGTCGACGCGCTCGCCGCTTCGATCGGGCTATCCCCGAGTTCGGACGCTCTCGGACTTTGCCAGGCCGTGGTGGACCGCATCTCGAGCAATGCTCGGGCCATCGACAGGCGACGGGAGCTGGAGGCGCGGCTCGCGGCCGAGCAGGACAAGGCGCGCGCGCTCGCGGATGACGCCGCGGAAGCCCAAGCCCAAGCGAACCAGATGATGAGCCTCTTCGGAGTACAATCCTTGACAGAGGTCGATGCCCGTCTGCGGGCGCTCGAGAGAAGGTCCGATCTCGAGGCCCGTTCGAACCAGGTTCGAGGCGAATTGCTCGAAGGGATGCGGGCCGAAACCGTCGAGCAGGCCGAAAGCATTCTCGACGCTGTGGATCGAGGGTCGCTGGACGCCGAGCTGATCGCCCTGAAAAAGAGCTTCGACGACGAAGACGGTCGCAGCCGCGACCTGTTCTCCGCCCGCAACATGGCAGAGGACAAGATAGCCTCGGTCGGCGGCGACGCGACCGTCGCAATTCTGGATGAGAAGCGGCGGACGATCCTGCTCAACATCGAGGACAGGGCTTTGGCATATCTCAGGCTGAAGCTCGGGACGGCGGCGGCCGACAGAGCGTTGCGCGCCTACCGCGATCGTCATCGAAGCTCGATGATGAAGCGCGCGTCCGAGGCCTTCGCCCTGATCAGTCGAGGCGCCTACTCGGAGCTCGTCACTCAACCGTCCAACGGAAATGAGCTCCTGATCGCCAAGGGGTCCGACGGAAGTTCCAAGATCGCTTCCGAACTATCGAAAGGCACGCGATTCCAGCTGTATTTGGCGCTGCGGGTAGCGGGGTATCACGAATTCGCGCGGGCTCACGCTCCCGCTCCTTTTCTCGCCGACGACGTCATGGAGACGTTCGACGATTTTCGCGCGGAAGAAGCCTTTCGCCTGCTCGCCGGCATGGCCGCCACGGGCCAGGTGGTCTACTTCACCCACCACCGCCATCTCTGCGAAATCGCCAAGGCCATCGAGCCGACGACGGTCATCCACGACCTTCAGTCGGGCACGCGCGTTCGAGCAACTAGCAGGGCGGCCTAAAGAGGGCATCCGGATGGCCCCTAAGCATCACCCGACGCCGCTTTCGGGCGGCGACCGCAAGGCTCTGAGCAAAGAGCTCGGCAAGGCCCGCACTATGACCAATATCCTCGCTGCGCAATCGGCCGAGATGCGGGCGAAGGCCGAGACCATGCTGCAGCAGGCAGACCGGCTGCTTTGCGAAAGCTGGAACGAGCGGATGTGGAGCGACGGCGAACCGATCGATCCATCGCCGACCATCGACCAGGCGATCAACGGCGGCTTTCCGTGGTTGGAAATCAGGTGCTCCCGCTGCAAGACGCCGAGTGATGTCGACCTGGCGGCGATGAAGCATCCGCCGACAACATTCGTGCACGACCTAGCCAGCCGGCTGCGTTGCCAGAGATGCGCCAAGGCGGGCCGACGCCCGGCGGCGACCCTGCTACAACTGGCCTGGCAGCCACGCCATCAACCGACCGATCGCTGAACGATGTGCAATCTCTACTCCATCACCACCAACCAAGCCGCCATAAGCGCGCTGTTCCGCGTGGTCAACCGGTACGTCGGCAACCTCGCGCCGATGCCGGGCGTGTTTCCGGACTACAAGGCGCCAATAGTCAGGACCGGCGCCGAAGGCCGCGAGCTTGCGACGGCAC
Source organism: Bradyrhizobium sp. 195 (assembly GCF_023101665.1). NCBI lineage: Bacteria > Pseudomonadati > Pseudomonadota > Alphaproteobacteria > Hyphomicrobiales > Nitrobacteraceae > Bradyrhizobium > Bradyrhizobium sp. 195. The sequence goes on along the minus strand of NZ_CP082162.1, from coordinate 19,041 downwards.
GATGGGGCATGCCGTCGTCGTCAAAGGCGCTGATGGACGCCACAAAGAAGCGGGCCGAAAAGCTTCAGGCCAAAGGCAAAGTAGTCGACTTCAAGGAATTGCTCCGGATGGAGCCTGACGGCGGCACGACCAACATCCGCAACGTGAAATCCAAGCACTGGACCAGGTGGCTGGGTCCGGAGAACCGCTGCGTGGTGCCGTCCAACAGCTTCAGCGAATTCAACAAGGCCGAAGGCGGAGACATCTGGTTCGCGCTCGACGAGACCCGGCCCCTCGCGTGCTTCGCCGGCATCTGGACGAACTGGACGTCGGTCCGCAAAGTCAAGGAAGGCGAGGCGACCAACGACCTCTACGCGTTTCTCACGACGGAGGCGAACACGGAGGTCGGCGCGATCCACCCGAAGGCGATGCCGGTGATCCTGACGACGCCGGAAGAAGTCGAGACCTGGATGACCGCGCCTCCGGAGGAAGCCTTGAAGCTGCAGCGGCCTCTTCCAGACGGGTCGCTACGAATCGTGGCCCGCGGCGCCAAGGAAGATCAGGCGCCTGCGGCCTAGCCACTGAGAACGACCGTTACTTCTCCGGAGGCCTCAATGGGCTGTCGGCCCAGTTGCGAACAGTCGGGTTGTGCAATGGGTCTTGGTCGCAAGCGGTGCAGACGTAGCGCAACCGGCCCTCGGCGACGTCGTCCGGCACGGCCACCATCGGCTTGCCGCACCCCCGGCACGCCTTCCGGATCGGATGAAGCACTACCATCGTGATTTCCCCTGCCGTCCTGATCCTAGTCCTGCTCTCAAAGCATACGCAAGCGCATCGATCGAGGCTTGACGCGCGTCCTGCAAGCTAATGAAATCCGGCTTTCGGTGATGTTGCGGGGGTGCGTCATGGAAGAGTTCTACATGGGCTTTGCGCAACGGGCGCGCGATCTTGCGGAGAACGCCGATCCGTTCACTAAGCGGCGGCTGCTTGACCTGGCCCAGAGGTACGATCTCAAGAGCAGACCAGGCGCGGCGAGCCGGTGGTCCCTTCCGCCGCAGCGCCCCATGCCTCCGACAGTGCTATTCTCCGGCTCCGGCGAAGCCTGAAAGACGCCCGAGTGGCCGAGTTAAGGTTGGCTGGCGAGGCCTCCAACTTAGGGGGCTCATTCATGCGGTGGCGGCGTCTGGTTGAGGAGCTGAGACACAGCCGTCACGACCTGCGCAGGCGCAAAACCTTGTTCAGTAGAACGCTGTTGGGCACGCCATGAGAGGGCCACTCGTTGGCCGCCGCGCCAGTCATGTAAATCACCGGCATCTCCGGATTAAGCTCTCTGGCTCGTTTGGCAACGTCCCAGCCCGTGAGGTCGCCCTTTAAGTGAATGTCGGTGAGCAGCGCCCGGTACTTCGTCGGCTCGCCTTGGAGCATGGTGATAGCTTCTTCGCCAGTTGCGATGATCTCGGTTTTAAATCGCCCTTCCGTAAGAGCACCGTCAACGAGTTCCAAGGGGGCCTATAGATGATGCTGGTTACCCTAGAAGCGCAACGGCAAGTTTCTTGTTCATGTCGTCCTCCAATAGTGGCCGGGCACAACATGCCTGTTGCCGCAACGTTCCTATTTTTCCCGGTTCGGGAGGGCAAAGGACCGGTCGCGCTGATCCGAAATCAAATCCGCAGCCGATCGTATGTCCGGGGCCTATCTGGCCGGAGGAAAGATCTTGGCGAACCACCTTGCGTAGACCGTGTTCTTCGCCATGTGCCGGTTCAGGTCCGGCGAGCCGTCCTTCCACCAGACGGGACCTCGTTCCCCGAGCGCTCTCTTGGCGTCGTCCACGGTGCGATGGGGAAGCGGCCTCTCCTCGAACGCAAGAAGCGGCTTAAGGCCATTCTGCCGCGCCACAGGCTTATCGGCTTTAGTCGGCACCGCAAGGCGAAGGGCAGTACGTTCTTCGCTGAGGCCGAGCGGAGGGGCCTCGAAGGCATTATGGCGAAGCGCGTCGACAGTGCGTACGCTCCGGAAGCCGGACTCCGGACTGGCTCAAGATCAAGACCGCGAAGCGGCAGGAGGTCGTCATCGTCCGGCTTCACGGCGCCAAGACGCACCAGGCCCTTCTTCGGCGCCTTGGTTCTTGCGGTTAGGGAGAAGGACGCATGGCGGTACATCGGCCATGTGGGAACGGGCTTCAGTCACCAGATGCTGGCAGAACTTCACTCTAAGCTGACCCGGCTGAAAGCGGCGAAGTCGCCTTTTCCTGCCAAGGTGAAGAATGAGGCCGTCACGACTTGGGTGAGGCCTTCCCTCGTAGCCGAGGTAAAGTTCGCCGAGTGGACCACCAAGGGTGAACTGCGCCAGCCCGTCTATCTAGGCCTCAGATCCGACAAGCAGGCGAAAGACGCCGTGCGCGAACGAGAGCGGCCGCGAACGTAGGCTTTCGATGAGCTGGTTCACCCCGATAAAACTCTCGTCCCCGGGGGCCGTTTAGGATCCCGAGCCGAAATCCTCAGTCGGAGGTCCAGCTTCTCGACCGAGAAGGCTAAGTGCCGTCTCGATCTTCGTGAGCAACGTCTGGATTTCCTCTCGCTCGTTCGGTCCCGGTTCGCTTTTGAGCCTCTCCAAGAGCAGCTCCTTCTGTGCTTGCAATTTGGCGATCGTGGACATCGCATCTCTCCATCATTGTGAGCCGTGCAACACCAAGATTGATCTGCCTGGCCTGTTATCTCGAGCAAAGGTCACCAACGCGGCCGGGTGGCGTCGCGATGGGCCGAGCAGGAAGAACTCATGACTTCGCGTGATAGCCTGATACCTGAGCGGCTTTCGATCTCGCGCCGTCCCGGCGAGGAACACAGAGCGTTCTGGTGATATTGCCCTGATCGTCGAACCAGAATTTCGTGCCCACCTCGCTGCCGTCGTAATCGCGATAGTCGAGGCGAACATAATCTTTTTCAGGCACGACTTCGTCGAGCAGGAACGCTGCCCCGGTTGCGGCCCGCAGCTTTCCAGGCCAATAGCGAAGCAAGCCGGACCGGCCAATAAAGCGGTTTCCGTCGCAGCAATCGAGGGTCGCCCGATCTGCATAGAGCGCCAGCAGGTCCTCTAGACGTCGTTCGCGGCACGCGTCCAGCCGATCGATCACGATCCCGATCGGATCGAAGTCAGTTTTCGAACCCGACATGGTCCACCTCACTGTTGTCCCCGGTGGCAAGGTTTCGTTAGGACAAGCGACTTGAACCGGAGGTGAACCCCCGGTTTTGCTCCCGTTTAGGTCTCGCGGGAGCTTGCTGAGCGATCGATCGAAGCCTGCCGCAAGCACAACTTTGACGGTGATGACGCGCTGCACGTTCCGCCATTGATCGAGATTCGGGGCGGGGCCGCGCTCCTGAGTTGCAGAGCGGAAACACGTGCAAAGGGCTCCCTTATCGCTGCAATTATTTTCGCTCGGCGCGACGTCGTCCCGTTCGTCCTCAGGGCGCAACCTCATTGGAAGTAAGACATCATGGGAAAAGTCAGGACCTCGGCATTCTCTGTCTCGATCGACGGGTTCGGCGCCGCGCTGAATCAGAGCCTCGATAACCCCTTCGGCGAGGGTGGCATGGCGTTGCCGGGCTGGATGCTCAAGACGCGCATGTTCCATTCGATGAGGGGGCAAGAGGGCGGCAGCACCGGTGTCGACGACGGATTTGCGAGCCGTTCGATGGAGAATATCGGAGTCTGGATCATGGGGCGGAATATGTTCGGCCCGGTTCGCGGCCCGTGGCCGGATGACACCTGGAAGGGTTGGTGGGGTCCCAACCCGCCATACCACACTCCGGTATATGTGCTCACCCATCATGGGCGCGCCCCGATCGAGATGGAGGGCGGCACTATCTTTCATTTCGTGACGGACGGGATCGAATCCGCGCTCACGCAGGCGCGTTTGGCCGCAAAGGACAGAGATATCCGGGTCGGTGGCGGCACTTCTGTGGTGCGGCAATTCCTGCAGTCACGCTTGCTCGACGAGATCAATCTGGCGTTGCCGGCGGTGCTGCTGGGCGCCGGCGAAAGCTTGTTTGCCAGTCTAGACCTGCCGGCCCTCGGCTACGCGCCGATTGCGCGAGTGGCGGGCGAGAATGCGACCCATATCACCATCGCACGAACGCCAGCGTAGCCGGCGAGCGCTTCTACTCGGGGCCATATCCCGCCTTGGGATTCGCGCCTCAAACCAAACGCGAGCGTGTGTATCAGGGCCTGCGGCTGGCGGAGGCGCCCGGAGGGATGATGCCCGGTACGGGTCAATTGCTTCGCTTCGTTGCTCCGACGGCCGCATCCGGTAGTCCCTCAACAGCGGACGTCGCTCATCAGGGCAGCCATTTCCGAAAAGGGCCCAGGACCCGGCGTCGGCCCGAGCGGGAACGTCCTGCCGGATTTGCCGACCACCCGAACGACCGACCTCGGCGAAATGGGCGGAACCGGAGGTTGCCAACGGTATCCGCGGGGCGCACGCTGACAGCGACAGCCACGCTTCTCGAGACCCCAATGATTGGTTTCACACAACCTCCCTGCGAGGCCACCATCATCCGGGCGACACCAGCTTTTGACGCGGCACCGTCGCAAAGACGCAAGCGGCTGACGCTGGCGGCGACTATATTCGGGTCAAGCATGGCATTGGTCGATGGCTCGGTCGTGAATATCGCCCTGCCGGCGATGCAGCACGTCCTGCATGCAAGCGTGGCCGCGACCCAATGGATCGTTAATGCCTATCTGCTGCTGCTAAGCGCTATGGTGCTGGTTGGAGGGGCGGCTGCCGATCTTTACGGTCGTCGACGCATCTTTGTTCTCGGCATTGCGATATTCACCATGGCCTCCATTACGTGCGGCCTGTCACCGAATATCACGGTGCTAGTCGCAAGCCGCGCAATCCAAGGGGTTGGCGCCGCGCTCCTCATCCCGGCAAGCCTCGCGATGTTGGGAGCGACTTTTGACGAGCGCGAGCGCGACCATGCGATCGGAGTATGGGCTGGTGTCGGCGCGCTGACCGCTGCCGTCGGCCCGGTACTGGGCGGCTGGCTGGTCGATCAGGTGTCGTGGCGTGCGATTTTTCTGCTCAATGTGCCGCTGGCGGCCGTCGCGGCGGGACTTGCGAGCTTCGCAGGCGAAAGCCGAAATGACAACGCAGAATCGCTGGACTGGGCCGGAGCGGCCACGGTCGCCGCCGGTCTTGCCGCTATCACCTGGGGGCTTGGCGCCATTCCGGCGTCGGGATTTTCTGACAGAACCGTACTCGGCGCGCTCGGATTGGGATTTGTATTGCTCGTGTTATTTCTCGCAATGGAAGCCCGGCTCGGCGCACGAGCAATGATGCCGCTATCGCTGTACGGTTCGCGCAGTTTTACCGCAGCCAACGTATTGACGCTTTTGCTTTATTTTGCGCTCGGCGGTGCGCTGTATTATCTGCCGTTCGGCTTGATCCGGCTCGGCGGCTACTCCGCGACGCAGGCCGGTGCAGCGCTGCTTCCATTTGCTCTCATCATGGCTTTCGGCGCGCAATTCGCGGGCATGCTTTCCGACCGTTTCGGGCCGCAGCAGTCGCTCACCTTCGGACCCATCATCGCAGGCTGCGGTTTGGCGCTGCTGGCTTTCACCGATTTCCGAGAATCCTACTGGGCTGGAGCCTTTCCGGCGATCTGCGTATTTGGCATCGGCATGACCATCACCGTCCCGCCGCTGACCTCGATGGTAATGTCGTCAGTGGGCGACGCCCACGCCGGGGTCGCTTCAGGCGTCAACAACGCGGTCGCCCGGGTGGCAGGTCTCTTTGCAGTCGCGGCGCTTGGCGCCGTTTTGTTCGCCAGCTTTTCGTATTATCTTGCCGGTGCGCCGCGGTCACAAGCCAACGAAGCACTGAATGCAATACTGGCCGGACAAGCCGGCATCACCGAAGCCGCAACGGCAGCGTTCGAACGCGCGCTACGCATAGTGTTGCAAGTGGCAGCGCTCTGCTCCTTGCTAGGCGGAATTCTTCTCAGGTTGTGGATCCGACCGATTGGCTCGCAAGCCGCGCGTTGAAAGCGGATATCGAGGGGGTCCCAGTCGGGCGACGCCGTCGATGGCCAATCCTCAACATATCTTCGCGTTTGACGAGGAGCCCCGCCGGCACAGCGTCGTGGCTCGACATCGCGCTTAAGGTGCTCTGCCGGATCAAGAGGAAGGCTCGTCGAACTTCATTTCTTCCTATCCAGAGGACGGGGCCGAAGGGGGTGACCAATCGGACATTCGAGCGCGGCCCGATCCCAACGTCCGACATCGGCTGCTGCCCGATAGGTGCTTTCCAGAAACGACATGAGCGTCGCCTCCGGATCGCCCGACTTCCTCACAACGTCGTAGGCCAGAAGATATTCCCCGAGCTTCTGATCGAAATATGCGCCCGTCGGCAAAATCTGTTGGTCAGCAAAACCGTTCGGAGTGGGATAGGCATAGGAGTAGAAAGCCGCAAAGTCTGTGCCGCCTCCGCCCGGCCAGAAGCCGGCGGATGAGACTTCATCACTGTAGGCCTCGCGCGTCACTTCGTCCGGTAAACCCGGTACGCCCCCCGGGTGAAGCGGAGCAGGACGTCCGGAGAAGCGCGTCACCGCGAGATCGAAGCTGCCCCAAAAGAGATGGACCGGACTTACCTTACCGGTGAAGCCCGTCCGAAAACGGTGAAACACACCGTCGATCGCGACCAGGGCCCTGAAGAACCGCGTCACGGCGTCTGCATCATAGGGTCGGACCTGACGGTCCTCCTGGAAGGGGATCGGATCGGGGACTTCATTGGGCCGGCCGTCGAACTCCGGAGTACCGCCGAGACGTCCTACCAACTCACAGAACCGGGCGTGAAAGTCGGCAACGGACATCGGCCCGAGCGCCATTTCAACCCGGCGCCCGTCAGAGGCCTCTCCGATCACGATATGACGGGAGAGATCAAAGGTGATCTCGATACCTGAGGCGTCAGGAACAAGTGAAGTCGTGAGCCCGCGAGCATTCACGTAGAAAGTTGCGTGCCATGAATGGTTGACCCACGGCGTCCTCGCGAGCCGATACTTGCCGACAACTTGGCAGTACAAATGAAGCGCGGAACAGGTTTCTCGCCATGCCTCGTAGGGGATTTCCGACCAGATCGCGCTCATAACGTTTCCTCCTTGGTGTTTGGTCGCACGGACGAGGCGCTGGTGTCGTCCTTTCACATATGAGCCTTGACGATGGCAGGCATTTGAGAACGTTTGAAGCGAAAACAAAATGCTGCAAGTTGGAGAGCCTCCTAGGATCTGTGTCGCCAAGTTCATTGAGGTCTGGGCGTTTCCCCATGGCAATCTTTGGCCCCGTCGTCGCGCGAAACGGCCGGTTTGCGTCAGAAGTAGCAGTCAGCCCCTGAGTGGAACAACGTCCGTTTACCCGCGAACAGCAGAGATGGCGATAGTTCTCGGGGTTGGCTCAGGGCCGATTCCGTTGAAAAAGGCAGCAATCCGATGTATTGGCGCCAGCGTGGATGCGAGCGAACGGCTGTATCAGCCCTTTATGCGGGCCTGATGGTTTGCATCGGGATCAGCTTGGCCATCTTGCGAAGGTTCTGGGCGGTGGCCGCGAGAGTGAACTCGTCGCGCGCGCGGTTTGGACCTCGTAAGCGTAAACGGTCGAGCTTGAGAATACGCTTGAGGTGCGCGAACAGCATCTCGATCTTCTTGCGAAGCCGACGCGAGGTGCGCCCCTCCCACGAGCTTGCGATCTGGCGCGCCATGTCGCGAGCGCCCTCGTAGATCGACTGCGGCACCCTTCGGAAGGATTCCACGGCAGCGGCGGATCCCGGGTCGAGCGCCGAAGTTGGCTCGTCCAGCAGAAGCACCCTCGATCGCAGCATGAGCGCCCGCGCAAGCCCCAAGCGTTGTCTCTCCCCGGTCGAAAGTCTTTGGATCGGCCAAGGCCCGCAGTCGTCCGACAACCCCAGGCGCTTGACCAGCGGTAGGGCATGATCCCAGCTCGCGAAGTGCTCTTGCACGGTGTCGGACCACCATCCGGGCTCGGCGGCGAGGTAGGTCACTTGCTTTCGCCAGGCGGGGGCTGGCATCGCCTCTCTCAACGTTCCGTCCAGCTTGACCGCTCCTTCGTTCGGATCGAGGTCCGCGATGGAGCGAAGCAGCAAAGTCTTCCCGACCCCGGATGGTCCCTGCAGGGCGACGCATTCGCCGTCCTGCAGGTCGAATGACACGGAGATGTGCAAGCGCTTGAGCTCGCTGACCGTCAGCATGCGTCAAATCTTAAGCTGCAACCGATCGGCAACCCGCCTGGCGATCTCCGCCGGCGCCTCGTCCGGGTAGGGATGCACCGAGCTGACGTTGATCTCGCCGAGCACGTAGCTGTCGCTCCCGTCCGTCTGGACAGGGCCGAGCATGAAGTCGGCATCCCAGATCGCTGGCAGATCACCTCGGGCAATATCCAGCAGCGAGGTTAGCTGCGGCGTCCACTCATCTTCCATCAGCCGGCGCAGCCGCTGGAAGCGCGGGTCGACGTTGGACGTGTAGAGCCGCGGCCCGGCCCCGGCGCGTGCGGCCGGCGAGTCGACCAGGGCCTTGACCTTGTGATGGCCGAAACCCGCGCACCGATCGCCAGCCATGTAGCAGCGCACGACGCCTTCGCTCAGGCGGGGCTGGAACGGTTGATCGATCACGCTGCCGCCTTCGAAATACTCCGCACAGCGACGGAGAAAATCATCCAGCGTCAATTCCTCGGGCGTGTCCTTGGTCGCGTCGAGCACTCTGATCATGGGGAAGGTCGGCAACCTCTCGACCTTCCAGACACCCTGCCCGCCGTTACCCCGGTTGCGCTTGATCACGCGCGGACCGGCGGCAAGCCGCCTCGGCAACTCGGCGCGCATCGCTTCGGCGGTTTGATAGAGCGCTGTGTCGCTTCCCCATCCCATCGAGCGGGTGCGGTACAGGACCTCCTTGGTGCCCATCTTGAGGATGACGTCGGGGTGCGCGCTCACCCAGACGCCCTGCGCGGCGACGTCGCGCAGCAGGGCGTCGAGACCGGAGCGGTTTCGGCCGTCTTGGATGGGGTTGACCCAGACGAGTACGCCGTCCACGGCGAGCAACTGCTCGCGGACGGCGTCGGCGAAGCTTTCGTCGTAGATCGCGGGGCGCGCTTCGACGCCGACGGCGGCGAGCGCTTCGAAGACGTCGACGAAGCGGCCGTTTGTCGGGGCCGCATCTCGACGCGCGACGGCATCTCCTCGCGAGAGGATGGCGACGGTACGTCGGGAAAAGGGTGGTCTTTGGGTGTCCATGCGCGAGCTCCACGTGTTGCGTGCTGCGCAGAGCTTGGACCGAAGTCTCGGCGGGAGTCTGCTTGATCCCGCTCGGGTAGTCTACGTGAGGTCGCCTGGATCCTTCAAGCTGCGCTGCGTCTGCGCCAGCGCCGGCCTGGTCAACTACTCGGTTTCGGATAGGCACCCAGCGCTGGTGGTGTGGCAGTCCAGCTCGTCAAGGATTGGGCGCTTTTGCGGGGTACTGAACAAGCGAATCTATGAAGTTCGAGGTGCCCGGTGCTCAAGAAGTCCATCGCAATACCTTTGCTCCTGATCGGCGTAGCGGCGGGCTTCATGGCTACGGCCACCGATTGGCATGACTTCAAGCAAATGGCGGCGCGAACGGCGGTCTCGGAGGAGATTTCGAAGCCGGGAACCAAATGCCCGTTGTCGAAAGCGTATGCCGATTCTCTCGATCTCGAGGTTCTGTCGATTTGTACGGCCTACGGACTGATCGCGATGGAGGCTGCACGGAGATACCCGGCAAGCGCCCAGAACGTGTTTGCGTTGTACGGTGAAGACCCTCTCTTTCAAGCCGTCTTCGAGCGCTACGGGCAAATGGTCGTTCCGGTCGTTGGTTACTTCGTTGAGAACGGTTCGAACCGATACCGCGCGAATGCCGTGTTGCAAGGAGCTATCGCGCGGGTGTCGCAGGGACAAATGCCGACGTGGGGTGCGCCCAGCGGCGAGCAAATGGGCCTGATGGCCATACAAGAGCTCGACGAGCGCGGCTCCGAGGTGTTGGCTGAGTTCGAGGTCGTCGACGGTCGCGCCAAGCGGAAATCGATAGAGGCGACCGTGCTCGGTACCAAGAACCTGATCCTCGGCGGAATTCACAAACTTGAAACGGTCTGGGCACGCGGAGAATCGCCGACCTGGAAAGACTACGGTGGCGCCGCATTGGATGTCGCCGTCGTGGCAGGCGGCGTCGGACTGCTTGCGAAGGAGGCGCGGGTCGCTGAGGTAGCCACAGGTAGGAGCTCTCCACGCTTTGTGGCCACTAACGCGACGAAGATCCTTCGAACGATCGGCACTGTCGCAATCGGCCCGGTAGGGAATGCAGCGGTTCTCTACGTGGTCCTCACCCATCCGACGCTGCTCGCCTCGGCCGTGGGTTGGGCCGCGGAACAAGTCGGATTGAACGGTCTGGTGTGCATCTTCTTCGCCTACCTGCTCCTCTTCCGGATCTTGTACTGGTTCCTGCGACCGATGCTTTGGCTGCTATGGCAGCCTATCCGCGCGGCGCTCTGGACATACTCGCGAAGCCGTCCGAAACCCAACGCGATTTCGGCCTGAAGGCGCAATCTCGGTCGACCGCACAACGCGGAAGCCCGCTCAACCGCGCGCGAATTCAGTGCTGATTGAGTCGCTGGAAGACCAACTTTGCGGTGGGCGACCACGCGCGGCGGGAAAGCGCTGGCGAATGCAAAACTACGGCAAACAAAAAAGCAGAACTGGACACTAACGGGACACGCGTCTCGACGTTCTCAGGAAGTGTCTGATTTTCTGGCGCTCCCTAGGGGAATCGAACCCCTGTTTCAGCCTTGAGAGGGCAGCGTTACGCGTGCTTTCTCGTCGGCAAACTCAGGCCCTATAATTTCAGCGAGCACACGAAAAACGTACTCCTGAACGGCGGCATCCATCTCGATTTTCATAGGCAGTCCTCAACATGATCCATTACACAGCTCGTACGGCTGCTAGATCATTTACAAGATCGTCTCAGCGGCCAACGGCGAGCGCCGACGGCGAGACCGATCTGCTTGTCGAGCCGACACCGCATAGTGGACGGTAAAATGAGAGCGCACTGAACTGCAATTTGCATTAGCCATAACCCAGGACGTCGACTCGACGCCCTGCGGACACCTGACGCCAAGATTGCTGAGCAGGCAGCAAGCAGCTGCTTACTGCAATCTATCGCCGAGCGCTTTTTCGTCTTGGGTGCGAGCTGGCAAGCTGCCTTCACCACTCGCCGGCACAACTCGCTGGGATCTCAAAGCTATCGACATCGCGTTAGACGCAATGAGTGGCCTGCAACCGAAACAAGAAACATCTGCTTTAGACGAATGGAGAGAAAATCGTGCGCGTCGTTCTGAAAGGAGTTCATAAGATCAAGGTGCCGCTCGCGAACGGCGCGATGAAAACCTACTATTACGCCTATCGCGGCGGCCCCCAGATCAATGCCGCGCCCGGCACCCCAGACTGTCTACGACAATACCAGGACGCGTACGCGAATTTACGCAAGCCCAATGCGAGATCGTTCATGTCGATCATCACGCAATACAAGGGAGCACCGGAATTCAACAAAATCGCGGCGTCAACCCGTCGCGATTACCTGAGATACATAAAACTGATTGAAGACGAATTCGGCGACTTGCCAATTGCTGCCCTCGCCGACCGCAGGATTCGCGGCGACTTCAAGAGCTGGCGAGACAAGTACGCAAACACGCCGCGTAAGGCTGATCTGGCATGGACGGTGTTGGCGCGCATCCTGTCTTTCGCGAAGGACCGCGGCATAATCACCACCAATCCATGCGAGCGCGGCGGCCGGCTCTACGTAGCTGACCGCAAGGACAAGATCTGGACCGAGCAAGACATTGCCGCTGTCCTCGCGGTCGCATCCAGCGAGATCCAGCTCGCGCTGATCTTGGCTTTGTGGAGTGGGCAACGGCAGGGAGATATGCTGCGACTGCCATGGTCTGCCTACGAGAGCCCTTATATTCGCCTTCGGCAGTCGAAAGGCGGCCGGCGTGTCGCGATGCCCGCCGGGGGCCCTCTGCGAGCCCTACTCGACACCACGGAGCGCCGAGGACCGCTCATCCTGACGAACACGCTCGGGCGGCCCTGGACGTCAGACGGCTTTCGGACGTCGTGGGCAAAGGCATGCGAACGAGCTGGCATCAGCGGCCTCACGTTTCACGACCTGAGAGGCACCGCTGTGGTTCGCTTGGCAATTGCCGGCGCGAGCGTGCCGCAGATCGCGCCCGTGACGGGTCACTCATTGAAGGACGTCGAGGCCATTCTCGATGCACACTATCTCGGCCGAGATATTCAGCTCGCCGAAGCTGCGGTGCTGAAGCTCGAAGCGCGAACAAAACTGTAAAATGGCCTGTAAAATGAAGCCACTTACCGTATCGCGATCAGCGCTAAGTGTTTGATTTATATGGTGGGCGCACCAGGGCTCGAACCTGGGACCCGCTGATTAAGAGTCAGCTGCCCTAGGGTACTGGCCACTCGACGTCTACGTGTCACGCCACCAGCAATTCGCGGCTTCAGGATTTCGATCCCCGCCGTTCTGCATTGTCGCGACGGTTGGGTTGTCTTCGAGCGGGGGTACTTTCCCAAAAGCCTAGTTCGGCCCATTGATTGACCTCGTGCATTCAGCGCTCACGCTCACGCATTCTCGCGCGTTCACCAGCCTGAGCTATTCGGATCGCCTTATCTCCTTCCGATGGATGACGATCTCGAACCGGTTCCCTGACTGTCGCCCGCGAAAACGAATGCCCGTTCTCCAGATGCTGGGCGATGCGCTCCTTGGCGAAAGCCATAATGTTCTGGCGAGCATTCTCATCGTTCGGCAGAGCGCGTTCGACAAGCTTGTTGATGACGGCAATCTGAGATTGGGCCGCGAGCAGGTCGGAATCATGGGCGGCGGCCAGTCGGTCTGCACTGCGTGCCTCCACCGTCACACTCCACATGTTGCGCCACATCTGGCGCCGTTCAATGCCAGCGGTTCCTGTGGCGGCGTCTATGGACTTGATCGCCCTGATGACGGGTTCGACGCCATCCCTTCGCAAAGAGATGCGGTCGCCAGGCCTGGCGCCACTATCTGCGACGTCCGTTACAACGCCGACGCCCCACACCTGATGTCGCCGGCCGTCGTCCAGTTCGATGGCTACATAGGTTGACGGCTCCGCGTCGGGGCGGTTGCGGTAGGGGCCATAACCGACCTCCATCAGACGTCCGGAAACGCCCTTGTCGTAATCGAGCCTATCCGCCTGCAGTGGCTTGTCGGAGGCGGAACGAGCCTCGGCATCGTTGGTCCGGGCCTGGGCTCGATCCCACGCGACTCGTCGGTCAGCGAGCGCCTGGCGATCAAGCTCGCTTGGTTGATAGCCTTTCACATCCATCCCGCGCGCGCTAGCCTCGAGCCAGGCCTCGCGTCGGAACTCGACAGAACCACGGACGTGAAGTGCCTCCCACTGGCGATGTTGTGCCACGCTGACCATGTCCCGGATCACTTCTGCGGCAGCTATGCGGGTGACCAGGCGATCGTCAGTGGCCTTGAACGCGAGGTACTCTTTCCCCTCATCCGCATAGAGCCGCGCTTCGCGGTCGGATCCGTCCTTTTGGGATTCACTGGCCACCACGAAATATTTTCGTCGGATGCGGTCCGGAAACGCACTATCGGCGACCTCCGCGGATGAAGGCGTGTTGGGGGCTGTTGCTATGGCCTCGTTGTCCCCCTTGTCTCGCGCGGAAGCGCGCCCCGCGCGGCGTTGCCGCTCCAGGCTGAAATCCCCGCTCGCGTCATGCCCGTCGTTCATGCTGCTCCCCCTTCTGCTTCCGGCCGGTCCGCCGCGCTGGCGGGATGGCCTGGGCATCGATGTAGTTCAGGGTCCAGGCTTTCAGGTCGTCCTCAGACAGCCCTTCGAGATCGACGTCCACGTCCCCAAAATCGAAGGAGGCGTCGGCGGGAATTGTGGAGGGATCGGCCACTTCCTCGTCGGTCATCGGGCGGGATCGAAATACCGCGCGAAGCTCGGCGACCTCGGAGCGAAGCTCCTTGAGTTCCGCATCAAGCACTGCGTTCGAGCGGCCTGTCGGCAGCTTTGGGACAGGAGCCGGCAGTAGACGTGACAGGAATGCCTTGTCTTCGTAATAGACGATCTTGTCAGCGATGACGGGCGGAAGGCCGGTGCCGAGGATGAAGGCCTTGGATTTTGGAAGCAGCTTCAGTTCCTGCGGCAGCATCAGGGCGCGCCGATGCTCGGAGACGGTCTCGCTGGTCGACCGCGTTGCCAGCCCTTTCGGTCCGCTGCGGCTGCGCGCTTTGACCGTATCGTAGCCGATGCGCTCCGAGAGTTCATTTGCGACATCCTGTTCTTTCGGCGCGAATACCACCTCGACAGCATGGTTGGTCATGAAGTTGCGGGCCGCATCAATCCCGTAGATTGCGCGCAGCTGAGCCGGGCTCTGGACCACGGTGAGCAGGCGGATGCCGTAGCCGGCGATGAAGGCGACCGATTTCGCAAGTACGTTGACATTGCCCAGCGCCGGAAATTCATCGAGCAACAGCAGCACCTTGCGATTGAGTTTGGAGTTCTGTTCCGGCAGCTCGCGGGTATTGAGATCGACCACTTGCTGAAAGAACAGATTGAGAAGCGGCGCCATGCGGTCGAGATTATCCGGCGTGACGCCGAGATAGATCGACATCGGCCGTTGCCGCAACTGCCGCAGATCGAAATCATTGGTGGATGTGGCGGCATCGATGCGAGGATTAAGCCAGAGGCCAAGCCTGGCCGTGACCGTCTTCCGCACCGAGTTCATGGTGTTTTCGGACGCGGCGAGGAAGTCGTTCAATGACGTGATGCAATGTCGCGAGAGTTGCGAGGGACCGGACTTGCGAACGGCGATAATTTTCTCGAAGTGTGCCTTGAGGTCCGGGGCCACGGAGAGCTGGTGTAGGATCTCACCGATCGTCAATGGCAGACCTGGCGTTTCCGCGACATAGCCGCCAATTGCTACGAACGCCGACCGTGCGGCCTCGAACCAGAAAGGATCACCGCGGCTCTCGGCCGGAAACAGCATGACGGAGATGCGCTGCAGATCGTCGTAGAGGTCCGCGGGATCGATGCGCACATAGCCAAGCGGATTGTAGCGCGCGGTGCGACCGTTCTCGTCGAGTGGGTCGAACAAATAGACTTCCTGCCCGTGGGCCGCGCGAAATCCTGCGGACCGATCCCAATTCTCCTTTTTCACATCCAGAACGATGACTGAATCCGGCCAATTGAGCAGGTTTGGAATGACATAGCCGACGCCCTTCCCGGCCCTGGTCGGCGCGTAGACCAGGACGTGTTCCGATCCGCCGAAGCAGAGCAGCGCACCATCCTTGCGGCCGAGTAGCACGCCCTGCTTGGATCGCAGGCCAGCGGCCTTGATCTCGCGCTCGGAAGCGAAACGCGCGCGGCCGTGAAGCGGGAGAGGTCGGTGCCGGAAGAGCGCACCGAGCAAGCCAAAGACCACAACCACGCCGGCGAGGGTCGAAAGGGTCAGCCAGCGGTCGAAGCGCGGGTCAGCGCCGTAACGCGGCCAGCCCGTCGCTATTTCCGACCAATGCAGTCCTCCATCGTGAAGCCGGAGCCCCAGCAGCAGAACGTTCGAGGCGACCAGCAGGAACACTCCGCAGCCGGCGAGCGCGACCGCTAGGCCCTGCGCGGCCCTAACTGATCTGGTCGCGTTTGCGAACGGGGTCATAGTAAATTTCCGAAATGCGGTAGCGGCCGTCCCGCTTCTGCATCTGGATGACGACGTCGACGAGAAGCAGCAGCAGCGAACGTATGTCGTCGCGATGAAGGTCGCGGCCTTCCGCGCTTTCCTTCACCAACAACGTCAATTGCTCAAAGGCCAGCCTGGCGCTGTCGGCATGAACCGTAGTGATCGATCCCGGGTGCCCCGAATTCACGTTCCGCAGATAAAAGAACGCTGTCCCATCGCGCAGCTCTTGCAGCAGGATGCGATCGGGCCGCATCCGCAGGCAGGACTCCAGAAGTTCGCGCGGTCCAATTTTAGCGAGACCCTGGCCATCTTTAGCGTAAAGCAGCCGCACACAATTCTGATGAGGAATGAAAAGCTCCGCGGTGTCCTCGATGGTGATGAGCCGCTCTTGTGCCGGGATCGCCGCGATCAACGCCTTCGATAGCGTGGTCTTTCCCGAACCAGTCGCTCCGGAAATGATGATGTTGCGGCGCGTTGAAACGGCAAGCTGGAGGAAGTCGCGCCAGGCGCCGGCCTCCTTCAGGGCCAGAAGCCGATCCTCGTCGGCAGTGAGTTGGTCATTGGCGACGCGGACCTCATCGAACAGTTGCGCCTGCTCAAAGGCGTCCAGTGTCATCGTCAAAGCCGACGGCTTGCGAATCGTGAGACTGATCGTGCGGGTTGGCACCGCCGGCGGAACCACGATCTGACAGCGTTCATCGCCGATCAGGCTGGTCGACACCACCGGGTGCTCCGGGCCGATGTCCTGACGGGTGTGGCCGGCGGCCGCGGTCGCCAGATGTGAGAGGTAGGCATGCGTCAGAGCTGGCGCTTCGTGCCGGGTCCAGCCGCCGGGGCCTTCCACGAAGATCTCGCCGGGGCGGTTGACGACGATTTCAGTCAGGGATTTGTCTGCGAGATACGGAGCCAACGGCTCGAGATAGCGCGCCAGCACGAGCCGGCTGCCATCGCGCTCGATGGAGTGTACTGCGCTCACTTTGTCACCACGGCCGGGGCTGCGAGGCCCCCGGGGATGGTGCGGTCTAATATCTGCGTGCGGGTCTCGGTCCGCCGCAATTGATAGACCGAGGAGAAATCGACGTCGCGGGCGACAAAGATATTGACCAGTTCGCCCTGGTTTTTATTGAGCGTGAGCGGAATGTTGATCGACTGCTCCACGGCGATGGCTGCGGCGGTGTTGGTGGCGCCGGTGGTGTTGTTGATCTGGATGGAGCTGTCCTGCAGTTGCTGACGTCCGATCGAGCCGGCATCATTGACAATCGACAGCAGGAGCGCCGAGCCGAACCGTTCAAAGAAGTGGGTGTCGATGTCGCCGTCAAAACCGGCGCGGCCCAACGCGTCGGTGGCCGGCGAGGCCAATGCCGCAATGACGCCGGTCGGCGTCTTGGCGCGGGTCCACAGCACGAACAGGCGTTTTGAGCCGCGTCGCACATTGCTGCGATATTCACCAACCACTTGCGTGCCCTTTTCCATCAGCACCACGTTGCCGGAGTCCGACATCACGTCGCGCACCACGACGCAGGAGACGAAGCCGGCCACGTCCGAGGACATCGCCGTCTCCAGCACGCAGGGGATTGAGGTGCCCTGGGTAATGAGCAGGTTGCGGTTGGGAAGCCGCGCTGCGCGCACGCCCTCGATCGGGGTCGGCTTCAGCTTGTCGGCCAGGTCGTTGCGCGGCTCGCCCCGCCCGAACCCATAGGGATCAGTGACGACACTTCCGGTCACGCTGTCGTGGGCCGCGCGTCCAGCGGAATTGGGCCTGTTATAGGCCAGCACGGGTGCGCGCCGAGCGCTCTCCAGAAGCTGGTCGGAGGCGGGTGCAGGAGCCGCTGGCGTGGCTGGGACCGGAGCGGCTCCAATTGCGGCCGTGGTAACAGGCGCGGCCGGCGCTTCCGGGAGGGGCTCGAACGCCGCCGCCTGGCGGATCACCAGCTTCCGGGCGGAATCGTTAACCGGCTTATCGCCTTTCCAGGTCCCCCAGATGATCAGAGCGGCAAAGGCGGTGAGTGCCAACGCACCAAAGCCGCGTTTGAGCATCGCTGTACGGCCATTGTCCCCTCCGCCCACTGGCGTAATGCCGCGGTCGCCGGCGATCGTCTCATCCTGATGTTCGGTCATATCGCCCTCGCCTATCGTGGCCTTGGGGTTAGTGGTGATTTCTTCGCCCGCCGCTCGATCGACGGGCTTGTGGTATTGGTGCCCGGGTTGATCCCCACCGCGTCGAATGCTTCGTTGAAAATGCAAAGCACGTTGTCACCTTTGCGCAGCCGGAACTCCCGCGCTGTGGCGTGAACGACCACGAGCTCGCCGCGGACATCCTTCGGCACCAGGCTTTCCGAGCTGTCGGAGTTGATCAGGTAGATGGCGGGGATTTCGCGGTTGCCTGCAAAGCGGAACGTGGTCTCCTTGCCGTCGTCGAAAACGGCCTCGGGCTCGAGGTCGACCGAACCCTGTGCTGAAAAACGCCAGTTGCGCGCGCCATAGGCATGATGCAGGTCAAAGGTCTGCTCGACCAGCGCGCCTTCCCGCTCGGCGCCGCGGGCGGCCGCTTCAGTGCGGCGGCGTTCGATCTCGTCGCCGGGATAGGCGAAGCGGACGACGAAGTAGCTGTCCGCCAGCGTCGTCTCGGCAATCGACAACTCGAATTGATACGAGCGCTTGCGTCCGTCAGGGCGCGTGGTGACGACCTGCAAATTGGTTGGTGGATGTTTCTCGCGGGGTTTAAGGAACAGGATTGAGCCCGCCGGTGCGACCTCCCATGCAATCGCGTCGCCGATCGCGACATGCGCGACCTCCTCATCGTCGGCAAACAACACCTGGGTTGACGCCCGAATCACGCCGTTGACCTTGACGACGTTGGCCGGATCGTAGGTCACGGTTCTCACGCGGGCATCATGTTGACCTGGTGAGGGCTGTTGCAAGGCCATTGCCGGCCCCGCGAATCCCAGGGCGAAAATCATCAAGAGAGCGAAGCGTTTCATGGCACGACCTCCGGATCGGCGCGATATTCCGAGACCAGAAAGCCGAGGGGATTGATGAGACGGTCGGCGGAGGACATTGGCGCGTTGGCATAGGAGAACGTCAGGGTCGAGACCCAATGGGTCACGCGCGTCTCCTCGCCCTTGCGGCTCTCCTTCAGGAAGCGCACGGACGCCACATTGTCGGCCAGGAGCGAGATCGCCTTGATCCGCACAGTGGCAACCCCGAAACGGCCTTGAACGACTTGCGGGCTTTCGGGATTGGAGCCGCGATAC